>CBDBMR010000007.1:0-55074 GCA_965207535.1 Rhodospirillales bacterium | reverse complement strand
CGCCCAGGAAGCCCGCGTCCGCCGGCTGCAGGGGCACCCAAATCCAGGGCAGCAGCGGGATCGGCAGAAGGGCGCCGAACAATGCCGAGTGGAGAGCCGAGCCCAGCGGCGGATCGGCGCTCGCCAGCTTGCGGTTGGCGACGTAGAACAAGCCGATGCAAATCCCGGCCGCCAGCCCGATCACGTAGCCGATCCGCTCGCCGCCGAAATCCGGCCGGAGGATAATCAGCACCCCGGCGAAACCGGCCAATACCGCCAGCCAGCGCCGTATGCCGACCTTTTCGCCCAGAAAGAGCGGCGAAACGGCGGTTGTGACCAACGGGCCGACGAACGTCATCGCCGTGGTGTCGGCCAGCGGAATGTAATTCAACGCCCAGTAAAACAGGCAAACCGCGCCCAGGATCAGGCAGCCCCGCAATGCCTGCATGGGCAGCGGCCTGGGGATCAACGCGGCCGCGCCGTGCATTTTGCCGACCACCGGTGCCAGCGCCAGCCACATGAAGGCGTACTGCAGCCAGGCGAGGCCGACCGGGAGATAGGTATCGCCCAAGAGCTTGGCGAACCCGTCCTTGACGGGAAACAGGGTCATCGCCGCCATCATCAGAAAGATGCCGAGGAACGGGCCGGACCGGCTCATCCCGGGACCTCGACATCGGCGCGGCTGACCAGCCACAGCCCCACCAGTATCACCGCGAACGCGGCGAAATGGTAAACCTCGACCGTTTCCCCAAGCAGCCAAAGCGCCGCCACGGTGATGAAAAACAGCCGGCAGTAGACGAAGACGCTCGATTTGTTGGCGCCGACCGCCTTCACCCCGGCGGTCCACAGCACCATGGAGAAAATCGCCACCACCAGCGTCGCCCAGGCGACCGCCGCGATGGTCACCCCGTCGAACGCCATGGGCCGGACGGCGGCGGTTTCCCAGATGTAGACCGGCAGCAGCCACAGCACCCCGAATATCTCGATCCATACAAGCTGCACCATGAAGGACAGATCCTTGGGCGCTTTTCTGAGCACGACCGCGTAAAGCGAAAATCCGGTGATCGAGACCAGCAGCCACAAATCCCCGGTGTTGAATCTCAAGCCCGACAGCGACCCGAGCTCCCCCTTCGTCAACACCGTCAGAACGCCGGCGACCGCGATCGCCGCCCCCAGCGCCTGGCCCGGGGTCAGCCGGTCGCGAAACAGCAGCCAGGAGAGCAGAAAAGTCACCGCCGGCTGGGCGACGGGAATGATGCCGGCATTGATGGCGGTGGTGAAATTCAATGCGATGTAGATCGCCGTGTTGCCGAGCATCACCAGGCTGAAAGCAAGCAGCGCCAGCACCTTCCAGTGCCGCCGGACGACGGAAAAGCTTTTCAGGAAATCGCCCCATACGAAGGGCAGGATCAGGGCGACGGCAAACACCCAGCGCCAGAAGGACAAGCCCACCGGCGGCACGTGCCCCTCCACCATCTTGCCCATGATCTGGTTGGACCCGAACCCCACATGGGCCATCACCAGCAGGAAATACGGCCACACGGCCAGGCTGGTAACCGCGTCCACCGGCGCGCGGATGCGGGGCGGAATGTTCAATCCCGCCTCAGAACTTCGGGAAGACCTGCCGTTCGCGGAGCCACTCGGATATGGGCAGCCGCTCCTTGCGGGGCGCATCGGCGAAGCCCTCGTGCTCGTCCTTGGCCGGCCAGACGTGATCGGACACGATGGCTTCGCGGACGATTATGTGCTCGTCGGTCACGTTGACGACCATGAAGTCGGTGGCCATGGCGAGGCGGCCCTTCCAGTGTTCGCGGATCGCCGTCTCCATTTCGCCCACCGTGTCGAAATCGTTGAAGAAGTGGTAGGCGACGAAGAGCTTGGGATTGCACTGGTTGACGACGTAGGCGGCTTCGGCGGGGTCCGAATGGATCATGGTGCCGATGGCCTTGGCGGTGCGCTCGTCATAGCCCGACCGGACCATCAGCTGATCGACAGTGTTGAAGGTCTCGTGGACCAGCACCTCGACGTCCTTGGCGTTCTCGACCATGAATTCGCTGGGCGTGGTGTCGCCGGAATAGACGAAGGAGCGGCCTTTCCACTCCAGCTTCAGGCTCACCGGGCCGTCATAGATGTGGACCGCCGGGAAGCTGGTGATCTTCACGCCGTTCTCGTCATAGATCACGTGAACCTTGGAATAATCGAATTCGTGGCAATTCACCTCGGCGCCGATGGCCGGCAGCGCGCTCACCCGGCTGTCCGTGTCCCAACGATAGGATTCCATCTGGTGCTCGATGAAATGGGCGAAGCCGTATTCCGGCTTGTTGCTGGAGGGGCCGTAGACCTCGAGCGGCTTCAAGCGCCCGCCGGCCCAACTGCCGACCCAAACCTGGCCGAAGTCCCCCACATGATCCGTATGCAGGTGGGTCGCGAACCAGGCGGTGATGCGCTGATAGGGAATTTCGAGCGCGGTAAAATTCATCTGCGAGCCGTAGCCGAAATCGAAAACGAACTTGTCGCCGTTGCCGAGTTCGATCAGCCAGGAGGCATTGGCCTGGGAGCGGCGGAGGAACGGCCGGCCGGTCCCCAGCGCGGTGATCCGCATTTCGTCGGAACCCAGCTCCTCGGTCCGTGGATAGAATTGTTCGGCATAGCCGTCGCGCACGGCCTGGGTCATGGTCTCTCCCCCTGGATCAGATAATTTCGAAAAACGTCATAGGGCGTCGGCCCATTGCACCAGCACATCCGCCACTTCCTCGATAAAGTGGGGATGGGCGTGGAGATAGTGCGGCGCGCCCTTGAGCACGTGGTCGGTCACCCGTCCTTCGGCCGCGGCCGCCCAGGCCCGCACCTGGCTCGGGAAGACGGCATTGTCGGCGGAATACTCCACGTTGAGCACCGGGACCGAGGTGCGGCTCAGGCAATCGGGGCCGTCGGCCAGCGATGTCCGGGGCGACCATTGGCTGAGGAACGACCGCAGTGTCGTGAACCGGCCGATATTGTTGGCGGCATAGTTGACCGTCCTTGCGTCGCCCCAGAGGGTGCCCGCCTCCCGGTCGTTGGCGTCGAGGGACAGGTCGAGGAACCGGGGATCGGCCATGGTCCGGTAGACGACGAATGCCTGATCGCGGGCCGGATGGGCATCGCCGCCATCGGCCAGCTCGTCCAGCCGCGCCAGGACCCAGTCGGTCAGGCGGTCGCAGCGCGCCTGCTGGGCATCCCGGTACCTTGCCAGCCAATCGGCATCATAGGGCGGACCGTTGTCCGGGTTGTACATGTCCAGGCCCGCGTCGGTGGCCAGCAAATCCGCCTCGTCCGTAACCGCCGCGTCGATCCATTCCCTGAGCGTGACCGCCCGGCCGGGGTGGGCGCAGAGCAGCGCAATCCCGTCGATGGGCGGCAAATCCTCAGGCGCGATTTCGATGGCGCGCCCGTCCGGCGTGGTCTCGATGGTCAGATTTTCCGCCTGGTCCTGATACATGGCGGCCAACGCCCCGCCGCCCGAATTGCCCACCAGAACGATCTTGTCGTAGCCGCGGTCCCGCAGTTCCCGGATACCGGCGCCCAGATCCTGGATCGCCCGCTCCATCAGCAGCATAGTGTCGTTGGCGATATAGCGGGTGTTGAGGCCCAGCAGCGCGCGGCCCCGCCTTTGCAGCGGATCGAACATGTAGTGCGCCATGAAGTTGCTGGTGGGATGAATAACCACGAACGCGGTCTTCGGATCGCACCCGTCGGCGGCCAGCCGGCCGAAAATCTTCGGCGCGTTCATCTGGAGCCCCGACTGGCTTTCCATGTGGCCGCCCTGCCGGACGCTCAGAACGAGTAGCTCGCCGTTCATGGGGACGATCCGCGCCTGCCGAGCGGGGCCGGTCTATCGGCCGGCGTCGGTGTTCTCGTGTATCCAGGCCGCCTTGTCGGAGACCGTCTTGGTCTGATCCCATTCCTCGAGCATCGGCGTCGCGGTGTCGCGGAGACGCTGCATCATCTCCGGTGTTTCCGTGCGGACGGTCAGTTCCAGCCGGTGGCCATTGGGATCGAAGAAGTAGATGGACTGGCAGAAGGTGTGATCGGTGGGGCCGACCACCTCGACGCCGGCGTTTACCAGACGCTCCTTGGCCGCATTCAACTCGTCCATATCGCCGACTTCAAGGGCCAGATGCTGCACCCATTCCGGCGTATTCGGATCCATCTGCATCTCCGGCTCTTCGGGGAGCTCGAAGAACGCGACCGAGGAGCCGTCCGCCATCTCGAAGAAGATGTGGATATAAGGACAGGACTCGCCGGTCGAAGGCACATTGGTCTCGGATACCGCCATGGCGAAATCGAGATCGAGCAATTCGGTATAGAACTTCGCGGTCTCCGTCGCGTCCTTGCACCGGTAGACCACGTGATGAAGCTTCTGAATCTGCATGTTCGCCTCCTCGATTCCCGGTATTTTGGGAATATTCGGACAGTTTATCATTCTAAACTCGATTTGCGAGGCATTAGCTAGTAAATGTCCGAACAGCGACAAAGGCCGCGAAAGCGCGCCGGAAACGAGGATTGCCGGGAAAATCGCATGAAAATCTGCCGATACGACGACGATCGCGTGGGACTGGTCCGGGACGGTCAGGTGTTCGATGCCACCGCCGCCATCGCCGATTTGGAACCGCAAGGCTGGCCGCAGCCGCCTGGGGATCAGTTCATCGCCAATCTGGACCGGCTGAAGAGCCGTCTCGAAGAGGAGGCCGGTCGGTCGGCGCCCAAACCGCTGGCCGACGTGCACCTCTGCTCGCCCGTCGCCAATCCGACCAAGGTCATCGGCGCGCCGGTGAACTATCGCGCCCACCACGAGGAATCCCTGGACGATGACGAAATCAGTTTCGGGCGCGAGATAAAAACCATCGACGAGTACGGGCTGTTCCTGAAGGCGAACTCCGCATTGGCCGGACAGGACGACGGCGTGGCGCTCAGGTTCGTCGACCGGCGAAACGACCATGAGGTGGAGCTTGCCATGGTGATCGGCAAGACCTGCGAGAACGCCGACGAGGCGAACGCGCTCGATTATGTGGCGGGCTACGCCATCGGTCTCGACATGACCGTGCGGGGCACCGAGGACCGGTCCTTGCGGAAATCCGTCGACAGCTACGCGGTGCTCGGGCCGTGGCTGGTGACCCCCGACGACATCTCCGATCCGGACAAGCTGGATTTCGAGATCACCGTAAACGGCGAGGTCCGCCAGAAATCAAACACCGGCAAGCTGATCTTCAGCTGCCGCAAATTGATCGCCTACGCGACCCAATTCTTCACCCTCCATCCGGGCGACGTCATCATGACCGGCACGCCGGAAGGCGTCGGGCCGGTGGAGCCGGGCGATACGATGGTCGCGACCGTGGACGAGGTGGGCCAAATGACCGTGAAGGTCCGCGCCTACTAGGGCAGTTTCCGGCCGCAAATACGTCGTGGATGTGTCCGTCCGCTCGGGATTTGCACTCCCTCAGCCGGCCCTCAACCAGCCCTCAGCAGGTCATCAGGTCCTCGCCGACGACCGTGGGGCCGTCATAGTTGGCGCCGATCATTTGACGCAGTTCCTTGGGGATCGACCGCGGCATCAGATGGGAGGCGACCAGGAGCCCCGGCTTGACGTCCCGGGCCACCAACCCCAGCAGATCGGGATGGGTGTGTGTCTTGACCTTGTGGCTCTCGTCGATCTCCGGGTTCGTCCACTTGGTGTACTCGGTGCATTCGTGCACCAGGATGTCGACGCCCCGGGTGTGTTTGATGAGATTTTCCGAGGGACAGGTGTCGCCGGAGAACGCGACCGATTTGTCCTTGGTGTCGAAGCGGAAGCCGAACGGCATCTCCAGCGGATAGTGGTCCACCTTGAAGGCCGTCGCCGTCAGGCCGTTGGCGGTTTCCAGCGCCTGCCCCTCTTCCAGTTCGTGGACGATGATGTTGGGCTGCTCGCGCTTCTTGGTACGGGTGATCATCCGGAGCTCGATGTCCGGGGCATGCATTTCCAGCAGCAGATCGACCATTTTCCTGAGGCCGGGCGAACCGTATAGGTGCAGCGGCCGGTCATCCCCCAATACCCAGCGCATGATGACGAAGTGACCGAGATCGATGTAGTGATCGGAATGCAGGTGGGTGATGAACAGGTGATCGATTTCCTGCGGCCGCGAGCCCGCCTCGTAGAGCCGGTGGACACACCCCGACCCGCAATCGATCTGGATCTTCTCCTCGCCCGCTTCCACCAGATAGGCGGGGCCCCGGCGGTGCGGGTTCGGAAACGGCAATCCGGTACCGAGCAGCGTCACTTGCATGATGTCCCCCATCACGGTTTCGGGATATCAGTGTAGGCGCGGCCCCGGCGGGCCGCCTAGGGAAAACCGCTCAATTCCGTTGAATTCGCATTCCGATCATGCAACAAGTTGCAATTGCAACGAAATGCGATCAGGAGTTGGGGAGGACGGCGCCATGTCGGGATTCGCGGATTTCCCGGGCAGCGATGTCAGGAAGAAACTGGACCATCCGGTCATCGATACCGATGCCCACGTCGTCGAGAGCCAGTTCGCCATCGATGATTATCTGATCAAATTGGCCGGCAGGGACACCGCCGCCAAAATGGTCAAGCGGCGCGCCCATCTGATGGAGCGCAAGCAATACAACATGCCGTCCAAGTTCCTGTGGTGGGGGGTGCCGTCGGGCGATCACACCGCCGACCACGCCATGTCCCGGCTGCCCAAATATTTCCGCGCCCGCATGGACGAGATGGGCATCGACTTCTCCCACTTCTACACCACCGCCGGCATCCCCGGACTGTACTACCAGGACGATGAGCTTCGGCAGGTCTATTGCCGGGCGCTCAACATGATGTATGCCGACATGTTCGCCGAGGCGAGCGACCGCTGCCGGCCGGTGGCGGTGATTCCGACGTTTACGCCCGAGGAAGGCATTGCCGAACTGGAGTTCGCCGTCGGCGAGCTTGGCCACAAGGCGATCATGATCGGCACCGAGGTGATCCGTCCCGATGACGGCCCGGACAGGGAAACCCCGTTCCGCACCCAATCCATCGCCATCGATCCGCCCCACGACTACGACCCGTTCTGGGCCAAGTGCCAGGAGCTCAGGGTTGCGCCGACCGGTCACACGGCGGGGATCGGCAACATGTACCGGAATTCGAAGACCAACTACGTCTTCAATCACCTGGGCGGCTTCGCCGCCGGGGCCGAGTATTTCGCCCGCGCCCTGTTCCTCGGCGGGGTCACCAACCGCTTCCCGGGGTTAAGCTTCGGCTTCCTCGAAGGCGGCGCCGGCTGGGCCATGGGGCTGTTGAACGACATCGTCGAGCACTTCGAAAAGCGCAATGTCGACCATCTCAAGGCCAACCTCGACCCGGACAAGCTCGACGTCGATCTTCTGGCCGAACTGTTCGACGAATATGGCGACGAGATCCATACCGGCGAGCGGGTCCGCGCCCAGCCGCGGGGTCCCCTTCAGCGCAAGGCGCCCGACAATTTCAATGAGTTCGAGGCCTGTGGCATGACCGAGGTCCGCGATCTCCGCCGGCTTTTCGTCGAGCCGTTCTATTTCGGCTGCGAAGCCGACGACCGGATGACCTCGGTGGCCTTCAACCGGAGGCTGTCGCCGGTGGGCGCGCCGCTGAAGGCCATGTTCGGCTCCGACATCGGCCACTGGGACGTGATGGACGCGGTCTCCATCCTCTCCGAAGCCTGGTCCCTGGTGGAGGCCAAGCTGATCGACGAGGACAACTTCCGCGATCTCACCTTCACCAACCCGGCGATGCTGCACCTCACCGTCAATCCCGGCTACTTCGAGGGGACGGTGCTGGAAGACGACGCGGCCAAGCTGCTGGCCGGGAAGGGCACGGTGCCGGCGGCGGCCGAGTGAGCGGACCCAGCTTTCATCCGGCGGGCCCGGCCGACCGGTTCGCCGAGGGCTCGATCACCCATCTGGAGATCGAGGGCCGGGAGATCGGCCTCTATCTCGTGGGCGGAACCTTCTACGCCATCGGCGACATTTGCACCCACATGAGGGCCCGGCTGTCCGACGGCTATCTCACCGGGACGGTGATCGAATGCCCGCTGCATTTCGGACGCTTCGACATCACCACCGGCAAGGCCGTCTCGGCGCCCTGCAAGGCGGACGTCGCGGCCTATCCGGTGCGGGTTGCGGACGGCATGGTCGAAGTCGGTCTTGATTCCCCGGAAACGGCGTGACATCGAAAGGCGGCTGATAATCGCCTTTCAGGGAGCCCCCCATGCTGTTCACCTGCGCCCACCGCGCGCCCGCCGATACGGGCGGACACGCTTACGCCGCCCGCCAAGGCAAGAAGCACTTCACCGTCGACATCCATTGCCACATCCATGTGCCGGCGGCGGACGCGCGCCTAGCCGAACTGGTCTCCCCCGACGCCACCAGGAGCAATGTCGATTCCAACCCGCTGACGGTGGAAATCAACAAAACCCAGCAGCAGACCATCCTGCCCAAGCTCACCGACCCCGAGGAGCGCATCAAGGACATGGACGCCAGCGGCATCGACGTCCAGGCCATCTCCTCCTCGCCGTTTCACTACAATTACGGCCAGCCCGTCGAGATCGCGCGGGAGATTTGCGGCATGGTCAACGACCAGGTCGCCGAGACCGTGGCGAGCCACCCGGACCGCTTCGTCGGCCTCGGCATCCTGCCCTTGCAGGACGAGGACGCGTCCCTGGCCGAGCTGGAAAAGTGCGTCAACGGCCGGGGCTTCCGCGGCATCGAGATCTCGACCAACGTCAACGGCCGGGACCTGACCCGCGCCGGTATCGAGAAGGTGTTCGCCAAATGCGAGGAACTCGGCGTCCTGATCTTCGTCCACCCCATCGGCACCAGCTTCAAGGACCGGATGGACGATCACTACTTCCGCAACACCATCGGCCATCCGCTGGAGAGCGCGCTGTGTGTCGGCCATCTGGTGTTCGACGGCTACCTCGACAAGTATCCGGGCCTCAAGATTTGCATCGCCCACGGCGGCGGCTACATCCCGGCCTATTGGGGGCGCTTCGACCACCCCTGGGCGCTCCGCGACGACTGCCGGGTGAACATCCCCGGCAAGGCGCCGTCCGAATACGTGAAGCAGCTCTATTTCGACACCGTGGTGTTCACCGAGGAGCAGCTCCGCCACATGATCGAGGTCTGGGGCGCCGATCACGTTGTCATGGGCACCGATTATCCCTACGACATGGCCGAAACCGATCCCGTCGGACACGTGGATTCGGTCAAGAATCTCTCCGAAGACGACAAGGCCAAAATCATGGGCGGCAATGCGGCGGCGCTGCTGGGTCTCGATGTGAGCGCGGGTTAGCGGGGAATTTACGGCGGCCGGCCGGAACGGATAACAAGCCTCCCCTGTAATTCGCTGACTTTCGCCCGCCATAAGGTTGAAGGAACGATCCGAAGCGGACGTGTCGTCCGCTGTACTCGCAGTCCTGTAGCTGTGGGCCCAACGACACCTTGGGGTCCTCCTATTTGGATAGGATACTATGGCCAATAAGTCGTACACTAAGGAAATGCCGGACGATCAATAAGCGGTCGAAAAAATAAAGCCTGACTGCCACTCCCCGGGTGACCCGATCACCCGGGGAGAGTGAACATCATCCTCGGTATCCGACAGACACCTTCCAGGGAGACGTCCGTGAAGATCGACATCTATACGCACTGGTGGCCCCAGAAAGCCGCCCAGCGATTGCTGGAAAAGGCCAAGCCCACTACCGACCCCATCGCCAAAAAGTACCTGGAACGCCGGGAATCGCGAACCGCGGTCAACACGCTGGACCTGCGGTTCCGGTTCATGGATAGACATCCGGATGTCCTGCATGTCCTGACGATCTCCAACCCGCCGCCGGAACTGTTCACCGATCCGGCCGATACCGCCGAAGTATGCCAGATGGCCAATGACGAAATGATCGATTTGGTGATCAACTATCCGGACCGGTTTATCGGTGCGGCGGCGATCCTGCCCATGAACGATATGGATCTGGCGCTCAAGGAATGCGACCGGGCGCTGGGCGAGCTCGGGATGCACGGTATCCGGCTGTTCACCAATGTTCTCGGTGAGCAACTCAATGCCGAGATGTTGCGGCCGCTCTACGAGAAGATGGTCGAATACGACAAGCCGATCTGGATACATCCGACCGAACCCCAAACCGTCTCCGTCGGCCAGGAGTGGCTGCTGGGCTGGGAGTACGAGACTTCCAAGGCGATGGTCGATATCGCCGGCAGCTGGGTATTCGAGGATCTCCCCGACTTGAAGATGATCACCCATCACCTGGGTTCGATGATTCCCTTCTTCGAGCAGCGTATCCGCTGGTTGGCGCCCAATCCCAGGACCCACAAGAACCTGAAGAAGTTCCATAACGACACGGCCCTCTACGGAGGTACGGCCGCACTTATGTGCGGCTACGCGTTTTTCGGTGCCGACAATATCCTGTTCGGCACAGACGTGCCGTTGGGAACGGCGCGGGTACCTCATTCGGCGGGTTTCATGGAATGGACTCTGCGGGCGGTGGAGGCCATGGATATTCCGAACGAGGAAAAGGAAAAGATTTTCCTGCTCAACGCCATCGATCTTCTTCGCCTGGCGGTCTAGTCCTAGGAAGTGGCGTCCGCTATCGGTAAACGCGGACATTGAAGAATCCCCGGTCAGATGCCTCTATCAATGGTATCAACTCGAAACGAACAGCGACGGAAAGCCGCCGCTCAAACGTATTGTCTGGAGATATGCCCTGTGACCGAGGGAGGCCGGACAATTGGAGTCTCAGCCTACGCAACTCTCCCGCCGGGCCGCCATGCTCGGGATCTCGGCGGCCGGACTTTCCGTTCTGTCGGGAAGCGTCATCGCCGCGGACCGCCCCATGCTTTCACCGCCCACCGCGCCGCAAAGCACGTGCGACAACAGCGGTGTGGTGGCGTCCTCGATGACGGACCGGGTGGCCACGGTGGCCGATTTCAAGGGCGCCGGCGCCGCCGGCCTGACGCCGAGCGGTGTCGAAGGCCCTTATTTCATCTGCGCGGACGCGCTCGGCGGCAAGGACATCACCGGCGGGAAACCCGGTCAGCCTCTGACGGCGGCGTTGCGCGTGCTGAACCGGTCGGGCGTCCCGGTTCCAGGCGCTATCGTCGATGCGTGGGGCTGCGACGCCAAGGGATACTATTCCGGGCACGACGTGCATCCCGATTCAGGCGCCGGCTCGCGCCGCCGCCGCATACCGGACCTTGCCGGCCGGTCTCTGCGGGGAGCGTTGATGACGGATGCGGACGGGATCGCGGAGTTCGATACGATCTATCCCGGCTATTACGGCCGGCGCCCCATACACCTGCATTTCAAGGTCCATGTCGGCAACAAGGCGTTTCTCACCAGCCAAGCCCTGTTCCCCGAGGAATGGAACTCGCGGATCATGGCCATGGCGCCGTATAACGAACCGAGAAGTTCAACCCGGGCATCGAACGGCTCCGACCCATTTTTCATCGGCAACGCCGGCGAGTTCAGGATTGCGGAGCGCGGCGCCGGTCTCCTGGCTCTGATGAACCTGCGCATCGACATATAGCGAGCCTGCGTCCGGCTGGGGCGGGCACGGGCCCGCCGGCAGCTTCACCCTGGACTCCGGCCGGTCGAAACGATTGGTCCGGCCGCCCCGGCCCCGTCAGTCGTCGGAGGGCTTGGGAAACTTCTCCGGCCAAGTGTCCAGGATCAATTGCAGATAGCGCCGCACGTTCTCCGGATCGGTCCGCACCGAGCCCTTGATCTTCTCCACATCGTGCTCGGTGATGTCCATGTGGAGCGAGTCCATGATCCGGTTGGTCATGTTGAACGAACCGCAAACCAGGGTGAGTTCCAGGATTTCCGGCTCGCTGAACAGGCCTTTGACGTGTTCGAAGACGTCGTCGCGGAACTTGGCGGTGTTCCTGGTCACGTGCTCGGCCCAAAGGACCGCCGCCTTCTGCCGCTCGGTCAGGAGATCGCTCTCCATGTAGCCATCCGAGCGGATGACCTCGACCTGTTCTTCGCTAATGCCTGCCGCTTGACCAAGCGACGTGTTGTGGGAAATTCAGTGGTTGCAGTCGTTGATGAAACTGGTCTTGAGGACCACCATCTCCTTGATCCGCGTCGACAGGACGCCCCCCGCCCCCTCCCGCTGCAGCACCATGGGCATGAAGGCCATGAACTTGGTCACCTCGGGCAGGTGGGCGGACACCCGGGTATAGGTGTTGATCCGCCCGAGCGACTTCTTCACGTAGCCGTACCGCTTGGCGAGATTGCCGGTGAATTTGTCGACGTCCACCAAACTCAGTCGTGCCATGTCGTTCCCCTGTTCCTTGGGTTCTACTCCTTGGGCGCTTCAGGAAATTCTTCGGGCCAGTTGTCGACCAATACCTTCAGGTAGCGCTTGAGGCCCTGCGGATCGACCTTGGAGCCGGCGCCGACCGCGGCAGCACCCGACGGCGGATCGAGATCGATCTGCAAGGAATCATGCATCCGGTTGCGCATGTTGCGGAACGCGCTGAGCGTGGTGAGCTCGACGATCTCGGCCTCGGAGAACAATGCCGCCACCTGCTCAAAGACATCGTCGCGGAATTTGGCGGTATTGAGGGTCACATGCTCGGCCCACAGGATCGCCGCCTTTTCCCGGTCCGTGAACAGGCCGGACGTCATGTAGTCGTCGGACCGCAGCACCGCCAGTTCCTCCTCCGTCACCCCCGCCGCTTGACCAAGCGACTCGTTGTGATGAATTCAATAGGCGCAGTCGTTGACCGTCGAGGTCTTGATATCCACCAGGGTCTTGATCTTGGCCGGCAGAATGCTGCCGGCGCCGTTCCGCTGCATGGACGCGATCAGCGGAAACAGCCAGCGCGAAATCAGCGGAATGTGCGCCGTCAGCCTGCCCGAATTGATGTTTGCGCCGCGCTTGCCGAACATGGCCTCGAGGGCCCGGCCGTTGATGCCGAGGTGTTCCTTGAGGTGATCGGGCGCGTTGTCTTCCTCAATGAAGCTGACCCGTGCCATCGCCTTCTCCTTTGCCAAATTTTACGAGCTGCCGGCTTCTTCCTTCATCGCCTCGGCGAGGGCGGTGATCGCGTGCGCCCCGCAGGACCAGCCCGCATAGTGCATGACCTGGATGATCACCTCGCGGATCTCGTCCCGGGTGATCCCGAGCGCCCGGGCGTTCCGCAGATGTGGCCGCATTCCCTGCGTGCGGTCGAGCGCGATGAGGGTCGCGAGGGTCACCATCTCCCGGTCCCGTTTCGACAGGCCGGGCCGATCCCAGATATTGCCGAACAGGTGCCCGACCGTCAGTTCCCAGAACTGCTCGTCGGCCGCCTTGATCGGCGCCATCGGGGTATCGCCCCATCCGATTTCCTTCAGGACCTCGAGGCCCCGTTCGTGGTCGAGCCGCGCGTCGCTCATATTTTCCTCCCTGATTGAATCTATTCGACCTTCGGCCACACCCGCCGTCCGGCATTGGGACTGTTGGGCGCGTGGATCACATATTCCAGCACGTGCCGCCCGGTCCAGTTCTCGTCGCGGTCGGCCTCGACGAAGCGGGGCTCGAAAGAGAAATCGTCATCGGCGAGCTCGGTCCCTTCCCACAGCACGCCATGTTTGGACCAGCCGGCGATGGACTGGAGTTTCCGGCCGCGGATCATGCCCCTGGAGACGGAGACCCGGGGGAAGCGCTCGGCCCGGTACCAGCGAGCAAGCTCGAAGCCGTCCTCCCAGGTGCGGGTATTGAAATTGCCGAGCTGCATCGCCGGCGGCGGACCCATGCCGTACGGAGCGGCCCGCTGCTCCGGCGAATTGATCACCTGCTCCTCGATGAACACCGCCCAGCGATGGTTGAGACACTCCGACAATTTGTCCGCGTGCGCCTCCGCGAGAGCATCGACCGCGTTGCCCTTGCCGAAAAACGCTTCCGGGGACGCGGCGGCGGTCAGGACGACGTTCTGCCAGCCGGCCGGGACTTCGGAGGGATCGGCCTCGACCTTTCGCGGCGCGCCTTCGATGTAGGGCCGGTCGGGCTGCTCGATGATATCGTAATGCCCGACCCAGGAGACGCCGGATGCGGATTGCAGCGCCGGCAAGAAGGTCCGATGCAGCCACGACCAGAACTCGTCCTTTTGATTTTCTTCCAGATCGAACCAGTCGGCTCTCAGAACCTCGCCCATATGCGTCTCCTATCCGGTTCCCAGTTTGGCTCGGAAGTCCCGCCACCCATCGACGCCGGTATCATGGCCGGCTTCGAAATATTGGGGAATCGATTCCAGAAAATCGTCAACCTCGTCTTCGTTCGCCAAGGTGAAGGATGCCGTCACGACTTTGGAGTGGTTGTAGGTCTCGCGGACTTCCGCCAAGGCCCATTCGATGCCGAGCATCTCCTCGTCGTCCTCGATGACGGCGATGTCGGTGACCACATTGTTTTCCATGGTGACTTCGTAACGCGCCACGGCCTTCCTCCCTCGCCAGGCCGCCTACTCGGTGACCGTATAATCCTCTTCTTCGCCTTCGGGCACCGACCATTCGGTGGACATCGCCTTCTTCATGGCCGGCGTATAGCCTCCGGGTAATTTCACCACGGCATCGTGGGATACGGCAATGCCGCCGTTTTGCTTGCTGAGAACCACGTTCTTCAGCCAATTCTCGTCGTCCTGATCGGGATATTCGAGCCGGTAGGCGCCGCCGAAGTAGCCGCCGCGGCTTTCGGTGCGCTCCAGCGAGGCGGCACCCAATAGGCGGCACAAGGTGATCTGCCCCTCGGCCTCGATGGCTTGCCGGATTTTGCCCGCCACGTCCTTGTCGTCGGCGCCGGCGGCGGACATGTCCGGAATCGCGTTTGCCGCGATATCATCCAATTCGGAGAAGGCCTCGCGGATGCTGTCCTCCGAACGCACCACGTTGAGCCAGGTGTTGGCGATGTGGCTGTTGCGGTCCAGGATTTCGCCGGGGTCGATGCCTTTGTCTCGCCCCGTCCAGCCGGCGAGCTTGTCGCCGACCGCCGCGATATCGGCCTTGGCGATGGAAGGATGGGTGTTGAGTTTTGCCGCTTCGCTCGCCGCCTTGACCGCGCCCCGGGCCCCGAAAACCAGGCAATCCGACAGTGCCGAGCCGCCGAACCGGCTGGCGCCGTGGGAGCCGCCCGTCGCCTCGCCGGCGGCATAGAGGCCGGGGACGTTGGTTTCGCCGTCGATGGTGATCTTGATGCCGCCCACCAGGTCGTGGGGATAACAGACCAGCTCGATCGGGTCCGCGCGGAGGTCATAGCCGGCCCGCCCGGCCAACTGCCACACCCGCGCATAGCGGGGGTTCGATTCGAACTCTTCGGGCACATCGGAGACATCGAAGAAGACGCCGCCGTGGGGGCCGCCGCCCCCCTTCAGGTTCTCCTCGCCGATGTAACGGGTCAATTCCTCCATTTTGAGCTTGGTGGCGCCGGTCTCGGGGAACTTGTCGTAGAAGAATTCGCGCCCCTCGTTGTTGCGCAGTTTGGCGCCGGCTTCGTTGACCAGGCCGTTGGCGTAACCGGCGAATACGGACTTGATCTTCATCTTCTCGGGGTAGATCGGCGTCGGCAGATAATGGCCGAATTCCATGCCCAGCATTTCGGCGCCCGCATCGAAGGCGATGGCGTAGCCTTCGCCCGTCGCCGCGCCCACATTGTCGCCGACCGGATAAAGGGAGCCGTAGCCGCCGGTGGTCATGATCACCGCCTTGGCCCGGATGATGTACACCTCGCCGGTGCGGTAGTTGACCCCCCAGGCCCCGGAGACGCGCTCGCCGTCCTTGAACAGCCCGCCGACAATGGTATGACTCAACGCCTTGAGATTCATTTCCTCGGCCTTGGCGCCGAGGCACTTCATCAGGTACTTGCCGGTCGTCCAGTGATGGTGGACCATCCTGGGATAGGTATGCCCCTCCCACGGCCGCTGAAGATATTTGTCGCCGTCGAAGATAAGGTCGATACCCCACGCCCGCATCTCGTCGGTGAGGGCGCATATGCTGTCGACCCAGGTCTTGACCATCACCTCGTTGCACAGTCCGATGCCGTTGCGCACGACATCGCCGAAATGCACCTCCGTATTGTCGCGCTGGTCGGCATGGCCGAAGGCCGCGGCGTAGCCGGCGGCCGCCTTGGTCGTATTGCCCGACGGATAGGGCCCCTTGGTCACGACCAGGACGTCGGCGCCGGCCATTTGTGCCTTGATCGCCGCCATGGCCCCGGCGGAGCCGGAACCGACGACGAGAACGTCGGTGGAAACGGACGTGGTCGTGATCGTCATGCCCAAGCCGCGCGCCCGCGGCGCGCCCTCCCCAGTGAATTTTCCACGGCTTCGCTTACCGGTTGGCAAGACTATAATTGGTCGTTCGACCAAATTTCAATGCGAAAATCAGCATATTTGGCTTTTTTCGACCGTACCCGGTTGACATAAATTGGCCGATCAACCAAACTTTCGGCAATTGGAGGCTGTGCGCAATCGCGGATAACGGGGACCAACCCAGCGATGGACGATACGCAGAACCTGCGATCCGATTCCCAGCGGTCCGTCGAGCGGATCCTGGAAGCGGCCGAAAAAACCTTCGCCGAACGCGGTTTCGAAGGGGCGTCCCTTCGCGACATCATCGCCGAGGCGGGCGTCGCCAACGGCGCCATCCACTATCACTTCAAGACCAAGGAAGACCTGTTTCGCCGGGTGATCAGGCGCAGGGCGCGGCAGATTACCGGGCTGCGGACCGAGCAGCTGGAGAAGTGCCGGGTCGCGGACGACCGGCCGCCGCTGCTGGAACAGATCATCTATGCCTTCATGTCGCCGCTGGTCAGCCCCGAACTCGGCAATGAAGACGCGCGGTACCGGTTTGCCCGTCTTCGCGCCTGGGTGGTCAACGAGTACAGCTGGCCGAACCCGTCGCCGCTCGGCGAACTGGCGACCGCCACCGATCAGCGGTTCTTGGACATGATCGCGGGCGATCAGTCCCATCTGCCCCGGGAGGAGGCGCGTCAGCGGTTCACCATCATGTGGTGCGCGGTCCACGACATCTCCTCGGCCGCGGCGCGCGCCGCCCTGGATGAGGCGGAGCGCAAAAGAAACATTCACCCGATGATCGATTTCGAGGAACAGATTCCGTGGCTGGTGACCATTTTCGCCGCCATGTTCCGGGCGCCCGCCGGCGCCAGCGACGGCTTTTCGGCATTCTTGGAAAGGATAAGAGACGAGGGACTGGACCAACCCGCGCCGCCGGCTTAGGCGGCGGGACCTTCGGGCACGAAAGGGCCGCTACGAGCCCCTGCCCCAAAACATCAAGACGTATCGAGACACATCATACGGATTACCGGGGAGGTAACCATGAAGACCAAGACATTTACTGCCATTGCTCTCGGCGTGGCGGCGGTCGCATTGAGCGCACCGCCGGCCCAGGCCCAATACTTCAAGGGCGAAACCGTCAAACTGATCGTCGGGTTCGGACCCGGCGGCACCGACACCATCGCGCGGTTCCTGTCGCAGCATCTGGAGAAACATATTCCGGGCAATCCCAAGGTGATCGTCCAGAACATGCCGGGCGCGGCGACCATGAAGGCGATGAACTTCATCACCCACAAGGCGCGGCCGGACGGCAAGACCATCGGCTTCAACCCGTTCCAGGTGGCGGCCCAGCTGGCCGGACAGCCGGGCATGCGGTTCAAGTACCAGGATCTGATCTACATCGCCGGCCTGCAGGGCGGTCCCGGCATGGTGCTGGCCCGCCACGACCTGGCGCCGGGGGGCGTCAAGAGCGCGTCGGACCTGTTCAAGGCAAAGGGCCTCAAATATGCCGGGCGCAACCCGATCCACGGCTCCGACGTCAACGCCATGATCACCCTCGATCTGCTGGGCGTGAAGTACGACTACGTATCGGGCTTCCGCAACGTGCCGTCGATCAAGACCTCGATCCAGGCGGCGGAGACCCACTTCACCGGCTTCTCCATGGGCTCGTGGTTCAGGAACCTGAAGCCGACCATGGCCGACAAGGGGATCATCGTCGGGCTCTACCACCTCGACGTCATGGACACCAAGGGCAACTTCTCGCCCGATCCGCGCTACAAGATTCCGTCCTTCCAGCAGGTCTACAAGAAGGTGCACGGCAAGGCGCCGTCGGGGCCGATGTGGGATGCCTTCAAGTTCTACACCTCGGTCACCTTCGGCGGCGGCATGCGCATCTTCGCACCGCCGAAGACCAATGCCGAGGCGGTCCGCGATCTGCGCATCGGCTTCAAGAACGCGGCGACCGATCCGGAAGTGATCGAGCGGATGGGGGCCGCCATCGGCCAGGTGATGAAGTACATTCCCGTCGACGCCGGCGAGAAACAGCTTAAGGAACTGGCCAACGTCGATCCCAAGATCGCCAAGTTCTGGAAAGACCGCGTCGCGTCCTTCCAGAAGCAGTAGAACCGGCCACGACCCGGCCCTCGTGACGATCGCGGGGGCCGGGTCTTTTTGACCAAGATTCTCGGGACCGGCTGATGTTCGACGCCTTCCTCCAGGGGTTCACCCTGGTATTTCAGTGGCCGACCATCGGCGTCATCGTCTTGGGCGTCGCCATCGGCGCCTGGCTCGGCGCGGTGCCGGGGCTCGGCGGCATTATCGGGCTCTCGATCCTGATCCCGTTCACCTTCGAGATGGACCCGGTGCCGGCATTCGCGCTGCTGCTGGCCATGGTCTCGGTCACCGCCACCAGCGACACCATCGCCTCGGTGCTGCTGGGGGTGCCCGGCACGGCGGCGTCGCAAGCCACCATCCTCGACGGCCATCCGCTGGCCATGAAGGGCGAAGCGTCCCGGGCGTTCGGCGCGGCGTTCACGGTGTCCGCCTTCGGCGGCGTGTTCGGCGCCTTCATCCTCGCCGTCTCGATCCCCCTGGTGCTGCCCATCATCCTCGCCTTCAACGCGCCGGAGATATTCATGCTCGGCGTGCTCGGCCTGTCCATGGTGGGCTCGCTGACCGGCGGCTCGGTGTTAAAGGGGCTCGCCATCGGCTGTTTCGGCGTCGTGCTGTCCACCGTCGGGACCGGCGATACGGTGCCCATTCCCCGTTTCAACCTGGGCACCGACTACCTGATCGACAGCCTGCCCTTCCTGCCCGTGGTGCTCGGCATTTTCGCCATCCCCGAGCTCATGGAGCTGGCCCTCAAGGACACTTCCATCTCGCGGGTGCCCAAGGACCAGGCCAAGGGCGGCGGCATCCTCAGGGGCATCAAGGATGCCTGGGTCCACAAGTGGCTGGCGGTCCGTTGCGCGGCGCTTGGCAGCTATATCGGCATTCTCCCCGGCCTGGGCGCGGCGATCGTCGACTGGCTGGCCTACGGCCATGCGGTGCAAAGCGCCAAGGACCGCTCCAAGTTCGGCCAGGGGGACATCCGGGGCGTCATCGGCCCCGAGGCGGCCAACAACGCGACCCAGGGCGGCGCGCTGATCCCGGCGGTGGCGTTCGGCATTCCGGGCGGCGTCGGCGTCGCCATCCTGTTGAGCGCCCTGATGATCCAGGGCCTGCGGCCGGGCCCCGAGATGCTGACCAAGGACGCCCACGTCACCTTCTCCATGGTGTGGACCATCGTCGTCGCCAACCTCCTGGTCGCCGGCGTCCTGATGTTCTGGTCCCGGCAGGTGGCGCGGGTCGCGTTCCTCCCCGGCCACCTGATCGTTCCCGGCGTGCTGTTCTTCGTCTTCATGGGGTCATGGCTCGGCGGCGCGTCCTTGGGCGACTGGGTCTCGGTGATCTTCTTCGGCATCCTCGGCTACCTGATGAAGCGGTCCGGGTGGTCGCGCCCGCCCCTGGTGCTGGGGCTGATCCTCGGCGACATCATGGAGAACAAGTTCAACATCGCCTGGCGGGTGCATGACGGCTGGGGCTGGCTCGACCGGCCCATCGTGCTGATCATCATCGCGCTCATCGGGCTGACCATCTATCTGTCCGCCCGCGGCATCATCTCGACCCGGCGCCAGGGGGCCGTCGAGCAGGGCGAGGGCCGGGAGCGGAACCCGCTGGTCTCGCTGATGGTCTCGGTGCCGCTGCTGGTTTTCTTCACCTGGGCGCCCATCGAATCCGCCGAGTGGCCGCGCTCGATCCGCCATTTCCCGGCGACCTTCGCGCTGCCCGGGCTCGCCTTCGTCCTCTTGATCGTCGTCTCGGAACTGCGCGCCGTCAGGGGCGCGGTGATCGAGCATGCGGGGATCGGCGCCGCTTGGCGGGAGGCCCGCGAGAAGGCGCTGCTCAAGCGCGCCGTGATATTCTTCGCCTATCTCATCGCCATGGTGCTGGCCATGCTGGTCATCGGCCAGAAGCTGGCGCTCCCCATCCTCATGTATCTCTATCTCAGGCGATGGGGCGAATACTCACGCAAGCTGTCCGGCGCCTACGCGCTCGCCGGCTACGCCGTGCTGGTGGTGTTCTACGAGCACACCCTGCACCTGTTCTGGTTCCAGGCCCTGCTCCCCGAATGGGTGATCGAGGTCGCCCCCAAGGGCTTCCCGACCTGGCTGTTTTAGCCGGCCCCGTACATGCCTGACGTTGCCGGGCCGGGTTGTTGGTGCCCGCGCCCGGACTCGAACCGGGACAGCCCAAAGGCTGAGGGATTTTAAGTCCCTTGCGTCTACCAATTCCGCCACGCGGGCACGCATGGGGTTTCCGCCCGATAGGGCTGAGCGGGAATTGCGGCGCATTATAGGGCGGCTTTCGTTGGATGCCAGTTAAGTGAGTACGCCCCCTGACCCTCCCCCTCGAAAGGGGGGGGGGATATGGAACTTCCCCTCACCCAGCTCCGGCTAGGCTCGGCGTTCGCCTCGCCAACTCGGTCAATCCCCGGAGGGGAATGACCTTACCTCCGCATCCCTCTCCCTCTCCAGGGAAGAGAGGAAAGCCGAGTTTGTGCTTGCCCGGGACAGGCCGGCAAGCGAGGGTGCGCCATGTCTTCCGGCGGCCCGGTCCAACTCCCTTCGAGCGCCCTCGGCCGGGCGCTTCTGGCCGCCACACTGCTCGGCGCCAGCACCCTCACGGTCATGTCGGGCGCCACCATCGCGCCGGCGCTGCCGGCCATCGCCGAGCACTTCAAGAGCCTGCCCGACGCCCGGTTCCTGACCCAGCTTTCGCTGACCGTGCCGGCCCTGTTCATCGTGCTGGCCTCGCCGCTGGCCGGATATCTCGCCGACAAATCGGGACCCAAGCCGGTGCTCGCCGTCTCCGCGGTGATCTACATCCTCGCCGGCTCGTCCGGGCTGTTCCTGGACGGACTGATCGACATCCTGATCGGCCGGGCGCTGCTGGGGGTTTCGGTGGCGGGCATCCTCACCGCCGCCATCACGCTGATCGGCGGCTGCTACGAGGGCCATCGGCGCAACCGGATCCTGGGCTTGCAGTCGGCCGCCATGTCGCTGGGCGGCGTGATCTACATCACCGCCGGCGGTTTCCTGGCCGATTTCGGCTGGCGGCTGCCCTTCGCCATCTACGCGGTCCCGGTGATCCTTCTGCCGACCCTGTTCTTCCTGGTCCCCCACATCCGCGAGCGGCAGGACGCCGAGGCCCGCGAGGCGGCCGGCGATATCCCCTGGAGACTGTTCGCCCTCGCCTACGGCGCCGCCTTCGTCGTCATTCTGGCGTACTACGTCATCCCGGTGCAGCTCCCCTTCCTGCTCCTGGAGATCGGCGCGCCCGAGCCCTCGACCGCGGCGCTCACCATCGCGTGCGCCAGCCTGACCTCGGCGGTGGTCGCCTCCCTTTACGGCCGCATCCGCCAGATCCTGTCCGGGCGCGCGTCGATCACCCTGACATTCCTACTGGTGGGCGCGGGGCTCACGGTCGTCGGATCGGCGGCCGGGCTGCCGGCGGTGGTCGGCGGCATGATCCTGTCCGGCGCCGGCCTGGGGCTGATGTTCCCCTCCCTGGTCGGCCTGATTCTCGAGGACGCGGCCCCCCACATCCGCGGGCGGGCGACGTCCGGGCTCACCATGGCGGTGTTCCTGGCCCAGTTCCTCTCGCCGGTGGTGATGGCGGCGGCGACGGGCGGCGGAACGGCGGAATGGTTCAGCCTCGCGGGCCAAGGCACCCTCGCCGTCGGCGCCACCCTGATGGCCTGGCTCGTCTGGATCAGGGCCCGCCGGGCGGGATAGGGCGTGCGGAGCGACACAAGTGTCCCCTCGCCCCCTTCAGGGGGAGAGGGATGCGGAGGCTTGGCGAGGCGAACGCCGAGCCTTAGCCGTAGCTGGGTGAGGGGGAATTTCCACATCATCCCCACCTCTCATGACCCCCTCACCCTACCCTCTCCCCCTGAAGAAGGGGGAGAGGGGACAAGCGCTCCCTCTCCCTTTGGGAGAGGTCGGTCATTTCCCAGAGGGAATTGACCAGGGTGAGGGTGATATGGAAATTCCCCCTCAGCCGGGGGGCAGCTCCGAGCCGTCATCCTCATGGGGCTCGCCGCCGAGATCGCGGATCATTCGGCGGATGTCCTCGGCCGCCGCGTCCAGTTCGTCCGGGTCGGTGGCCCGGGTGACCAGCGAACAGCCGAACTTGCCGGCCTTGTAGAACGGGTACGATCCGATCTCGGTTTCGGGGTGATCGTCCTGAACCCGGCCCAGCCCCTCGGCGACGGTGCCCTCGGGCAGGTAGGCGACGACGGTCTTGGACAGCATCTTGGCGCCGCCCTTCAAATCGCCGGCGATCCCGTCGAACATGGCCCGCATGATCGAGGGCACGCCGGCCATCACATGGACGTTGCCCATCCGGAAGCCCGGCGCCTTGGACACCGGATTGTCGATCAGGGTCGAGCCGACGGGCACCTCGGCCATCTTCAGCCGGGCCTCGTTCAGCCGGTCCCTGCCCATGTGCTCTTCGAGCAGTTTCACCGCTTCCGCGCGGCGTTCCAGCTCGGTCCCGAAGGCCTTGGCGACGCAGAGCGCGGTGATGTCGTCATGGGTCGGGCCGATGCCGCCGGTGGTGAAGACGTAGGTGTACTTCTCCCGCGCCTCGTTGATCGCGGCGATGATGGCGTCCTCGTCGTCGGGGATGACCCGGGCCTCGGCGAGCCGGATGCCCATGCCGGTGAGGCGGGTGGCGAGCCAGTTCAGGTTGGCGTCCTCGGTGCGCCCGGACAGCACCTCGTCGCCGATGATCATCACGCAGGCTGTAATCGGGGCCGTAACGGTGTCGTCCACGTTTCTCTCCCTGAAGCGGGCGCCATCCTAGCAGGAGAGTTCGGCGCCGCAATACGGCGGCGGTTCCCTCAGAGGAGATCGCAGAGCAGGGCCACCAGGGGTTCGTCCGCCGGCGGCATGGGATAGTCCCCCATGCGGTTCGGGAACACCCATTTGAGCGCCTGTCCCTCCGCCGGGGCGGGCGTGCCCCGCCACACCCGGCAGACGAACAGCGGCATCAGGAGATGGAAGTCGTCGTAGGCGTGCGACGCGAAGGCGACGGGCGCGAGGCAGCTCTCGGCGACGTCGAGGTCCAACTCCTCCCTGAGCTCCCGGCAGAGCGCGGCTTCCGGGGTTTCGCCCGCGTCCACCTTGCCGCCCGGAAACTCCCAAAGCCCGGCCATGGACTTGCCTTCGGGCCGCCGGGCCAGCAACACCCGCCCGTCGGCGTCGACCAGCGCGATTGCCGAGACCAGGACCACCGGCCGGCCGGGCCCGGCGGCGCGCGCCTCGGCCTCCAGGCAGCTCGGATCAGGTCCGATGGTCATTCCGCCATTCCTCGGCCGTAATCCGGCGCTTCGTCGTTTCGATTTCCCGATTCCGGGCCGGCGCGAGGCGGAGCCTCGTCTCCACGGGGGCCATGCCGAGCTTCTCCTGCACGCGCCGGGAAGCGAGATTGTGCGTGAATGCCCATGCATAGACCGTCCCGTAACCCAATTCGCCGAATGCGTAGCGCAAAATGCCCCGTGCCGCCTCGGTCATGTACCCCCGGTTCCAGTATATTTGCCCGAGCCAGTATCCGATCTCCGCAACCCGGTTCTTCTCGCGGCACCAGAGAGCGATGCTGCCGACAAGCGGGGGACCGGAACGAAGCTGAATCGCCAGCGTCGCATCGTTACTCTCCGATGTCTCCGATTCACGGCGCTCCAACCATGCCGTGCCGTCCGCCCGAGTATAGGGATGGGGAACGTTTGAGGTCATGGTCGCCACGTCGGCATCGCCGATCAACTCGACGAGTTGGTCGAGATCCGAGGCGGCGAACGGCCGCAGAACCAGCCGCTCGGTTTCGAGAATGGGAACCATCGCCGGATCAGGTCCGGTAATCGGCATTGATGGAGATATAGCCGTGGGTCAGGTCGCAGGTCCAGACCGTCGCCCGGCCGGAGCCGACGCCGAGATCCACTTCGATATGGATTTCGTCGCCCTTCATGTGGGCCGCCACCGGGGCCTCGTCGTAGCCGTCCACGGCGACGCCGTCCCGGGCGACGGCGATGCCGCCGATGGTGATGGCGAGCCTATCCCGGTCGGCCGCCTCGCCGGCCTTGCCGACCGCCATGACGATCCGGCCCCAGTTGGCGTCCTCGCCGGCGATGGCGGTCTTGACCAGGGGCGAATCGGCGATGGCGCGGCCCACCACCTTGGCCGCCCGGTCGTCCTCGGCGCCGGTCACGGTGATTTCGATGAACTTGGCCGCCCCCTCCCCGTCCCGGACGATCTGATGGGCGAGGTCGAGGCACACCTCGTCGAGGGCGCCCCGGAATTCCCGGAGATGCGCGTCGCCGGCCTGGGCGACCCACTTGTGCTCCGCCCGGCCGGTGGCGAACAGCAGGACCGTGTCATTGGTCGACCGGTCGGAATCCACGGTGATTCGGTTGAAGCTCTTATCGACGGAGTTCTGCAGGAGATGCTGAAGGACCCCGTGGGATATGGCGGCATCGGTGAAAACATAAGCAAGCATGGTCGCCATGTCGGGCGCGATCATGCCGGAGCCCTTGGCGATACCGGCGATTGTGACGGGAGTGCCGTCAATGTCGACCTGGCGGAACGAACCCTTCGGAAACGTATCGGTGGTCGAGATGGCGAGCGCGGCGTCTTCCCAGCTCGCCCCTTCATCGACCTTAAGGCCGGGCAGGACATCAGTGATTTTCTCGACCGGCAATTGTTCACCGATGACCCCGGTGGAACTGATCATTACGTCGCCCGGCGCGCAGCCCAGCACGTCTCCCGCCACCGACGCCGTCGCCTCGACCACGGCGACGCCCGCCTTGCCGGTAAACGAATTGGCGTTCGCGGAATTAATGACCAGACCGCGCGCATGGCCGCTCTTCAACACCTCGCGGTCCCAATCGATGGTCGGCGAGGACATGGCGCTGTCCGTGAACACACCGGCGACATCCGTCGCCTCGGGCAGAGAGACGAAGAGCAGGTCGAGCGCCCCGTCTTTCTTGAGCCCGCAGGAAACCGGGGCGAATTTCACGCCTGGGACGGCGGGCAGTTCCGGAAAGCGATCCGGTGCGAGCGGTGATTTATCGGTCATGGGTTCAGCAATCGAGTCAAAAGAAAAGCGCCGCTGCCGCGGCGCCCCCCTTTTAGTCAAAGCCGCGGCCGCCGTCCAGCGGAAGCCGGGCGGCGGCGTCTTCTATTTGGGATCGGGACGCCCTTCGGGTCCGTAGGTTTCCACCTTGGCCTTCTCGCGCAGCTCGCCCACGTATTTCCGGGTCAGCTGCTCCTCCACCTGTTCGCGCATCTGGCCCTCGGCCTGGGCGTAGCTGGGCGCGTCCTGGGTGCGGCGGTCCTCGACCTTGATGACGTGCCAGCCGAATTGAGTCTTCACGGGCGATTTGGTGACGTCGCCCGGCCTGAGCTCGAACGCGGCGGCGGAGAATTCCGGCACCATTTTCTCGCGGGTGAAATAGCCGAGATCGCCGCCGACCTTCCCGGACGGCCCGGTCGAGAGTTCCCGGGCGAGCCTGGCGAAATCCTCTCCCTTGCCGATGCGGACGATGACCGCGCGGGCCTGCTCTTCGGTCTCCACCAGGATATGGCGGGCCCGAACCTCGTCGAGGGGCGGATTTTCCTTCAGGAACTGGTCGTACCGGGCCTTCACCGCGTCGTCGGTCAGGTTGTCCTTCACGTAGCGGGACATCAGCTCCTGTTGGAGAATCTGGTCCTCGATCTGGGAAATGGCGCGGCGGACCTGGGACTCCTTGTCGTAGCCCTGTTTGCGGGCTTCGTCGGCCACCAGCCGGACGGTGATCATGTCCTGCAGGATCAGGTTGAACAGCAGCTGCATGGGGTACTGCTGCGCCTGCGGGCCCAACTGCTGGCGCCGGTTCATGATGTCCGACATGAAAATTTCGTAACCGTTCACGACGGCGACCACCGGATCATCGGCGGCTTTCGCGGCCGTGGACAGTTGCGGCAGCGCCAGTCCGGCGGAGAGAGCCGCGACGGCCGCTACGAGAGCCAATTTGCGCATTATTCGATCCTGCGATGCTAAACCCGTTCGGTTTCAGACCCCTGGCACCGCCTTCGGAGGCAAGGAACCGTTCCCTTACGATACCCTATGGCCGAAACGGCCGCATCACACAAGGATGCGAGCGCAAAGGCCGGTCGTTGACAAGGCGCCATCCCGGCCATATCTCTTTGCCAGCGCGGTGTGCGTACCGCCAAGCTTCTGACTCGTTTGAGGAATTTCCATGTTTGACGCCCTCGCCCGGAGCGTGTTTGGGTCGGCCAACGACCGTTACGTCAAAGGGCTCAGCAGCACCGTCGACGCCATCAACGGTCTTGAGCCCGAGATGGAGGCCCTGTCGGACGCCGAACTAAAGGCGCGCACCGATTGGCTGAAAGGCCGCGCCGCCGAGGGCGAGGGCCTGGACGAGCTGCTGGTCGACGCCTTCGCGACGGTGCGCGAAGCAGCCAAGCGGGCCCTCGGCGAACGCCCCTACGACGTTCAGCTGGTCGGCGGGATCGTGCTGCACAACGGCATGATCTCCGAAATGAAGACCGGCGAGGGCAAGACGCTGGTCGCCACCATGCCGGTTTATCTCAATGCCCTGGAAGGCAAGGGCGTCCACGTGGTCACGGTCAACGACTACCTGGCCCGCCGCGACGCCGAGTGGATGGGCAAGATTTACGACATGCTGGGCCTCTCGGTCGGGGTCATCGTTCCCCGGATGAGCGACGAGGACCGGCGCGTCTCCTACAACGCCGACGTCACCTACGGCACCAACTCGGAGTTCGGCTTCGACTACCTCCGGGACAACATGAAATTCACCCTCGAAGACATGGTGCAGCGGGAATTCAACTACGCCATCGTCGACGAAGTGGACTCCATCCTGGTCGACGAGGCGCGGACGCCGCTGATCATTTCCGGCGCCGCCGAGGCATCGTCGGACATGTACGCCGCGGTGGACGAGGTGATCCCGAACCTCGTCGAGGAAGATTACGAAAAAGACGAGAAAATGCGCACCGTCACCCTGACCGATCAGGGCACCGAGCATGTCGAGCAGCTGCTCGACGAGGCGGGGCTGCTGCAAAACGGCAATCTGTACGACTACGCCAACGTCTCGCTGGTTCACCACGTCAATCAGGCGCTCCGCGCCCATACCATGTTCCAGCGCGATACCGACTACATGGTCCACAACGGCCAGGTCGTGATCGTCGACGAGTTCACCGGCCGGATGATGGAAGGCCGCCGCTTCTCCGAAGGCCTGCACCAGGCGCTCGAAGCCAAGGAGGGGGTGACCGTCGAGCAGGAAAACCAGACCCTCGCCTCGATCACCTATCAGAACTATTTCCGCATGTACCCGAAGCTTGCCGGCATGACCGGCACGGCGATGACCGAAGCCGGGGAATTCTCCGAGATCTACAAGCTGGAAGTCATCGAGATTCCCACCAACCTGCCCATCGTCCGCGACGATCAGGACGACGAGGTCTATCGCTCGACCGCCGAGAAATACGACGCCATCGTCGAGTTGATCGAGGATTGCCGGGAACGAAAGCAGCCGGTGCTGGTCGGCACGGTCTCCATCGAAAAGTCCGAAGACATCTCCGAGCTGCTGAAAAAGAAGAATGTTCCGCACCAGGTGCTGAACGCCCGCTACCACGAGCAGGAAGCGTACATCATCGCCCAGGCCGGCGCGCCGGGCGCGGTCACCATCGCGACCAACATGGCCGGCCGCGGCACCGACATTCAGCTCGGCGGCAACGTCGACATGCTGGTCCGCCAGCAGCTCGAGGGCGAAGCCGACGAAGCGAAGCACGAACAACTGACCCAAAAGGTCCGCGAAGAGGTCGCCGCCGGCAAGCAGGTAGTGCTGGACGCCGGCGGCGTGTTCATCGTCGGCACCGAACGCCACGAAAGCCGGCGCATCGACAACCAG
This sequence comes from Rhodospirillales bacterium, assembly GCA_965207535.1. Taxonomy (GTDB): domain Bacteria; phylum Pseudomonadota; class Alphaproteobacteria; order Rhodospirillales; family UBA2165; genus JAJDXO01. Next base: position 26,741 of record CBDBMR010000007.1, on the reverse strand, counting down.
CTCCGGGGCCGGTCGGGCCGCCAGGGCGATCCGGGCGGATCGAAATTCTTCCTGTCGCTGGAAGACGACCTGATGCGCATCTTCGGCTCGCAGCGCATGGAGAGCATGCTGACCAAGCTCGGCCTCGAGGAGGGCGAGGCGATCGTCCACCCGTGGATCAACAAGGCGCTGGAGAAAGCGCAGCAAAAGGTCGAGGCGCGCAACTTCGATATCCGGAAGAACCTGCTCAAGTTCGACGACGTGATGAACGACCAGCGGAAGGTGATCTACGAGCAGCGCAAGGAGCTGATGAGCGCCACCGACGTCTCCAACACGCTCGCGGACATGCGGACCAATGTCGTCAGCCGGACGGTCAGCCGGTGCATCCCCGAAAAGGCCTATCAGGAGCAATGGGAAACCGATGCGCTGCACGAGGAGATGAAGCGCATATTCGGCCTCGATCTGCCGGTCTCCGAGTGGGCCCAGGAGGAAGGCGTTGCCGACACCGAGGTCAACGACCGCATCCTGGACCGGGTCAACCGCAAGATGGCCGAAAAGGCCGCGACCTGGGGACCGGAGATCATGCGGGACGTGGAGAAGAGCCTGCTCCTGCAGATTCTCGATCAGGTGTGGAAGGAGCACCTGCTCTCCCTCGACCATCTGCGCCAGGGCATCGGCCTCCGGGCCTACGGCCAGAAGGACCCGCTCAACGAATACAAGGGCGAGGCGTTCGAGATGTTCAACGGCATGCTGGACGAACTCGACGAGCGGGTCAGCCAGGTGCTCGCCCACATGGAGCTGCAGCTGACCGGGATCGACGAGATGGGCATCTTCGACCGCGACGCGCCGGAGACCGTCGAGGGATACCAGGACCCGGCCTTCGCCGATGGCGGCGAAATCGCCGGTCCCGAAGGCGATTACGGCGACGCGGTGGTTATCGAAGAGCCGGTCCGCTTCCGCCAGGCGGCGGCGGAGGTCGATCCCCAGGATCCCTCCACCTGGGGCAAGGTCGGCCGCAACGCCCCCTGCCCCTGCGGGTCGGGCAAGAAATACAAGCACTGCCACGGCGCCAATTAGCCCCCACCCGGTCAATTCCACACGGCTCGACCGCCCGGCCGCCAACGCCGATACGGTTATTTTAATTTTTTACATTTATTTTTTGTAATAAATTTTTATTCCACACAAATTTATTTGCATTAGCCGGTGAATCACACCATATTATCCGTCCTATTTTTCGGAGACGGCAAATGGACGGTGCCCCCTATCCCGGCAGGACAATTCCTGCGGAGCTGAACGGCCTCGAGGGGCCCGAACTGCTCCGCGCCGCCGTTGAGAGCGAGGAAATCGGGCGCATTGCCGCCGTGTCGTCCTTCGGCGCCGAATCCGCCGTCCTCCTCCACATGGTGGCGGCAATCAATCCGAATCTCCCCGTGATCTATCTCGATACCCTCAAGGGCTTCGTACAGACCGGCACCTACATCAAGCAACTGGTCAAACGTCTCGGCCTCACCAACGTCCGGATACGGCAGCCCGACCTCGGCGCCGTCCGCGACATCGATCCCAACGGCACGCTCTGGTATCACAACCGGGACGCCTGCTGTCATATCCGCAAGGTGGTGCCGATGGCCAAGGCGCTCGACGGGTTCGACGCGTGGATCAACGGCCGCAAGCGTCACCACGGGGGCGAACGCTCCGGCCTGGAGGCGGTCGAAATCGCCGAGGGGCGGATCAAACTCAATCCGCTCGCCAGCTTCACCGCCGAGGACATCGAAGATTACATGACACGCCACGGCCTGCCCCGGCACCCGCTTTCCGAAAAGGGCTACGCCTCGGTTGGCTGCCGGCCATGCACCCGCCCCTTGCGGGACGGGGAATCGGGCCGCGACGGCCGCTGGGACGGCAGCGGCAAGACCGAGTGCGGCATCCACAGGGCGCCGTGGTACGCCGTCGCGCACTCGGGGCCCAGCGCCTGAGGCCGGCACCGCTGGCTGAGAACGCCCACTCTCAATTTCAGATATGAATGAGAGTAATCCGCTTACCCCCAATGCTCATCCACATACTCTGTGAGATCAGTCCCATGAAACTGATCGGTTCTATTGCCTTGGCGAACCCAGAAATCAGTGTGTTCTTTGCTATTCAATGGGCAAGTGAACACCGGCTTGGCTGACGCCGCGACGTCAACGCGGCAAACGTCACTTCCTTCGAGGTTTTGAAATGAGATGCGACACAAGGAGGCGGAAGGTCCGGTGATTTTGTCGCCGACAAGCTGTGTAAGAAACAACTCAAATCCGTCCCGGTTAGCCTTAGATAATGTTTCGTAGTCGCTTTCCAGCCCAGATACCTCGCCATCATCAGTAACTCCGATGATTAGGATACCGCCCTCACTATTCATAAATCCGCTGATACTCTTAGCGATGATCTGCTCGCTCTTGCCTTTGTTGTCGGTCCCGTGGCTCCATCGAGCACTCGCCTTGAACTCGAGGACATTGGATTCACCGTCAGCGATCAGGTCGTGAACCGCGTTGGTCTCTACGACGTTCACAGCGTCACTGTCCCACAGTCGCTGAAATCCTTCCCGAACAACCTCGCCAATTAGCCTGCGGCGTTTGTCACAAAATTCTTCGTATTCCAGCTGTTCCCACCCCACCGGAAGTGCGTGCCACCGTTCTTGGTATTTCAATTGATCCCTTGGCATGTTCTCGGTCATCGTGGCCCAATACTCGGCTGGCGCCTGATCGGAAATGGCAAGATTGTCCGACCAATCCACAAAAGCCATATTGGCGATGGCATTTACCTTGGCAGTATCGGTAATTCCCTCACGCTCCAAATGTGCCCTCGGGAAAAGGTGGTGCCTCTCCATGTCCTTCACTGGAGTAACCAATGGATCGAGCATCGTTGAGACTTTGAGATCCGAAAACAGCATTTCGGCATCAAGTATATTCAGTGCCGCCCAATAGGCAGACAACGGCGGGGACTTCGGCGATGAAGTGTCCAGACGATTGGGTAACGTAATTTCCCAGTAATCTTTGGTGAACGTGTCCAGCACAGTGCGATCAAGCAAGCCACAGAAGCCTTCAGAGTCGCCGTCACTTAGTGCGCGTATGCGGTTGAGATCAGCTTCGATTTGGGTTTCCGAAGAGCCTGTATAACGCCCCGTCGTATGGGCCATGAACCACCAACGCGCAATGACTTCACGTAGCTTCTTGATCTCAACGCCAAAATCATGACGACCAACCAGCCATAAAATATAAACGTACATCAGTGCCGTTTCCGACGACACCATCCGGCTTGATCGAAAGCCAGCTTGTTGCAAACACCTAAGATACTCATGCCAATTGGTCAGCTCGAGAGTTGCGGTTTGCGCCTCCCGCAATCTCTCGAACTGAGAGTTGCGCCGTTCGGGACTGAACTCGCCGGTTTCCAAGTCCTTCCCACGGAGGATCGAGTAGACATATTGCAATCGGCCACGACGGAACGCTAAGCCGACAGCAGCCCGAAGCAGTTGGTCTGGAGCAGGTTCAATGAAATGATTGAATGGTGAGGCTCCGCCGTTGCTCGGCAGCTTGGCGGCCCGGGAAAATGCCTCCAACTCGCGACGGCCATTCTCCCAAAAAACTGACATCAACGTCAAAATGAAGTCGGCATTATTAAGTTTGACGCCTTCACTATTTATGCGAACGAATACTTCCGCTACATGTTCTTCGTCGACGGTTCGATCTAACTCGATCGCCTGGAAAGGATAGTTTTGTAGGTCTTTGAGCCGGTCAATATTTTCGACCAACCGATCTTTCTCTTGATCGCTTAGCTCAACCCCTCTGTAGGTTTCGAGCTTTTCAAGATATCTACTAACAAATGTAAGAAAAGATCCCTCAAACACCTCGGAGATATCGGGGATAAACTCGGGATCGTTTTCAACTGCCGCATCTGTCACTTCAAATGTTTGGTCCGACGGTCTGAACGCCACGCGGATTTTGCCCTCGGTATAATCCTTACGCACTACCGGCGTTCCAGTGATAACGGCGTACAATGAAGTTAATCGCTGTTGTCCATCAACAATCAGCAATGCTGGGGCTGCCTGTTTGGTATCCGTACCAATTTGTTTAGCACCGGCATCGGCACCGGTGGTCCAAAGTAGCAGGTAGCCAACGGGGAATCCCTTGTACATGGAATCGAAGAGGTCACGAACTCGCGAGTTTGACCAGACGAATGGACGCTGAATATCGGGCAACGCAATCTCACCATGTTCAATGCGAGACAAGAGTCCTGCGAGGTTGTAACTCGCGTCTTTGAATACAGTCACAGCCATATCGATGCCCTTTCCTTGTATTTCCTACCCACCGGAGAAATTTTTCTGGCGTTACCATAGTGCCATCCTGCGCCAACGCAATCTCGCTAAGAGCTCTATCTCAACCATAAGTTAGAGTTGGATACTTTGCCTTCGGCAGGTCTGTATTCGTGTTCCCTGGAAACTCCCCTACTGGCGAGAAGCGACCCACCACCCCTGTAATCCGGCAATTTCACCACATACCGATACCAACCAACTGAATAAATAAATCAAACGATTGAATTAAACGGTCGATGGGTCTATATCAGCAGTGGAGGAAGGTGAAATGGCCCAAAATACCGCTCGCGAACCCGCTCCCGATGCGTCCCTCAGCCGGGGCGACGAAACCCGCGGCCAGCTTCTGGATGCGGGGCTCACCCTGTTTTCCAGATACGGCTACGACTCGGTCACCACCCGGCAGCTGGCATCCGAGGCCGGGGTCAATATCGCCGCCATCGCCTACCACTTCGGCGGCAAGCGGGATCTCTACCGGGCGGTGCTGCATCAGCTGGTGGAGGACACCGAGCCTCTCGTGGGACCGGTGGCCCAAAGGATGGCCGAAGGCATCGCCGCCGCGGGCGCCGACAAGGCCGCCCTCGCCCGGGTGGTCGCGGGCTTCGTTCACGGGTTTACCAGCACCTTCCTCGAGGGCGATTTCATGGCCTGCCGGGCGCCGATGGTGATGCGCGAGTACGCCAATCCCTCGGAGGACTTCGACATCCTCTATGAGGGCCGGCTCGGCCCGATGCACCGCAACGTTGCCGCCTTGGCGGCGGCGGCCCTCGACATGGACCCGGACAGCCCGGAGGCCAAAATCCGTGCCCACACCGTTATGGGCAACCTGGTGGTGTTCGAGGTTGCCAAACACGTGTTGATGAGACGCACGGGATGGGAGGAGTATACGCCCGAGCGGATCGACTTGGTCCGGCGTACGATCACCGAGGCGGTGCTGGACTCCCTGCGGCTGCCCCATCCGGACGATGGAGACCAACGATGACCGGAGAAAAAAGGTCCATATGGCGCCGCCTGCTGATCGTCCCCCCCATCCTGATCGGCATCGGCATCATCGCCGTCATGGTCCGCGGCAAGGAACCGCCGGCGCACACCGAGGCCCGCGAAGACGTCACCCGCGTGCGGGTGATCGAGGTCCCGCAACTGACCCTCACGCCGCGGGCCCTCGGCTTCGGCACGGTCGCACCCGCCAAGGTCTGGGCGGCGGTGGCCGAGGTGGACGGCAAGATCATCGAGTTCCGGAACGACCTCCGGGCGGGCGAGATACTGCCCCGGGGAACGGTGCTGCTGCGCATCGACCCCACCGACTACCGGCTCGCCGTGGACCGGGCCAAAGCCGACATTCTGGCGCTTAATGCACGGCTCACCGAGCTCGAGACCCGGGTCAGGAACACCCGCGCCTCCCTGGAAATCGAGAAGCGCGCCCTGGCGCTCAACGCCAGGGACCTGGAACGCAAGCGCGCCCTGGTCGAGCGCAAGGCGGTCTCGCAAGCCGCGGCCGATCAGGAGGAACGCAACCTGCTGGCATATCGGCTGCGTGTTCAGAACCTGGAAAACACCCTCAATCTCATCCCCGCCGAACGCCAGCAGTTGCGCGCCCAACTGGCCGCGCAGGAGGTGCGCCTGGCCGAGGCCGAACGCGACCTCGCCCGCACCGTGATCACCCTGCCCTTCGATGCCCGCATTTCCGAGGTCAATGTCGAGGCCGATCAGGTGGCCAAGCTGGGCCAAACCATGGTCCGGGCCGATTCCATCGACGTCGCCGAAATCACGGCGCAGGTGCAGATCGACAAGCTGATCAACCTGATCTCGGCGGAAAACCTGTCCGGCATCACGCCCGCGAATGCGTCCGCCGAGCTGTCCCGGGCGCTGGGCCTCGATCCGTTGGTCCGGCTGCGCACCGGCGCGTTGGAAGCCGAATGGCCGGGCCGGGTCGCCCGGGTCAGCGACCGGATCGATCCGCAGACCCGCACCGTCGGTGTGGTGGTCGCCGTCGACCGGCCCTACGCCATTGCCGCCCAGCGGCGGGATGACGACGTCCCTGCCCGTCCGGCGCTGGCCAAAAACATGTATGTGGAGGTGGAACTCCGCGGCCCGCCGCAGCCAGGCCGGGTGGTGATCCCCCGCGCCGCCGTTCATGCCGGCCGGGTCTACGTGCTGAATGGTGAAGACCGGCTGGAGCTCCGCGAGGTGGTGATCGCCTACGAGCAGGCAGATGTTTTGGTCGTCGGCGAAGGCCTCCGGGCCGGCGAGCGGATCGTGGTCTCCGACCTGATTCCGGCCATCGCCGGCATGAAGCTGGCGCCCGAGACCGATGAGGCCACCGCCGCCTGGCTCAGGGCGCAGGCGGCCAACGGCGATCAGGCAGCCAGGGACGGACAGGCGGCCGGCGCCGCGTCCGGGGGCGGGCGATGATCCGCTACTTCGCCGGCCACCCGACTGCCGCCAATCTGGTGGTGATCGCCTTTTTGGCGATCGGCGCATTGTCGGTCTCGTCCATCAAGCGCGAGACCTTCCCCGACATCCCGCCCCGCAACGTCGAGGTGAAGGTGGTCTATCCGGGCGCGAGCGCGGAAGAGGTCGAGGAAGCCATCTGCCAGCGTATCGAGGACGCCGTCGAGAACGTCCAAGGCATTTTCGAGACCCGCTGCGACGCCCGCGAAAACCGCGCCACCGCCACGCTGGAAATGGTCGAGGGCGGTGACCTCGACCTGTTCTTCAGCGACATCAAGACCGAGGTCGAGGCCATCGACGGGTTCCCGGACGAGGTGGAGGATCCGGTTGTCCGTCAGCTCGGCCGGACAGACTTCGTCACCGCGGTTGCCGTCACCGGCCCGATGGCGCCCACCGACCTCAAGGCCTATGCCGAGCAGCTCAAAGGCGAACTCCTGCTGACCGGCGCCGTTTCACGGGTCGATATCAAGGGTTTCTCCGACCGCCAGATCCGCATCGAGGTACCGGCCCAAACTCTCCGTCAGTACGGCATCAGCGTCGACGATATCGCCGCCGCCGTGGCCCGCCAGAGCGTCGATTTGCCGGCCGGCACGATCGAGACCTCGGATACCGATGTCACGGTCCGCTTCGACGACGAACGCCGAAATCCGCTCGAGTTCGACCGGCTGATCGTCGTCGGCGCCGAAACCGGCGGCGAAGTGCGTCTGGGCGATATCGCCACGATCACCGACCGGTTCGAGCTCGCCCACGACAAGGTGGTGTTCAACGGCAAGCGGGCGGCGGTCCTGGAAATCATCAAGACCAAGACCCAGGACACCCTGAACGTGGTCGACGCGGTGTACGCCTTCGTCGAGAAAAAGCGCCGGACCGCACCGCCCGGCGTCTCCTTCGAGGTTACCCGCGACATCGCCTCCATCGTCCGCGACCGGCTGTTGATGCTGGTCAACAACGGCGCGGCGGGCCTGGTGCTGGTGGCGCTGACCCTGCTGCTGTTCTTCAACTGGCGGTTCTCGTTCTGGGTGACGGCGGCCCTGCCGGTTTCCTTCGCCGGCGCCTTCGTGGTCATGGCGGCGGCCGGTATGAGCTTCAACATGATCACCATGGTGGCGCTGCTGATCGGCATCGGCATCCTGGTCGACGACGCCATCGTCATTTCGGAAAACATCGCCGCCCACGTGCGCCGCGGCTCCCCGCCCCTGAAGGCGGCGGTGGAGGGCACGCGGCAGGTGGCTCCCGGCGTCCTTGCCTCGTTCGCCACCACGATCTGCGTGTTCGGATCCCTCGCCTTCCTCGAGGGCGACATCGGCTCGATCCTCAAATGGATGCCGATCATTCTGATCCTGGTGCTCTCCATCAGCCTTTTCGAGGCGTTTCTGGTGCTGCCCCATCACATCAAGGGCGCCCTGTCGCACGTCTCGCCGAGACCCAATCCGCTGCGGGCGCGCCTCGACCACGGCATCGAATGGGTGCGCGACGTGGTCGTTCACCGCATCGTCACCGTCGCCATCGCCTGGCGCTACCTGACCCTCGGTCTCGCCCTGATGGCGCTGTTGGGCTCCATGTCGCTGCTGGCGGGCGGGGTGATCAAATTCAAGCCGTTTCCCGATATCGAGGGCAACGTGATCCAGGCGCGCCTGCTGATGCCCCAGGGGACGCCGCTCAGCCGCACGACCATGCTGGTCGACCGGCTCAGTGCGGCGCTGCAGGAGGTCAACCGGGAGTTCGCGCCGGATCAGCCGGACGGCCGGAACCTCGTCCGCAACATCAACATTCAGTTCAACCGCAACGTCGACGCATTCGAAAGCGGCCCCCATATCGCCACGGTCACCGGCGATCTGCTCCGCACCGGGATCCGCAACACCCCGGTGGATACCGTCCTCAACCGATGGCGCGAGCTGGCGGGGACGCCCCCCGACGTGATCGGCCTGAAGTTTGCCGAACCCACCATCGGCCCGGCGGGGCGGCCCATCGACATCCGCCTGAGCGGCGAGGACCTGGATGAACTCAAGGCCGCCTCGGTCGCCCTGCTCGCCTGGTTGAAGGGCTACGACGGCGTCACCGATCTCACCGACGACCTTCGCCCCGGCAAGCCCGAGGTCCGGGTGCGCCTCCGCGAGGGCGCGACGGCGCTCGGGCTGTCGGCCCGGACCGTCGCCACCCAGCTCCGGTCCGCCTTCCACGGCCGCACCGCCAACCAGATTCAGGTCGGCACCGAGGCCTACGAAATAGATGTCCGGCTCGACCCCGTCGACAAGGACAGCCTCGGCGATCTCGAATATTTCACCGTCACCCTGCCGGGCGGCCAGCAGGCGCCGCTGGGCGCGGTCGCGGTGCTCGAACAGGGCCGCGGCTTCGCCCGTATCCACCGCATCGACCGCAAACGCACCGTCAGCGTCCAGGGCGAGGTGGATACCGCCCGGGCCAACTCGGCGGAAGTCCTCGGCGACCTCCGGGCGCGCTTCCTGCCCCAGTTCCGGGAACGGTTTCCCGGCGTGAACGTCACCTTCAAGGGAGAGGCCGCCGAAGGCGTCACGACGGGTGCGTCCATCGGCAGCGGGTTCATCCTCGGGCTTGTCGGCGTCTTCATCCTGCTGAGCTTCATGTTCCGCAACTACCTCGAACCGGTCATCGTCATGGCGACCATCCCGTTGGGGCTGATCGGGGTGGTCTGGGGCCATATGCTTATCGGGATCAACATGTCCATGCCCAGCATCATGGGATTTGCCTCGCTGGCCGGCGTGGTGGTCAACAACGCCATCCTGATCGTCGAGTTCACCAAGATCGAGCGCCGGGAGGGCCGCGATCCCTCCACGGCCGCCCTCAACGCCGCCAAGCGCCGGTTCCGGGCCATCCTGCTGACCTCGCTGACCACGGTCTTCGGGCTGCTGCCGCTTCTCACCGAGACCAGCCTGCAGGCGCAAGTGCTGATTCCGCTGGTCACGAGCCTCACCTTCGGCCTCGCGACCACCACGATCCTGATGTTGTTCGTGGTGCCGGCGTTCTACATGATCCTCCACGATCTCGGCTGGACCGCTTCGGTCGAAATCGAGGGTGAGGATGAACTGCCGGCGGCGGCGCAGCCGGCCGAGTAACCGCCGCCAACGCGCCCGCAACGACGTCATGCCGCGCCCCACTGGACCGGCTTTGCCGGCCGGAGGACAGGCTGTGACCGGTGATCCACGCTTGACGGTCAGCGGTAGACGTGGATGGCCGGGTCCGGGCCCGGCCATGACGAGCGAATATACGACACAAACCAAGCCGTCATGCCCGTGCTCGACACGGGCATCCACGAACTTCCGCCTTCTCACTCCCTAGCGGAGCGGGGAATTCGCATGTTCGGATTTCTCTACCCGAGGACTTCCTTCAGCCGGGGATCGTCCCTGGCATACTTGCGGGCGCGGAAGATGCGGTTCGAGTGTCCCATCTGCGGATCGGCGAAGTAGAAGGGCGAGATGTATTCCCACACGATCTCGCCGCCCGGCGTCACCTCGAACAGACGCCCGTGCAGGCCCTCATCGATGAACGTGTTGCCGTTGGGCAGCCGCTCGGCGGCCGAAATCCTGGCGGAGAAGAATGTCGAGGTCGGGTCGCCCTTGTACATCCAGACGATCTCCCGGCTGTCGGGGTCGATTTCCAGAATACGGGAAAACTCCGGCCGGGTCTGTTCCGAGCCGTTGGCGAAGATCAGGATATTGCCGTTGTCCAGCCGATGGGGATCGTGCTGTCCGCCCCATGTCCAATCCTGCATTTCCCAGTCGATGCCGCCGGTTTCGCGGTTCACCAGGATGACCAGGCTCAACGACCGGAAGCTGACCAGGATGTTGCCGTCCGCCTGCACATGACACGCGTTGGCATGGGCGAATTCGTGGCGGTTGTGATTGTCCCGCAGGGGATACTTGTCGTAGGGGAAGTGATCCTGCAGCCGCCATTCCCAGACCTGGTTGCCGTCCCGGTCGACCTCGCGGAGGACGTCCTCGTAGACGCCGCCGTCGTCATGTTCGCTGTCCGGCAAGCCGCCCTTCACCCGCTTGGCGTCCTTGGTCGGGGTCAGTTCCCACGCCAGATACAGCACGTTGCCCGAGGCGGTTGGATTCAAGTCATGATGCTGAAAGGAATCGGTGAATTCCCAGACGATGGAGGAATCCTTGTCGAGCTCCAGAATTCGCCCGCCTCTCGCCGAGAGTTTCGGGCTGTCGGGGGCCTGGCAGGTGACCAGGATGTTTCCATTATCGAGAAACTGGGCGTAGTTCCCGAGTTTGCCCGGCAGTTGCCATTGGTGAACGATGGCGCCGGTTTCGTCGAGCAGGTAGCTGTTTCGGCCGTTGGCCGGCGAAAACAGCACGTAGCCCGGCAGGGCATCGCCTTTCCTGTATTCCGTAACCCCGTGCGCCAACGGCCTCATGATCGTCCTCCCGAATCGTTGCCTGATCGTCGTCTGATCGTTGTCTGATCGTCATTTGGGTCCGAGACCTAAGCACCGGACCCCGCCAACCTCAAGACAGAGTTGTTCCTCACCCCCCTACGCCTTCGGCTATGAAGGCTGGAGGAAGGGAGAGGGCTAAACCTCCCAACTCGTCATGCCCGTGCTTGACACGGGCATCCACGCCTTGGGGGCGGCGCTATACGTGGATGGCCGGGTCCGGGCCCGGCCATGACGTACTCTATTTGCGGCATCCTCCAGTCGTCATCACCGGGCCCACCGGCCCGGCCATGACGCAATCATTTCACGCTACCGCCACCCCTCACTCCCCCGGCGCCTCATCGGGTGACCGGGCCGTAACGCTCAGCGCGTGCACCGGGCCGGCGAGTTCGTCCCTGAGGACATGGTAGACCGCGCGCTGACGGGCGACCCTGTTCTGCCCCTCGAACCCGCCGGCGACGATGGTCACCTTGAAATGGCTTTCCCCCTCGCCGCCGGGATTGCCGGCGTGGCCGGCGTGCAGATGGGATTCGTCGACGATCTCCAGCGCGCTCGGCTGGAACGCGGCTTCGAGTTTCGATCGGATGACCTCGGCGACGGACATGGAGCTTATGTCGCAAATGCCGCGGCCGGGAGCAAGCCGGCATTGCGCCGCTTCGATTCCGGACTATCTTGAGGTCATGCGCTGTTCCGGGGAGAAAACCCTGGGGCGGCGTTTCGCGCTTCCGAGGGGCGAATTGGAATTTAACCAAGTCATCAAATGTCCATAAATGCCTATAAATGCCTATTGCAGACCGCGCAAAATCGGGGTCCGGCCTTGATGGGTTGGAATTTAAATACCATAGTGCCCAACGGGAAAACGAGAGTGCCCGAAGGGAATACAAGAGAGCCGGCATGACGGCGCGACGCACGAAATACCAAGGCGACCCGGAGGCGGCGGCGGTTCACGCCTGCGCTTGGCCGGGCTGCGGCGCGCCCGCCGGATACAAGGCGCCGCGGTCCAAGGAGGAGCTTCGGGACTATATCTGGTTCTGCCTCGACCACGTCCGCGAATACAACAAGTCGTGGAACTTCTACGAAGGCATGGACGATGCCGAGGTCGAAGCGGCGGTGCGCTCGGACACCACCTGGAACCGCCCGAGCTGGCCCCTGGGGGGCGAGGGCCGCGAAAATCCGGGCGGCGGGACGGGACCTGAGAAAAACGGTTACAAACCGGGCGATTTTGTTAATATGCGCGACCCTTTCGGCCTGTTTGACGATCAGGCTGTCAACTGGTCACCGTCCAGCGAGGTGGTTAACGGCCGGGTATTGACCGAGCCCGAGCGAAGAGCCGTTCGCGTGCTGGGCCTCGATTTCCCGCTTGAAGAGCGGGACGTGAAGGCCCGCTACAAGGAGCTGGTCAAGCGTTACCACCCCGATGCCAACGGCGGCGACAGAGGCGCGGAAGAGAAGTTTAAACAGATTACCGGGGCCTATGAGACAGTCCTCACCTGTCTCGCCGGATAACGCCCCGGGGAAACCGGAAAGAACAATGCCAACGACACACGACCACGCCGATTTTCCCCTGACCGAACCGGATATCAAGGTCTCGGTCAATCAGGTGTTCGGCCTCGAAAGCGATATGGAAGTCCCCGCCTTCTCGGAAGACTGCGAGTATGTGCCCACCCTCGACGAGGCCTACCAGTTCGACAAGGAAACCACCCTCGCCATCCTCGCCGGCCTGGCCCACAACCGCCGGGTCATGATCCAGGGCTATCACGGGACCGGCAAGTCGACCCATATCGAGCAGGTCGCGGCGCGGCTCAACTGGCCGTGCGTGCGGGTGAACCTGGACAGCCATATCAGCCGGATCGACCTGGTCGGCAAGGACGCCATCGTACTCAAGGACGGCCAGCAGGTGACCGAGTTCAAGGAAGGCATCCTGCCCTGGAGCCTGCAGAACCCGGTGGCGCTGGTGTTCGACGAATACGACGCGGGCCGCCCGGATGTGATGTTCGTCATTCAGCGGGTGCTCGAGGTGGAGGGCAAGCTGACGCTGCTGGATCAGTCCGCGGTGATCAAGCCCCACCCCTATTTCCGCCTGTTCTCGACCGCCAACACGGTGGGCCTCGGCGATACCACCGGGCTCTATCACGGCACCCAGCAGATCAACCAGGGCCAGATGGACCGCTGGAATATCGTCACCACGCTCAACTATCTGGAGCACGATGCCGAGACCGAGATCGTGCTCGCCAAGGTGCCGGCCTATTGCACCAAGGAAGGCCGGGACACGGTGAGCAGGATGGTGGAGCTCGCCGATCTCACCCGGACAGGGTTCGTCAACGGCGATATTTCGACCGTGATGTCGCCCAGGACGGTGATCATCTGGGGCGAGAATGCGCAAATCTTCGGCGATCTCGGGTTCGCCTTCCGGCTCACCTTCCTCAACAAGTGCGACGAGATCGAGCGGCCGGTGATCGCCGAATACTACCAGCGCTGCTTCGGCGAGGAGCTGCCGGAAAGCGCCGCCAACGTCACCATGGCGTGAGGCCGCGCGGTAACGGGTAAATCGAATGGCGGTTGATCCAGAAGGCCAGGATCTGATCAAGCGAGTCACCGAAGCGGCCCTGAAGGCGGTCTCCAGCCGGGACGACGTCAACGTTTCGTTCGCGCCGGGCGCCCACGGCCTGACCATCGGGCCGGACGGCGGCAATGCCCGCCTGCCGGCGCCTGCCCGGCAGTTCAGCCGCGAAGATTTATGCGCGCTCCGCGGCGAGGCGGACGCGGCGGCGTTGCGTCTGCGCTATCACGACGAGACGCTCTACCGGAAACAGGCGCCCTCGACCCTCGGCGGCGCGGCCGTGTTCGACAGCGCCGAGCAGGCGCGGGTCGAGGCGCTCGGCTGCCGCAACATGACCGGGATCGCCCAGAACATCCGCGAGTTCCGGGACGCCGATTGCCGCCAGAAGGGCTATCACCAGGTGGTCGACAAGGACATTGCGCAGCTCGCCGACGCGGTCGGGCTTTTGGTCCGCGAAAAAGTCACCGGCGAACCGACGCCCGCGTCCGGCCAGCCGCTGATGGAGCAGTGGCGGGACTGGGTCGAGGACAAGATCGGCGCCGAGCTTCGCAAATTGCCGCAATGCGTTCACGACCAGGAGCGATTCGGCGAGAACCTCCGCGATATCCTGGAGATTCTCGATCTGGCGCCCGAATCCGATTCCGAATCCGAGAGCCAGGACAACACCTCCGACGAACAGGATCAGGAGGCGCAGGACCAGGACGAGCAGGACAACGCCGATTCCCAGTCGGATGACGGCGCGGAAGATTCCGATTCCATGGAGATGGACGCGGATTCCATGGAATCCGATTCCGACGAGGACATGGAAACCCTGATGGATCCCTCCGAGCTCGAGGAAGATCCGAACGTCAGCATGCGGGGCCGGCCCATGCGGCCCGAATCCTCCGAAGACTCCTTGCCGGCCTATTTGGCCTTCTCCACCGAGTTCGACGAAGTGACCGCGGCGGAAGCCCTGTGCGAGCCCGAGGAGCTGGGGCGGCTCCGGGCCCAGCTCGACCAGCAGCTGGTGCACATGCAGGGCGTGGTGGCGCGGCTCGCCAACCGCCTGCAGCGCCGCCTGATGGCTCAGCAGCAGCGCTGGTGGGAATTCGATCTCGACGAAGGCCTGCTGGATGCGAGCCGGCTTCACCGGGTGATCGTCGACCCCCGCCACGCGCTTTCCTACAAGGTCGAGAAGGAGGCCGACTTCCGGGACACCGTGGTCACCCTGCTGATCGACAATTCGGGCTCCATGCGCGGCCGCCCCATTTCGGTGGCCGCCATGAGCGCCGACATCATCGCCCGGACGCTGGAACGCTGCGCGGTGAAGGTCGAGGTCCTGGGCTTTACCACCCGTGCCTGGAAAGGCGGCCAGGCGCGCGAGAAGTGGGTCGCCGAGGGCAAACCGGCGGCGCCCGGCCGGCTGAACGATCTCCGGCACATCATCTACAAGTCGGCGGACGCGCCGTGGCGGCGGGCCCGGCGCAACCTCGGCCTGATGCTGCGGGAAGGTCTGCTGAAGGAGAATATCGACGGCGAGGCCCTGCTTTGGGCCCACAACCGGCTGATCGTCCGGCCCGAGCAGCGGCGCATCCTGATGGTGATCTCCGACGGCGCGCCCGTCGACGACGCCACCCTCTCGGTCAATCCGGGCAACTATCTGGAAAGGCATCTTCGGACGGTGATCGATTACGTTGAACGCCGCTCGCCGGTGGAACTCACCGCCATCGGCATCGGCCATGACGTCACCCGCTATTACCGCCGCGCGGTGACGATCAACGACGCCGAGGAATTGGGCGGCACCATGATGCAGAACCTGGCCGAACTGTTCGAGGAGGAGACCTCGGTGCCCCGGCACGCGCTGGTGCACTAGACAACCCTCCGGGCAACCCAACCAACCCAAACAAAAAGGCCCGCTTTCGGGCGAGCCTTTTGCGACATTGTGAATAAGTGATGTTAACCCGCATTTCTCATCAGGGTCATGGTCTGCGCGGTGCTATCGGGCCGACAGAGCAGGAGAGGCGCGTCGCGCGTCCACACGCGCGCGGGCGCGTGATGCGGTGACATCGGGCAAGCGCCTCGACGCACGCTGTCCGCCCGAGAGCGCCGCCCTTCGGGTCGCGCCCCGGCGCCCGCCCGCGTCGTCGCGGCCCTCAACCGTAGGTGCCGCTACGCTTTTCGGGCCGCTCCTGGCGGCTCGAACGCCTGGACGCGACGCAGGCCGTGACCCTGGTGAGAAATACGGGTTAGGCGGCGGCCTGGTCCTGGGCCTTCTTCAGCCGGCGCTTGAGCTTGCGGCCCTCGGGCGCCAGCTTGGAGGCCGGCGTCTCGGCAAGGAACGCATCCAGGCCGCCCTTCGCGGCGATGGTGCGGAGCGCCGAGGTCGAAATCTTCAGCGACACCGGACCCAGCACGTCCGAATGGACGGTGGTCTTCTGGACGTTGGGCAGAAACCGCCGGCGCGTCTTATTGTGCGCGTGGCTCACGTTGTTGCCGCTCTGGACGCCCTTGCCGGTCAGTTCACATCGGCGCGCCATCATCTTCTCCTCGTCATCCCGCTTAGGCCACGGGGTCAAACCAACGGCGGACGCCCGTAGCGCCCGCGAGGCCGGTGTTTTAAGGCTCGAAACGCCCATGGTCAAGCCCGCGATCGGCCCCCGCAACCCACGGCGGCCTTCAGGTTTTCGTCCGGCTTTCGATCTACTTCTTGCCGAACTGGTAGATGAACTGCGCGATTTCGCCTTCGAGCGGGAACGACAACATGCCCATGACCTCGTAGCCGAGCAGCCACGGCGTGACATAGAACCGGATCATGAAGAAGAACCACGCGACATAGAGCGGAACGAATATAGGGATCAGAAATCCGGGCGTGATGGGAGAGAACAGCCGCAACAGCGGATTCGTCGAGTTGACGAAAAACCGCATGAAAAAGAACGACGAATTCTCGGGCAGGAACAGCGACATGCCGGCCCGGCCGATGAGCGTCCACATGACGACGCCCATGATATAGTCGATGACGATGACCCAGAGGGGGAAGGCCTCAGCCACACCTGGACTCCCGGCTTCTTGATTGACGCATCCTAAAAATAGTTCGGGGCGAAGCCAAGCTTCGCCCCGAACCTCGTCAATGTCGGACGACTAGTGATCCGATGAGAGGACGGATGCCCCCTTCGGAATCCGCATTTCGTCGACCATACGCTGGGTTTCCTCGTCCGGCTCCTTGGTCATCTGCGTGACGACCACCATCGCCACGAGGCTGACCGCCATACCGACGATGCCGAAGCGGAGATGATCGAGACCGATGAACTCGGCGCCGCCCATGAACCGGACCCAGATCAGGTACGCGGTTCCGGCAACGAAGCCGAAGACCATGCCGGCGATGGCGCCCTCCCGGTTGGCTCTCTTCCACCAAATGCCCAGAACGAGCGGGAAGAAGAGGCCGGAGGCCGCGAAGTTGAACGCCCAGGCAACCGCACCCAGAATGCCGGTCAGCTTGAAGCTGGCCACGAACGCGCCGGCCGCACCGATTGCTATCAGCAAGATGCGAGCCGCGACGAGACGCTTTCTGGTGTCGGCGCTCGGGTCGATGATCTTGTAGTAGAGATCATGCGACAGGGCGTTGGCGATGGCGAGCAGTAGACCGTCCGCCGTCGACATGGCTGCCGCCATACCGCCGGCCGCCACGAGGCCGGAGATCACGAATGGCAAGCCGGCGATTTCCGGCGTTGCCAGCACGACGATATCGCCGCGCATGAAGAATTCGTTGATCTGCAGTATGCCGTCCGCGTTGCTGTCGGAAATCTTCAGCATGCCGACATTGCTCCACTTCTGAATCCAGTCGAGCGAGGCAACTTCGGAGAATGATTTCCCGATGATGCCCGTCGCCAGATTGGGATCCAAAACCTGAAGCTTGGTGAACGTCGCCAGGGCCGGAGCCGTGAAGTACAACAGGAAGATGAACAGCAGCGACCATGCCACGGACGTCCGCGCCGCCCGCACCGAAGGTGTGGTGAAGTAGCGCATCAGAATATGCGGCAGAGACGCCGTACCCGCCATCATCATGAAGGCGAGGGTGACGAACTTCCAGTTGGCCAGGGCACTGGCCCCCGCTGTCGCGTGCTCGATGGTCAAAGCCCGGACACCCGCAAAAGACTCGGTAGCCTTCAGCTCACCGACCTTGTGCAACGCCTCCAGTTCGCCCAGCCGGGCGATCGCGTCGCCATAGGCGAACTGCGGGATCAGGCCGAATTCCTGCTTGCTGGACATCCAGAACACCGGCACCAGATAGGCGATGATCAGCACGATGTACTGCGCCACCTGGGTCCAGGTCACCGCCCGCATACCGCCGAGCATCGAGCACAGCAGAATGCCGAGGAGACCGAACCAGACGCCGACCTCGAACGGAATCTGCAGCGCACGCGCCGCGATGGTGCCGGTCGCGTTGATTTGCGCCGTCACGTAGGTGAAGGACGCGACCACAAGAACGATCACCGCGCACAAGCGGGCCAGATCGCCGCCATACCGGGTTCCGATGTAGTCCGGCACCGTGTAGCAGCCGAACTTCCGGAGATAGGGCGCCATCAGCGAGGCCACCAGCACATAGCCGCCGGTCCACCCGACGACGAAGGCGAGATAGCCGTAACCGCCGAAATAGATACCGCCGGCCATCGCGACGAAGGAAGCGCCGGACATCCAGTCCGCCGCCGTCGCCATGCCGTTGAATACCGCCGGGACCTGCCGGCCGGCGACGTAGTAGGCGTCGACCTGCATCGTCCGCGACAGCCATCCGATGGCGGCGTAGATTACAACGGTGAAGAGAACGAACAAAATACCGATCGTCTCTGCGTCGACGCCGACCTGCTCCAGGACGGCCATCAACAGGATGAAGACAACAAACCCACCGGTATAAAGACCGTAGATTTTGGGCAGGTTGTCGATGAAGTTACCTTTCATGGTGTCTCTCCTCTCTACCCGCCGTTAGCCGTCGTCTTCTTCGGCCACGCCGAACTCTTCATCAATCGAATTTTGCCGGGAAGCCAACCAGAAGATCAGCACGACAAACACGATCAGAGATCCCTGCGCCGCCATGTAGTAGCCGAGCGGGAACCCGAAGAATGAAAGTGCATTGAGATCGCTCGCGAACCAATGCACCGCGAAAGAGAAGATGAACCATAAGACCAAGACCGTTATGGTCAGGGTCTTGGTTTTTGCCCAGTGCGCGGCACGCACTTCAGGCGACACGTCAGTCATCTGTGATGCTCCCAATCCGAGTTAGCCACATGCACGCGACATCCCCTTCTGGGTCCGCCGCGCTCTCTTTCATTCCAGCCAACCTGTTGGCCGGATCATTCTGATCCGACCGATGCCCTGTTCTTCCAGGCAATTTATTGTTGGGTTATTGACGGCAATGCCGTAGGAGGTACCCCTCTATTGAACTTCACCGACGCTACCCCATTTTCATGCGAACGCAAAATAAAATGTTGAAAGAACTCCGCGACGGCGTCAAAGAAGCTATATTTTTCATATGGTTAGCCCTTCGCGCCCTCAAGTTCTGGCGGAAGGACCCGCCCATACTGACGCCATCCGATTTGGCGAGATTCGTTGAAACCCGGGCCAAGTACGTCGCCCAGCGGACCCTGTTCGGCTACGTCAAGACCCGGGCCGGCACCCGCTACACCTCGCTCTTCGAGGACGAGATATTCGTCGCCTCGGTGGACGCGGCGAAGTGGGAGATCTACCTCGCCTGCCTCGCCGACCTCGCCATCTATGCCGCCGCCGCCATCGGCCGGACCGGCACCTTCGACAAACCGGCCCTCGACGGCCTCGCCCTGGACTGCTTCCTCGCCGGGCTGGTGGTCGATGAACTGCCCGACCGCCGCGCCGAGGGGTTCGGCGGGGACCGGGACGCCTTCGACCAACGTCTCGCCGAAACCCGTTGGGCCGAGATCCCGGACGGCGAGGCGGTGTTCGAGAACAGCCTCAAGGCGCTGGTTCACTGGGCGCCGGTCGCCGACGAACTCAAGCAGTACGACGTCGTGCCGGTGCGGAACTCCATGCGCTTCCAGTGGAAGACGGTCCGCGACCAGCTCAGGAGCCTGCTGGACGCCGACGCCGTCGCCGCCGGCCTCCCGTCCCCGGACTGATCCCCGCGCCTGCTTCGGCGGGCCGTTCCCGCTCAGCGTTTGTAGAGACCCATCAGGGCCGCCTTGGCCACGTGGTTGAAGTTGAGCTGGAAGCCCATCACCGCGCACGGCGTCTCCCCGGTCACCGGCAGCGCTTCCTCGCTCACCGCGTAGAGGGTGAACAGATAGCGGTGCGGATGATCGCCCTCGGGCGGACACGGGCCGCCATAACCGGCGAAGCCGAAATCGTTCCGCGCCTGGACGCAGCCGTCCGGCATGGCGCCGCCGGGCGTTCCGGCCCCGGCCGGCAGCTCCCGGAGATCGGCCGGCAGGTTGAGCGCCAGCCAATGCCAGAACCCGGACCCGGTCGGCGCATCGGGGTCGAACATGGTCAGCGCCAGGGACTTCGTGCCCGCCGGCGGGTCGGTCCAGGAGAGCTGCGGCGAGACGTTGCCGCCGGCGCAGCCGAAGCCGACCTCCTCGTTGACCACCTGCTCGAGCGCCAGGTATTCGCCGTCGGCGAAGTCGCTGCTGCTCAGAATGAAATCGGCCATGTAAACCTCCCTGTTTCCTTGAAATCCCGGCCGTGCCTAACCGATGATGCCGTTCAACGTTGCGCTCGGCCGCATGGCGGCGTCCACCATGTCCTGAGGCGCGTGGTAGTATCCGCCCAGATCGACGGGCTGGCCCTGCGCCGCCAGAAGCTCGCCGTTGATCTTGTCCTCGTTGCCGGCCAGCGCCTCGGCGATGGGGGTGAAGTGGGCCTTCAGGTCCCCGTCCGCCTCCTGGGCCGCCAGCGCTTGCGCCCAGTAGAGGGCGATATAGAAGTGGCTGCCCCGGTTGTCGATCTCGTCGACCTTGCGGCTCGGCGATTTGTTCTCGTCCAGCAGCCTCCCGATGGCGGCATCCAGGGCGTCGGCCAGGACCTGGGCCTTGGGATTGGACTTGGCCTGGGCGAGGTGCTCCAGCGACGCGCCCAGCGCGCAGAACTCGCCCAGGGAATCCCAGCGGAGGTGCCCCTCCTCCTGCATCTGCTGAACGTGCTTGGGGGCCGATCCGCCGGCCCCGGTCTCGAACAGCCCGCCGCCGTTCATCAGCGGCACGACGGAGAGCATCTTGGCCGAGGTGCCGAGCTCGAGGATGGGGAACAGGTCGGTGAGGTAATCGCGAAGCACGTTGCCGGTGACCGAGATCGTGTCGTCGCCGTTCTTCATCCGGGTGAGCGAATACTTGGTGGCGTCGACGGGCCGCATGATGCGGATGTTGAGGCCCTTCGTGTCGTGGTCCTTCAGATAGCCCTCCACCTTTTTGATCAGCTCGGCGTCGTGGGCCCGGTCCTTGTCGAGCCAGAACACCGCCGGGACCCCGGTGGCCCGGGCCCGCGTCACGGCGAGCTTCACCCAGTCCCGCACCGGCGCATCGCGGGTGATGGCGGCGCGCCAGATGTCGCCCTCCTCCACCCGGTGCTCGATCAGGGTGTCGCCGCCCGCATCGACCAGCCGGATCGTGCCGCCGGCCGGCGCCTTGAAGGTCTGCGGGTGGGAGCCGTACTCCTCCGCCTTCTGGGCCATCAGCCCGACATTCGGGATGGAGCCCATGGTCGCCGGATCGAAGGCGCCGTTTTCCTTGCAGAAATCGATGGTCGCCGAATAGACCCCGGCATAGGACGAATCCGGGATGACGCACTTGGTGTCGTGTTCCCCGCCGTCGGGTCCCCAGCCCTTGCCGCCGCCCCGGATCAGCGCCGGCATGGACGCATCGATGATCACGTCGGAGGGCACATGGAGGTTGGTGATGCCCCGGTCCGAGTTGACCATGTACATGGGCTGCTGGGTTTCCATGCAGGCGTTGAAATCCCGCTCGACCTCGGCGCGGACATCGTCGGGCAGGCCGGCGATCTTTTCGGCAAGCTCGCCGATGCCGTTGTCGGGAACGACGCCCGCCTTTTCGAGAACCGCGCCGTGGCGGTCGAACAGCGGCTTCAGGTAGGCCTTCACCGCATGGCCGAAGATGATCGGGTCCGAGACCTTCATCATGGTCGCCTTCAGGTGAACCGAGAACAGCACGCCGCGGTTCTTGGCATCGGCGATCTGGCGCTCGAAAAACAGCGACAGCGCCTTGGCGCTCATCATGGTGGCGTCGACCACGTCGCCGGCCAGGATGGGCGTCGCCCCCTTGAGCTCGGTGACGGTCCCGTCCGCGGCAACGAACTCGATCCGCGCATCGCCCGCCTGGTTGGCGGCGACGGTCAGCGCCTTCTCGTTGGTGAAGAAGTCCTCCCGGCCCATGGTCGAGACGTGGGTCTTGGACTCCCTGGTCCATTTGCCCATCCGGTGCGGGTTCTTTTTGGCGTATTCCTTGACCGCCTTGGGCGCCCGGCGGTCCGAGTTGCCTTCGCGCAGCACCGGGTTCACCGCCGATCCCTTGACCTTGTCGAAGGCGGCGAGCACCGCCCGGTCTTCGTCGGACGAGACCTCTTCCGGGTAGGCGGGGACGGTGTAGCCCTGATCCCGCAGCTCCTTCACCGCCGCGTTGATCTGCGGGATGGAGGCCGAAATGTTGGGCAGCTTGATGACGTTGGCGCCCGGCTCCTGTACCAGTTCGCCGAGCTCGGCGAGGTCGTCCGGCCGCTTCTGGTTGCCGGACAGGTGATCGGGAAAGTTGGCGAGGATGCGGCCGGCCAGCGAGATGTCCTTGGTGCCGACGGAGATACCGGCCGGCCGGGTGAACGCCCTAATGATCGGCAGGAACGACGCGCTCGCCAATTCGGGCGCTTCGTCCACCTTGGTGTAGATGATGTCGGGCCCGGCGGCGGGCCTGCCGTTGTTGGCGTCGCTCATGTCGTCACTCTTCCCTGGCGTCCCTGGATATCCCTGTGTCCGGCGCCGTAACCAAGCGGTTCCGCGCGGCCCCTTTTTTAGTCAGCCCGGCCCGATTGGGCAAGCGGGCCCCCAGGGAATCCATATGGCGGGCCCCCTCCGAATCCACATGGCCAAATCCATGGCCGGCCCTATGGCCAAACACATGACCGGACACATGACCGGACCCGGGCCAACTCCATGTGAAGCGGATGAACGGGTTGGATTCAATTTCCAAGCCCTAAATTCCAACCGCCATTTTTGCGCGGGCTGCAATAGGCATTTATAGGCATTTATGGACATTTGATGACTTCGTTTCGTTCCAATTCGGGTGTTTCGCCACGGGAGAACAGGGCGCACGGAGGGCGCGGAGGCCCCCCTCACCCAGCTTCGGCTAAGTCGGGCTCCCGCCCGCCAAGCCTGCGCATCCCTCTCCCTCCAGGGGAGAGGGAATAATTTCTCCCTCCCCCTTGAAGGGGGAGGGTTGGGGTGGGGGTGATTCAGCCCTCCTCCGTGCCCTCCAGGCGAACAATTCAAGCCAGTTGGGCCAGGGCCTCTTCGTGGGTCGGCCAGCGGCCCGCCTGCGATCCGCTCCCGCCGCTCCGCGGGCGGACGGTCGCGCCGCCGTGCACAAGGCCCAGTATCCGGGCTTGAAGCTCGACGGTCTGCAGCACCGTGTCCATGTCGCCGGCGGCGAGCGCCGCGTCATAGACCGGCGTCAGCTTGCCGATCAGGTCGCCGGCCAGCTCGGCCCGGAGATCGCCCCCGCCGGGGGAAAGCTCGGCGATGCGGGCGAGGATTTGGGGCTGGATCAGCAGCCGCGAGGCCTGCCGGGCGGCATTGGCGTCGGCATAGCCGCCTCCCGGGCCGCGTCCGTCCCGTGGGGACGGCGGGCATAGGCCGCGCAGAAGGCCTCCGCCCTCTTGGTGAGGGGCGACGTGGTGTCGCCTGAAATGTCGGAAATGTCGCCGGAATCGTCGGAATTGTCGGTCGCCGTATTGGTGAAGGGTGAAGCCGTGTCGTCGTAAGTGCCAGTGGTCATATCAGTCGTCATGAAGGGTCCCTGTCTCAAGAAGCCGGATTTTATCGGAAACGGGCCCTTATATAGGCAGGGGATGAGGGAATCGGGAGTCCCTACAAATGACTATTCAGCACCACGATGTCGGGCTCGGGGGCGGCGGCGATTGCCGGGAACACGTCTTCCACCGTATCGACGACGGTGAACAGGTCCCGCACCTTCGGGTGGGCGAAGCCGTTTTCGATGGTCCAGTCGATGAGCGCCTTCAGGGGCTCCCAATAGCCCGCCACGTTCAGCACCACCACCGGCTTGGCGTGCACTTGTAATTGCTTCCAGGTGATGATCTCCATGGCCTCGTCCAGAGTGCCGAGCCCGCCCGGCAGGATCACCGAGGCGTCCGATAGCTCGAACATCTTGTTCTTGCGCTCGTGCATGCTCCCGACCTGGTGCAGCTCGGCGAGGCCGTCATGCTCCACCTCCAGCTTGGCGAGGAATTTGGGGATCACCCCGATCACCCGGCCGCCCGCCTCGACCGCCGCATCGGCGACGGTCCCCATGAGGCCTAAGCGCCCGCCGCCATAGACCAGGGCGATGCCGCGCCTGGCGGTCTCGCGGCCCAGCGCCGCGGCGGTCGCCGCGTAAGCCGGATCGGAACCCATCTTGGAGCCGCAGAAGACGGTTATGCTGGTCACGTCTCTCACCCGGCCAGTCTACCACGCCGGCCCCGGCGTTCCAGCGCGGTTGCTCACCAATGAGAGCACGGAGCCCCCCCTCACCCTGTCCCTCTCCCCCTGAAGATGGGGGAGAGGGGACGCACGGCAAACCCCCTCTCCCTTTGGGAGAGGGTTGGGGTGAGGGGAACGCCGGTGGAATCCGCGCGATGAACAGGGAAAAAGACTGGGGGCGTCCGCGCCGGCGTCCTATAGTCGTTGCGCCGTTTCGCATTGGGGAACGGATCGAACCCGAAGGGAGATTAGTTCATGCAGTTTCGTTATTTGATTTTCGCCGGCATCGCGGCGGCCGCCATGTTCGCGGCGTCCGCCGTCACTCCGCCCGGCACCGGGGCGGCCAACGCCCAGGGCAACATCATCGAAGCCCGGTCCGCGGCCATGAAGACCCTCGGCGGCTCGCTCCGGCGGGTCGGCCAGGCGGCATCGGCCGAAGATGCCCGCGGCCCGGCGGCGGCGATCGCCGGCGCGGCGGCCAGCCTCGAAACCCTGTTCCCCGAAGGCTCCGGCGGCCCGGCCACCCGCTCCAAGCCGGAAATCTGGCAGAACATGGCCGACTTCAAGGCCAAGCTCGCCGCCCTCAAGGACGCGGCCCGGGCCCTCGACGCGGCGGCCAAGGGCGCCGACCTGGACGCGGTGAGGGCGGCGGCCCGGAACGTCGGCGGCACCTGCGGCGACTGCCACCGGGTCTACCGGGCGCCAAGATCGTAGGCGGACAAGGAAAGGAACTCACCACCGGGAGCACAGAGATCACGGAGCCCCCCTCACCCAGCTACGGCTAAGCTCAGCTACCGCTTCGCAAAGCCTTCGCAACCCTCTCCCCCCCTTCGGGGGGCGAGGGTTAGAGAGTAGTCCCCTCTCCCCCTTCTTCAGGGGGAGAGGTCGGTCATTTCCCGCAGGGAATTGACCAAGGTGAGGGGGTATACACAGATTCTCTCTCCCCCCGCGCCCCCCGGGCGAATCCGCTTTTCGGGCCGGTTGGAGGCGCTAATATCCCTTGGATCATGTCTCGCCGGGCGACATTCCTGCTGATGCTGCTGGCGGCGCTGGGAGCGCCGGGCTTGTGGGCCGATTCCGCCCAGGCCCGGTCGGCGGAGCGCGGCGCCTACATTTTCGCCGCCGCGGGCTGCGCCGGCTGTCATACGGACATCAAGAACAAGGGGCAGTTGCTGGCCGGCGGCCGCGCCCTCGAAACCCCGTTCGGCACCTATTTCGGACCCAACATCACGGCCGACAGGGAGCACGGCATCGGCGGCTGGTCGGACGCCGACTTCATCCGCGCCATGCGCGACGGCGTCTCCCCCGACGGCGGCCACTACTACCCGGTGTTCCCCTATCCGTCGTTCACGCTGATGACCGACGGCGACATGCGGGATCTGAAGGCCTACATTTTCTCCCTGCCCACGGCGGCGACCCCGAACAAACCCCACGAGATCAGGTTTCCGTTCCGGTTCCGCTTTCTGATGGCGGCGTGGAAGCTGCTGTTTTTCGAGCCCGGCGCCTATGCGGCGGACGGCGCCAGGAGCGCCCAGTGGAACCGGGGGGCCTACATCGTCCGGGCGCTCGGCCACTGCGGCGAGTGCCATACGCCCCGCAATGTCCTGGGGGCGGTGAAGGCGGACCGGCACCTGTCCGGGACCAAGGCCGGGCCCGACGGCGAGCCGGTTCCCAACATCACCCCGCACCGGACGACGGGGATCGGCGGCTGGACCGGGGACGAGATCGCCCAACTGCTGCGCTCGGGCGAGACCCCCCTCGGCGACGAGGTGGACGGCGAGATGTGGGAGGTGGTCAAGAACGGCACCAGCAAGCTGACGTCCGGGGATCTGGCCGCCGTCGCCGATTACCTGAAGAACATCCCGGCCATCGCCCATCAGGTCTTCCCCGGGCCCTAGTGCCGGGCGAGCGGCGTATCGCGCAGCCATGGACCTCCTCGATTCCGTCCTCATCCGCTCGGCGGCGGTTCCGTTTCTGGCCACCGGAATCTTCGCCGGCGCCATTCGCTGGATCGCCGGCGGCCGGACCGGCAAGCCGCTGGCCGGCGCCGCCGTCGGGGTAGTGTTCATGTGGATGCTGGCCGTCCATCTCGGGGTGCCGGACTTCCCGCCCGCCCCCGGCGGCGATTCCATTCTCTATGTCATGCTCGTCGGCCTGCTGGCGGGGATCGCCCTCGACGCCGCCGCCGACATGACCGGCCGGCCGGCCGCCGTCTTTCAGCTGATCGCCATGATCCTGTTCGGGCTGCTGCTGGCCTACTGGCTCGCGCCCGGCATCAGCGCCGTTTCCG
>CBDBMR010000006.1:0-148539 GCA_965207535.1 Rhodospirillales bacterium | reverse complement strand
GAAGCGGAGACGTCGAACACGACCGCATAGGTCGTGTTGGCCGACAGCGCGGCGTTCGCCGGCGCGGGTGAACGTATTGATCGCGTTAGCTGTGAACGAGGCGGGGTTCGTCAGCGTATGGAGGCTGGCATCGGGAACTCCTGAGGCGGTAGTGTAGATGCTCACCACGGGCATCGAACTGGCAGGGGGAGTAGGTGCCGGGGATTCCTATACCGATTTCGGAAAGCGTGTAACCGGCCGAGTTATCGCCCGTGGTGAACAACACGGCCTGCTGCCAGATACTGGCACCGGAAGGGCCGACGGTGCGGGAGCCGCCCCTTGACGTTTGGTCCGTGTTCTTCACGAACGTCGTGGCGCTCTGCGCCTGCGCCGGCCCGGCTGTGAGCAGCAGGGTGAAGGCCGCGGCGAGCGCGCACGCCGCCGCGCGCCGAGCAAAAGGGCGAAATCGGAAAACGGCCCTGAATTCCGCCAAAATCGAGCCCGCGGCGGCGCAGGATTGCGCACGATAACTATAATTATCGAGCGTAATCCTGCACTCATGCCGGGAAGGTCCGGCGGTGCGGTCGGAACACGGACTCGACAGCGCAAATCACTGGAAACATTAGATTTTTGGGCGTTAGCGGATCGCTCAGAAGACGCCGTCCGGGCGTCCCGGAGCGATATTCCGGGGCAGCGCCGGGCGAACCTGATAACAGGACCCCGGCTCAGCCGCCGAGCGACGAAATCCCACGCCCAGGCCTCGGCGGTCTCGAAAAAATCAAATTTTTACAGTAGGTTATCGGCGGAAATTAAGCGCTGCGGGCGGTTAGGCGAATCAACAATCCTTAACAGGATTACGCTCGATAATTATAGTTATCGAGCGTAAAAATAAGCCGCAACCAACAAGGGCTGTATCCGCCATCGAAGCCACATCTTTTTCCCTATTGGTCCCGCACGCCACGCCCCGCCAACCGGTTCATCCCCGTCCGGAGCGCGTAAAGGTTGACAAAAGATACGGAAACGCGGACGGCCTGTGAAACGCATTTACGGGCGAAATAGATAGCAGAATTGTTATGCTGAAATTTTCCGCCCTACGCCTTCGGCTTCGGGCGGCAGGCCACCCTGGATACCCCGGACTTGCGCCGGGGTATGACGAATGGAGATACGACATAGGCCAATCGTCATGCCCGTGCCCACCGGACCGGCTTCGCCGGCCGGAGGACAAGCTTTGACACGGGCATCCACGCCTTGGGGGATAGCGCTATACGTGGATGGCCGGGTCCGGGCCCGGCCATGACGCTTTGGCGGTGCTCCTCACTGTCTCACCGTCTCTGTGGTTCAAGAATCGGAAATTCCCCCTCCCCCTGAAGAAGGGGGAGAGGGAACTCGATACGGTGAGGGAGCGCTTGTCCCCTCTCCCCCTTCGTCAGAGTGAGAGGGTCGCGAAAACGGCTTCCAAAACGCCGGATGCGCTTCCCAATGGAAGAATCACGCTCTACCCGAAGACGCGGGCGAAGATGGCGTCCACGTTCCTGGTGTGATAGCCGAGATCGAACAGCGCCGTCAGGTCGTCTTCCGGCAGCTTGGCCGTGACGTCCGCGTCGCTTTTCAGCGCGGCCAGGAAATCGGCGCCGTTCTCCCACACATCCATGGCGTTCCGCTGGACCGCCGCGTACGCGTCCTCGCGGCTCATGCCGGCCTGGGTCAAGGCCAGCAAGACCCGTTGGGAGAACACCAGACCGCGGAGGTTGTCGAGATTGCCCTGCATGGCGTCCGGGTAGACCACCAGTTTTTCCACCACGCCGGCCAGCCGGTTGAGGGCGAAATCCAGGGTGACCGTGGCGTCGGGCGCGATCATCCGCTCGACGGAAGAATGCGAGATATCCCGCTCGTGCCAGGTGGCGACGTTTTCCATCGCCGGGATGACGGCGGCGCGGACGATCCGCGCCAGACCGGTGATGTTCTCGGTCAGCACCGGGTTCCGCTTGTGGGGCATGGACGACGAGCCCTTCTGCCCTTCGGAGAAGAACTCCTCCGCCTCGCGCACCTCGGTCCGCTGAAGATGGCGGATTTCGGTCGCCAGCCGCTCCATGGAACTGGCGATCACGCCGAGCGTCGCGAAAAACATCGCGTGCCGGTCCCGGGGGATGATCTGGGTGGAGACGGTCTCCGGTGCGAGGCCCAGTTTCCCGGCGACATATTCCTCAACCCCCGGCTCGACGCTGGCGAAAGTGCCCACGGGCCCCGAGATGGCGCAGGTGGCGATCTCGGCGCGCGCGCTGGTCAAGCGGTCCCGGGCGCGCGAAAACTCGGCGTAATAGGTGGCGAGCTTGACCCCGAAGGTGGTCGGCTCGGCATGAATGCCGTGGCTGCGACCGATGGTCGGGGTGAGTTTGTGTTCCTCGGCGCGGGTCTTCAGCGCGGCGAGCAGCCGGTCGAGATCGGCCAGCAGGATGTCGGCGGCCCGGGTGAGTTGGACGGCGAAGCGGGTGTCCAGCGCGTCCGACGAGGTCATGCCCTGATGGACGAAGCGCGCGTCGGCGCCCACCTGCTCGGAAAGCTCGGTCAGGAAGGCGATCACATCGTGTTTGGTTTCGGCCTCGATCTCCTCGATGCGGGCGATCCGCTCCGGCGTATAGGGCTTGTCGCCCCGCGCCCACACCGACTTCGCCGCTTCGGCGGGGATGACGCCGGCCTCGGCCAATGCGTCGCAGGCATGGGCCTCGATCTCGAACATGATGCGGAACACGTTCTCGGGCGCCCAGACGGCGGCCATTTCGGGTCGGCTGTAACGAGGGATCATGACGGGCTTCTCACGTTGCGCCGTCTTATATCACCTGGACGCCCTATTTTGAAGCGAGGGCCTCCTTCGCGAGCAGGGGCGCCAACTCTTCTTTCACCTGGGCCCGTTTGATCTTCCCCGACGCGGTGAGCGGCAGGTCGTCGACGAAGACGATCCGGCGCAGCCGCTTGAAGGACGCGATGCGGTCCGCGCCATGCTCGAGGATGTCGTCCTCGCTTGCCTCTGCATCATCCCGGAGTACCACCGCCGCCGCCGGCAGCTCGCCCCATTTTTCGTCCGGCATCCCGAAAGCGGCGCAGGCCGCCACGGCCGGATGGTCCTCGATGGAGTTTTCCAGTTCGACCGGCGAAATGTTCATGCCGCCCGAAATGATCACCTCCTTGGTCCGCCCGATGAGGGTCACCACCCCGTCTTCGTCCATGGTCGCGAGATCGCCGGTCCACCCCCAGCCGTCGCCGGATTTGAAATAGGCCTCCGTATCCTCGTCGTTATCCATATAGCGGTCGAAGAGATGGTCCCCCCGGGTGCAGAGCTCCCCCTCCTCTCCCGGCTCGGCGGGAATGCCGGGCGCCGTAAACACGCCAACCTCGATACGCGGGCCCGGCTTTCCGAGCGTGCCGGGTTTGGCGGCCCGCTCCTCGGGCTGCTGGGACAGCACATGACTGGACTCCGTCGAGCCGAAAGCCTGGACGATGCGGACGCCGGGCAGCGCGCTTTCGGCCCGCGCCAGCAATTCCTCGGTGGCGGCCGCGCCGCCATAGATGAACTGCCGTAAGGTGGACACCCGGTTCGGGTCGAAGTCGGGGTGATCGAACAACATGGCCATCTGGGTCGGCACCACGAAGGCGGTCGTCAGGCCGTGGGTTTCGGCGGCCTCCATGAACTTCGCCGGATCCCAGTGTTCCAGAATGACCGCACACGCGCCGGCCACCATGATCGGCGTGAACCAGCTGTAGAGGCCGGCGGCATGGCACAACGGGATGGTCACCGCGCAGACGTCGTCGGGCGCGATGGGATGATCCTCGGCCGCCGCCGTCGAAGCGATGATCCTGGCCCGGTGATTGGCGATCGCGGCCTTGGGCAAGCCGGTCGTGCCGCTGGTGAATAGAATGGTGATGGGATCGGCCGCCCCGACCGGGATACCGGGGTCGGTCTCCGGCTGGCCGGCCATGAGGGACGCAAAATCGTCCGCGTCCGGCGGCGCGCCGCCTCCCATGGAAAGCAGACGCGGCGGGGTTTGGAGTTCCGGCAGCGCCTCGGCATAGACCGGCCAGGCATGGCCGTCGCCCATAAACACCCGGGTCTTGGTGAGCTCGAGGGCGTGGGCCAGCTCCTTCGGCGTGAACCGGTGCGAAAGGTGGGCGAGGACGTGGCTGGTCCGCGCCGCGCCGAAATGCACGGGTACGTAGCCGATAGAGTTGCCGGCCATGATCGAAATGACCGATCGATCGGGCAGTCCGAGGGATTGGATGGCATGGGCGGCCTGATTGCCGAGGGCATCCAACTCGCCGTAGGTGACCGTCCGACCGTTGCCGATGAGGGCCGGGGCGTCCGGCCGCGCCGAGGCGATCGTTCGCGGCACGTCCCGGGGAGATGCGTTGGCCAGCGGTTCAGCGGGTGAGGTCATCGGCCCGCCCGATCAGTTTGGCAAGGGTGGATTTGAATTGCCGAAGCTCGTCCGCGCTCAGCCCGGCGGTCAATTCACGGTAGCGGCGGTTGGCGAGGGGGATCAGCCGTTCATAGAGACGCCGGCCGGCAGCGGTGAGGCCGAGATCGTGAACTCGCCTGTCCTGCGGGTTCCGTGACCGGTTGACGAGATCACGGTCGACAAGGCTGTCGATGGCACGGCTCACAGTCATCTTGTTCATCGCCCAGCGGCCGGCGATGGCCTGCGCGTTGATGTGGCCTCCGCCGGCCACACTCAGCAGCACCCGCCACTCGGGTACCGTCACTTCGCTCGCCGCGAACTCGCCTTCGAACACGTCGCTGATCCGGTTGGACAGCATGTGGCACAACACCAGGACATGGTCGTCTCCCGATTGCGATTCCGTCGCGGGCGCGGTTTCCGCCAGTGCCGTCATCAGGTCTCCAATGGCCTTCGAATTTTGTGTACCATTTATTGTAACATATGATACCATCCAAATTAGTAACATATGTTACTTCATGATGGAAAGACGGAATGTTTGGGTATAGACGCGCCTCGCGCCCCGTGGAACTCGGCCCCTATCCGCTGGAGCGGCTGCGCCGCGATCCGGGCGCGCGCCAGGCGGAAGCGTCGCGTCCCGCCGATGACGCGGGGCCGCTGAACACCGGCGGTTCTCCGCATCTGGTGGAAGCGGTGCGCATCCACCTCTCGGCCTATGAGGAGCTGCGCACGCCGGAGCCGTTCTCCCGGAAGGCGCCGGTCCCGGACGATTTGGACCTCCGGGTCCGCGACGTGAAGGGCGCCGGCTACTTCCTCGACGCTTCCCAGATCGGTATCTGCGAAGTGGATGCGGGCCTGTGGCTCGACGGCCCCATCGACGGCCATACCCACGCCGTTGTCGTCCTGGCCGAGTACGCCGACCCCATCGACGAGGAGAACCGGGCGCGGGCCTGGATGGAGGGAAACGATCATCTGATCGCCACCCTCCGGGCCGCGGAGGTCGCATTGGATCTCTCGGGCCAGATTTCGTCCATGGGCTTCGCGAGCAAGGCTCATTGGACCGGGGCGAGCGACGTGGACCTGGGCAAGGCGGCGGTGCTCGCCGGCCTCGCCCTCCGCGACGGCAACGCGCTGGTCAATCCCTATCTCGATGACCGCTTCGCCCTCGGCGTCGTCACCACCGACTACGAACTGGCGGCCGACGAGCCGCTTCATGCGTCGGCCCGGAACGGCCGCAACCTCCACTATCAGCTTGGCCTGTCGGGCGCGGTCTCGGGGCTGGAGCGCCGCCGGCGGCGCAATCGCTCCTCCCACCTCGGCCCCTATCCGGTCGAGACCGTCAAGCGGGTCGGGAAACCGACGACCCTGATCTTCGAGGACGAAGTGCCGCGGGTGCCGAGCCGCGCCAACATGTACATGCGGACCGCCCTCGGCGATCTCAGCCGCAAGACCCTGGAGGAGTCCGACCGGTGGTCGCAGAAGCATCCGGTCTCGCAAGGAATCGTCCGGCCGAGCTGGGCGATCAAGCCGCTCCAGGACGGCCAGCCGGCGAGCCGGGTTTCGCCCGAGGCCGGATCGCCCGAAGACAACGCCAAGGCCCTGAAGGCGCTCACCCATGCCATGGGCTCCTCGGTGACCGGGATCTGCAAAATCCCGGACTATTGCTGGTACTCCCACGACAAAAGGGGCCAGCCCATCGATCCCTATCACGAGAACGCCCTGGTGGTGCTGATCGACCAGGGCCACGAGACGTTTCTCGGCGCCAGCGGCAACGACTGGATTTCCGGCTCCCAGTCCATGCGGTCCTATCTGCGGGGCGCCGAGATCGTCGGCGTGCTGGCCGACATGATCCGCCGGATGGGGTATTCGGCCCGCGCCCACTCAAACCTGGATTCCCACGTGCTGCACGTGCCCCTGGTGGTGCTGGCCGGTCTGGGCGAGCAGAGCCGGATCGGCGAAAGCGCCATCAATCCGTTCCTCGGCATGCGCTTCAAGACCGCCGTGCTGACCACCGACATGCCGCTGGAGGCGGACCTCCCCATCGATTTCGGCATCCAGACCTTCTGCGACAAGTGCGACAAGTGCGCCCGGGAGTGCCCGTGCCAGGCCATCCCCTACGGGGACAAGGTGATCTTCAACGGCTACGAGACCTGGAAGCCGGACAGCGAGCGCTGCACGCTCTACCGGGCGACCAACCTCAAGGGCTCGGCCTGCGGGCGCTGCGTCAAGGTGTGCCCGCTGAGCAAGGACACCACGCTGGACGGTCCGGTCCTGCACCAGGTGGGCTCCTGGCTCGGCATCAACGCCATGTGGCTGAAGCCGGTGCTGGCCCCCATCGCCATCTGGCTGGACGACGTGCTCGGCAACGGCAACCCGGTCGACGCCAAGAAATGGTGGCTGGACCTGGAGGTCATGGGCAGGAAGTCCTTCCGCTACGATCCCCGGAACCACACGGTCGAGGCGAAGGGCGCGAACCGCCCGAAAATCAACCCCCGAAAGAAGGCCAAGGGGGCGGATTCCATCGCCTATTTCCCGGCCTCCACGCTGCCCGCGCCGGATTATTTCGAGCCCAGCCCGCCGGACCGCAAGCTTGGCCTGGAGCTGGCCAAACGGGCGGAGACGGTGGATCAGGCGCTGGCCCGCCGGGCCCGGGGCGGGGCGAAACCGGAAACCTCCATTCCGACCTACATCAGCGGGAAATATCCCCACCCGGCGCCGAATCCAGGTCCTGATCCGGCTCGCGATCCGGAGGCGGCGGAGTAGTCTCGGGCACGCGCCAGATCAGGCGCGAGATCAGCCACCAGACGAACAGGACGAGCTGGATCGCCAGCATGACCAGGAACGCCCGGCCGTAGCCCTCGGCGGCGAACTGGCCGTTGGGCGCCATGGGCCAGATGTTGATGATCGCGCCGATCCCCCACTGGGCGGCGAAGGCGTAGACGAAGATGAACATGTTGAAGGTGGTGTTGACCCGCCCGGCGAGGTGGGCGGGGAATTTCTGCGACAGGCTGGCGTACATGACCCCGCCCGAGATGCCGAAGATGGCGTAGAGGGACCAGATGGCGAGCGGGTGGATGGGCGCGTCGGCCAGTATCAGGATTTGGACGAAGAAGAAGACGATCATGCCGGTGACCGCGACCTGCTCCGGGCGGATGCCGCGCCGGGCGAGCCGGGTCGCGATCCAGCCCGACGCCAGATAGCCGACGGTGGTCGCCGCGGCGATCCAGAACAGCCCGGCGGCCACTTCGGCCCGGCTCCACCCCGCCACGTCGCGGAGCCAGGGACCGGTCCAGAGCGTGACGACCGCCATGGTCGTCGCCTGGGTGGTGGTGGACAGCGGCGCGATGGTGAAGATGATGGGGCTCTTCAGGATTTGGGCGAGACCGCCGATTTGCTGCGCGAGGGTGGCCTGCCCGCCGGCCGCCCGGTGCTCCGCCTTCTCCGGCACCGCGGCGAAGATGAGGATGGCGACGCCCACCGCCGCGGCGGCCATGAACAGGAACACCCCCCGCCAGTCGGTGAATTGGAGCGCGGTTTCGACGGGCACGGTGGCGCTCATGGCGCCGAGGCCGCCGGTGGCGAACATGATGGCGTTGGCGAACGGCAGCCGCTCGGCCGGCAGCCAGTCGACGAACGACTTGAAGGCCGCCATCAGGCATGCCGAAACCCCGAACCCGATCAGCCCCCGCCCGGCGATCAGCGCCATGGGCGAGGTCGCGGTGGCGAAGATGAAGGCGCCGGCGGCGGCGAACAGCAGCAAAGCGGCCTCGGTCCGCCGGGGCCCGAACCTGTCCAGCAGGATGCCGAGGGGCATCTGGAACGCGGCGAAGGTGATCATGTAGATGCCGGTCAGAAGCCCGAGGCCCGAGGCGTCGACGCCCACATCCCGGACCAGGTCGGGGGCGATCACGTTGTTGATGGACCGGAAGACGTAGGACAGGAAGAAGCCGAGCATGAAGGGCAGGAACACCCGCGCGGTCAGAACGGTACCCATGGCTCGACTTGTCCTCCATGCCCCTCGACGGCCACTCGACGGCCCTCAACACTTGTGGGCCGCCCACCGGGCCGCCGCGGGCGGGGGGACTCTACACCCTGAATCCGGGTTTGAAAGCGGGCGCCGCCCGGGGTCCGCGAATGGGTCCGCGAACGGCCGCGAGCCATGCATTTTATGCATAACGGCAAGGTATTGAAAAACCATGATTTATAAATATTTTCCAAGTTGGCCGTTTTCGCTGTAATAGTCATTCATGGACATTAATAGACATTTATTGTCACCCGTTTGGGAGGTACCCCCCAAATAGGTCGTACAAAACTGCATAGCTCTCCCTCGAACAAAAAACCGCCCCGGAGGGGGCGGCAGTGACTTATACATTTAGCTCAGGCGGGCGTGGGGGCAAGGGGGAATCGGGGGGAGCTAGGATAATGGTCACGAACTCCATTGTCCGTGCCGAGTGATATACATCTTGCGAATCTCCCGAATCCTATCCTGCCTCGTGGATCGATAATTGTCGTGTTACATTTATCACTATATTTAGAGATAAGATAGATTATATTGAATATCATATTGATAATGTATCATATATTTTATAAATGTATTTCCGTAAATATCATGGAGTTTTGGCATGACTAGATCACGAGAGAAGTTCATCGAATTGGCCGAGAAGCGCGTAGTGAAAACTATCAAGGACTTGAGGTTGATTGGTAATCTTGCTAACAGGAACAACTATGAGTATACCCAGGATGATGCTGATAAAATCCTGACCGCTCTCGAAAAGGAGATAAAAGGCGTTAGATTAAAATTCTCCAACGGTGGATCGGAGGGGACTATCAACTTTAAACTCTAGACGCGGCCAACGCGTTCCAACCTATTCTCCAACAAGTAGACAATTAGCTGCGGCACAACTCGGCCAACGTCGAGCCAAACTATAGCCGTGTCGCGCCTCAACATTGTGCAGGGAAGTTCATGGATAACGAATGGCGGTTCGAGCCTGAGTCGGAAATGGGTGGGGCAACTGGCGAAGCCTGGGGAAATCCCCTTGCTGGTGCCGGACTGCCAAGCGAATACATACTTGCTCGAGAGAGTATCCAGAATAGCTCCGATGCTCATCGGTTCGACACCAGCGCTCCGGCACGGATAGTATTCCGGCGAAAGAGCCTTACTAGTGAAGCGAAGAAGAAATTTGTTCAGTCACTCGGTCTGAATTCGGACATCCAGGAGCGAGCTAAGCTACTCGGCCTCGCGCCGAACAATTCTCTAGCAAGCGCTAGTAATAGTAACTCCGACCTCAGTCTACTCCTCATTGAGGATTACAACACAATCGGGCTTGGCGGAGATCTTAGAAAAAACAGTCCAGACGCACATTTCCGCAAGCTTCTCCTGCGTTTCGGTGACGGTAGCAAATCGCGCATCGATGATGCGGAACTTGGAGGCTCGTTCGGATACGGCAAGAGCGTCTATTCATCCGCGTCAGACATAAACACCGTAATCTATTATTCCGTCTTTGATCCGACCAAGGACACCGAGGGTACTCACGCGAGGATAATGGGCTGCGCCTATTTTCAAGACCACCAACTAGGCGGTGTACCTTACACAGGCCGAGCCTGGTATGGCGATCAAGTCAATAACTCCCCACTGGTAGTTCATCCGTTTGTCGACAAAACGGCCCATAGTTTGGCTAGGGACCTGGGCATTGAGGTCCGCGACACCTCCGAGACCGGTCTTTCAATTCTTATTGTCGGCGCGACGCCAGATATGGACAGGCTTAGGGAAGGTATCGAGACATTTTGGTGGCCCAAACTTCACGATCGTGAGTTGCAGATCGAACTGTGGGACGACGAAGAAAAGCTGGCACCACCCAGACCCCTGAAGCGGGATGATCTTCGCTCATTTATCAGCTGTTATGATATTGCAAAAGGTGTCGCGAGCCCGACAAAAGGCAAACAGGACCTACGTAAGCTGAGGCCGATCGATGGCCGCAAAACGGGCAACCTCGCGTCGGCGGCAATTGCGGTTTCAGAAGATTTCAACCCTGAAGAAAACGGCGACATGTTCTTCAATTCGCTAGCTCTGATTAGAAGAGCCAAGATGGTGGTGGAATATGCCAATGTCGCACTTCCCTACGGAGAGCCTGTTACCTCTGTCTATATCGCTGATGGCGAAATGGATCATACCCTGATGCTCTCGGAACCTCCCGCCCATGACAAATGGGATTCCAACTCCCGACGGCTTACAGATGAAGAGGCATCGACCGTTAAGGCGCTTCACGATCGCCTGCGATATGGCGTGAGAGCATTTCAGCGAGAACTAAGTGGTCCCGTAGTTGCCGCTGACGCTCGGATTAAGGCATTGGAGAAACAACTGGGACGGTTTCTTCAAGTTACCAAACCTGGGCCACCTCAGCCTCCACCAGGGAACACGGACCCGATTGAGGTACACCTGACGGAGGAGAGGAAGCAGAATAAGCTTGGCGACGCTGTGGTGTCGGGTGAGGTTCGCATCAAGCTGCGACAAGACGCCTCCGTCGATTCAGACATCGCCAAAATCATCGCGAAGCTTCAGGTGCTGGCCAACGACAACGAATCCGTAGATGGAGAAATCCCGCTGACGATCTCGTCCACCGACCCAACGTTTAAGACAATTGCCGAGGAAGAGGCAGCTGCAAAGGTCGAATTAACAAGAGACGAGTTCGTTCGAATTATGGTGGAGAGCGATCCATTCGACCAAGACTGGACAACCAAGATCGCAATTCTTGCGGAGAAGGCGGATGACTGAGGAAGCCCAGAACTGGTCCCGCTCCGAATCCCGCGTGCTCAATCCATATCGCAAGTCAAGACATTCGCTGGACGGCACTCGTTTCTCCCCGATTGCAAACGGTGCACCGCTTTCCGACCAAGAGACGTTTTTTCTGGCTCGGGAAGACCTTCAACGTAAGCTCACGCCAAAGCTCAAGATTGAGTTGGATACCGAGCAGTTGTTGGCCGATACGGACTGCCGCGAACAGGATCTCAGGCTTTCACTAGTGGTGCGCGATCTGAAAATGAAGAACTACATCAGGCTCGATAGCTGGTTGGTGGATGAATACCCGACTGAATTTGCCATTGGGATGGACAAACTCGTCAAGCTATCTCCCACTACGGGCCTTGATTTCCTTTTGGTCGTAACTCTCGCCAATCCGATGGAACGTGCCTTCGGACAACCGCACTACAAAGGGAGCATTTTGGCATCTCGTCGGTTCGCGGTCAGGCCTGAGGCAGACGAACCACAGTTTCCAGTTAAGTTCGTTGCCCCAGAAGAGTTCTCAAAGCGCCGCCTTCCCCAGGAAACGCTCTGGCATGTCGAGTTCCTTCAAGAAGAGGATTACGATCAAGAAGTGGATGCCGTTCTCGAAGTCTGGGTGAATGAGAATGCGAAAGCAAACATGGTCAAAATGGGAGACCGCAACACGGCGGGAAACCTGTTTATGGCCAGCCTATCTACCGAGATCTATCTGACAATCTGCCAGAAGGTGTTTTCAGCGGATTTCGGTGACCCCCAGAATTCTGATGGGTTGCTGTATCAGCTTCTACAGAAAATGGAAAATGATGGAGGGATGTCAAAGCGTGATATGCAGTCGGCCGCGAGAGGTGGCGAACTGACTAAGCTCCGAGCCCACATTCAAAAGGCCTTTTCTTTGACTCAAGACATCAGTGCAGCCGACTTAAGGACGCGGTATAGACAATGAAGTATCTTGCCATTCGCCCAGGTGACGCCAAGCTCGTTCTCGATCGTTTACGCGATGATGAGGATGTGGACCTAGACAACTATGTCCGGATGAAGGGCGAGGGTGAGCTGGTTTCTGACGGAATGTTGGACGATGCTGCCACCGCGCTAGATGAAATCCGAGCCAAGCACCCCAAATCTCTCAAACCCAGGGATCCGGCTGGTGGAAAGTTCGAAGCCGAGGCTGCCCCGATCTTCTATGAGCTAATGAGAGTACCTCCAGAAATGGCCGCGGATAAGGAGTTCTGGGCCTGGTTGGCGATGAGCAAGTTCAGAGAACTGATAGAGTGGAGGCACGGGCTTCCAGACAAGCCTGCGAGCCCCGCGAATTTTGGTGCAGGAACGCAGTGGGAGAATTTGTTGCCTCGACTTTGGTTTCGTGTGGAGCTCTCTCTTCAGGAGGATGCAAAGGATCCATATTCCCTCTCACGACGTGGAGATCAGGATTTTTGGCGAAGTCATATTTTTCGGCAAAGGTATTCATCCTGCAGAACACTCACTCGAGAGCTAATTCGATTCCAATATCCGGATCGGTCGCCGGAAAAGGCCAAGCTACATCCGAGCTCGCCCGACGGGGTTCGAGAATTGGCGAAGAGAATTCGACGCATACACACATCACTGGCGCTGGAAATACTTGATGACGAGACGTCTGCGGG
Organism: Rhodospirillales bacterium; assembly: GCA_965207535.1. Taxonomy (GTDB): domain Bacteria; phylum Pseudomonadota; class Alphaproteobacteria; order Rhodospirillales; family UBA2165; genus JAJDXO01. Next base: position 135,697 of record CBDBMR010000006.1, on the reverse strand, counting down.
GTTAATTGGAGAACTCTCAGCAAATTTTCAAAAGAGAAAGAGATTTTCTCTCGATCGATAAGAATGGACGAACTGCTACCACTCGACGAATTAGCCGGTCTTAGTATCAATGAGCATTTTGAGCTGAAGGATGGGGTACTTGCTCGCCAAGTCACCACCGGTGACAATCACGGAACGCAGGTGATTCCAAAACCTAGGGGATTGGGATCAACGCCTCGGCAAACGACACTATTGAACAGGTGGGATCAATCTCTTCTCAAGGGAGTGCTCCCGCAAGATGAAGCGGCACCGTCCATCGAGATTGGCATAGCTGATCTCTTCTCAGGTGCCGGCGGGTTTTCGCTCGGCATTCGTAACGCAATCAAGTCGCTGGGGTTCGCACCTAGATTTGTGCTGTCTGCAGATGAGGACGAGGAAGCACAGGAAGTTTATGACGTTAACTTTGCCCCTACTTATCAGCTGACTGGAAATCTTGGTGTTGCAGTTGACTATGGTTTGAATGGCTGGGCTGCTTCTGCGGAGTTTGACTACTTTCCTGAAGTGATGGATCCAAAACTCTTCGATCTCGAAGGGCAGGTTTCTCTGCTGATTGCAGGCCCCCCATGCCAGGGTCATTCAAACGTTAACAACCGGACCCGCGGCAATGACCCCAGGAACCTTCTGTATCTTACCGTTCCGGCAATCGCAGTTAGCCAAAATATCCCGATAGTGGTGATCGAAAATGTACCGGGCGTCAGACGCGCCAAACAATCTGTCGTGGAGACAAGCTGTGCTCTGTTGGAGCAAGCGGGCTACCTAGTCGATACAATGATTTTGTCAGCGTTGCAGCTTGGTGTGCCACAGACAAGGCAGCGACATCTGATCGTGGCATCGAAACTAGGCCAGCCAAACATCAGGGCAGCCTATGAGGCATTCAAGCGGAGTCCGAGAAACATCAAATGGGCGATCCATGATCTCTTAAATGCCAAATCCAAAAATGCATTTGATAGACCCGCAAAGATCTCCGACGAGAACAGGGCTCGAATCGAATATCTGTTCGACAACGATCTACACGAACTCCCGAACCAACAACGGCCGGAATGCCATCAGGATGGACACACCTATCCATCGGTCTACGGCCGCCTGAGGTGGGATGATGCCAGTGGAACTATCACAACTGGATTCATGTCTCCGGGCCGTGGTCGCTTTACTCACCCCGGGCAACCTCGATCGTTGACCCCTCACGAAGGAGCACGATTACAAGGATTTCCCGACTCGTTCAGATTTGAATTGAGTTCTGAAAGGGAGTTGAGCAACAAGGCATTTTCGAAGCTGATTGGAGACGCGGTGCCTCCCGTGATCGGATTTGTTGGTGGAATTGCAGCGCTGGCCACAATGGACCCGGCAACCGCGTAGATGACCAAAATGAATCCACTCAACCGCAGTCAGATCATGGCTCGAGTGAGAGGGAAAGACACCAAACCCGAAATGGTGGTTCGGCGAATGCTCCACGGCAAGGGCTATCGATACAGACTCCACCGCTCAAACCTACCGGGCTCACCTGATCTGGTTTTTCCAAGTCGCCGAAAGGTGATCTTCGTTCATGGTTGTTTTTGGCACCGTCATGACGATTGCAAGATGGCAACCATGCCAAAGACGGAAACAAAATTTTGGCGAAAGAAATTTAAGGACAACGTGAGACGGGACCAACGCAACCTCCAAGCGCTGGAGAATGAAGGATGGAGTGCGAAGGTGGTATGGGAGTGTCAGACGAAACCCGACTGCATTGAATCGCTTGAAGCAGAATTGATTGGATTTCTTGATTAAGGGGATTGTGATGGCTGGACAGAAGAATCCGAATTGGACGACTGAAGAATTGGTCTTGGCATTGGACCTGTATATTTCGCTTCGAGGACACTTGCCTGACAAGAAAGATCATCGCCTAGTAGAATTGTCGAAAGTGCTCAGAAAGCGAGACAAACATTCTTCAAAAAAATTCTCTACCTTCCGATCGCCGGGCTCTGTCTACGCGAAGCTAAACAATTTCAGACGGCTAGATGAAGGTTATCGTTCCTCCGGCCGCTCCGGACTTCCGAATGGCAGCAAGCTCGAGGAATATGTTTGGGCCGAGTACGCTGGGAACAAGCACGGACTAAAGAAACACGCCGCGGCTTTGAGGGAAGTTGCGGAGTTAACGAACTAGTCAAGACGTACATTCCGTTTGGCGTTTTGTCATCCGCAGACCACGCCACCTGAAGGGGACTCGATGTAGCAACGGCGACGGCTCCCTCTCCCTCTGGGAGAGGGCCGGGGTGAGGGTGATGTGAAAATTCCCCCTCACCCAGCTTCGGCTAAGTCGGGCTCCCGCCCGCCAAGCCTGCGCATCCCTCTCCCTCCGGGGGAGAGGGAGCCCAATGCCGCCGGCTATTCCGCCGCTTCGGACCTAACGGCCCCCTCGCCTTCAGTATCCTGAAGCCGGCGGATCGCCTGGCGGGCATAGGCCACCGCCGCGTCGCGCTTGCGGTGGAGCAGCGGCCGGTCCGGGTCCTTGTCGACGGCCCGCTGCTGGGCCTCGATGATCGCCTTGTCCTCGAGGAAGGCGTCGAGGATGTCCCGTCGGAAGGCCTCTCCCGCCGGGGTATCGAGCTTCAGCCCACGGGCCGAAACGGCGAAGAAATAGTGGCACGCGCGGTCCGTCACCGGGGTCGCGTTGTGCAGCAGCCTGAGCGACATGCCGCCCGGCTGATGGCGGTTCTCCCGGGCGCCGGTTCCGGTGTCCAGCGCGCCGCCCCACTGGAGGACCGTCGCCGGCGAGACGTACTCGAAGTCCGACCAGCGGTCGATATTCCCCTCGAATCCCACGGCATCGACGAATGACGGCGGCGGCGGCGCATCGATCAGCCAGCGCAGGAAGTGGGCGCCCCGCTCGGTCCGGGTCGCGGTCAGCGTCGCCTTGTTGTGGGACTCGGGAAACCCGCCGATGGTCGTCTTGTGGACGTAGCCGAGGTGGGTGAGATCCATCAGATTGTCGATCATGAACATGTAGTTGGCGGCAACGTCATACCGGCCATAGAAGAATTCATGGTCGTCGGTCTCGGTGTACGGGAAGTCGACGATGAGGCTCTCGTCGGCCAGTCCGGCCTCGCCCATCCAGACCCAGATGCAATGCTGGCGCTCGACCACCGGGTAGGCCCGCACCCTGAACGCCGGGTTCGGCTCCTCTTCGGGGATCTCGACGCAGGCGCCGGTCCCATCGAAGACCAGGCCGTGATAGCCGCACTGGATGCCGGCGGGCACCAGATCGCCCTCGGTGAGCGGCGCGCCCCGGTGGCAGCAGCGGTCCTCGAGCACGGCGGCGCGGCCGCCGGAATCCCGGAACAGGACGAGGTCGTCGCCCAGAACCGTCCGGCCGACGAACCCGCCGTCGATTTCATGCGACCAGCCGGCGAGGTACCAGGAATTCCGGACCGCCGGCTCCATGGCGCGGTCTACCATGGCGAAGCTCCCATCGTTGTTCGATCATTATCGATTGCTTAGGCCCATTACACGCCGTCGCGGCCCGAAATTTCAAGGATTTCCTTCGACAAAATCCCCCCTCCCTGACCCTCCCCCTCAAGGGGGGAGGGAATAGGCCGAGGTGGATCGGATCACCTCCCCCCTGGAGGGGGAGGTCGAGACGGCCGGCAATAGCCGGGCGTCGAGGGTGGGGGGGGATGTAGAAATTCCCCCTCACCCAGCTACGGCTAGGCTCAGCTACCGCCCGCCAAGCCTTCGCATCCCTCTCCCTCCAGGGGAGAGGGTTTATTTGTTGTCCCCTCTCCCCCTTCTTCAGGGGGAGAGGGTTAGGGTGAGGGGGTCATAAGATAATGAGCGTGAGGGGGTCATAGACTAAATCCCCTCCCCCCTTCGAGGGGGAGGGTTAGGGAGGGGGGGGTGATGCAGCCCCCTACAGCAATCCCATGCTCTTGAAGCTCGACGCGCCGCCGCGGGCGATGACGATATGGTCGTGGAGCACGATCCCCAGCTTCTCGCCCGCCTCCTTGACCTCGTTGGTCATGTCGATGTCGCCCCGGGAAGGCGTCGGGTCGCCCGACGGATGGTTGTGGACCATGATGATCGCCGTCGCGCCCAGCTCCAGCGCCCGCTTGACCACCTCGCGGGGGTAGACGGCGGTCTGGTCGACGGTTCCCCGCTGCTGCACCTCGTCGGCGATGAGCGCGTTCTTGCGGTTGAGATAGAGCAGCCGGAACTGCTCGGTCTTCTCCCGCGCCATGGCCGCCCGGCAATAGTCCAGGAGCGCCTGCCACGAGCCCAGCACCGGCTTGTCCATCAGCTCGTCGCTCATCAGCCGCAGCGCGGCGGCCCGCACCGTCTTGAGCGCCGCGACGACGGCATCGCCGACGCCCGGCACCTCGCGAAGCGCGTCTCCATCGGCGCTCAGCACCTCGGCATAGGAGCCGAAGTGGGCGATCAATTCCTTGGCGAGGGGCTTGGTGTCGCCCCGGGGCAGGGCCTGAAACAGCAGCAGTTCCAGCAGTTCATAATCGGCGAGCGCCTCGCCGCCCGATTTCAGGAAACGCTCGCGGAGCCGCGCCCGGTGGCCCGCGTAATGAGGCTTGGGAGACTTCGTACCGGACATTCAGACATCCGCCCGGGAGCCTAGCCGTAGGGGGGCTTGTCGCGGCCGGCCGGCGAGACGGTGAAGATCTCGTGGCCCTCGGCGGTCACCGCGATGGTGTGCTCGAACTGCGCGGACAAGGACCGGTCCTTGGTCACCGCCGTCCAGCCGTCGCCGAGAATTTTGACCTCGTGGCGGCCGGCATTCACCATGGGCTCGACGGTGAAGAACATCCCCTCGCGGAGGACGGGGCCCTCGCCGGGATTGCCGAAGTGGAGAATGTTGGGCGCATCGTGGAAGATCCGCCCCACCCCATGGCCGCAAAAATCCCGGACGATGGAATAGCGGAAGGGCTCGACGAACTCCTCGATGGCGTGGCCGATGTCGCCGACCGTGGCGCCCGGCCTGACCACTTCGATGCCCTTCATCATGGCCTCGTAGGTGACGTCGATCAGCCGCCTGGACTTGATGCTCACATCGCCGACATGGAACATCCGGCTGGTGTCGCCGTGCCATCCGTCGACGATGGGCGTCACGTCGATGTTGAGCACGTCGCCGTCCTGGAGGACCTTGTCGCCGGGAATGCCGTGGCACACCACGTGGTTCACCGAGGTGCAGATGGACTTGGGGAAGCCCCGGTAGTTGAGGGGCGCGGAGACCCCGCCGCGCTCGGCGATGAAATCGGCGCACAGTTCGTCGAGCCGCCCGGTGGTTACGCCGGGCTCGATGCGGTCGGCGATGAAATCGAGGGTCTCGGCGGCCAGCCGGCCGGCCCTCCGCATCCCTTCGAAGTCGCTTTCGGTGTGTATTTTTATGCTTCGCGGTTCGGCGTCCAAAATGTCACTCCGTTAAGACTGGCCGGTAATAGAGGCCCGTAATAGAGGCGGCGGATTATACACCCCCGCCCCGGATTTCCGAGGGGTTTAGCGGGGACCGGCCGGCAAGCCCCAATTCTCCTCAGAGCCTGATGTCGACCGGGCCGGCGACCCTCACGCCGTCGGTCCCGACATGGCAGCCGTAGGCCACGACCTCGACGCCCGCATCGCGGGCCTTCACCAGCGCGTCGGCGTAGGCCGGATCGATATCGCCGGCGAGCGCGAATTCGGAACAGTCCGGACGCTGGACCAGATAGAACATCACCGCGCGGTGACCCTCGGCAACCTGATCGGCCAGTTCGTGGAGGTGCTTGGTGCCCCGCGCCGTGACGGCGTCCGGAAATTCGGCCACGTCGCCCCGTTTCATGGTGACGTTCTTCACCTCGACGAAACATTGGGGCCTGGCTGCGTCCTCCAGCAGGATGTCGATCCGGGAGTTCCTGCCGTACTTCACTTCCCGGCGCAGCGAGCCGTATCCTTGCAGTTCCTTAGGCACGCCCCCTTCGATGGCTTCCTGGACGATCCTGTTGGGATGCTGGGTGTTGATGCCGACCAGCGCTCGGCCTACGCGGATCAGCTCCCAGGTGTATTTCAGCTTGCGGTCGGGGTTGTTCGCCGGCGACAGCCACACCTCGGAGCCGGGCTCGTTGACGCTGAGCATGGTGCCTGAATTGGCGCAGTGGGCGGTGACCTCCGAGCCGTCCTCGAGGGCGACGTCGGCCAGGAACCGCTTATAGCGCTTGATGAGGGTGCCCCTGATCAGGGGGTGGGGAAATTCCATCCGCCGAGCCTATCGGAGCGTTCCCGCCCGGGCAATCACCCGTCCCCGCGCTTGAGAAAATCGGTGAGCGAAACCTCGCCGGAGCCCCGGGGCAGCGGCCTGGGCTGGGTATCGGCGGGCGCCCACGCGGTCATGGTGATCATCTCGAAGGTCGCCGGTACCCGGCCCGCCGCATCTCCGTACATCTCCCGGTATATTTCGGCGGCGCGCGGAAACACCTGGCGGCGGGTAAAGGACCGCCGCCGGGCCGCAACCGAATTGGCTTCCCCCATGCCCTTGAGATCACGCAAGAGTCTGAACGGATCGGCATAGGAAACGGTCAGGGTGCTCGTATCGGCGACCGGCAGGGCGAAGCCGGCCCGGCCCAGCAGATCGCCGGCATCCCGCACGTCGGCGAACGGCGATATCCGGGGGCCGGCGCCGCCGGAAAGCTCCGTATCGGCGGCGAGCAGGGCGGACCGCAGTTCGCGGAGCGTCCCGCCGCCCAGCATCACCGCCAGAAAAAGGCCGTCGGGCTTGAGCGCTTGGCGCGCCTGAACCAGTGAGCCCGGCAGGTCGTTCACCCAATGAAGGGAAAGGCAGCTTATGACCAGATCGAAGCTCGCCGGCCGGAACGGCAGCAACTCCTCGTCGGCCGCCGCGCAGAGGCCCGGCGCCCGGCCCGCCATCGCCTCGGAGAGGTCGCACTGGACGAGCAGTTCGGTGCCGTGGTCGGGCTCGAGATAGTCCGCGAGGAAGCCGTCATGGCAGCCGAGATCGAGCACCTCCGCGAAGTTTCGCCTGACATCGGCGAGGCGGCTGGCCAACCCCTCGGCCGCCGCCCGAAACAGAAAATCGTAGCCGTCCAGCCCGGCCGCGGCGCGGTCGCGATGGGCGCGGACGGCGCGCCGGTCGAAAATCTCGAATTCCCGGTTCATGGGCGGGTTATGCCACGGAATCGGCCACCCTGTCATTGCGCCGGCGGCGGACCTCGGGGTTAAATACCGGGAAAATGCCGGGGAGATGGATGTGACCGATCACCTGAATTACCGCCGCGAGGGCGGCGCCGCCGGTGCCCGTCCCCTCGGCCTCTTGGCCGCTCGTGCCCCCGGCCAATTGGCCGCCCGCGCCATGGACGTCCTGTTTCCGCCCCAGTGCCTCAGGTGCCGCGCGCTGGTCGAGGGACCGGGCAGCCTGTGCGGCGATTGCTGGCGCGAGGTGAGCTTCGTCGCCGAACCCCATTGCGCGTGCTGCGGGCTTCCCTTCGCCCATGACGTCGGCGAGGGGGCCCTGTGCGGGGCATGCGCCGCCGCACCGCCGAGCTATGGCCGGGCCCGCGCGGTCATGGTCTACAACGACGCCAGCCGCGATCTGGTGCTCGGCTTCAAGTATGCCGACGCCACCCACGCCGCGCCGTCCTATGGCCGGTGGCTGGCCCGGGCGGGACGCGCATGCCTCGCCGGCGCCGATGTGCTGGTGCCGGTCCCGCTTCATTGGATGCGGCTGTTTCGCCGGCGCTACAACCAAGCCGCGCTCCTTGCCCACGCACTCGCCAGGGAGACGGGAATACCGGTTTCGCCGCGGGCGCTCGTCCGCCGGCGCCGCACCCCGCCTCTCGGCCGCCTCAACCGGGAAGCGCGCCGCCAGCGGCTGTCGGGCGCCATCGCGGTCGGCCCCGGGCAAGCGCCGGACCTGAAGGACCGTAGCGTGGTGCTGGTGGACGACGTCATGACCACCGGCGAAACCGCCGAAGCCTGCGCCCGGCAGGTCCTGCGCGCGGGCGCCCGGTCGGTGGACGTCGTGTCCCTTGCCCGCGCGGTACGCACGCAGGTTTGAACCTCCGCTTCACCTACGGGGATGGCGGCAGCGCCGTAATGCTCTATAAATCGCTGTGGGTGACAATGACTGTCGAAAGGCCGGGCTGAACGGTGGCCAAGGTGGAAATCTATACATCGCCTTTTTGCGGCTTCTGCTGGCGGGCGAAAGCGCTCCTCAAGGGCAAGGGCGTCGACTTCGAGGAATTCGACGTCCTGCTTCACCCCAGGCGCCGGGCCGAAATGCTGGAGCGGGCCAACGGCGGGCACACGGTTCCACAGATATTCATCGACGATGAGCACGTCGGCGGCTGCGACGATTTGCTGGCGCTCGACGCCCAGGGCCGGCTCGATCCGATGCTTGATCCGGCTGCCGCGTAGGCTCCCCCCCCCTCCCTAGCCCTCCCCCGCCTCCGTGCGGGGCATCCACGCCTTGGGGGGAGACGCAACACCCGCGGGGCGGCTCAATCGAGGCCGGGCATCAGTTGAAACTTGCCTTTGGGCGGCCGGCCCGGCAAGCTTCCCCCCATGTCGAACCCCATGTCGAACAAATTCAAGGCCGCCTGTGTCCAGGTCAGCGCCGGCCGGGACATCGAGCCCAACATTCCCATCGCGCGCGACCTGATCTTCCGGGCCCGGGACGAAGGCGCTGATTTCATCGCCACGCCCGAATGCGTCACGCTGATCGAGCCCGACAACGAGGCGCTGCGCGCCAAGGTGCCGCCGGAGGCCGGCCATCCCGGCCTCGAGGCCTTCACCGGGGCCGCCAGGGAGACCGGCGCGTGGGTCCTGATCGGGTCCCTCGCCGTAAAGCTGGGCAGCGGCAAGATCGCCAACCGGTCGTACCTGATCGACGACGGCGGCGGGATCCGGGCGACCTACGACAAGATTCACATGTTCGACGTGCAGCCGGGCGACGGCGAGACCTACCGGGAATCGGCAACCTACGAGCCGGGCGCCCAGGCGGTCACCGCGGACACCCCATGGGCCAAGCTCGGCATGACCATCTGCTATGACGTCCGCTTCGCCTATTTGTACCGGGATCTGGCCCACGCTGGCGCCGAAGTACTGACCGTGCCGGCCGCCTTCACCCGGATTACCGGCGAGGCGCACTGGCACGTTCTGCAACGGGCGCGGGCCATCGAGACCGCGTGCTTCGTGATCGCGCCGGCCCAATGCGGCACCCATGCCGAAGGCCGCCGGACGTTCGGGCATTCCCTCATCGTCGGTCCGTGGGGCGAAGTGCTCGCCGACGGCGGGGACGAGGTGGGCGTGGTGACGGCGGACATCGATCTTGCCCGGGTTGCCGAAGCGCGGTCCAAGGTCCCGGCGCTTGACCACGACCGGGAATATACGGTCCGGCCCGCCGCCGGACCGGCGGTCAGGCTGGCGGGCGAATAGCGCATATCCGCTGAATGACGGCGGGCGCCGGGTGGCGCACCTCGCCGGCTTCGTAGGCGCGAATCTCCAACCCCCGGACGGCCGCCATCAGTTCCCGCGGGCGCAACAGGAAATCCGGGTTCCGCGGCCGCCCGTATTTCTCGTTTCCCGCTTGAAAGGTCCGGTAGATCAGCACCCCTCCCGGCGCCAAAGCGTCAAGCAGATGGGGAAACAACGGCCTGTGCAGATAGTTGGCGACGACGATCCCGGCGAATTGACGGCCCGGAAGCGGCCAGCCGCCGGCCTCCAGATCGGCCTCGATGGCCTCGATCCCGGCGGGACCGGACGCGGTCAAACGGGAAATGTCCCGGTCCACGGCGGTAACTGAATACCCTAGTTCGCTCAGGAATATGGCGTGACGCCCGGCCCCGGCCGCCACGTCCAGAACCGCGCCGCCGTTCGGGATAAGCCTGGAAAACCGGGCGACCCAGGGGTCCGGCGGCACTTGATCGTGACTCGTTTCAGGCATATTTGGGCTTTGCAGATGCGGGCCGTTGGGTTAATCCTCGGGCTGCCACTTCGTCGTAGCAGACGAACGGAAACCGATACGAAGCGCCATGATCCTCTATCAACTTCGCTGCGGCAACGGTCACGAGTTCGAATCCTGGTTCAAGGATTCGGCGACTTACGACGCGCAGGCCAAGCGCAAGGTCATCGATTGCCCGGAGTGCGGCGACACCAACATCCAGAAGGCGCCGATGGCCCCGAGGGTCAGCTCGTCCAAGGGCGGCGATCTGTCGGATGTTCCCGAGAAGGCGCGCGAGTTCCAGCGGGCGATGAACATGATGCGCCGCCATGTGGAGGAAAACTGCGACTATGTGGGCGACAAGTTCGCCGACGAGGCCCGCGCCATTCACTATGGCGAGACGGAAGAGCGGGGCATTTACGGCGAGGCCAGCCCCCAGGAGGTCAAGGACCTCGTCGAGGAGGAGATTCCGGTTGCGCCCCTGCCCATGAAACCCAAGGGCAAGAACAAGCCTTCCTGACGGGGACTAGACCCGATCTAGGCAGAATCGACATTTAACGCATCCATGAGATAGCTGCGGCGATATGGATGAAGGCTTGCCTGAGATTCGGCACGGCATGCCCTCCATCGCCGAGTCAATCCACCAATGCGCCATCAGCGGTGAAGTAGGGATGCGGACCATCGAAATCGCCGATATAGCTGAGGTGAGTCACCACATGACCATCTTTGCCGAATCGAAATAGCCGTACGGCCGGCGGATCCATCGTGAAACTCGACGGCCCGTCGGGGTCGAGATCCAGAGTCGTCGAGTGGGCGGCGTTCGGTGCTATGCTGACGGCGATTCCGTTGATGCAGGTTTCCGATGCCCGATGCACGTGCCCGCAGGCCACGTGCCGGACTTGCGGGTGCTCGGACAAGACGGCAAACAGATCCTCGCCATTGAGCAGGTTCTGAACATCCATATGCCGGATGCCGGTTTCGAATGGCGGATGATGTATGAACAGCATGGTCGGTTTCCGGTGAGCTGACCGCAGGCAATCGTCGAGCCAGGAGAGGCGCTCTTGGGCCAGGTAGCCATGCGGCTCGCCTGCCACCGTCGTATCAAGACCGACAAGCCGCAGCGGATAGTCTTCAATGGCGTAGCGAATGAAGTCGCGGCTATCGGCCAGGTAACCATGACCGGCGAAGGCCCGCAAAAAATTGCCGCGTTCGTCATGATTGCCCGGCACCACGTACCAGGGCATCGAGATGCCATCGAGGATTGGACGCAGCGCCTCGAATTCCTCCGGCTGGCCCCGGTCGGTCAAGTCGCCCGTGACGAAGACGACATCGATGGCCGGCCGGAAAGAATTGATATGCGCTACGGCGTGCTCCAGCATTCCCGCCGTATCGACGAAGCCATACGCGACACGGCGTTCCGGCTTGATATGAGTATCGGTGAGCTGAGCCACAATCATGGTCAGATTGCCCGGCTATCCGTGTCGAGAGCGATGAAGCCCTCCGGCCGGACACGAACCGAGATTTCGGCCCCTGCCTGGACGGGATCGCGCAACGTGCTTTCGACAACGACCGTTTCCTCGCCGCCGCAATCCAAGACCAGCCGCGTTCGGTCGCCAAGGAAAAGCGCGCTGCTAACCCGGCCGGTGAAATGGGCCTCGGCGGTGCCGACGATATCGGCATCCTCGGGCCGGAACATCACATCCCGGCCCGAAGGAACGCCGACATTATTCAAAAGTGTCGTCGGCAAGCGATTGATCGTGCCGATGAAATCGGCGACGAAGGCGTTGGCCGGCCGGTGATAAATATCACGCGGCGAGCCGATCTGCGCGATCCGCCCGTTGCTCATGACAACGATCCGGTCGCCGAGCGCCATCGCCTCGGCCTGATCATGGGTAACATAGATCGAAGTGATTCCGAGGCTGCGCAACAGGGTGTCGATCTCGACCCGCAGGCGGTCGCGCAAAAGGGCGTCAAGGGCCGTCAGCGGTTCGTCAAGCAGAAGCACCCTCGGACGGACAGCAATGGCCCGGGCCAGAGCAACCCGCTGGCGTTGGCCGCCCGAAAGCTGGTCGATGCGCCGATGTGAAAGCTCGACAATGTGCATCATGTTCAGCATTTCATCGACACGCGCATCGATGTCGGCCGCCGCCACCTTGCGAACGCGCAAACCGTAAGCAATGTTGTTTGCCACCGTCATGTTGGGAAACAGGGCATAGGATTGGAACACCATGCCGACGTTACGCTTTTCAATCTGCCGGTCGGTAACGTCTTCGTCGTTGAACAGCACGCGTCCCCCGGAATCAGGCATTTCCAAACCGGAGACGATGCGCAGCAGGGTCGTCTTGCCGCAACCCGAAGGCCCGAGCAGCACCACGGTTTCGCCGCCGCTGATCTCCAGATTCACAGGTTCCAGCGCCCGAGTGCCGTCGTCAAAGGTCTTGGCGCAATCGATCAGGCTTACGGCCGTTGTATCGTGTTTCATGTGCTTTCGCCCCTTGAGACCGGCGGTTCAAAATCCGTTTGGTCGTCTTCCGAGGTGCTTGGTTTTTGTTTCCGTTCGCGCGACAACAACTGCATGGCGATCAGCAGCGGTATGATCATTACGAAAAACACCAGCGTATACGCGCTGGCGATCTCCAGGCGCATGGAGGCGTAGCTGTCGGCCAGACCGACGGGCAATGTCTTGGTAACAGGCGTATGAAGCATCCAGGTCAGATTGAATTCACCGATCGAAAGCGTCACCACCATCAGCGATCCGGCAAGAATACCCGGTTTGGCATTGGGCAGAACGACCCCCCAGAAACGCTGCCAAAACGACGCCCCCAGGCTCGCCGCCCCTTCCTCCAACTCGAGAAAGTTCATACTGGACAACACCGCGAGCACCGAGCGGACCATGAACGGCAGGGTGTAGAGCACGTGGCCCACCAGGATGAAAGCCCAGCTCGCCCGGAAATCACGGAACCCGCCATACATGATGATTAATGCCAACGCGATAGCGAGACCCGGAACAGCGACCGGCAGAACAATGGTTTCCTCGATGAAGCGCGCCGTGCGTCCGCCGATCCGCGCCAACGCATAGGCCGCGGGGACACCGATCACGAGCGTGATGGCGAGACAGGCCGCGGCGATAAGCAGTGCCAGATAAATTGTTTCGGCATACAGGCCCCAGACCTCTCCGATCCAACGTACGGTCAAGCCGCCCTTCAAGCCGACGAGAAAATTCTCCGTCACTCCAGCGAGCGCCGACAATATCACCGGCACGATCAGGAAAGCGCAAACCGCCAGCGTGAAGAGCAATTGAGCAATGAACAGACCACGGCGCCGCATTGCTTTCTCCTAACCCGAGGCCGCAACCGTCGAGCCGGATAAGCTGCGCGCGATGAACAACGCGACCCACGTCACCAGGCCGAGGATGATGGAAAGGCTGGCCGCGCTCGCGATATTGGCGTTAAGGGTGAATTCCGTATAGATCGTCATCGGAAGCACGTCGATATTGGTGGCCAGCGTGAAGGCGGTGCCGAACGCCCCCATCGAGGTGGCAAAGCAGATGGCGCCAGACGCGATCAGCCCCGGCTGTAGTGCCGGCAGGATCACATCGCGGATCACCCGCCAGGTTGACGCACCGAGGGAGCGGGCTGCCTCCTCGAGTGACGGATCGAGTTTTTCCGCCGCCGCCATGATGGTCAGGATGACCCGCGGGATCGAAAAATAGAGATAACCGACGAACAGTCCGGCCATCGAATAGGCAAACACCAGCTTGTCGCCGGTCATGGCCTTGGTCACGGTGCCGATCAATCCCTGCCGGCCCGCCAGCAGGATGACCATGAAACCGATCACCACGCCGGGAAAGGCGAGAGGGAGGGTCAGCATCGATATCAACGCCTCGCGGCCCCAGAAACGATTGCGCACCAAGAACAGCCCGGCCAGGGTGGACATCGCCAGCGCCACTGCGGTCACGGTGACGGATAGCAGAACAGTGGCCACCATGCTTTCGAAATGGCGCGGCGTCGACAACATGCTGGTATAGGCGGCAAAACCCTGTTCTCCGGTGGCGCCGACAACGGCCAAGCGCGCCATCGGCACAATAAAGAACGCAGCGAAGACAATGCCCGTTGGCAGAAGCAATAAAACGAATCGCGGATATTCTCGGTGTCCCATGGCTGACCCTCGCCAATAGATTAACGATCAACGTGAAACTGCAATGGGCGGCAGCCGCGGGGATGGCGCATGGCGCCATCCCCGGCGGTCACGCTGCAGGGTATCTAACGCACCTCGTTGAGGTAGCGCTCCTTGAAGCCGTTTTGCGCCTTGGCCATCTCGGCGTAGTCCAAAGGCGTGGACCGAGCGTAATCGGACGCCGGAAGGAATTTGGCCGCCGCCTCCTTGGAAAGGGCGGAGGCACGTATGGGACGCAAAAACGCGTTAGCCCAAACCTTCTGCCCTTCGTCGGACATGATGAAGTCCAGTATCTTCTTTCCCTTGTCGGGGTTCGGCCCATTCTTGACCAAGCTCATGACGTAGGGCACCACAACCGTGCCTTCTTGGGGAATGACGAAGACGACGTTGGCCTTGTCCTTGTACCTCCCGCGGTAAGCGTTGAAGTCGTAGTCGAACAAGATCGGAATCTCGCCGGACAACACACGCGCATAGGACGTCTGCTTCGGCACGATGGGATCGTTTTTGGCGAGGTCCTTGAAATATTTGATGCCGGGATCGAAGTTTTCCAGGCTGCCGCCGAGCGCTCTGTTGACGGCAACGGCGCCAGCGTATCCAACGAATGCGGATGACGGGTCCAGATAACCGATCATGCCTTTGTAGGCGGGCTTCAGAAGGTCTTTCCACGATTGCGGTACGGGCTTGCCATCCAGGGCGTCGACATTAACGAAGAAACCCAAGGTGCCGGAGTGAATGGTGAACCATTTGCCGGCCGGATCCTTCAAACCCGCCGGAATTTCATTGAAATGCTTGGGCTTATAAGCACTGACGACGCCCTTCTCGGCAGCCTGAATTCCGAAAGAAACGCCATAGTACGCGACGTCGGCGACGGGGCTGCCTTTCTCGGCCAGCAACTGGGACAAGGTCTGGCCGGAGTTCTTGTTGTCGTGCGGGATGCTGTAACCCAAGTGCTTCTTGATTTGCTTCAATTGCGTCGCCCAGTCCGCCCATTGCGGCGGGCAGTTATAGCAAATGGCATCTGCGGCTTGTGCGTTGGACACGCCTAGGCTAACGATAAACGCTGCCGCTAGGGCGAGAGTTTTGAGTGCCTTACGAGTCATTTCAGGAGCCTCCTGTGGTTTTGCGGTTGGGGTTCCGAAGGTCGGCGGGGCTTGGCTGTAAAACGGGCCCCGCCGATTCTCCCATACGGAACGTGTGTGGCAGAATCTCCATTTTCGGACGATTCTCGCCGGTTAGGCGATCCAGCAATTGCCGGGTCGCCACGCGCCCCATCTCGTGCGATGGCTGAACCACCGTGGCGAGAGTGGGATGCAGGTGGGTTCCGACGGCAATGCCGTCAAAACCAACTACGGAAACATCTTTCGGAACATTGAGATGCATACGCCCCAACGCACCAACCACCGAAATGGCGAGCAGGTCGTTGGAGCAAAACAGTGCCGTTGGCGCGGTCGCCGGGTCGGCATAAACGGGGTTCAGGGTTTCCTTCATTTTGGGGGCGAGGAAATCAACCTCCAATACTATCGGCGTTTCAACGCCCCTTTCCGACGCACCGTCAATAAAGCCATCGCGCCGGGCATGGGCGCGATCCGACGCATCGAAGCGGCCTGAAACTATGCCGAGGCGTTGATGCCCCATATCAATCAGCTTGTGTGCAACCTCGCGACCGGCCGCGATGTTGTCGACCGTTACTGTTGGGTGTCCGTCGTCGCTGACTTGGTTGTAGATCAACACATAGGGCACGCCGGCACGCTGCAGAATGTCCAATGCCGGACTATGGTGCGGATTGGCGACGGTTAGGATCATTCCCTCGACCCTGTAATCAAGCAGCAGATTGACCATCTCCACCTCTTCGTCGGCGGCGTAATCCGGCGAGGTGAACATCAGCCAGTAACCCCTGGCGCGCGCTTCGGCTTTGATGCCGGCGACCGCCTCGGAAAACACAGGGTTGGACATCGACGGAATGACGACGCCCAGTGAGCGAGTTCGGTTTTTCTTCAAGCTGCGGCCCACCGCGTTCGGCCGAAAACCGAGTTCATCGATAGCAGCGCGAATGTGAGCGGCGGTCTCCTCGCGAACCCGGCCGGTGTTGTTGACCAAGCGCGATACGGTAGCCACGGAAACCCCGGCCCTCTCCGCTACATCGCGAATTGTTGCGGTCATGTTCGCCACTGAACCGTCGCGCCTCCCAAAGTGCGCTTTCCGCGTTTTATTGCCACTAATGTAAACGTTTACTCTACTAATGTAAACGTTTACTTTGGTAAAATCATGCACTTTTTTTGGTCATAAGAACATGCTGGTTTTGGGCTCGGCGCTTACCGCCAAGGATCGCGGGCCACCCACTCGCGCACCGTGCGCTCGCACACCCCGAGCGCCGTCGCCACGGCCCTTGGGGTGTGGCCCTTGACCACAACCCGGCGGACCGGTTCTGCGCGGCCTCGCGGCGTCAGAAGGGAATCTCGCTCTAACGGCGTACCGCGAACATCAGATAGTTGATATCCACGTCGCCCCCGAGGGACCAATCGCCGTTGGCCGGGTCGTACGCCATGCCTTTGAGATCGGCCACGTCGAAGCCCGCCCGGCGCAGATACCGGGCCAGTTCCGACGGCTTGACGAATTGGCGCCAATCGTGGGTTCCCGCCGGCACCCAGCGCAGGATGTACTCCGCGGCCACCTTGCCGAACGCCAGCGATTTCAGCGTCCGGTTGAGGGTCGCCACGACCATCCCGCCGCCCGGCCGGACGAGACGCCCGCAGGCCTCGAAAAAGGCCTCCGCGTCGGCCACGTGCTCGACCACTTCCATATTCAGGACCGCATCGAAGGCCCTGCCCGTGTCCGCCATTTCCTCGGGCAACATGGCCCGGTAGTCGATCTCCAGGCCGGCCCCGCGCGCATGGGCACGGGCCGCCGACACGCCTTCGGGCGCGGCGTCGATCCCGGTCACCGCCGCGCCCAGCCGCGCCATGGGCTCCGTCAACAGACCGCCGCCACAGCCGATATCGAGGATGTTCAGGTTCTCGAACGGCCGCAGGGACGAGGAATCACGGCCGAAGTGCCGGCAAAGACTGTCGCGAATGAATTGGAGGCGAACGGGATTGATGCGGTGCAGCGGCGCGAAAGCGCCCTCCTCGTCCCACCAATCGCCGGCCTGCGCGGCGAACCGGTCAATCTCGTCCTTATCGGCGGTGCGGGTCTCCGGAGGTCTTTCCCCGGCCATGGGCGTTCACTCCACTGTTCCTGGGCTATTCCTGGGCTGTTCCTGGGCCATTCCTGCGCCATTCCTACGCCAGGCCTTGGATTTCAGCGGCTTAAGCCGGCTCAACTTGCGCGAATTCGGCTGAACGAGTATGTATACGCGCCCTCGGGCGGGCGATCAAACCGACCGGGCCGTAAATGGCGGTCACCGGGGATCGTCGGCCGGGCGGCCTCAATTAGGTTCATCCGATATGTCACGTATCGTTCAAAAATTCGGCGGGACATCCGTCGCCGATGTCGAACGCATCAAGAATGCGGCTCGGCGGGTCAAGCAGGAGGTCGACAACGGCAGCCAGGTCGCCGTGGTCGTGTCCGCCATGGCCGGCGTGACCGACCGGATGGTCGAGATGACGGCCGACATATCCGCCATGTTCGACGCCCGCGAGTACGACGTCGTGGCGGCCACCGGCGAGCAGGCCAATGCGGGCCTGATGGCGCTGGCGCTGCAGGATCTCGGTATCCAATCGCGCTCGTGGCTGGGGTGGCAGATCCCCATCCGCACGGACGGCGCGCACGGCAAGGCACGCATCGAGGAGATCGAAACCGAGGAATTGGACCGCCGGCTGGCGGCGGGCGAGGTCCCGGTGGTTGCCGGATTTCAGGGATTGGGGCCGGACAACCGGATCACCACTATCGGCCGCGGCGGCTCGGACACGTCCGCGGTGGCGCTCGCGGGCGCGTTGGGGGCGGATCGATGCGACATCTACACCGACGTCGACGGCATCTATACCTCCGACCCCCGGATCGTTGCCAAGGCCAGGAAGCTGGATAGAATCACCTACGAGGAGATGCTGGAAATGGCCTCCCTGGGCGCCAAGGTCCTGCAGACCCGGTCGGTGGAACTCGCCATGAACCAGAATGTGCCGCTCCAGGTCCGCTCGACGTTCGTCGACGCCCCCGGCACTTTCGTCGTCAGTGAGGATGAGATCGTGGAACACCAAGTTGTCAGTGGCATTTCCCACAGCGGAGACGAAGCGAAAATCACGCTCCTTCGCGTGGCGGACCGTCCCGGCGTGGCGGCGGGAATCTTCGGGCCGTTGGCCGACGCCAACGTCAACGTCGATATGATCGTCCAGAACGTCTCCGAGGACGGCGCGACGACCGACCTCACGTTCACCGTCGGCCAGGGCGAACTGGAGAGCGCCGTCCGGGTGCTCGAGGACAGAAAGGAAGAAGTCGGTTTCGAGAAGATCGATGCGGATTCGAACGTCTGCAAGATATCGGTCGTCGGGGTCGGCATGCGCTCGCACGCCGGCGTCGCCCAGACGATGTTCCGGGCGCTTGCCGACAAGGGCATAAACATCCAGGTGATCTCCACATCGGAGATCAAGGTCAGCGTCCTCATCGCCGCCGATTACACCGAGCTCGCATTGCGCGCGCTGCATACGGCCTACGGGCTCGACGACGAATAATCCGGCCGGCCGGGCCCGAGAGCGCTATTCGTGGTCACCCGCTCTGCGCCGAGCACCGGACGGCTTGTCGTTGGCCGAAAGCCGATGAAGGACAGCCGCCGGGACGGCACCTCGTCCGTACGCGCCGGCGGGCGGCTCGATCAAACGTGCAGCGCGCCCGCGCGGCGCTAGGCGGCGGTCCTCTCCCGGCGCGCCTCGGCAAGCTCGTAAGCGGCCTGCATGCGCATCCAGTGTTCGGCGGTGCCCCAGCCCATATCCTCCAGCGCCAGCGCCATGTTCGCCGACACCCCCGCCTTGCCGTTCAGCAGCCGCGACAGCGTTCCGCGCTCGCAGCCGAGACGCGCCGCCGTCTCGGTCACGTTCCAGCCCACGTCGTCCATGCTCTCGCGGATCAGTTCGCCCAGGTGCGGCGGGTTCAGCATCGGACCGGCGCGCTCGTCTGTAATGTCGTTCATGGTCGGCACTCCTTCGGTCAGTGATAGTCGATCAGGTCCACATCCACGGCCTCGCCGTCGTCGAAACGGAACACCACGCGCCAGTTGCCCGAGACGCGGACGCTCCACTGTCCGGCGCGGTCGCCCTTGAGGGGATGCAGCCGGAAGCCCGGCGCGTCGGCTCCGCCCGGATGCGTCGCCTCTTGCAGGCGGAACAGGATACGCCGAAGCCGCGGCACGAGAGCGGCGGGCAGCCGCGCCGCATCGTCCCGCTCGTGCAGCGCCCGCAGTCCCTTGTGCCTGATCCTCATGAGTGACTGTAGCGCGTTGCGCCACACGCCGCAACCGTTCGCCGTGCCGCCGCGACGGACCGGGCAGGCGATGACGCCGGTGCGCATGCCTTCATGCATTGATCTGCTGCCTCGCGCTACCTATAGTGCCGCCCGAAAGCCGGGCGGCGGTTCGGGGAGCGTCGCCGCGGGTGCGCGGCGGGCGCGACCGCTCAAGCGCCGCCCGGGGCCAAACGCCGGTTGCAAAACGGCTTTCATCGCGCGACGGTTCAGGCGGTCAGGAAGCGCGGCAGGGACGCCCTCCGGCGCGTTGGCCGCACACCCCACGCAGGCAGGTAAATGGCACGAGCACCGATCACAGGTTCCCGACGTTTATTGGCGCGCCTTCGCGACACCATGGCGGGTGAAGGCTCGGCCCAGGAGCGTCTGGACAAGATTGCCGGCATCATCGCCACCGACCTCGTCGCCGAGGTGTGCTCGATCTATGTCCTCAGGGCCGGCGAAGTGCTGGAGCTTTTCACCGCAACCGGCCTCAAACCCACGGCGGTTCACAATACCCGCCTTCAAATGGGCGAGGGGCTGGTCGGCACCATCGCCGCCAACGCCCGTCCCATGGCACTTTCCGATGCGCAGAGCCACCCGAAATTCGCCTATCGGCCGGAGACCGGCGAAGAGATCTACCACTCGCTGATGGGCGTCCCGATCCTCCGCGGCGGCCGGGTTCAAGGGGTGCTGGCGGTGCAGAACCGGACCCAGCGTCACTACACCGACGAAGAGGCCGAGACCCTCGAGACGGTCGCCATGGTGATCGCCGAATTGATCGCCGCCGGCGAGCTGATCAGCGCCGAGGAACTGCACGTCATGGAGGGCGCGTCACTGCTGCCGGTCACCATCGCGGGGGTCAGGCTGAACGCGGGCGTCGCCATGGGCGAAGCGGTTCTCCACGAGCCCCGGTTTGTCATCGAAAGGCTGGTTTCGGACAATCCGGAAGAAGAGCAGCAACGCCTGAGGGAAGCGGTCGACGAAATGCACGGCGCCATCGACGCCATGCTCCAGGCGACCGACGTGGCGAACGGCGGCGAACACCGGGACATTCTGGAAACCTATCGCATGTTCGCCGAAGATGCGGGGTGGCTCGCCAGAATCGGCGAGGCGATCGACAGCGGCCTGACAGCCGAGGCGGCGGTGGAAAAGGTCCACAACGACACCCGCGCCCGGTTCCGGAATCTGCGGGACCCCTATTTGCGCGAGCGGCTGCACGATCTCGAGGACCTCGCCAATCGTCTGCTCCAGCATCTGACCGGCACCGAGGGAGACAATGTCGGCGCCGAATGGGAGCTCCCGGAAAATATCATCCTCGTCGCCCGCAACATGGGTCCGGCACAGCTTCTCGATTACGACCGGACCCGGCTGCGCGGTCTGGTCCTCGAGGAAGGCTCGGTGACCACCCATGTCGCCATCGTCGCCCGCGCCCTCGACATTCCGGTGATCGGACGGGCCACCGACCTGCTCGACAATGTCGAACCCGGCGACGTCATCATCGTGGATGCAGATGAGGCGGAAGCCCATATCCGCCCGGCCGAGGATGTCCAGCAGGCGTTCACCGAAACTCTCCGCGCCCGTGCTCAGCGTGTGGCGGCGTATGCCTCGCTCCGCAACGTCCCCGCCGAGACCAAGGACGGGGTCACCATTTCGCTCAACATCAACGCGGGCCTGTTCGCCGACCTGCAGAGCCTGGATGAGACCGGAGCGGACGGTATCGGCCTGTTCCGGACCGAAATCCCGTTCATGGAAAGCAGCAAGTATCCCGACGTCGACCGGCAATCGGCGCTCTACGAGCGGGTGCTGGATCTGAGCGACGGGAAGCCGGTGATCTTCCGGACCCTCGACATCGGCGGTGACAAGAGCCTGCCCTATTGGAGCAGCTTCGACGAAGAAAATCCGGCCATGGGCTGGCGGGCAATCCGGGTGGCGCTCGATCAGCCGGTTCTCATCCGGCACCAATTCCGCGCCCTCATCCGGGCCGCGGGGGATCGTGACTTGTCGCTGATGTTTCCAATGATCACGGAAGTTTCGGAGTTCGATGCCGCGCGGGCACTCCTGGATCGTGAACTCGAACGTGCGGAAAAACGTAACCGGCCGCTGCCGAAACGGCTGCACGTCGGCACCATGCTCGAAGTCCCGGCGCTCGCGTTTCAGTTCGATGCGTTGTTGGAACGGGTTGATTTCATCTCGGTCGGCAGCAACGACCTGTTTCAGTTTCTGTTCGCCAGCGACCGGGGAAGTCCGCGAATCGCCGATCGCTATGACGTGCTTTCGCCGGCGGGCCTGTCGTTCCTGGGCGGTCTCGCCGCGCGGTGTGACGATGCCGGGATTCCGATCAGCCTTTGCGGGGAAATGGCGGGCCGGCCCTTGGACGCCATGGCGCTGATCGGCGTCGGATTTCGCAGCCTTTCCATGGCGCCGTCGTTCATCGGACCGGTCAAAACCATGATCCGCAGCCTGAACTATGGCGATATCTCGAAATACATCCGAACGCTGCAATCCATGCCCGTACACAGTCTTCGTGAAAAGCTCCGGGAATTCGCAATTGATCATGGAGTGATGATTTGAGGAATCATCCCGGGCCGTGAACCATAGAGAAAACTTGTACTCAAGACTCGATGGCGGTAAATTTTTGTAATTATTGGCGATACTCAAATTTTTGCCGTTTTTTGCGCCGCGAAACGGGCAGCCGCTCCGCCTGAGGCGGGACGGCTTTGATGATTCCCGATCGCGCATAGGAGGCGAACAGTCAAGGGGCTCGGCACCGTGGACACGCACTCGGATCTTCCCCAACAGATGAAAGCCGGCGGCGGGATTGGCGCGCTGCTTCGGGCGTCGCGGCTCCGGCGCGGCGAGGAGCCGGAGGATGTCGCCGCCGCTCTCCGAATTCGCCGTGTGTACATCGAAGCTATCGAGGAAGACCGGTTTGACGATTTGCCGGGTCACGCCTATGCGGTCGGCTTCGTTCGCGGCTACGCCGAGTATTTGGATTTGGACGGCGAGGATGTGGTACGCCGGTTCAAGGAAGAATCCAGCGTTCCCGACCAGCCTGCGGACCTCAGCTTCCCCTCCTTCATACCCCAACATGGGATGCCGCGGGGCGCCGTACTGATGATCGGCGTTCTGATCGCCGCGCTTGGCTACGGCGGCTGGTATTTCCTGTCGACCCAAGACCGTTTCGTCGCCGAAGTGGTCACCCCGGTACCGTCCCGGCTTCAGCCCGAGGCGGTTCAGGAAACGGCACCGGCAACCGCGGCGAACGCGGCCAGCGTGCAACCGGTCGCCGATGCGCCGGAGACCGCCCAAAGTCCCGCAGCCGACGCGGAAGTGACGGAAACGGCGCTCGCCGCGGCACCGGCCTCTTCCGATGCGCCGAGGGCCGGCCCTGAGCCGGTCGAGCTACCCGCCGTCGTTGCTTCCGCCCCTGAGCCGGTCGAAACACCCGCCGTCGTCGCATCCGCCCCTGAGCCGGCGGTTGAACCATCGGCGGAACCCGCGCCGCCGGAAGTGACCGAAGCCGTCGAGATCCCAGCGCCGCCGCCAACGGTGGGGACGGATGCAACAGCCTCCGAGACGGCACCCGCCGCAAACCCGGAAGCCGCCGAAACGGTCCCGGCGGGCGCCCCGGAGCCCAAGCCCGCCGCTGAAACAGCCGAAGCAGGCACCGAACCGGCCGCCGAGACGGCCCAGGCCGGCACCGCGACCGCGCCCGAACCGCCGGCGATGCCGGACACCCCCGCGGCGAGCGAGCCGGCGCCGGAACCCGACCCGACCCAAGTGGCGCTGAACGATACCGGCCAACCGGCCACTGAAGCGGCGGAAACGCAGATTGCCGCGGTGGAGCCGGCGACCGCCGACGAAACGCCCGCGCCCGCGGTAGCCGAACCGGCGCCTGCGGTAATGGAAGAAGAACCCCGCATCGTTGTCCGCGCCAAGATCGCGAGCTGGGTTCAGGTGCGCGACGATACGGAAAACCAGTCGATCATGACCCGGCTTCTCAAGGTGGGTGACGTCTACGAGGTGCCCAATCGGTCAGGCTTGGTATTGATGACCGGCAATGCGGGCGCGCTGGAGATTACCGTGGACGGCGAGGTGGTGCCCTCCATTGGCGATCCCGGTACCGTCCGGCGCCACGTCGCATTGGAACCTGACCGCCTCAAAGACGGCACCGCCGTCGTCGAATAGCTATCCTTGCCGCAGATTGTCGAGCGCCCGCGCGGCGGCGCGCCGCCGCCGGTTTGCCCGTGTCTGGCGCCTCGGCGTTCACGGGGCTATAACCCGCATACCGGTGACAAGACGCGCCTAGATTCGAAGGAACCCCGATGCCCAGCTTGAACTCCGTCCGCGGTACCCACGATATTCTGCCAGACGACAATCGGCGGTACCGGCGGGTCGAGGAAACCGCGTACCATGTGGCCGAGCGGTTCGGCTATGGCGAGATCACCACACCGGTGTTCGAATTTACCGAGGTGTTCAGCCGGACACTGGGCGACACCTCGGACATCGTCACCAAGGAGATGTACACCTTCGAGGACAAGGGGGGCGATAAGATCACCCTGCGCCCCGAAGGCACGGCCGGCGTGGCCCGGGCGTACATCTCCAACGGTCTCCAACAGAACCTGCCGCTCAAATTTTTCTATCGCGGTCCCATGTTCCGCTACGAGAGGCCGCAGAAGGGCCGATGGCGCGAATTCCGGCAGGTCGGCGTCGAACTCATGGGGGTCGACAAGCCAACGGGAGACATCGAGGTCATCTCCCTCGCCTACAACTACTTGAGAGAGCTGGGCCTCTCCGGCGCGGTAACCCTGGAAATCAACAGCCTTGGCGACGCCGAAACCCGCCAGGCCTACAGGGAAACGCTGGTCGGCTATCTCGGTTCACACGGCGACGCGCTCTCCGAGGACAGCCGTGAGCGGCTCAACCGCAATCCGTTGCGCGTGCTGGATTCGAAGGACGCGGCGGACCGGGAAATCGTCGCCAATGCCCCGGTCCTCCGGGACAGCCTGAACGGCCGTTCGCGCTCATTCTTCGACGAGGTTTTGGCGGGGATCGAAAGCCTGGACATCCCCTACACGCTTAATCCAACCCTGGTGCGGGGTCTCGACTACTACTGCCATACGGCTTTCGAGTTCACGACGACGGCGTTGGGCGCACAGAGCGCCGTGCTGGCAGGCGGGCGTTACGACGGCCTGGTGGAACAAATGGGCGGGCCCTCCACGCCGGGGGTCGGCTGGGCCGCGGGGGTCGAGCGGCTGTCGTTGTTGGTCGAGGATGGTGAGCCCCGACGCCGGCCAATCGCGTTGATTCCCGTCGGCGACGCCGCGAACACGGAGCTGATCAAAATCGCTCATGGCTTGCGTGCCGCGGGTTTCGTCGTCGAGATGGGGTACTCGGGCAACCTCGCCAGGCGTATGAAGCGCGCCGACAGGCTTGGTGCCGTTGCGGCGCTGCTGCTCGGCGACGACGAGTTGGCGCGGGGCACGGTGACGTTGCGGGACATGGATTCCGGCGAGCAATCCGAGGTACCCTTGGCCGACGTCCAGGCGCCGCTCGAAAAGTACCGTAGCTAGTCGGCGATTCAGGCCAATGAACGAGGCAGACATCTCAATCGTCAAACCGCTTGTTATCGGGGCCGATCATCGGTCGTCCACCATGTCGGTGCGCGACAGGCTGCACATGGATGAAGGTGCGCTGCCGGGGCTGGTCGATCAGTTGCGGGAAGCCGATATCCGTGAGGCTCTCTACCTGTCCACCGATGACCGGGTGGAGGTACTGGCGCTGCATGACGACTGCGAATCCATCGCCCCGAACGTCGCTCGAATATTGGCCGACCGGGCGGGTTTGAGCAGGGCGGAGGCCGAGGAACAGCTCTACGTCATCACCGACGAGAAGGCCATCCGGCATGTCTTTGCCGAAGCCTCGGCGCTTGACGGCCTGATCATCGGCGAGCCCGCCCTTCGCTCCGCGTTGCGGGCCAGCCACCGCCGCGCGGCGGAACTCGGAATGGATGGGCCGGCCCTCCAACGGCTCCTGAGCGCCGCCTACGAGGTCGCCGAGCAGGTCGGCCGGGCCGCGGGTTTCGACCGACGGCCGGCATCCATCGCCGGCGCCGCGGTGCGCGTCGCACACGACCTGCATGGCAAACTGGACGACTGCTCGGCGCTGCTGATCGGCGTTGGGGAGCTCGGCATTCAGGTTGCGGACAGCCTGCGGCGGGCCGGTCTCAAAGACCTCACGGTCATTCATTCAAACCTGCAGCGGGCCGAAGACACGGCGACTTCCCTGAACTGCCACGTCGACGATTTTGATCGGCTGCCGTCCCTGCTCGAAAAATCCGATATCATCCTGACGGCGACCAACACGCGCCGTTACGTCATTGACGAGCCGGCCATGGTCGCGGCGGTCAAAGCCCGCCGGCACCGCCCCGTACTGCTCATCGATACGGGCGTCCCCGGCGATGTCGACCCCGCCGTCGACCGCCTGGAAGACGCGTTCCGGTACTCGCTCAACGACCTGGAAGGCGTGGCGCGGGAGGGCCGGCGGCAGCGGGAGGCCGAGGCGGAAACCGGCTGGTCGATCCTTGAAGAGGCCGTGAACCGCTACTTGCGGAACGCCGGAAAGGAGAGCGCCACCGAGTTGGAAGCGCTGCGCCATCAGGTCGAAAGCGCGCGCCAAAGCGCGGTCACGGACGCCGGAGGGGATGCTGACGAGGCGACACGGCTGCTGGTCGACCGGCTGCTGGGACGGCCGGAGAAAAGCTTGGGATTGCTTCAGCGCCTGTTCGGCAGGAAGGACAAGCAGGCGTGAGCCTGGATGAGAAACTCGAGCGTGTCGTCTCGCGGCACGCCGAACTGCAGGACGCCCTCGCCAGCCGGGACGGGATCGACGGCCAGGAATTTGCGAAACTCTCCAAGGAGTTTTCCGATCTGTCGACGATCGTTGCGGCCATCGAGAGATTGAGGAGCGCCGAGAGCGAGGCCGCCGACCTCGCGGAATTGATGGCCGATGCCGACGCCGATGCCGAGGTCAAGGAGCTCGCGGAGGAGGAATTTCGCTCGCTCAAGCAGCGTATCCCGGAACTCGAGAAAGACCTGCAGCTTTTGCTGCTGCCCAAGGATGAAGCCGATGACCGAAACGCCATCCTCGAGGTACGGGCGGGAACCGGCGGTGACGAGGCGGCGCTGTTCGCCGCCGATCTGTTCCGCATGTATCAGCGGTATGCCGAGACCCACAATTGGACCTTCGAGGTCATCGAGCTCTCGGAGACGGGGATCGGCGGCTTCAAGGAAGCCATGGCAAGCATCAACGGCCGCGGCGTCTTCGCCCGGCTCAAGTACGAATCCGGCGTCCACCGGGTTCAGCGGGTGCCGGAAACCGAATCCCAGGGCCGCATCCACACCTCGGCGGCCACGGTGGCGGTGCTGCCCGAGGCGGAAGAGGTCGATATCGCCGTCGACGCCAAGGATCTCAGGATCGACACCTACCGGGCCCAGGGTGCGGGCGGTCAGCATGTGAATAAGACCGACAGCGCGGTCCGCATCACCCATTTGCCGAGCGGCATCGTCGTCCAGTGTCAGGATGAGAAGTCTCAGCACAAGAACCGCGCCAAGGCGATGAAGGTATTGCGCGCCCGCCTCTACGAGGTCGAGCGGCTGGAGCGGGAAGCGGAGCGGGCGGCCGACCGGCGCAGTCAGGTGGGTTCCGGCGACCGGTCGGAGCGCATTCGCACCTACAATTTCCCTCAGGGCCGGGTCACCGACCACCGCATCAATCTCACGCTGCATCAATTGCCCAAGGTGCTGGAGGGTGATCTGGACGAGATGGTCGACGCGCTGGCGGCCGAGGATCAGGCGGCGCGCCTCGCCGCCGTCTCATGACCATGCCGTTGACCACCAGGGCGGCGCTCTCGGCGGGGCGGATGGCGCTCGAAGGCGCCGGCGTGGAGACATCGGCCCTGGATGCCCGCCTTCTGCTGGAAGCGGCCATGAACGTCGACACGGCGCGTATCGTTGCCGAACCCGATCAAGCCCTCGACACTCGTCAAGAGGAGCAATACCGCCGGTTTCTCGAGCGCCGCCGAAATCGCGAGCCCATATCCCGAATTCTCGCCCGCCGGGCGTTCTGGAAGGACGAGTTCGTGGTCACCGCCGACACCCTGACGCCAAGGCCCGATTCGGAAACGCTGATCGAGCTGGCTGTCGATCACTTCCGCCGCGGCGCACCCCGCCGTATCCTGGATCTCGGTACCGGCACCGGATGCCTGCTCCTGTCGGCCCTGCGGGAATTTCCGGATGCGGCCGGCATCGGCGTCGACCTGAGCCCGGGGGCGTGCCAGGCGGCGCTTCGGAACGCACGGATATTGGGCCTGGACAGCCGTACGCGGATCATTTGCGGCAACTGGGGTACGGCGATCGGCGGGAGCTTCGATCTTATTCTTTGCAACCCCCCCTATATCGCCGACCGGGAGCGGGAGACGTTGCCGCCGGAGGTCGCGGAATTTGAACCCCGTCAGGCGCTATTCGCCGGTGTGCGGGGCCTGGATGCGTACCGGGAACTCATTCCCGGGCTGGCCGCCGATCTTGCGCCGGGAGGAGCGCTTATCGTCGAGACCGGACACGGGCAGGGCCCCAGC
Source organism: Rhodospirillales bacterium (assembly GCA_965207535.1). GTDB lineage: Bacteria > Pseudomonadota > Alphaproteobacteria > Rhodospirillales > UBA2165 > JAJDXO01. Next base: position 107,504 of record CBDBMR010000006.1, on the reverse strand, counting down.
GTCAGCCAAATTCTAATGGAATCAGGGTTCTGCGTGGCGGCCCGCGGCCGCGACCTCGCGAACCGTGAGCGTTGCCTTTTAGCAACAGTTGCCCATACATGACAATAATCGCGATTCCGTGGTTGGCAGAGGGGTTCCCGGCGACTAGGTTGATCTCAGGGTAAACGCCGACGGTAAACGTCGTGCATCGCGCAAGCGATAGAAACCCTCCCTAAATTGCCGTCGTTGGATGAGGGCGAATGGCCAAAAGCCACCCATGTGGGGGCTCATCTTAGGGGAATACGTCGGCCGGAAATTGTTGGACGTAAGCAAACGAAACAGGTGACATGAAACAGGGTTCCAACCCTCGGCGCAGCCGCAATCGCGGTGGAGGAAAGCGTCAGGGCCGCAGCAACAACTTTGACAGCAACGGGCCGGAAGGCCGGGTCAGGGGCACGGCCCAGCAGGTCTTCGAAAAGTACCAGACATTGGCGCGTGATGCGCAATCCTCCGGGGATCGCATCGCGTCGGAGAACTTCTATCAGCACGCCGAGCACTACTACCGCATAATGAATGCCGACGGCGACAACGGCCGCCAGGATCAACAGCGAGGCCGGCGGCGCGGCAACGGGGACGACCGTCCGGCCGAAATTCAGAGCGAAGCCGACGGCAATACGGCAGAGACCGGTGAAGACCAGCGGCCGGAAGCCGCCGACGTACAGGCCGAGAACGGCAACGGCAAAGACCACTCGCCCGAACCGAAGCAGGATGCGGAAGTTGAAGTGGTACCGATTGTCGAAGCCGCGGAACCGACATCCGAAGACGAAGAGGCGGCACCCGACCAAGCCACGACGGCCTAGTTCCTAATCGGCGGGGAAGCTGACCGCATCGCCGACGGCGATCGTTCCGCCCTCCTCCACCCGGGCATAAATGCCCATGTCGAAATGACCGAAGGCCCGGGTCAGGCCGTTCACCACGTTCAAATCACGCCGGGCCGTCACCGGATTAACGCTCGTTGCGGCGCAACGGTCGGTCCGTTTGGTGGCTGTCAGCCGCGCGGTCCCGATCTCGAGCGCCCGGTCGATCCATTGGAATTCCTCCCAGGCCTCACCCCCGTCGATATAGAGGTTGCCGCGAAATCTCAACGGGTGGACCGGCGCTCCCATGGCCTTTTCCAGCGCCCGCACCGACGCCAGGTTGATGATCGAAACCACCTTGTTCCTGTGGTCGGAGAACGTATGGCCGTCCGCGTGAACCAGGCGCGGCGCGTCATTCTCCGGCAGTCCCATAAATCCGCCCACCGCCTGTTCGATGGCCCGGCGCCGAGTGCTGTCGGACACATCGCCGGAGACCAGAACATCCGGGCCTTGGTAAATTGTCGCGCGGGAGGCATTGTCTTCGAGGACAACCGACAATTCCGCCAGGCGCTCATCCCGCATCAACATCAGGAAGTCGGTCTTGGGCAGGTGAGCCGGGTCGTTCTCGTCGAACCGGGTCCCGGTCAGGGCGAAAGCGTAGGCCCGATCCAGGGGAAATGCTTCGCCGGGCGATAGATCGACGGCTTCCAACGCTTCCGCGTTCATGCCCTTGATGGGATAACGATAGAGGTCGGTCACCGTGTGGGTCATCGGTCTCCGCTTCCGGACGGCGTGAGCGGCCCTTGCAGGCCGCTGAATTCGCAACATATTAAGGGCTATTGTACAATTGTCCCATCTTTAGAGGGGCCATGCGCCGCCGGTATATCGGGGCGGATGGCTCTGTCGAAACAACGGGTGGATCAACATGGACGCCGAAAAATATACTGAGCGGTCTCGCGGTTTCATTCAATCCGCTCAGGGACTTGCCAGCCGGTCCTCACACCAGCAACTGACGCCCGAGCACGTCCTCAAGGTCCTGTTGGAGGACGGGGAAGGTCTGGCCGCCAACCTGATAGAGGCCGCGGGCGGCAATGCCACCGAGGCCCACGCCAAGGTATCCGAAGAACTCAAGCGGTTGACGGTCGTCGAAGGCGACGGGGCCGGACAGGTCTACCTCGCGTCGGAAACGTCGAAACTGTTCCGGCAGGCCGAAGAACTGGCCGAGAAGGCGGGCGATTCCTACGTCACCGCCGAACGGCTGCTGCTCGCGCTGGCGATCATGCCCAACACCAAATCCCACCGGGTTCTGGCGGATGCCGGCGTGACGCCCCAATCGTTGAATTCGGCCATCGAGGAGGTGCGCAAGGGGCGCACCGCCGATACCGCGACGGCCGAGGATACCTACGACGCCTTGAAGAAGTTTGCCCGGGACCTCACCGGCGAGGCGCGCGGCGGCAAGCTGGATCCGGTCATCGGCCGCGACGAGGAAATCCGCCGCACCATCCAGGTGTTGGCCCGGCGCACGAAGAACAACCCCGTGCTGATCGGCGAACCGGGCGTCGGCAAGACCGCGATCGTCGAAGGCCTGGCACAGCGGATCGTCAATGGGGACGTTCCCGAGGCGCTTCAGAACAAACGTCTGATGGTGCTGGATCTGGGCGCCCTGCTTGCCGGGGCGAAATTTCGCGGCGAATTCGAGGAACGCCTCAAGGCGGTATTGAACGAGATCGTCGACTCGATGGGTGAGATCGTCCTGTTCATTGATGAAATGCACACCCTTGTCGGCGCCGGCGCCGCCGAGGGAGCCATCGACGCCTCGAACCTGCTGAAACCCGCCCTGGCCCGCGGCGAACTTCATTGCGTCGGCGCCACGACCCTCGACGAATACCGCAAACACGTCGAAAAGGACGCGGCTCTTGCGCGCCGTTTCCAGCCGGTCTTCATTGCGGAGCCGACCGTCGAGGACACCATCTCGATCCTCCGGGGCATCAAGGAGAAGTATGACCTTCACCACGGCGTTCGGATCACCGACGGGGCATTGGTCTCCGCGGCGATCCTGTCCAACCGATACATCTCGGACCGCTTCCTGCCGGACAAGGCCATTGACCTGGTCGATGAAGCGGCGAGCCGGCTGCGCATGGAGGTGGACTCCAAGCCGGAAGATATCGACGAACTCGACCGGCGGATCATACAGCTCAAGATCGAACGCGAAGCGCTGAAGAAAGAGGATGACAGATCCTCGAAGGATCGCCTGGAGCACTTGGAGGCCGAACTGGCCGGACTCGAAGAGAGCTCGGCGGAGATGACCGCAAAGTGGATGAACGAGAAGGCCGACATCGCCGCCACCCAGAAGGTCAAGGAGGAACTCGACCAGGCGCGCGGCGATATGGAAATCGCCCTTCGCGACGGTCAATACGAAAAGGCTGGCGAGCTTCAGTACGGCCGAATTCCCGAACTGGAGCAGGTTTTGGAGCGCGCCGAGGCCGCCGAGGAACACAAGCTGGTTCAGGAAACGGTGACCGAGGAACACATTGCCGGCGTTGTCTCCCGCTGGACCGGTATTCCGGTCGACAAGATGCTCGAAGGGGAGCGGGAGAAGCTGGTTCAAATGGAGGACCGGCTGGCCGAACGGGTTGTCGGTCAGGCCGAGGCATTGGCCGCGGTTTCGAATGCGGTACGGCGGTCACGGGCGGGACTTGGCGATCCGCAGCGCCCGATGGGCTCCTTCCTGTTTATCGGCCCGACCGGTGTGGGCAAGACTGAACTCACCAAGGCGCTTGCCGCGTTCCTGTTCGACGACGAGACCGCCATGCAGCGGATCGACATGTCCGAGTATATGGAGAAGCATGCGGTGGCCCGCCTGATCGGCGCGCCTCCGGGATATGTGGGTTATGACGAGGGCGGCGCGCTGACCGAGGCCGTCCGGCGGCGGCCCTATCAGGTGGTGCTGTTCGACGAAGTCGAGAAGGCGCATCCGGATGTCTTCAATATCCTCCTTCAGGTACTGGAGGACGGGCGGCTGACCGACGGCCAGGGCCGCACGGTCGATTTCCGCAATACGCTGATCATCCTGACCTCCAATCTGGGGTCGGAGATCCTGGCGGCTCAGGAAGAGGGGCATGATTCCACCGAGGTGCGCGGCGAGGTGATGGAAGTGGTCCGCAACGCCTTCCGGCCCGAGTTTCTGAACCGGCTGGACGAGGTGATCCTGTTTCACCGCCTGTTTCGGGAACATATGGGCGGTATTGTCGATATTCAGCTCGCCCAATTGTCGGACCGGCTGGCCGAGCGCAAGATTACCCTGGATCTCGACATCACGGCACGGGATTGGCTGGCCCATGCGGGGTACGACCAGGTTTACGGCGCCCGGCCATTGAAGCGGGTCATTCAGCGAAAATTGGAAAATTCGCTCGCCGCCATGATCCTGGATGACAAGATTTCCGACGGCGATACGGTCCATGTGACCGCAGGCGCCGATGGCCTCGAGGTGAACGGAGAGGCCGTCGTCGACGCGGAAGCGGCTTAACCCGCATTTCTCACCGGGGTCATGGTCTGCGCGGCGCCGGTCGGAAATGCGGCTTAATCGGCGGAGGCCGCCTTCCGGGTGATCGTCAGGCCGGCAAACTCTTCCTCGATCCGTGCGCGTTCGGTCTGGAACCGTGCCAGCGCCTCCCCCTTCAGGTTCTTGCCGGAGGGCATCCTTACCCGCATGGGGTTGGTCTGGCGGCCGCGCCTCAGGATTTCGTAGTGGAGGTGCGGCCCGGTGGACCGGCCGGTGGATCCCACATAACCGATGATCTGGCCCTGCTTGACCCGCTGTCCGTTCCGGGCGCGGCGGTTGAACTTTGAAAGGTGCGCGTACGCGGTCGAGTATTCCGAGTTGTGGCGAATGCGGACGTAATTACCGTAGGCGCCGTTGCGTCCCCGATAGACGATGGTCCCGTCGCCGGCGGCGTAGATCGGCGTGCCGGCGGGCGCCGCAAAATCGACGCCCTGGTGCATTTTGTTGAATCCGAGAATTGGGTGGCGGCGGACACCGTACCCCGAGGACAGCCTCGCACCATTGATCGGCGTGCGCATCAGCGCTTTGCGTGCGCTTTTGCCCTTGTCGTCAAAGTAGTCGGCACTCTCGTCGGCCAGCGTGTGACGGTAGAGGGGGTGCTCGTCTCCTTGGAGAACGAGGTTGGCGTAGATGATTTCGCCATCCCGGACGTAAGTTCCATTCCTGGCGAAGAACCGTTCGTACATGACGTCGAACCGGTCATCCGGTTGGATCGAACGCTGGAAATCCACGTCCCAGGAATAAATGCGGACCAACTCCTGCAACACGCCCGCGGGTACCCCTGCCTCGACGGCGGAAAGATAGAGGCTGGAACGGATGACCCCTTCGGCACGGACCAGGGTGCGTTCCACTTCCTTGACTGATTTGCCGGCTGAGAATTTACCGTCGCCGGTACGCCGGACGGCGTATTCGACAGCTCGGTCGGGCCGGATGATGAGACCGGTAAACGTCTCCGCCTCCGCAGCCTCATTCTCTTTCTTGAAACTGACAACGATCTCATGCTCCGGCCGCAAGCGGCGCGGGTCGAAATGCTTACGCAGGGCCTCGATGGCATTGTACGCGTCAATTCGCTCAACCCCGGCTTCGATCATCAGCCCCATCAGCGTGTCGCCACGGCTGATCCGGATCTTGCGGTTGATGGGAATGGGACCGGTTACCTCGGGTGGAGCCGGCGGGACCGCCTGTTCGACGGACGCGGCCTGTTCGACCGGCACGGCTTGTTCGATGGGGCCCTCGACCAGGGAAGCATCCGATGGCCTGAAATCAAGGAGCCAGATGGGCAGAACGGAAGCGACAATCACGGTGATCGCCATCGGAACCCGTCCGACAAAAACCGAATTCAACATGAACTTATTTGATCCCAATCGAGCTGCCGGCCTTGGTCCGGCTTGTCCCCGAAATCAGGCGATAATTGGACCGGCACGGTAATCCTGTCAAGACGGTCAGCGGCCGTTTCGTCAATTGAAGCATTCGTGCGGCCTGGAATTCCAATGCTTGGCGGCGGGCCGGCGAAAATTGCGCCGGCGCACGGTCTCGAATCACCGTTTGCCCGGGTCACGCCGCCGCCCGCCGGACGAGAGCCCGGCGTCGGGGTTCTCCGGCGGCCGTCAGGCGCGCCAGGCCGTCCGGGCCAGGTTCACAATGAGGAAAAACGCCGAAATTAACTTATTATTGTATAATTATGGTTTAGTCTTTTAATTACAGTCAGTTATCTGATTGCCGAGTTGGATGGACTGCGCCTGGTTGGAGGCCTGGGAGCCACCCAATTGGCGGCCCGGCAGTGATTGCCTCCGGGCGAGACAGGGCTTATATAGCTCCGATGGCGAGTTCAAAGGATTCTCCGGATCGCGCCGCCGATGAGCGGCCGACCCTGACCGCGCCGGGCGGGGCGGACAGGCTGCTGCTGCATTCGTGTTGTGCGCCCTGCGCCGGCGATGTGATGAACGAGATCACCCGCTCGGGTATCGACTACGAGATCCTGTTCTATAACCCGAACATTCACCCCCTCCGGGAGTACGAGCTTCGCAAGGACGAGAACAAGCGCTATGCGGAAAAGCTCGGCGTCCCGTTCACCGATCTCGACTATGACACGGACAATTGGTACGCCCGGGTGGAAGGCCTGGAATGGGAGCCGGAACGAGGCGCGCGTTGTACGGCCTGTTTCGATATGCGGTTCGAACGGTCCGCCCACTATGCCGTCGAGCACGGCTACTCGGTTTTCACCAGCACGCTCGGCACGTCGCGCTGGAAAAACCTCGACCAGATCAACGAGTGCGGCGTACGCGCGGCCGCCCGGCATGACGGGCTGAGCTACTGGACCCACAATTGGCGCAAGAAGGGCGGCGCCCAGCGGATGGTCGAAATCTCCAAGGACGAGGAATTTTACCAGCAGGAATATTGCGGCTGCGTCTATAGCCTGCGGGACACCAATGCTCACCGTGTCTCGCAGGGCCGGCCGCGCATCAGAATCGGCGAGCAGTTCTACGGCCGCGAGTAGCCCGCATTTCCCGTCAACTTCCCAGTGCTTCCAGGATCCTTTCCCGGGCGTTCAGAATTTCCCGGGTGAGTTCGTCTGCGCGGCGCCGGAACCTGTGCGCCGGGACAGGGATCGAGATCGCCGCCGGAATACCGTTCGGCCTGCCGATATCCACGCCCACGGCGCAGATGCCTTCCGAGTGCTCTTCCCGGTCATAGGCCACCCCGACCCGCCGAATCTCGGTCAATTCACGCAACAATTCGTCCCAAGTCCTTCCGGGGCCGATCTCCGCGGGATCCGTGTCATGGAAAATTTTCTCGGCCGTCTCGCTCTCCATCGCCGCCAGCATCGCCTTGCCGTTTGCCGTCGAAATCAATGGAAACGCCGCTCCGATGGCCGACACCGCGCGCAGACGGTGCTGGGCGATGATCTGATCGATAAAATACACCCGCGTCCCCCTCAGGATGGAGAGGTCGATGGTCTCGTCGGTCCGCAGGAACAGGGTCTCCAGGAGCGGCCGCACAATTTCGACAAAGCCGGGCTGCGCCGCGGCGCCCAACCTCACCAGCCCCGGTCCCAACTGAAATCCGGAGTGCGGCCCCGCCGGCATTACCAGGTCCTGCTGCTGCAGCTCGGCGACAATGTGCTGCACCGTGGGCCGGGCCAGGCCCACCCGCTCGGCAATTTGGCTCAGCGACAGGCCCTGGTTTTCGGCTTCCAACGTCCGCAGGATATTGGCCGCGCGGGCGATTACCTGTATCCCCCGCCGGGCCGGTTTGGAGGAACCTCCGGTGGTCGTCGGCCTGGCGCCGGCAGCGGACCCGCCCGCCATGAATGCCTCCCGTCTCGTCTCCCGCCGGTGACCGTTTTCGTATGGTATTATCATACCGACATATTTAAATATTATACAGTTGGCAGGCCCGGCACAAATAAAAACGGCGCCGCCTTCGGGCAGCGCCGTCTCTATCCGTTCCCGCCCGCAGCGGGATTAGTCGCGCTCGACGCACATGGCGATGCCCATGCCCCCGCCGATGCACAGCGTCGCGAGACCCTTCTTGGCGTCCCGCCGCGCCATCTCATGGAGCAGCGTCACCATGATCCGGGTGCCGGAGGCGCCGATGGGGTGCCCAAGCGCGATGGCGCCGCCGTTGACGTTCACCTTCCCGGCATCGAGTCCGAGTTCCTTGGCGACCGCGCACGCCTGCGCGGCGAACGCCTCGTTTGCTTCGATGAGGTCGACGTCGTCGGCGCTCCAGCCGGCTTTCTCGAGAGCGGCCTGGCTGGCGGGGATCGGCCCCGCCCCCATAATCGCCGGATCAAGTCCCACCGTCGCCCAGGATGCGATCCGGGCCATCGGCGTGATCCCCCGCTTCTCCGCTTCCTCGGCGGTCATCAACACCGTCGCCGCGGCGCCGTCATTGATGCCGGATGCGTTGCCCGCGGTCACCGTGCCTTCCTTGTCGAACGCGGGCCGCAGCTTGCCGAGTGTCTCGGTGGTGGTTCCCGCACGAGGGTATTCGTCGGTGTCGACCACCGTTTCCCCCTTGCGGGTCTTGATGGTCACCGGAACGATCTCATCGGCGAACGTGCCGGCTTCGATCGCCGCCTCGGCGCGCTGCTGCGAGGCGGCCGCGAATTCGTCCTGCTGATCGCGTGTAATCTGCCATTGTTCGGCGACGTTCTCCGCGGTCACACCCATGTGGTAGCCGTTGAAGGCATCCCACAGCCCGTCCTTGATCATGGTGTCGACGAACTCGAGATTGCCCATCTTCTGGCCGTCCCGGAGGTGGGCGGCGTGGGGTGCCTGGCTCATGCTCTCGTGACCGCCCGCGACGACGACCGAGGCATCGCCGACGGCGATCGCCTGGGCGCCCAGCGCAATGGTCCGAAGACCGGAACCGCAAACCTGATTGACGCCGTAGGCCGTCCGTTCCTGCGGCACGCCTGCGGCCATCGAGGCCTGACGGGCCGCGTTCATGCCGGCGCCCGCCGTGAGTACCTGGCCCATGACGACCTCGGAGACGTCGTCCGGCGAAACGCCCGCTCTGTCGAGAGCCGCACCAATCGCCAGCGCGCCCAATTCGTGACTGGCCATCGACGCCAAGGCGCCGTTGAACGACCCGATGGGCGTGCGGGCGCCACTCGCAATTACGATATCTGAAACTTGTGCCACTTCTTCCTCCTCGGCAGCCGAGCGCCACGGGCCCGGCATGGTGTCGCCTGAATCTTGCCGAGGCCGGCCGGCGCGACCTAGCCGGCCAACTTCGGCGCCATCAATGTCGCCTCGCCATCGAGAACCACCGATTCCCCGACCTTGCAGACGGTTTTGAATTCGACGAATTTCTTCTCCGGCACCAGCTTCGACACCGTAACCTGGGTGTCGACCTGGTCACCGATCTTGACCGGGGCCTTGAAGCGCAACGACTGGTTTACATAGATCCAACCGGGACCCGGAAATTCGGCTCCAAATGTTGCCGAGATATAACCAGCGGTGAGGATGCCATGGCTGATCCGGTCACCGAAAATCGATGCCTTGGCATACTCCTCGTCGAGATGGATCGGATTGACGTCGCCCGATACTTCGGCGAATCCCTCGATATCCCGCTCGGTCAATATCCGGCAATATTCGCCGGTCATGCCGACTGCAAGATCGTCAAACCCAAAGCTCTTCTTGGATACGATTTCGTCCACTTGAGGGGCTAGCTCCTAAAATTCACGGGGATGGGCGTTCAGCCTCCACTGGAGAGGTCATCCAGCCGTTGTTGGATCTCGGCCAATTGTGATTGGAGACGGTTGATCTCCGACTGCCGGTCCTCATCCTCCGTGGTGGACGGCTCTTTCCCATTGCTTGAGGAATGTTGGCCGTTGCCGTTCGCGGTGGACCCGCTGTTGGCATTCGAGAACATGGCCATGGACTGCTGGAGAATTTCCAGGTTCCGGCGGCCGATCTCATTGAACTGCTGCATCGCGCCGGCGCCGCCGAACATCTCCTGCATCTGCTGCATGATATGCTGCTGATTGTTGGAGAAGTTATCCATGCTCTGTTCGAGATAAGTGGACAGGTATTGACCGACACCATCATTGTAGAAGCTCAGGAGCTGCCGGAGGTAATTGAGAGGCAGAAGGTTATGCCCCTTGCTCTCTTCTTCGGCGATGATCTGAGCCAATATTGAGGTGGTTATGTCATTGCCCGACTTGGCGTCTTTCACCACGAAATTGGTGCCGTCATTAACCATCGTATGGAGATCGTCGAGAGTGACGAACTCCGCGACGGCCGTATTGTAAAGGCGCCGATTGGCGTATTTCTTGATAATGACGACGTCGTCCGGATTCTTCTGCCCTTTGGCCATGCATCCGTCCTCATAAATGGGCCGCCGGCAAACCCCTTAAACCGGCATCTTGTCTTCAGTCTGACATATAAGGCCTGTATTTTGTAGTGCAAAATATTTTGCAATGCAAAAAAACTCATTGACACGGGGAATCATGGGGATTATATATCTTTTTGCAATGCAAAATTTCGTCACGCAAAACATAAATTTTGCCTGACTTTTAGATGTAAGGAGCCAGTTATGACCACCAAAGCGAAAGCAAGCACCGCGAAACCCGCGGCCGAGGCCGCCGCCGAGACCATCGAGACCATCAGTTCGGTCGGCCAGGAGACCCTGAAGAACGTGATGAACATCGGCGCCGATGCCGCCGCCGAGGGCTACAAGAACGCCAGCGCCTACGGCAAGGAGCAGATGGACGTCGCCAAGATCTCCTATGACAAGCTGATGTCCTACGGCAAGGACAACATCGAGGCCGTCGAAGCGGCTTCCTCCGTTGCCGTTGCCGGCGCCGAGGCCTACTACGCCTCCATGGTCGACTACACAAAAAAGGCGGCCGCCGAGAACATGGACCTGCTGCAGAAGACCTTTGCGGTCAAAAACCCGCAGGAGCTGATGGACCTGCAGGTCGAGGCCGTCAACACCTCGGTCAACCGCGTGATCGCCCAGACCACCAAGCTCAACAAGATCGCTGCCGACACCGCGGTCAAGAGCTTCGAGCCGATCAAGGGCCGTTTCGACGGGGCCGTCGAGAGCTTCGTAAAGCCCTTCGTCTCCGCCTAGGCAACCCGAGTACGCTTCCCGAGAAGAGCGTGATTCCAGCCCGGTATCACGCTCTTCTTTTATGCGCTCGATGCCCGAGCGCGGACCGCGTGGCATGGTTTTTCGATTAGATTTATGAATGTTAAAGTAAACCCACCGCCTCGGAGACCCTGCGTCCGGCGTGAAACCGGCGGCACTCCGCGGGCGTTTTGCAGGGGAGAGAGGATATGAGCCGAGTAGCGATAGTAACGGGCGGCACCCGCGGCATCGGGGCCGCCATCAGCATTGCCCTCAAGGACGCCGGATACACCGTGGCGGCCAACTATGGCGGCAACGACGAACGCGCCAAGAAATTTACCGGCGAGACCGGTATTCCGGCGTACAGGTTCGATGTTTCGAATTTCGATGAGTGCGTTGCGGGGGTTGCGAAAATTACCGAAGAACTGGGACCGGTGGAGGTTCTGGTGAACAACGCCGGCATTACCCGGGACGGCACCATGCACAAGATGGATGCCGGGAACTGGCAGGCGGTTATCGATACCAACTTGGGCTCTTGCTTCAACATGAGCCGCTCGGTCATCGAGGGAATGCGCGAGCGCAAGTTCGGCCGGATTGTCAATATAGGCTCGATCAATGGCCAGGCCGGTCAATACGGCCAAGTGAACTATGCCGCGGCCAAGTCCGGTATTCACGGTTTCACCAAGGCGCTGGCGCAGGAGGGGGCCGCGCAGGGCATCACCGTCAACGCCGTCGCCCCCGGCTATATCGATACGGACATGGTCGCCGCCGTGCCGGAGCAGGTTCTCGAGAAGATCATTGCCAGAATCCCGGTCGGCCGCCTGGGCAAGGCGGAGGAAATCGCCCGCACCGTCCTTTTCCTCGTTGCCGACGAGGCCGGTTTCATCACCGGTTCGACCTTGTCGGTCAACGGCGGACAGCATATGTACTGATCCCGACACGCTGGACCCGGAGAACGGCTCCCGATGAGCACCAAAACCAACAAAAACAAGAAGGGCGAGACAGACCCGCCCGGCCTGCCCGACCTGACCGAAAGCATGACGCAGCTGGCGGCGGGATATGGCCGGGCGATGAACGCCTGGATGGAGGCATGGTCTCCGGATTCGGCGGGCGGCGCCGCAAAATCGGAAAAGAGCGGCACGGCCGGCAGCGACAAGACCGATCGGGATACGGTGCCCGCGGCAAATCCGCTGGCCAACGCCAAGCTGGACCCGGCCAAGGTCATGGATGCGCAGATGGAGCTTTGGCGCGGCTATCAGTCGCTTTGGCTCAACACGACCCAGCGCCTGTTCAGCCAAGAGGCGGAGGCCGAGCCCGTCGTCGACCCGGAACCGGGTGACAACCGGTTCCAGGACCCGGCCTGGGAAGAGCATCCCATCTTCGACTATTTCAAGCAGTCCTACCTCTTGAATGCCAACTGGCTCAAGCGGCTGGTGGGCGAGGTGGACGGCCTGGATCCGGAAGACATGGCGAAGATGGAGTTCTACAGCCGTCAAATCATCGATGCGCTAAGCCCCAGCAACTTCGCCCTCACCAACCCGGTCGTCGTCAGGGAAACCGCTGAGAGCAACGGCGAGAACCTCGTCAACGGCTTCAAGAACCTGATCGAGGACTTCAGCAACAGCGACGGCACGCTCAGCATCAAACAGGCAGACATGGATGCATTCGAAGTCGGCAAGAACGTTGCGGCCTCGGAAGGCGGCGTGGTCTTCCAGAACGAGTTCTTCCAACTGGTTCAGTACAACCCGACCACCGAAAAAGTATACGCCGAGCCGCTTCTCATCGTGCCGCCGTGGATCAACAAGTTCTACATCCTCGACCTCCGGCCCGATAATTCCTTCATTCGCTGGGCAACGGACCAGGGGTACTCGGTCTTTGTCATGTCATGGGTCAATCCCAACGAAACCATGGCCGACAAGAGCTTCGACGACTATATCCGTGACGGGATTTTTGCCGCCCTGGACGCGGTGGAACAGGCCACCGGCGAACGTCAGGTGACCGCGATAGGCTACTGCATCGGCGGGACCCTGCTCGCCGCCACGCTGGCCTACATGGCGGCGCATGGGGACGACCGCATTACCGCCGCCACGTTTTTTGCCGCCCAGGTCGATTTCGAAGAGGCGGGTGAACTCAAGCTGTTCACCGATAAGACACAGGTGGATGCCTTGGAGAAGCAGGTGGCCGACAAGGGTTACCTGGAAGGCGCATCCATGGCGTCGACCTTCAACATGCTGCGCGCCAACGACCTCATCTGGTACTTCGTGGTCAACAATTACCTGCTGGGCAAGGCGCCGCCGGCATTCGATCTGTTGTTCTGGAACGCCGATTCGACCCGCTTTCCGGCGGCCTTGCTGATGGACTACCTGCGCGACATGTACCAGGAAAACAAGCTGTCGGCGAAAAACCGGTTCAAGGTTTTGGGAGAACCCGTCGATCTTTCCGCCATCAAGATCCCGATCTACCTGCAGGCATCCAAGGACGACCATATCGCCCCGGCGGTGTCGGTGTTCAAGGCGGCCGGCATCTACGGCGGACCTGTTCGTTTCGTGCTGGCCGGCTCCGGGCACATTGCCGGCGTCATCAATCCGCCGGAAAAGAAGAAGTATCAGTACTGGACCAACACAAAACGCAAATCGTACGGCACGTTCGACGAATGGTACGGCGAGGCGGCCGAAACGCCGGGTTCCTGGTGGCCCGACTGGGACAAGTGGCTTTCCGGGAAATCCGGCGGCAAGGTTGCCGCCCGCAAGCCCGGTGGGGGCAAACTGAAGGTCATCGAGCCCGCGCCCGGCAGCTACGTCAAGGTCAAGTCCTAGAAGGCATGGGGGGCCATTCAAGATGAAGTTCTCTATCGACATCGATTGCACGCCCGAGGAGGCACGCGCTTTTTTTGGGCTTCCGCCGGTCGAACAGATGAACGCCGCGATCATGAAGCAGGTCGAGGAGCGGATGATGGATTATCTGGGCTCCGCGGACCCCGAAGCCATCGCAAGGAATTGGCTGCCCGGCGGGCTGGATGCATTCGAGCAGATGCAGAAAGCCTTTCTGGCGCAATTCACCGCGGCCGATGCCGACAAGAAGAACGACTAATCCACGCCGACATTCCCGTTAACATCCGTTTATACGCCGTCAATACCGCATTCACCCGCTCCCGATAGCGGCCTGCTATACTGCTTTGCATAGGAGGTCGGCGATCGCCTTCCTTCAGGCTGAATTTCCCGGCCTGACCATGGAAACGAATTCATTTGAAGCATTTCAGCTAATACGAATTCCCCCCCAATGAACTTTCCACCGGAGTTTCGGATACCGAAATTCCGGTTCTTTTTTGGCATTGGCCGTGACCCCGATGACCTCGTAAGAGGTCCGATGACCTGCGCTTTCCGGGACGCACCGACGATCCCGGCGATGTCCTCACCATCATCCGCGATCGGTACGTTTTGCTTCTCCGGCAGGGCGTCTTTGTTTTGCGTTCACTCAACTCAGTTGCCGGGCACCACTAATCGATCAACCCCCGCAGGGCGCCAAGGCGATCGACGATCTCCTGGCGGATCGCGTGTTGCAGCGGGCCGTCCTTGCCGGCCCCCTCGCACACCTTCTCCAACTCGGCCGCTGCTTCGCCCAGTTCGGCAAACCCGAACGTCGCGGCATTCCCCGCGAGCTTATGGGCGGCCTGCAAGATGTGCTCCACCGTCTCACCGTCGCTTCCTGAAGGCGAGGCAAGCGCGTCGCGATGGCCTTCCATTTCCTTCAAACGCGCATCCAGCCGCCCTGCATAGGCCTTGCGGAGCGCCTCGAATTTCTCGGCGAATTCTGCTTCCGAATCGCTCATGGCCTGCCGCCAGATTTCACGAAGCTGGCCGGAAATGGCCATGGGATCGAACGGTTTGGCGATGACACCGGCGGCGCCCATATCGAGGAATCGCTGCAACTCCGACGGCATCGCCTTGGCCGTCACGAACACCACCGGGATATCCCTCAGCCCGTCGATCTCCTTCATCGCCTCGAATGTCGCCGGACCATCCAGTCAGGCATCATCACGTCCAGGAGGATCAACTGAGGCTCGAATTGCGGGCCCTTTTCGAGCGCTTCCCGCCCCGACGCGAATCCTTCGACCGTAAAGCCGCCGACCGTCTCTAGCGCCAGCCGTGCGACCTGCCGGATATCATTTTCATCGTCCACGTGCAGGATACGGTTCAGTTCGCTGTCCGCCACGTTCCCTACCCTCCGCTTGCTTCAACGGTTTGGCGCCCGGCCGCCGCACCGGCTGCCAAGGCCATGGGGGGCCGAGACTTCTTCATTGCTGTTCCCCGCGTTGAGCGATTTGCCGTCCGGTGATGAGAAACATCTGGTTCGCAAATGTTGATCTTTGATAAAGGCGCCATAATGCCCATGTTAAAGTGTGTTAAATATGTTAATTGATGTGAAGAGAAAGCGGCGGATTGCATGGAAGTAAATCATAATTGATTGAAAACAAGAGATCTTTTTGGAGATGAAACCTCACCTGCTTATTGTCGAGGATGACGAATTCGTCCAATCCCTCTTGGCAGCCTACATGGAGAAAGAGGGGTTTCGGGTCAGCGTTGCGGCCACCGGGACGGAAACGTTGGGCCTGCTCAATGGCAAGCCCTTTGACTTGGTCCTCCTCGACCTGACTCTCCCCGACGAGGACGGTTTGACCCTCGCCCGGCAGGTTCGGGCGCGGTCCAGGACGCCGATCATCATCCTGACGGCGCGCAAGGGCCG
Organism: Rhodospirillales bacterium; assembly: GCA_965207535.1. GTDB lineage: Bacteria > Pseudomonadota > Alphaproteobacteria > Rhodospirillales > UBA2165 > JAJDXO01. The sequence continues at coordinate 91,781 of CBDBMR010000006.1, read as the reverse complement.
GGATGACCGGATTACCGCTCTGGAGGTCGGGGCCGATGATTACCTCAACAAACCCGTCGATCCGAAGGAGTTGGTCCTGCGGATTCGGAACCTGTTGGGGCGCTCCGATGGAGAGGGGACGGCGGTCGATACCCAGCGCCGGCAATCTGTGGCGTTCGAGGATTTCATATTGGACATTGCCGGACACACGTTGAGCCGCAAGGGCGGCGAGGTCATTCCGCTGACCAATGCCGAGTTCAACCTGCTGTCGGCATTGGTCAATGCGCCCAACCGGGTGCTTTCGCGGGCCTTTCTTCTGGACGCCATCAGCCAGGACGAGGAGGGCCCCTCGGAGCGGGTCATCGACGTCTTGATCAGCCGCCTGCGCAAGAAGATCGAAGCCGATGCCCGCCGCCCGGCGATCATCCTGACCGTCGTCGGCAGCGGATACAGGTTTGGCGTGGAGCCTCGCTAGCGGGGCTTGGCCCAGGCTCTGGCTTAGACTCTGGCTCAGGCCGCCGCCGGGTTCGGGAAATTCATCCCTTCGTCATACGACGGCCGGGACAGGATGCGCCGCCACCAGTCTCCGACCGCCGGCCGCGACTGCCAATCGATCAGGGCGGTCAGTTCGTTGGCCCCGAACCGTTCGATGAACGGCGTGATGCAGATATCGGCGAGGGAAAACTCTTCTCCGGCCAGCCACGGCGTCTGCCCGAGCTGCCTCTCCATCGTGTCCATCACCCCGGCGATCGCGGCCTCGGCGCGCGCCTCGTCGTCCACCGACACGCCGGCCCTCAGCCGCCGCAGCATTTCCCGGCGCTTTTCCAGGTTCGGCATCCGATTGATCACCACCTCCTTTTCCGCATCCGATTTCTCGGCGAGGCGCGGCAGGAACCGCCTGTTGAACGAGATCATATTGACGTTCCTGTGGACCACATGTTCGGTCCGATCCAGCCAAATGCGCATTTGCGCCCGCTCATAGGCGTCCTCGGGCCGCAAACGGACGTCGGGAAAGACATCGTCCAGGTACTCGATGATCACGTTGGATTCGATGATGATCCGGCCGTCATGATCGAGGGTCGGAACGACCCCGTTGGGGTTCAGCTTCACGTACCACGGCTCGGTATTTTCCTGCTTTGGACCGAGGTCGATGTGATGGCTTTCCCAGTCCAGGCCTTTTTCGGCCAGCGCTATACGAACCTTCTTGGAGCAGGTCGAGCTCCAAAAGTGATATAGCTTTAGCATTGATCCCCCCTTCCTTGGATCGCTGATCTTGGTCCAAACCATAGACCGGCGCGGTGACGGGCGAAAACGAATTATCGGAGACATACGGTGAGCGAGAGGCCAGACACCCACCAGAAACGTCAATCGCTGAGAGAAATCCTGGATCGCGACCGCGTAACGGTCATGCCGGGCGGCTTCAGTCCCCTTTACGCCAGAATGGCCGAGAAAATCGGTTACGAGGCCTTCTTCCTCGCCGGATCGCAGATGGCGGCGTTCCTATTGGGCGTGCCGGACAATGGAATTCTGGGGCTTCGGGATATTGTGGACCACGGACGGCATTGCGCCTCGAGAACATCCATTCCACTCCAGCTTGATGCGGATACGGGATTCGGCAATGCGGTCAACGTCCACTTTGCCGTACGGGAGATAGCCGGAGCCGGACTGGCGGCAATGAATATCGAGGACCAGGAAGCCCCCAAGAAATCGGCAACCCTCGCGGGGCGGCGGGTGATTTCCATGGACGAACACGTCGGCAAGATGAGGGCCGCGGCGGCCGCCCGTGACGAGGTGGCGCCGGATTTCCTGATCTGCGCCCGAAACGACACCCTGGGCGCCGAAGGCGGAGATTTCGAGCAGGCGTTGGAACGCTGCATCGCTTATGTGGAAGAAGGCCGCGCCGATTACGTCTGGCTGAATTCGGTGGAGACGCGCAAGGATTTGGAGCGTGCCTGCCGTGAGATACCGGCCCCGGTCCAGGTGATCTGGGGCGGCCGCGAGGAGCCCGCGCCAAGCCTCGAAGAGTACGACCAGCTGGGTGTCCGGATCGCCCTTTACCCGGTCTATTTCGCAACCGTCGGCTTGCAGGCCGCCTGGGAGGTGATGAACGACATGTTCGAACGGGGCCCGGCCGCACTGAACGAATTCCACGAGCGCGCACGGCAATCCAAATGGGGCCGGGCCAATCAAAAATCATTCACCGGCAGCGATCGCGTTCGGGAAATCGAGGATGAATTCCTGACCGAGGAAGCCAAACGGGACTACGACAATACTTGGGGTCACTAGGGGGCCATTAGGGGGCCGCCGCGGAGACTAGCCGGCCAGTTTGGGGTCCATATGGTCCCAGGCGTGAGCCGACTCCACGAATATCGCTTTCCGCGGCGCAAAGCCGCTTGGATCATCCAAGCTGCCGGCCATGACGTAGCGATTGTCCGGATAGCCGGCGCTGAAACTGATCAGGGGGGAGCCGCAATCGGGACAGAAACCGTGGCTTACCGCATTGCCGCTGTCGGCGGTCGTCTCGAAGAACTTGAGCTCTCCCTCGACCTCCAGCGTAGCGGCCGGCACCATCAGCAGGCTCGAATGGCCGGTGCCGGTGGCTTGCTGGCATTGACGGCAATGGCAATGAAAGGAGAACCTGGGCGCTTCGGGCGACCGGTAGCGTACGGCGCCACAGGCGCATCCGCCCTCGATTTTTACCGGCATCGTCTTCCCCTTGGCGAACGCAATGCTGGCGACCCCGACAGGATTCGAACCTGTGACCCCCAGATTAGGAATCTGGTGCTCTATCCAGCTGAGCTACGGGGCCGATAGCCGGGGTTATAGCATAGAGCGCCGCGCAGACCATGACCCCGGTAAGAAATGCGGGCTAGACCCCTCGGGTCTTGAACCGCTCGGTACAGCCGACGAGCGCCGAGCGGATGGACGGCTCCATGGCCGAATGGCCGGCATCCGGAACAATCATGTAATCCGCCTCCGGCCAGGCGGCGGTGAAGGCGTCTGCGGTGATCATCGGGCAGACCATGTCGTAGCGGCCCTGTACGATGACGGCCGGAATATGCCGGATCGTGTCGAGATGATCGAAAAAATACGTATCGGGAAGGAACAGATCGTTGACGAAATAATGCGCCTCGATGCGCGCCAGGGCCAGCGCCGCGCGGCCGGATTCCAATCCGGAAACGCCGCGGTGATTCGGCAGCAATGTCGAACACGCGCCCTCGAACCGCGCCCACGTCCGGGCCGCCGGGCCGTGGACTGTCGGATCCTCGTTCATCAGGCGCGCGTGATAACTGTTCAGCGGATCCCGGCGCTCGTCGTCCGGCAGAAACTCCAGGAACTCCCGCCATGGCTCGGGAAACACCCGCGCGATACCGCCGAGAAACCAATCCACTTCACCTGCGGTGCACAGGAACAGGCCCCGGAGGATCATGCCTTGGGCCCGGTCCGGGTAGGCAATGGCATAGGCGAGCGCCAGGGAACTGCCCCAGGAGCCTCCGAACAGCAGCCAGCTGTCGATCCCCAGGTGCTCGCGCAGCCGCTCCACGTCGGCGATCAGGTGCCGTGTCGTGTTGTCGGTGACATCGGCAAACGGTTTTGAGCGCCCGGCGCCGCGCTGATCGTAAACGATGATCCGATAGTGCTCGGGGTCGAAAAACCGGCGGTGTGAAGCAGACGCGCCCGCGCCGGGCCCGCCGTGCAAAAACAGGATCGGCCGTCCTTCGGGGTTGCCCGATACCTCCCAGTACATCTTATGATGTCCGTCGAGGTCGAGCATGCCGGAGCTGAAGGGCTCGATTTCCGGAAACATCTGATACTGGGTTGAGGCGACGTCCATGGTTTCCGCAAGCTGAGGATAGGGAAGGTTGTTCGGAGCCAACGCATAAAACGATGGCCGTTGCATCATACTCATTAATCTCCCGACCTAAAGCGGTTCGGCGGCTTCCGCCGGGGATGCTGCCGGCGGTGCTGGCCGGGGCCTTGGCGGCGGGCTTCGCGGGCGAGGCCGCGCACGCCATCGAGCCCGACCTTGCGCCGGGAGCCATGGTCCGGATCGCATCCGTCGTCGATGGAGATACGGTCGTGCTTGCCAAGCCGGCCGGCCGATCCCGGGAGATCCGCCTGGCCGGCATTCGAGCGCCCAAACCTCCGCCGGGGCGGCCCCACATCCGCAAATGGCCATTGGCCGATCGCGCAAGGGCCGCGCTCGAGGAACTGACCCTCGGCCGGGAATTGGTGCTTGCGTTCGGCGGTGAGCGGTTGGACCGGCACGGCCGGCTGCTGGCCCATCTCTATACGCCGAACGATTTCTGGATTCAGGGCGAAATGCTGCGGCGGGGACTGGCCCGGGTCTATACCCTTCCGGACAACCGGGCCACCGTCCCGGCCATGCTGGCGCTAGAGCGCGAAGCGAGGGCGACCAGACGGGGAATCTGGCGCCATGGCTTCTATCGGGTTCGCCGCGCCGGGGATGCCGGACGCCATATCGGCAGCTTCCAGATCGTCGAGGACCGGATCGTGGCGGCGGCGATTGTCAGAGGCCGCGCCTATCTGAATTTCTCCCCCGATTGGCGGACCGATTTCACGATTTCCATCGCCCCGAAATGGATGCGGCTGTTCAAATCGAGCGGGATCGATGTCACGTCGCTTTCCGGCAAGACCATCCGCGTCCGCGGCTGGCTGAAATCCTTCAACGGCCCTATGATCGAGGTAACGCACCCTGAGCAAATTGAGATCGTCGGCGAATGATCCTCGGGCGAAATACAGCCAAGATTCTGGGCCTCATCCTGCTGATGGGCGGGCTGGCGGCGTGCGCCACCGCGCCGGCGACCGGCAAGCGGATTTTCACCGGCGGTATGAGCCTGGCTGATGAAAAGAACATCGGTGCGGAGGAGCATCCCAAAATTCTCGAACAATTCGGCGGCGTATACGAAGACAAGAAGCTGGCCGCGTACGTCGACCGGATCGGCCAGGACCTGGCCAGAACTTCTGAAATGCCGGACCTCGGCTTTACGTTCACCATCCTGAATTCGGACCAGGTCAACGCCTTCGCGCTCCCCGGTGGATATGTCTACGTCACCCGCGGCCTCATGGCGCTGGCCGGCGACGAAGCGGAGTTGGCAGGCGTCATCGCCCACGAGATCGGCCACGTCACCGCCCGGCATTCAGCCGAGCGGTACGGCGACATGCTTACGGCCGGGCTCGGCGCAGTCCTGCTGGATGCCGGTCTGGGGTCCGGTGCGGCGAACGAGGTCTACGGGACGATAGCCAATCTGACGCTGCGTGGATTTTCCCGGCAGCAGGAATTCGAAGCGGATTCGCTGGGCGTGCGATACCTCAGCCGCACCGGATATGCCGACGAAGCCATGGCCAGCTTCCTTAGCCGAATGCGGGCCCATGCCGCGCTGGAAGCGAAAATAAGGGGCAAGTCGCCGAACCGGGTGGACCAATTTGATTTTCTCGCCACGCACCCGAGGCCGCTGGAGCGTGTGCGGGCGGCCATCGCGGCAGCGAGAGGCAACGTCCCGGCCGGAACGAAGCGCGGCCGGGTCGACTATCTGGCATCGCTCAACGGGCTCTTGTTCGGCGACGATCCCAAGGAAGGTTTCGTCCGCGGACAGGAATTCATCCACCCCGAGCTTCTCTTCAAGTTCCGGGTGCCACCCGGATTTACCCTGTTCAACGGCCGAAGGGCGGTGATCGCGCGGGACAACGCAAACTCGGTTATCCGTTTTGACCTTAAGCGCAATTACACCGGTCCGATGACCCGGTACTTGACGGCGGTGTGGGGAAAGCGGTTGCGGCTTTCCGGCGTCGAAGGCATCACCGTCAACGGCATGCAGGGGGCGACCGGCGCCACCCGAATTCGTCGTTCCTACGGTGCGGCGGATCTTCGCCTAGTCGCCATCCGGCAGAGCGTTCAGCGGATCTACCGGTTCATGTTCATCACGCCGGTCGGTCAGACCAGCCGCCTCGGTCCCGAGTTACGGCGAACCACATTCAGCATGAAACCCATCACCCGCCGGGAAGCGGGGTCCGTGAAACCGCTCCGCATCCGTATTCGCGCGGTCGGTGCCGGCGATACGGTGGAGAAGTTCGCCAATCTGATGGCCTATTCCGATCTCCGGGAGGAGCGTTTCCGGGTTCTGAACGGGCTGGAACCCGGCCAACCCCTTCGGGCGGGCCAGCTGGTGAAGACAGTTATCGAGCAGCGACCGAGCCGAGCACCTGCCGCAGGTAGCTAGATGCCTCCCCGTAGATGCCGGGGGCGGCACTCTCCCTGGGCCCGGCCACATTCAAAACCGAAATTGCCTGCCGCTTGATCCAGGCGGCGGCATCATCCGGCGCTGCCGTTCGAAGATCGAGCACCAGAAACGGCTTCTTGCGCGTCCGGGCGATGTCACGGGTAAGGGCCGTACCGCCGGACAGTTGTCCGCGGCTCAGAATAAGGGTGGCGTCGGAATCGCGGACATTGGCGACCGTGCGCTGGCTGTAGTCGGCGCTCGCGGTTTCGGCCAACCGATAGATTTCGGATATGGGCCCGTCTTCCGCGCGCCGGCCGCGGGGACACCAGCCGCCGATCTCGAAACCGAGCAAGAGCGCTACGTCCAGAGCGGCCCGATCAACCCCCGTCTGCCCGCCGGAAATGATACGCAACGGCCGGCCATCCTAGAGCCAATCTAGGCTTCGATTAGATCGACCATCTCGCCCAGCGGGTCGAAGCACGCCGCAACGAGATTTCCGCCGTGACCGCAGCCGCCGTCGATCGTCGCGGTGTACGGGTTGATTTGGACGCCGCCGCCGCGAGGATCGTGCCCGCGTACGATACGGCGGTAGGTGCCGTAGGGTGCGGTAATCTCGTCGAAACCCTGGCTATTCCACCAAAAATCATCGGCCTGGCTGGTAATCGGCCGGGCCGGATCAAGGCCGGAATGTACAAACAGCATGCCGCCATCGTCGCCGTACGCGGCCCGGCGCAGACTGGCGATAAGCGCCGCGTGGCCATTGAGGCTGCGGATCCGCTCGCGCAGTGACGAGGCCCAGCGATTGAGCGCCGTTACGCCCTCCCGAACGGCGCCAAGCGCCTCTTCGGGGTCGGCGCCGTAGGACTGCATCGTCGGTCCGACGCCGTGTTCCATCATCCAGTTCAACACTTCGCCGGGATTGAGGGCCAGATGAATCTGGAGCAGCTTTTGCCAGATCTCCTCCTGCGCGCCCCGCAAGATGACATAATCCTTGATGTGAGCCCGGGGCCGGGCGAGGAAGCGCCTGCGGAAAAGCAGCATTTCGTCAACCGTTTCGACGGCCGCGGTCCCGATGCCGAGAAAATTTCCAAGATAGATGAGTTTGTCGTTGTCCTTCAGCCGCTGCTCCATCCGGCGATGGAGATCGTGCAGCCGGTCGGCTTCGCTATGGACGGCGCCAACCGTCCAGTAGCGCCCTGATGCGCGAATAACCGCAAATTTTTCCGCAACTTCCATGAGAGGAACTGTCCGTGCCAGGCAATGGGGATCGTTCCGTCCAATAAAAAGGCGGGGCGTTAAAAATTCGCTAACGCCCCGCCCAACTCGCTGTGGTCCGAGGGCTAAGCAGCGTTCAAGACCTGCTCCAGCTTCTCGGTCGCTTCTTCCTTCTCGATGCTCTCGACGGCCGCGAACTCGCCGGCGAGCCGTTCCAAAGCCGCTTCATATATCTGCCGCTCGCTGAACGATTGATCGGGCTGGCCGACGTTGCGGTGGAGGTCGCGCACCACCTCGGCGATGGATACGGGATCGCCGGAGTTGATTTTGGCCTCGTATTCTTGTGCCCGGCGGCTCCACATGGTGCGTTTGATCCGCGCGCGCCCCTTGAGCGTCGTCACCGCATTGTCCATCACCTTGCGGCTGCTCAACTTGCGGAGACCCGATACCTCCATTTTGTCGGTTGGCACCCGAAGGGTCATGCGGTCAGTGTCAAACGTGACCACCACCAGCCGGAGGTCGTGCCCGGCGATGGTCTCTTTTTCGATTCCGGAAACCAACCCGACCCCATGGGTCGGATAAACCACGTAGTCGCCGGCCTTGAACGCCAACTTCGGCTCCGCCGCCTTCTTCTTGGGCGCTGGCTTGGCCGTCTTCGCGGGCGCCGATTTCGCTGCCGCCTTTGGTTTTGCCGCCGACTTTGCGGGGGCTTTGGCCGCAGCCTTTACCGTGGTCTTGGCCGCGGCCTTGGTTGCCGGTTTCCCGGTTTTTGGTGCCTTTGCCGCCGGCTTTGTCTTCTTGGCCGGCTTCGCGGGGGTTTTCGCCGTTTTCTTTGTCTTGGTCGTCGATTTGATCGATTTGGTCGTCTTGGTTGCCATACTACCTTCTCGGTTCTTGGTGCCGGACCCGCCGGATTCGGGCCGAAGTCGGACCCAACCGGCCGTTACCGTGTTTCAACCGTCAAATTTCCATAGTGACGCGGTGGGATCCAATGCCGTGTCATGGGCATTCGTTTGCGGACGCTCGCCTGTGGACGCTCGATATATTGACCGTAACCCCAAATGCCAATGCCGAGCGCGCGGCCCGGCATCGGCATCATATAGCACAAGAACACAGGTTTGTCAGGTGTTCAGCCCGTTTCCGGAACGGTTACCTGAAAAAATGCGGATACCAGTCTGGAATCAGACCGCTAAAATGCTGGAACGCCCCTAGGACCCCGGGCCTGGCGCCTCGCTGAGCTCAGACAGCTTGTCAGGCTTGTCCTTCCATTCATCCGCATCGGCCGGCGATTCGCCCTTCACGGTGATATTGGGCCACGATGCCGAGAATTTCGTATTTATTTCCAGCCAGCTGTCGAGGTTGTCCTCGGTATCCGGGAGGATTGCCTCCGCCGGGCATTCCGGTTCACACACGCCGCAATCAATGCACTCGTCGGGATTGATCACCAACATGTTCTCGCCCTCGTAGAAGCAGTCCACCGGGCAAACCTCGACGCAGTCCATGTACTTGCATCTGATGCAGTTTTCAGTGACGACGTATGTCATTCCAATCTCCGTGATACTTGAGCCGCCACTCGCCTCGGCGACCGTTTCTTTCTTACACTGCGTCTCGGGTGATGCCAAGCCTCGCCATGACCCGCTTCCTGGCGTCGCCTCGGTCCCGATCGGACACAAATATCAGACCGCCGACCCGCCGAATGAGGTTGGACTCGAAATGATCGAGCCGGCCGTCCGCAAAAGCCACTTCCCACAACATTTCGATCATTTCCACCCGCTCTTCGTTGGAGTAGCGGTCCTTGATCACCTTGGTGAAGCCGTAAAGCTCACCGGACTCCGCGACCGCTTCCTCGGCATCGGCCACCAACAGGGAGACTTCATCCTCGTCCAATTCGAACCGCTCCTTGAGCAGCCGTTCGATGCTGGACCGTTCATCCCCATCGAAATGACCGTCGAGGCAGGCGGATTCCACCAGCAGGGCGGCCGCGGCGAGGTGCAGTTCCTCATCCCGGCCAAGGTCGCCGGCCGCACCGGTATCGGCGGTTGCAAACAGCGCCTTGAATCTATTGATCATGCCGTTGCGTAGCATGCCGCCCGGGGCCCGGCAAGCATCCGCGGCGGCCCGTTTGTGACGCCTCCGTCAGCGGTTCATCAACCGGTCAATCGCCCGGCGTTCCGACTTCGTCGGACGGCCGCTGCCCGGTTCCCGGGATAGCTTGGCGGGCCGGGGTTCGGACGCCCCCCGACGGCGCTCGGGCAGCGCCAGGTCTTCGTAGAGCCCTTGCGCCTCGGCCGCCGGACCTCGCCGCTCGCCGAGCGCGACGATCTTGACGACCCGGATATGAGGACCGAGCGGAAATGTCAGCACGTCCCCGGGCCGGAGCGCCTGATGGGACTTGGAGATATGCTCGCCGTTGAGCCGCAGCTTGCCGCCTTGACACAGTTTGGCCGCGAGACTTCGGGTCTTTACGAACCTTGCATGCCACAACCACTTGTCGATGCGGATCGAAGTCTGATCGGTCATCGCGCGTCCACGATTTCGCGAAGCTTGGCGAAGGGCGAATCCTCGTTAACCGTTTCCTTCGGTGGTTCGGATTTGGGTTTTCGCTTCTTCGGGCCGGGCGCTGGGCGGCGGGGAGGGAAATACGCAATACCGTCGACCGTCTGCCGGCGCCGAAGACCGATTGCCTTGAGCACGCCGTCCATATCCTCCTCGCCGCAACCCAACAGGTTGAGCATCTCGGGCGTCACCTTGGCCGGCGTTTTGGGGAGATCCTTCCAAACCAGGGACAACAGGCGCTCGAGCAAATCAATGCGGACGGCAAGCGTTCCCATTACACGGTAGCCGGCGGCACCGAGGATTTGCGGATCATCCGCCTTCGATATCCGGACCGACGAGCGGCCCGCGGGCGGAATGGGCGGAATTGGGCTGAACCTGCCGTGCACCGCGGACAGAATGGCGGCAAGCCGCGCCGATTTCGGTTTCAGCAGTTTCGGCAGGTAGAGGCTTTCCCGCCCGATCCGGACACCGAATTGCCGCAGCGCCGCCCGGTCCTCCTGGGGCAGCTTGGCCAGTTCTTCCGCGACCTCTTCCCGCCGAATACTGCCGAGCCCCTCTTCCAGGCGAAAAATCAAACCGCGGACCGGACCCCGGTCGGTGCTCCTGGTCGCCCGCACCAAGGGCTCCAGATCGGTTGCGATCCGATTTCGCAGCCACTCGTCCAGAACCCGTTCGACCCGGCCGCGGGCGGTTCCGTCCAGCAGCTCGCTCCCGAGAATTCCAAGCTTCGGCTGAAGGGGCGAGCGGCCGGGCAGCAAGCGGGCGAGGGCCTGTCCCTCCCACTCGATGAGTCCCTGATCGTCGAGGACCAGATCGCCGGCGGCCGCCTTTTCGAGCCGGGTGATTCGGCGATTGATCTCGGCTGCGAGGGCCTTCATGGCCGCATTGGTCACTGCCCGGCCGGCCAGGTCGCCGCCGGCGCGGTCGGGGGTAAAGCGAAAGCCGTCCATGCGCCCGACATAATGCCCTTCGACCAGAACGTCTCCGGACCCGTCGACCCGGGCGGTCAGATCTTCCCGGTCCTGCAGCCGCTTCATCAGCACCGCGGTCCGCTGATCGACGAACCGTTGAGTGAGGCGGTCGTGCAGGGCGTCCGAGAGCCTGTCCTCGATTTCCCGCGTTCGGCCCTGCCAGGTCTCCGGGTCATTCAGCCAATCGGCCCGGTGGGAAATGTAGGTCCAGATGCGCACCCGGCTGATACGGGCGAGCAAGGTTTCGATATCGCCATCCGGTCTGTCGATGCCGCTGACATGACCGGCCACCCAGTCGTTGGGCAACCGGCCATTGCCGTCCATCAGATGGGTATAGACCTGACCCAATAGTCTCACATGAGTGTCGCTGACCAGCTTCTGGAAATCAGGAATCTGGCACACATCCCAAAGCAGCCGCACGTCACTTTCGGCGGCGGCCCGATCGGCGATGGCGGGGTTTTGAGCCAGATCGGCAAGGGCCCGTTCGTCCTGCGCCTCGCGGACCCGGACCAGGCCGGGCAGATCGGGGGCCCGTTGCAAACTCTCTCCCAGCGACGCGAGTGTGCTGAAATCCAGAACCGGGTTTCGCCAGCAAATCTGTCTCAGCCGGTCGAACTCATGGGATTCGATCCGCTGAATGATTTCCGGCTCGATGTCCCCGGCGTCACCCGTGGTCCCGAAGGTGCCGTCACTCATGTGCCGGCCGGCGCGGCCGGCGATCTGGGCCAACTCCTCCGGCCTCAATGCGCGGGCGTGATGGCCGTCGAACTTGCCCAAGGCCGCAAAAGCGACGTGATCGATGTCCATATTGAGACCCATGCCGATGGCGTCGGTCGCCACGAGATAGTCCACGTCGCCATTCTGGAACAGGGCCACCTGGGCATTGCGGGTTCGCGGACTGAGCGCGCCCATGACGATTGCGGCGCCGCCGCGTTGGCGGCGGATCAGTTCGGCGATCGCATAGACGTCGGCGGCGCTGAACCCGACGACCGCCGAGCGGGCCGGAAGCCGAATGATCTTCTTGTGGCCCGCATAGCTCAGCTTGGAGAACCTCGGGCGCGCCATGAACTCAATACCCGGCACCAGTTGGTTGAGCCGCGGTTTGATCGATTCCGCGCCCATAAACATGGTTTCTTCGGTGCCGCGCGCCCGAAGGATGCGGTCGGTAAAGATATGGCCGCGATCCGGATCGGCCGCCAACTGCACCTCGTCGATCCCGACGAAAGCCGCCTCGCGGTCCATCGGCATGCTTTCCACGGTGCAAAAGAAATACTTTGCGTATGGGGGGACGATTTTCTCTTCGCCCGTAATCAGCGCGACCTCGCGGGATCCCTTGGCGGCAACCGCCCGGTCGTAATTCTCCCGCGCCAGCAAACGAAGCGGAAAACCCATAACGCCGCTGCCATGGCCGAGCATCCGCTCAAATGCCAGGTAGGTCTTGCCGGTGTTTGTCGGCCCCAGGACCGCAACCACCCGCTCGCCGTCGGTCGCAAGCTGCATGAGGTGAGAGTTAGAGAATTCCCCGGGCGGCGCAAGTCAGGAATTCGTAAATTTGCGCTGCCTCGCGCGAATTTTGGATCGTCATGGTCCTTGCGTGTCCAATTCCGACGCGCATGATGGGGGCTCGGACACCGCAAACGGAGTAGTGCCGCGTGAAGCCTTCCATCGCCATCATCGGTACCGGCGCCAACGGCAGTTGCGCCGGCGCCGACCTGACCCAAGCCGGTCTGGACGTCACCATGATCGATCAGTGGCCCGCCCATGTGGAAGCCATGCGGACGAACGGTCTGACCATCAAGATGCCCGACGAAGAGAAGCACGTCGACGTCGACGCGCATCATCTTTGCGATGTGGCCGGCATGAACAGGACCTTCGACCTCGTCCTCGTGATGCCCAAGGCGTATGACACCCGGTGGATGGCCCAGCTGATGGAGCCCCATCTCGCCGAAGACGGGCTGATGATCGGCATCCAGAACGCCATGACCGCCGGGATCATCGAAGACGTGGCCGGCCCGGAGCGGACGCTCGGCTGCGTGGTCGAGCTGTCGTCGGAGATATTCACCCCCGGCCTGGTTCAGCGAAACACGCCGCCCGCCAAGACATGGTTCGGCATCGGCGCGCTCGATCCGGAGATGGCGGAGAGGATCGGCGAGGTTCGGGAAATCCTGAGCAATGTCGGCCAGGTTTCTGTGACCGGCGAAATCCTGCCGGCCAAATGGATGAAGCTGGTGGTCAACACCATGTGCCTGGGCCCGCTGGCGATGCTCGGACTGACCATGCACGAAGCGAACAAGCTGCCCGGACTTCGCGAGTTCGTCCTCAAGGCCGGAACGGAGGCCCTGAACGCCGGCCAACGCCGGGGCTACGCCATCCAGCCGATCTTCGGCCTTACGGAGGACGATATCCGGGAGACCAATCAACTCCTGGAAACGCTCTACGACAAGCTCGGCGCCGATATCGGTCCGGCTGCGCGGGACTGCGTCCTCCAGGACCACCTGAAGGGCCGCTACAGCGAGGTCGACCTGATCAACGGACTGGTTGCGGAGGAAAGCGCGGCGAGCGGCGGGGCGGCCCCCGCCAATGCGGTGGTCACCGAGATCACCGCCAAAATCCACGCAGGCGAACTGAAACCGGACCCGGCCAATCTTCAACTCGCGTTGGAGATGATGCGGGACCGGAGCGGCTGACGGCCGGCACCGTTGCGCTCATGGCCGGTCTTCTCCGAGCCATTTGTACATGACGTAGGCATCGACATAGCCTCGGGCAGGATGGTTGAACGCCCTTGGAAGCCGCCCGACGATCTCGAAACCCATCCGCTCCCAGAGCGCCACTGCGTTCTCATTGGAGGACGCAACCAGATTGAACTGCATGGCCAGATACCCCAATTCGATTGCCAGCGCCTGGGAGTGCTCGCACATGGCCGTGGCCACGCCGAGCCCACGGCTAGTCTCGAGAACCATGTAACCGCAATTGCAGACATGACGGCCGGGACCCCCCATATTCCGTTTCAGGTAGTAGGTGCCGACGATCCGTCCATCCAATTCGGCGACCAGCGTGCGCTGGGGCCACGACAACCAAATCTCCCGCGCCGCCTCCCGGCCGGTCTCGGGATCGAACCCGTACGTATCGCCGGCTGCAACGACCTCCTGGAATATGGGCCAGATTGCCTCGAAATCGTCGGCGTCCGCCTCTCGGATCAACAGTGACACGATTTTTTGCTTTCCAGCCAACGGAACGAGGGCGGCGCGCTCAAGCAGCGGCGACGTCGGCGTAGCTCGCCCGCTGGTCCACCTGTGCGAAACCGATGGACCTCACGTCGTCCAGCAGGATCGCCAGCAGGTCGGCGCGGCCCAGCTGCGCCGCGGCATAGGCCATAATCTGGAAGAACAGGTCGCGCTGGGCGTGGCTGCCGCCCATCTGCCATAACAGCCGCCGCGCCGGCAGCAAGCTGTCGAGCACGCCCTGGTAATCGCCGCGCTGGTAGGCGACGGCGGCTTCGGCCGCCGGAATGACAGCGACGGCGAAGCGGGGACCCAGGGCGCCCCGGTCGGTGGCGGCGAACTCCCGGAGGTCCGCCATCAGTTCGTCGAGCTTCGCATCACGGCCCGTGGCGGCGAACACCAGCGCGCAGTGCGGCGAGGTCAGTGCGCTCGTATGGTTGCCGATCCAACTCTCGTAGTCGTCGGCCACCGCCTCCCAGCGCCCGCCCACGTCTATGCCGCGCATTTCCAGCCGCGCCAGCAGCGCCGCGCAGTTCTGCATGTCGGTGAAGAAGTTGGACATGGCCTGGATCAGGGGCGAAGCGGGATTGCGGACGAATTGGTCGTAGGTCTCCATGGCGCCCGCGTGATTGCCGCGTTCGGACTCGAACAGGCAGCGGTGCCACCACAGGTGATGCACGATGTGGTTGGCCTCCGCCCAACAATCCTTGAGGCCGTCGAGCCATTCGACACCATCGTCGAGACGGCCTTCCATCTCCAGGACGTGGGCCACCGCGTGCGCCGCCTGGCAATCGCCGGGGTCCAGTTCTATGGACCGCCGGCCAAGGCGCTCGGCGGCCTCCAAATCGCCGGTTTCCTCGAGGGCGAAGGAGCGAACACCGAGAAACGCCGGGTAGCCGGGCACCTCCTCGGACCACGCGGCCGCCGGCCGGGCGGTGATGTCCCGCGCCCACGCCACTTCGCCCAGCCAGAACAGCTCCATCTGGCCGAGCCGGATGGCGATCAGGTCGAGGGGATGGACTGCGATGACCTCCTCGAAACAGTTGACGGCGCGGAACAGGTCGCCGTCCAGCGTCGCCTCCAGCGCCGCCACGTAGGCGCGTTCCCGGTCCGAGCAACCGGCTTCGCCCTGTTTGGCCGCAACAAGGCTTTCGCGAGCCATCGGATAGGCCGCGGGCTGGCGCATGCCGCACAGGAACAGCCCTTTCAAGGCTTGGGCGAGGACGAATCCCGGATCGGCTTCCAGCGCCCGGCCGAGATGCTGCATGACGTCGCGGCGCCAGGCGAAGAAGCTGCGTATGGCCGCATTGAAGGCATCGGCCGCGTCGGTACTGTCGGTATTGAGATGTAGTCCGCGCTCGTCAGCCGCCATCGCCTGCCCTCCCTGCGCCCCCGGCCGGGATCAGCATATCACCGGGCCGGGCCGGCTTCACCCCCTGACCAACGGCACGAAGGCGACGGGCAGGACCGGCCTCCGGTCGATGGCCCCGGACAGGTTCCTGGTCACCAGTACCAGCGATTGGGAACCCGCCGGCGGGCCCACCGGGATCATCATCCGGCCACCCGGTTTCAATTGCGTGACGAGGGCGTCCGGAATTTCGTCGGCGGCCGCGGTGACGATGACGGCATCGAACGGCGCCTTCTCCGGCCAGCCGAGGTGGCCGTCGCCGACATTGAACCGGATCCGTTCATAGCCCAGCCGGTTCAATCGGTCTTCGGCGGTTTCGGAAAGGCGGGAAATGGTTTCAACGGTGCAGACCTCACCTGCCAGCAAACTCAGCACGGCGGTCTGGTACCCGGACCCGGTTCCGATCTCCAGCACCCGGTGATCCGGTTCGAGATCAAGAAGATCGGTCATCAGCGCGACGATCAGCGGTTGGGAAATGGTCTGCCCGTCGCCGATGGGCCGCGCCCGGTTCAGATAGGCGTTGTCCCGATCACCGGGCCGGACGAACTCGTGCCTAGGCACGCCGGCCAGCGCCTCCATCACCCGCGGCGCGAACGAACGCCGGCCGGTCAGGCCTGCCGTCTCCCGGGCATCGCGCTCGATTTCCCTGAGCAAGTTGTCCCGGGCTACCGAGACCGGGGAGTCGCCGGTCGGCGTCTTACTGCCGGCTCGCCGCCCGTTCTTCCCGGAGATGGTTGTCGCGAATTTTCCGAACATGCTTCTTCAGTTGCCGGCGCGCCGCTTCGAAGGAATCCCGGATCGCCACATAGACATCCTCGTGCGCCGGATCGTTGAGTTTGTCGTGATCGACGATGATCTCTTCGCCGGGAACGCTCAGGCCCACCCGGACGTTGTAGAGCTTGCCCTTATGCTGATGCCGATGGGGCGCCTCGACCACCACGCGGCAGCTGGTGATGCGGTCGTAATATTGTTCGAGCTTCTCCACCTTCTCCCGGATGCGCGCCTCGATGGCGTCGGAATGATCGATATCCCTGAATGAAATTTGGACCGGTATCTGCATCGAACGCTCCTTGGTTTGTTGTCGTTTATCGGCCCACCCGCCGGGAAACCGCCGCGGCCAACGTGCGTTGGCATTTTGACAGATGCTGGTTCCGTTTGCCAATCACGACCGGCCTTTCTTGGCGCCAACCCGCGAAATTCAAGCCGACGACCGCCACGTACGCCTTGATGACGGTCAAAAATCCGGCTGCACGCCGGCACCCGTCCCCAGCCCTTGCGAAAACCCGACAGCCTATTACATATGGGCCTTGAGAGGACCCGCTTCATCGTGGGACGCGCTAAAGAGTGAAGCATATGAGCGAAGAAAAACTCCAGTTTCAGGCCGAGGTCGGAAAGGTCTTGGATATCGTTGTGAACTCGTTGTACTCCAACAAGGAGATATTCCTGCGCGAGCTGATTTCCAATGCCTCGGATGCCTGCGACAAGCTGCGATATTTGTCGCTGACCAATCCCGATCTATTGCCCGGCGGGTCAGGTTTCGGCGTCGAAATTTCGGTCGACAAGAAGAAGCGGTCCGTCACCGTCGCCGATAACGGCATCGGCATGAGTCACGATGAACTGATCGAGAACCTCGGCACCATCGCCCGGTCCGGCACCACGCAGTTCCTGGAGAGCCTGACCGGTGATGAGAAGGAGGATGCCGCACTCATCGGGCAATTCGGCGTTGGCTTCTATGCCTCCTTTGCGGTGGCCAAGAAGGTTGACGTGGTGAGCCGCAAAGCCGGCGAGGATCAGGCGTGGCGGTGGAGTTCGGAAGGCGGCGGCGAGTTTTTGATCGAAGAGGCGGAGCGGGACACGCCCGGAACCTCGGTGACCGTGCATCTGGCCAGGGGTGAAAGCGAATTCCTGGAGGAAGAGCGCATCCGGCACATCGTCATAAGCTATGCCGACCACATCGCCATTCCGATTAATTTCGTCACCAAGGACCTGGAGAGCCAGATCAATACCGGTTCCGCGTTGTGGACCCGGCCGAAGAGCGACATCACCGACGAGCAGTATCAGGAGTTTTATCACCATGTCGGTCACGTCTTCGATGACCCTTGGCTGACCCTGCACACCCGGGCCGAAGGCAAGATCGAGTACACGGCCTTGTTGTTCGTGCCGTCAAGCCGGCCCTTCGACCTGATGCACCCCGACCGCCGCCATCGAGTGAAACTCTACGTCAAACGGGTCTACATCACCGACGAGTGCGAAGACCTGATGCCGAGCCATCTCCGCTTCGTCCGCGGCATCGTGGATTCCGAGGACCTGCCGCTGAACGTCAGCCGGGAAATGCTTCAACATAATGTGCTGGTGACGAAAATCCGGGGCGCGCTGGTCAAGAAGATCTTTGCCGAACTCAAGAAGAAAGCCGAAAAGGCCCCGGAGGAGTACGCCGTGTTCTGGGACAATTTCGGCGCTGTCCTCAAGGAAGGGCTCTACGAGGACCATGCGGCCCAGGAACCCATCCTGGAGTTGGCGCGTTTCCGGTCCACGAACGGCACCGAACTCGTCAGTCTCGCCGACTACGTTGCCCGCATGCCCGAAGGGCAGGATGAGATTTACTATATCAGCGGCGACGACCCGGCGGCGCTGGCCGCCAGCCCGCAGATCGAGGGGTTCAAGTCCCGGGGCGTGGAAGTCCTGCTGCTGTCCGATCCGATCGACGAATTCTGGGTGCCGGCGGTGGGCAAGTATGACGACAAGCCGCTCAAATCGGCGACCAGCGGCGGAATCGATCTGACCAGGTTCGAGAAGGCGGACAGCGAGGCCGCGCCGGATGCGGACAAGGCCGACGATGCGGAAATGGCCAAACTCCTGCTGAACTTCAAGCAGACCCTCGGCGAGGACGTAAAGGACGTGCGGGTCTCCGAGCGGCTCACCGACAGCGCCGTCTGCCTGGTGGCGGCTGACGGCGATATGGACCTGCATCTCGAGCGCATGCTCCGCCAGCAGGGGCACATGAACGTTCCGAGCGCCACGCGAATTCTTGAACTCAATCCGGGCCACCCGCTGATCAGGAAGCTCACCGGGCTCGTCGATCAACCGGTGGACGGCGAAATCCTGGACGAGGCCGCCCGGCTGCTGCTCGATCAGGCAAAAATCCTCGAAGGTGACAGCATTGCCGATCCGGCGGCTTTTTCGCGCCGGCTGAATCTCGTTTTAGAGCGGGGCCTCACCGGCTAGACTGCCGCCCGTAAATTCGGGGGCGAGGGAACCAGGGAGGAACTCATGGGACGTCTCGACGACCGGGTGGCGATCGTCACCGGCGCGGCACAGGGCATCGGCGCAACCTATGCATCGGCTCTCGCCGGCGAAGGCGCCAAGGTCGTGCTCACCGACATCGATGACTGCGAACCCGCGGCGGAGAATATCCGGTCCGCCTACCAAGGCGCCGAGGTCCTGGCATTGAGGACCGACGTCACGAGCGAGGCGGAGACACAAGCCATGGTCGGCGAAACGGTCGCCCAATTCGGCCGCGTGGACATCATGGTCACCAATGCCGCCATCTTCGGCAATATCCTTCCCGGCCCCTTCGAGGACATCTCGGTCGAACAATGGGACAGCCTGATGGCCGTCAACGTGAAGGGGCCGTTTCTTTGCGCAAAGGCGGCCGTGCCGCAGATGCGCAAGCAGAAGTACGGCAAGATCATCAACATCGCGTCGGGCACGCTGTTCAAAGGGTCGCCCTACATGCTGCACTACGTATCTTCGAAAGGCGCGATTTTGGCTTTCACCAGGTCCCTTTCCCGCGAAGTGGGCGAAGACGGCATTTGCGTGAATACGCTGGCGCCCGGCCTCACCTTGAGCGAGAACGTCATTGCCAATCGTAATGAGCAGCGTGAGCTGAACCACGACATGGTGGTCAAGACGCGCGCATTCAAGCGGGATGAAACGCCCGATGACCTGGTCGGCGCGCTGATCTTCCTATCATCCGCGGACAGCGACTTCATGACCGGCCAATGCGTTGTCGTCGACGGCGGATCGGTCAATCATTGACCCGCAATCGGGAATACCATTGACGCCCGGCCATGAGCCGGCGCGGGAACAAGCCACTCCGTGGGCCGAATTCTCGTGGGTTTGAGGGGGCAATTGCCTTCTCCGATTATCAGCCGTAGAACTGTCCCATGAAACGTGCGAACGCCCATTGCGGTCTTGCGATCATTGGGCTGTTTGCCGCGCTGTGGATTTCCCCGGCGTCGGCTCAAAGTCCGGGCCAATTGCCGTTCCTGCCCTTTGTCGGGACCTATGCGGGTCAGACCGTCTTTGCGACGGCGAGCGGGCTTACCAAAAGGGACCTCGATGTGGTGATCAAGCGGGAAGGCGACGGCTTTTCCGTCGAATGGGCCACGATCACCCAGAAGCCTTCCGGCAAGACCAAGTCGGCCCGCCATATGGTGGCGTTTGCGCCCACCGCACGGCCTGGTGTCTATCAGCCGGTCGGCAAGGTGAACCGTCTGGGCAAGACGGTGCCGCTGGAACCGCTGAAGGGCGATCCGCAGGTTTGGGCGCGGATCGCCGGAAAGACGATGTCGATCTACGCGACCGTGATCACCGAGGATGGCGGTGTCGAGATGCAGACATATGACCGCTCCCTGGTGCCCGGCGGCATGGAACTGGTCTTCACGCGCATCCGCAACGGCCAGGAGCTGAAGGACATCCGGGCCAAACTGGAAATCCTGGACGCGCCGCCGGGAACCACGGTCCGCTGAACAGACATCCTTTGCGGATTCGTCCAAGATGGACATCCGCGCCGCGCTGACTAAGATCACCGGCATTCATCAGGGGGTTCTTGTTCGTGCAAAACATTCAGGTCACCGTCCATCCATCCACACACCATCTCGCACGCGAGGATCAGCTGGCCTGGAAGCTCGCGGCGCTCGCCACCGATCCTGTCGCGGTCGAGCCGGACGTGACCGAGATGATCATCAACCGCATCATCGATAATGCCGGCGTCGCCATGGCAGCCATCAACCGCGGACCCGTTGCGACGGCGCGCGCCCAAGCCCTGCTGCACCCGCGGACCGGCGGTGCAACGGTGTTCGGTCTCCCGCCCGCGACCGAAGTCCACGCCGAATGGGCCGCGTGGGCCAACGGCACCGCCGTCCGGGAACTGGATTTCCACGACACTTTCCTGGCCGCCGACTACTCCCATCCCGGTGACAACATCCCGGCGCTCCTGGCTGTCGCCCAGCAGCTGAACTGCTCCGGCGCCGATCTGATCCGCGGACTGGCGACGGCCTACGAGGTGCAGATCGACCTGGTAAAGGGCATTTGTCTTCATGCCCACAAGATCGACCATATTGCGCATCTCGGGCCATCCGCGGCAGCCGGCCTGGGCGCCATGCTCGAACTGGAGACGGAGGTGGTTTACCAGGCCGTTCAACAGGCGCTGCACGTCACGGTTTCGACCCGCCAATCCCGCAAGGGCGAAATTTCCAGCTGGAAAGCCTTTGCGCCCTCCCACGCGGGTAAGCTGGCCGTCGAAGCGGTAGACCGGGCGATGCGGGGCGAAGGCGCGCCATCCCCCATCTATGAGGGTGAAGACAGTGTCATCGCATGGATTCTGGATGGACCCGACGCAGCCTATGACATTCCGCTTCCGGCGGCAGGCGAGCCCAAACGCGCCATTCTCGAGAGCTACACCAAGGCCCATTCCGCCGAGTATCAGGCCCAGGCGCTCATCGATCTGGCGTTCCGGGTGAGACCGAAGATCGGCGATTGGGAAGATGTGGAGAAAATCGTTCTCCATACCAGCCACCACACCCACTATGTCATCGGCACCGGCGCCGGGGATCCCCAAAAGATGGACCCCAAGGCGAGCCGGGAGACCCTCGATCATTCGATCATGTACATTCTTGCGGTCGCACTGCAGGACGGCAAATGGCACCACGTGGACAGTTATGCGCCGGAGCGCGCGGCACGGGAGGACACGGTGCGGCTCTGGCACAAGATTGAGACCGCCGAGGATTCCGCCTGGACCGAGCGCTACCACCACCCCGACCCCAACCAACGGGCATTCGGCGGACGCCTCGAAGTAATGCTGGCCACCGGCGAGACCGTCGTCGATGAATTGGCCGTGGCCGATGCCCATCCGGCCGGCGCCAATCCGTTCAAGCGCGCCGACTATATCGGCAAGTTCAAGACGCTGGTGGAGGGACTGGTGAGCGAGCAGGAGGCCCAGCGGTTCATCGACGCGGCCGAAGGCCTGGCCGACATTCCCGCCGGCGGCCTCGATGCCCTGAACGTCGCACTGGATGCCGCCCCGCTGATCGATGCGCGGGACAGCCACAAAGGGATTTTCTGATGCTGTTTACGGAGAAAACCGCGGGCCAAAAGCGAGCCGAATTCCGAAAGCGTCTGGGCAGCGGCGAGCTGTTGCGCATGCCGGGCGCTCACGCGCCGATCGTCGCCCGGATTGTCGAGGAATTGGGTTTCGACGGGGTCTACATCTCCGGCGCCGCCTTGTCCGCCGATTTGGCGCTCCCGGACATCGGCCTCACCACCCTGCCCGAGGTCATCGGCCGCGGTCACCAGATCGCCCGTGTTACCGATCTCCCGGCGCTGATCGATGTCGATACAGGCTTCGGCGAAGCCATGAACGCGGCCCGGACAATCCGGGAACTGGAGGACGCGGGTCTCGCCGGGTGTCATCTGGAGGACCAGATATTGCCCAAGCGCTGCGGACACCTGGACAACAAGGTGCTGGTTGATACGGACACCATGACCCAGAAACTCCGCGCCGCGGCGGCGGCCAAACGGGACGGGAATTTCCTGATCATGGCACGGACGGACGCCAAGGAGGCGGAGGGGTTCGATGCGGCGGTCGAACGCGCCAAGGCCTACGTCGACGCCGGCGCCGAGGCGATCTTTCCGGAGGCGCTTCATACCGAGGCGGAGTTCGAGGCGTTCCGCAAGGCCGTCGATGTGCCCCTGCTCGCCAACCTCACTGAATTCGGTAAGACGCCCTATCTCACGGTCGAGCAGCTGACCGATCTCGGCTACGACATGGCGATCTATCCGGTTACCTCGTTACGGCTGGCGATGAAGGCGGTCGAGGACGGCTACCGGCGCATGGCCGAGGACGGAACCCAGGCAAGCGTCGTGCCGGACATGCAAACCCGCAAAAGGCTCTACGAGATATTGCACTACGAAGATTATGCCTCGTTCGACGAGGACATATTCAACTTCAAGATTTAGGCGTGGCGGCTAGGAGGATTGATCATGGCAAGGGAAAAAACGAGAAAAAAGAAGTCCAAGAAAGGCGGGAAGGCGGTCAAGGCGGCGCCCGATATTCGCAAGGGCCTCGTCGGCGTCGTTGCGGACGAGACCGCCGTCTCACTGGTGGTTCCCGAAGAGCGGATGCTTACATACCGGGGCTACGCGGTTCACGAACTGGCGGCGAAGTGCTCGTTTGAAGAGGTCGCGTACCTGTTGCTGACGGGCGAATTGCCGACCCGGTCGCAACTGGCCGCCTTCAAGCGGAAGGAGCGTGCCCGCCGGGACATCACCCGGGGCCATGTCAACGTCATCAAGCAGTTTCCCAAGACGGCGCATCCGATGGATACCATCCGGACGGCTGTCTCCTACCTGGGCACCACCGAGGAGGCGTGGGGGGGCGAGCCGGAAGCCAAGGATATGGACCGGGCAATCAATATGCTGGCCAAAATTCCCACGATGATCGCCACCGACTTCCGGTTCCGCCAGGGCAAGCCGAGAATTCGGCCGAAACCGGATCTGAGCTTTTCGGAGAATTTCTTCCATATGTGTTTCGGGAAAGTGCCGCCGGAGGAGGTTGTCCGGGCCTTCGACATTTCGCTTACCTGCTACGCGGAGCACAGCTTCAATGCCTCGACCTTTACCGGCCGGGTCATCGCCTCGACCCGTTCCGACATTTACTCGGCGGTGACCGGCGCCATCGGCGCCCTCAAGGGGCCGCTCCACGGCGGCGCCAACGAGGCGGTGATGCAGATGCTGGAAGAGATCAAGACCCCGGGCCGGGCCGAGCGGTGGCTTAGAAGTCGGCTCGCCAAAAAGCAACTGGTCATGGGGTTCGGCCATCGGGTCTATCGATGGGGAGACAGCCGGGTGCCGATCATGAGCGCTTGCCTGAAAGACCTCTCGGACTATGCGGGTGACGACAATTGGATCAGAATTTCCGAGATACTCGAGGGGATCATGGTGGGAGAAAAGAACATCTACCCCAACCTGGATTTCCCGTCGGGACCCGCCTATTACCTGATGGGCTTCCCCATCAACCTGTATACGCCGATCTTCGTGGCATCCCGGATCACCGGCTGGGCAGCCCACTATCTGGAGCAGAACGCCAACAACATGCTGATCCGGCCGATCTCCGCCTACACCGGCAGGAAAGTCCGTAGGGTCAAACCCATCGCCAGGCGCTAAGGCGGGTTAGCTCGTATTTCTCACGAGGCCGTAACCCTGATGGGAAATGCGGGCTAGGCCTCCAGGCCCGCCATCAACTCATCCGGGCCGATCGGCAACTCGAGCTCCCGTCCGGTTTTGGCCGAGAGGTCCATGGCCATGGTGAGCATGAGATTGCGGTGGCCCTCGGCCGCCGTGGCGTGCGGCGTCTCCTTTTTGTTGTAGATGCGCTGGAACCACGTGTTGGTTTCCTCGCGCATGGGGCCCCAAAGCTCGCCGCCGTGAACGTCGCCGGGCGGGAAGCTGGTAAGGAAGTCCACATTCCGCTCCACGTCGATGGTCAGCCCGTCGGGATTGTAGGCCGGACCTTGAGGCATCTCGGTAGCCAGAATGACATCCCGGTGGGTATCTTCGATGTCGATCACGCCCTTGGTGCCGACGATCCCGATCTCCAGCCCGTAGACCGCGCCCGGCCATTCCTTGGGCAACGCCCAACAGATATTCATGCTCCAGATGGTGCCGTCCTCCATGGTGAAGACCCCGAAGGTGGCATCCTTGGTGCCCAGTTCACTCATCACCTTCTCGGTGGACCGGGCGAATATGGAAACCGGTCTCGCCGCATCGCCCATCAGCCAAAGGCACATGTCGAGGCTGTGGGTCCCGGACACCACCATGGGCGTGAGAAACCGGCGATCCTGGGTCAGGCGCACCTCCCCCGTCGGTGCCATGCGGTTCATGAAGGCGCGGGTGACCGCGGCGGTGACGTCTCCGATCTGGCCCGTCCGGATGCGTTCCTTGACCACCAGAAACCGCCGGCGAAAGCGCTGGGTATAGCCGACCACCGCGTCGACGCCGGCGGCTTCGATGGCGGACAGGACCTGTGCCGATTCCCGGGCGTCCGTCGCCAGCGGTTTTTCGATCATCATCATGTGCCCGGCGTCGGCCGCCGCCAATGTCGGTTCCACGTGGCTCCAAGTGGAAGTGGCGACGATCACCGCATCCACTTCAGGCCGCCGGATAAGCTCATGGAAGTCGGTGGTGAAGAAATCGGCATTGAGATCTTCCTTGAGTTGCCGCCCCAGACGCTCGTTGATATCGGCAAGGCCGATCCAGCCTATGCCCGGAAAATCCTTCGCCAGCGCACCCCTGATACGCCCCACCACGCCACAGCCGACGATGGCCAGCCCCAACTGTTTCCGCTCTGCCACATTTCCCTCCGTTTACGAATAAGCCGCGCACCGAGCGGTACGCTCTTGAGAAGCCTCGATACCGGCATAACTATCTACGAAATTTTCCGTCCGGGAAAACAACCAAACCCGACGTGTCCAGGAGACCCCCCAAGGAGACCCCCCATGAGCCAATCCGATTATCCCAACCTGTTTCAAGCCGGCGAGATCGGCGGCCTCAACCTGGCATGCCGGATCGTCACCGCGCCCATGACCCGGGTCAGCGCCGCGGCGGGGGGTCTGGCCACCGAACAAATGCAAGCCCACTACCGGGCCTTCGCCGAAGGCGGCTTTCCGTTAATCATCAGCGAGGGAACCTACACCGACAAAGAGCATTCCCAAGGCTATCTGAACCAGCCGGGGATCACCGACCAGGCGCAGATCGATGCCTGGGCAAAGGTCACCGACGCCGTGCACGGAGCCGGCGGCAGGATATTCCAACAGCTGATGCATGCCGGGGCGCTGTCTCAACACAACGACCATGTGGATGGCACCCGGGCGCCGTCGTCAATTCAGCCCGTCGGGGAGATGGCCAGGAACTATTTCGGCGACGGCCCCTACAAGACACCAGCCGCCCTTACCACCGACGAGATCGAGAAGATCAAGGCGGCGTTCTCCCAAGCGGCAGAAAACGCCGTTGCCGCGGGCTTCGACGGCATCGAGATTCACGGCGCCAACGGCTACCTGCTCCATCAGTTCTTCTCGACGGCTGCAAACCGGCGGGACGACGCTTACGGCGGCTCAGCCGGGAACCGCGCCCGCTTCCATGCGGAAATTCTCGCCGCCGTCAAAGCAGGCGCCGGCGGCGTTCCGGTCGGCATGCGGCTCTCTCAGATGGCGGTCAACAACTTCGAGCATGTCTGGGAAGGCGGCGCCGATGATGCCGAGGCGCTGTTTTCGGCCATGGATGCCAACGGAGCCGACTATCTCCACATCAACAGCGTGCCCGCCTTCAAGCCTGTCTTCGGCGGTGACAGGACACTTGCGGCCCACGCCCGGGAATATTTTTCGGGCCCCGTCATCGCCTGCGGCGGCATGAGCGACGCGGCCGCCGCCGATGGAATGATCGGTGCGGGCGACGCCGACTTCGTTGCCATGGCCCGCGGCGCGCTGGCCGATCCGGGATGGCCGAACAAGATCGCCGCGGGAGATGAGCCCAAGACATTCGACCCGGGCATGACACAGCCCCTCGCCACCCTCGACAACACCGAAGCCTGGCGGGCTGAAAACGCTTAGCCCGAAGCAAGCCGGAGAGGAGCCAGCGGGTGCCGTAACCGCGTGCATTCCCCGAACCGCTCTCATGGTCCGCAACCGGTCGGACGCAAATATGTCCGGGATTCGGACTCGAAGCAGAATATCGGGCAGCGAAGTGGATTTGCTCCGTGGCTTCTGATGAAATTCCCCGGGCAACGAACAATAAGGACCCAGGGAGGGGCCGATTCACCGAAAACCAGGTTGCGTCCGCGCCGAGTCGGCTGCGCGAAACCGGTACCAATCACAGACGGTTTTTCAAATTTCGAGGCGCCGGGCGCCAGAGAATATAGGCGCCGAAGGATTTTGACGGACGAATGAGCTAGCAGGAGAATCCCACCATGAAAGGCAAAATCGTTTTCGAGGAACACATGGCGATCCCCGAAACCCTGGAAGACACCCGCGCGTTCGCCGGCGATTCGGGGAAGTGGGACGAATTCACCCGTCAAATTCTTGATATGGGCGACGAGCGTCTGGAAATCATGGACAAGACGGGAATTGAATTCGCCATCCTCTCCAACAACGCGCCGGGCATTCAGGGCATCCGGGATGTCGATCAGGCCGTCGAGGTGGCCAGGAAAGCCAACGACGCAATGGCGGAAGCCGTCGCGCGCCATCCGGACCGCTATGCGGCGTTCGCGGCGCTCCCGATGCACAATCCGGATGTGGCGTCCGAAGAGCTGACTCGCTGCGTCACGGAAATGGGATTTAAGGGCTCCATGGTCAACGGCTTCCAGCAGACCGGCGAAGAGGACGATGTTCTGTACCTCGATGAACCGGCGTTGCGGCCGTTCTGGGGCACCGTGTCGGAGCTGGACGTGCCGTTATATCTCCACCCGCGTATGCAACTGCCGTCGCGCGCGCCGGTCTATGACGGTCATCCCTGGCTCAAGAGTTCGCCGTGGGGATTCGCCGTTGAAACATCCATTCACTCGCTCCGCATGTGCGGATCGGGAATGTTCGACGACTATCCCAACCTGAAGATCATCATCGGCCACCTGGGCGAACACATCCCTTACGATCTCTGGCGGATCGATGCGCGGATGCGGTTCTCGCGCCGCGAATACAGGGGCAACCGGCCGCTGGGTGAATATTTCCTCGATCACTTCTACATCACGACATCGGGCAACTTCCAGGACCCGGCCTTCAAGTGCTGCCTCGATGTCGTCGGCGTCGACCGCATGTTCTTCTGCGCCGACTACCCGTTCGAGAAGATGGAGGATGCGGCCGACTGGTACGACGCGACGGAAGTCGTTTCGGGTGAAGAAAAACTCAGGATCGGGCGCACCAACGCAATCAAACTGTTCGACTTGGACCTCGACTAGAGCCGATCATGGTTTGTCGGAGTCGCTTTGCGATGCCGACAATCCATGTGAATCGGCTCTACACTATTGAAATAGATCGGATTCACATGTTTTGACGAAACCGCGCCGTGGTTCCGTCAAAACATGACCCGATCTAGCGCCGGTCCGAAAGGGCGGCCGTCACGATACGGCCGCCCATTTCGTGTCCGAATCTCGGACAACTTTCGAGAACTCCGGCCGGTCGGGTAGACCGCCCCATGCCGCCTTCTGCATAGTTGCCCGCAACAAGACAGACGTGGGCCACGGGAGGCACCCAAAGCGATGGCTGAGAAACGGCCGAACTTCCTTTTCGTCATTACCGATCAGCACCGGGCCGACTATCTCGGCTGCTCCGGACACCCATTCCTGAAAACCCCGACCATCGACGGCCTAGCCGAACGCGGCACCCGGTTCGACCGGTTCTATGTGGCGTCGCCGGTCTGCATGCCCAACCGCGCAAGTCTGATGACCGGCCGGCTGCCTTCGGTGACCGGCGCCCGCGGCAATGGCCTGCCGCTGCCGCTCCAGGCGAACACCTTTGTCGACATATTGCGGGCCGACGGCTACCGGACGGCGCTGTCGGGCAAGAGCCACCTGCAAAACATGACCGACGGCGCGCCCCGTTATGACACCAGCCGTGGCGACGATTTGAAAGTGCTCAACGGAGATTTCGCGGAGGCGCTCAAACCCTACACCTCGGACCTGACCCTCTATGATCAGGAAAAACCGGCTCGTTGGGTCAAGGAGCGCCAGAAGTTGCATCTGCCTTTCTATGGATTCGACCGCGTGCATCTGTGCTCGGGACACGGTGACATGGTCGGCGCCGATTACCCCCACTGGCTGAGAGACAAAGGTCAAGATCCCGACAAATTGCGGGGCAGGGACAATGCACAGCCCTCGGACCATGTGGCGCCACAGGCGTGGCGGACATCGGTTCCGGAGGAGCTTTATCCGACCTCCTATGTCCGGGACCATGCGATCCAGTGCCTGGACGACTGGTCGGCCGAGGGCGGCGACAATCCGTTCTTTCTCATGCTTTCATTTCCCGATCCCCACCATCCCTTCACGCCGCCCGGCAAGTATTGGGACATGTACAGCCCGGATCAGGTGGAACTGCCGGCGAGTTTCCATTCGGACCGGCCAAATGTCGCCAACGCCGCCGATCTCGCGCGAGCGACGGAGGACAACAACCCTAAATTTGATCGCGACCGGACCATGGTCTTCCTGCGGGTCGACGAGCGGGAAGCCAAGGAGGCTATCGCCCTCACCTGCGGCATGATCACCATGATCGACGACGCGCTGGCCGAGGTCGTCCAAAAGCTCAAGGACCTCGATGAGTTCGACAATACGGTCATCGTCTTCACCGCCGATCACGGCGATTTCCTGGGTGACCACGGGCTGATCCTGAAGGGGCCGCTGCACCTGCAGGCAACGATCAAGGTGCCGTTCATCTGGAGCGATCCCGCTGCCAGCGGCGCCGCCGGCTCGACACTTTCTTCATTGGCCAGCACCATCGATATCGGCCCGACCATTCTCCACCGGGCGGGGCTCGGGGCCTACAACGGCGTTCAAGGCCGGACCCTGCTGACCGACATGGAAACCGGCACCGACACGGGACCGGGCGATATCGTCGTCGAAGAGGAGAGCCAGCACGCATCCCTCGGCATCCCGGCCCCAATTCAGGTCCGGTCCATGGTGACCGAGCGCTGGCGGATGACGCTCTATGGCAAGTCCGAATTGGCCGAGCTCTACGATCTCGAAAACGATCCCTCGGAGCTCAGAAACCTCTGGGATGACCCGGACCATGCGGACGTGAAGGCCGAAATGCTGGAGCGCATGGTCCGGCGCTCAATCGATCACGTGGATCGGAGTCCGCTGCCTCTCAACATGGCCTGAAGCCGGGGCATTTGACGGCGGCGGCCGAATTGCCGGGTTCGCCGCCCGCGAATTGACAAGCCGGTCATCGATCTTCATCTTTCAGCCCAGCTATGGCCCCTGCAAGGGGATAATAGGGAACTCGGTAAAAGCCGAGACTGCGCCCGCAACTGTGAGCGGCGAGGAAATCTTGAGAAAAGCCACTGGGTAACCGGGAAGGCCAAGATTTTCCAGAGACCCGCGAGTCAGGAGACCTGCCGTAGCCAGCATCACCTGCCGCCGGGGCGGGACGACCGGGTGGCGCGGACAGACCGCGTGCGGTGATGTGTCGGTCATCATTGCAGGGGGTCGGAATGAACCTTCAAAACATATTCGTACCGGCGGCGTTCGGCACCGCACTTGCCGTCGGGACGTTTGCCGCCACGGCGCTCGCCCAGCCGCCGGCGACCGGCGAGGATATCGTCGTCACGGCGACGCGAACCCCGACCCTCAAGACGCTGTTGGGCAGTTCCGTCACCGTCATCACGGCGGACGAGCTGGAGAGAATGCAATTGCCGGCAGTTGCGGATATTTTGCGCCGCACGCCGGGCATCAATATTCAGCAAAACGGCCCGGCCGGCACATCGTCGGTCGCCAAGTTCCGCGGGCTCGAGGAGGAGCAGACACTGGTACTCATAAACGGTGTGCGGCAGAACGATCCCGGAGACATTCGCGGGCGCTTCAATTTCGAGCACCTGATGGTGTCCAATATCGAGCGGATCGAGATTATCCGAGGCCCCCAGGCGACGCTCTATGGGTCGCGTGCCAACGGCGCCGTCATCAACATCATCACCAAGAAGGGCAAGGACGATTTCTCGGGCCGGATCAAGGCCGAGGCGGGAACCAACAACACCCGTCTCGTGGACCTGTTCGGCGGCGGCGGCGGACGGCTGCGGAACGGCATGGGCTACGACTATGCCGTCTCCGGCACGGTTTTCGAAACGGACGGATTTTCAGCCGCCAACGAGGACCGGGATCCGCCGCGCCATCCCGTGCCGACGGAAAATGACGGCGCAGAAAATTACAGCTTCAGCTTCAACGGCGGAATTCGTCCGAACCCGGAAACGGAAATTCGCGCCACCTTCGACCACACCTCGCTGTTTGCGGAGTTTGACGATACGAGAAGCCGTGTCGTGTTCGATGCGGACGAAACCAAGGACAAGGAAGTCACGTCATACTCCCTGGCCGGAAGCCGGGACCTTCTTGACGGCCGCATGGAAAACCACCTCACCCTGTCCGGCACCAACACGAGCGTCCGGCGAACTTCTTCGCTGGCTTTCGACGGCGGGTCCGACGCCTGGTATCGAAATATCGATTACCGCGGAACATTCGAGGTTGCCGACGGACATCTGCTCAGCTTCGGCACCGGATATGACCAGGAACGCTATGCACGCCTTTCGGGCGGCACCACGGCCAATCCCACGGAAACACTGGACAGGCGGACAAGTCACCGAAACTACTTCGTCCAAACCCAAAACCGGTTCCTCGACCGGGTGTCCATCACGGCCGGCCTCGGCTTCGATCATTTCGATGCTATCCATCCTGATTTGACGGACGGCGCGTGGACCTATCGCGGCGGCGTTTCCTATGACCTCAAGGAGACCCGGACCATCTTGAAGTCGAGTTACGCAACCGGGTTTGCCGCACCCACGCTCTATCAACTATTTGGCCCCTTTGGCACCCGAAATCTAAGCCCGGAGAGCACCCGATTGTGGGACGCCGGATTTGAGCAAAAGGCCCTGAACGATCGCGTCGAGTTCGGCGCCACCTATTTCCGGAATGCCGTAAAGAACCAAATTATTTGTGAAGGTTGGCCCTGCCGATACGTCAACCGCACACAAATGAAGAGCCGGGGCTTGGAGAATTTCGTCAACGCGTCGCTGTTCAAGGCCTCGGACCGGCGGCTTGATTTTTCGCTCAACCATACGTTCACATTGGCCGACGACGAAAACCGAGCGGAGATCGACCGGGTGCCCCGGCATCGGGTCAATTTCTCCTTCGATTACGCGTTCCTCGATGGGAAGGCCAATCTTCGCCTGGATGGCGAATGGGAATCGGATCACAAGGACTTTTATCCGTCATCCAGCGCAGTCGTTTACATCGGGAAGCATTGGCGGTTTGATGTCGCCGGCGATTACCAGCTGAATGATCGGGTCAAGCTCCACGCACGAATTGAAAATATTCTTGATGAGGCGTACGAGAGCGCGGCTGGCTACGGGTCGGCTCCATTCGGTGTCCACGGCGGCTTAACGGTTTCATTCTGAGGGACGGCACATGGTCCGGTCGGCGAGGCTTTGGGGAATATTGGCCGCAGCGCTGGCTGCCGGTGCGACGGCGCCCGCCAAGGCCGAACCTCCCCGGGTGATGTCCATCGAGGCCTGTGCCAATCAATATGTTCTGGCGCTGGCCGACAAGGAACAAATCATCTCCCTCGCCAAGGGCGCCGACGATCCCCGCACGTCCTTCCTCCACGAAAAAGCCCGCGGCATCCCGGCCAACCAGAGAAGCGCCGAAGAGGTCATTGCCGCCAATCCCGACCTCGTTTTCACCGGCCCCTTCAGCCGCCGCACCCGGGAGTTTCTTCAGCGGTTCCATATCAGGATCGTTCGAACCAAACGGCCAAAGACCCTCGGCGAACTATCGGCGCAGATACGCCGGGTGGCCGGGATATTGGGGCACCCCGAACGGGGGGAGCGGCTCGCCTCGTCCATCGACGGTCTTGCGGCCGGCACCGCTTTTGTACCCGGCGGGCAACGGCCGACGGCGGTCATCTACCGCGGCCACGGCTACTCCTTCGGCGCCGATACCCTGGTCAATGCCATCATGTCGGCAGCCGGGATCGACAACATCGCGGCCAAACTGGGCTACAAGCGGGGCGGCTACGTTCCCCTGGAGATCCTGCTCGTCGGCAAGCCGGATTACCTGCTCGATGACACGGTCAGAAACCCCATGCGGCCTCGGATCGGCGCCCAGATCATTCGCCATCCGGCGCTCGACCGGTCCTTGAGTAGATCCGGACGAATCGAGTTTCCCGTCGCTTTCTGGCTCTGCGGCGGCGAGGCGACAACTGTTGCCGTCGGTGCGCTCGCCGGGATCGCACGCGGCTCCGCAATGCCCGGTGCGAACCAATGAGTTCGAGTTCATCGAACCCGATGAGCGGCCCGCTCCTGTTGGCGGATCTGCCCCTGTTGGCGGGCCTGGCCGTGCTGGTGGCGGCGCTCGCGGGCGCCTCGTTGATGATCGGGGAAGTGGCGGTTCCCATTAGTGGTCTTTTCGCCGACGGCAACTCCACGGCCGCAATCATCATGCAGGAAATTCGCCTGCCCCGGGTTCTCCTGGCGCTCGCCATCGGCGGCACGCTCGGACTTGCCGGCGCGGCGCTTCAGGGACTGCTGCGCAATCCACTGGCCGAGCCGGGAATCATCGGCGCCTCTTCCTCCGCCGCCCTCGGCGCGGTGATCGTCCTTTACTTCGGTCTGTTCAATTTATTCCCGCTGGCCTTGCCGCTCGCCGCCATTGCCGGCGCCGTGATTGCGATCGCCCTGCTGTTCGCATTGGCGGGGCGGGATCCCAGCGTCCTGACCCTCATACTGGCGGGGATTGCGTTGAGTTCCCTTGCCGGGGCGTTGATTTCGCTGGCGATCAACCTGTCACCCGACGCCCTGTCGGCCTCCGAGATCGTCTTTTGGCTGTTGGGCTCGCTCAAGGACCGGAGCATGGATCACTTCTACCTGTCGCTGCCGTTCATGGCGGCGGGCGCCCTGTTGCTGCTCACGTCCGGCCGCGCCTTGGATGCTCTGACCCTCGGCGAGGACATGGCGAGCACCCTCGGCTTCGATTTGAGGCGGGTACGGGTTCAACTGATCGCCGGCACTGCGCTCGCCGTCGGGGCGGGGGTCGCCGTCGCGGGCGTGGTCGGTTTCGTCGGCCTCGTTGTCCCCCATCTGCTTCGTCCTTTCGTCGGCCACGAGCCGCGCCGCCTTTTGCTCGCCAGCACGTTCGGGGGAGCGGCGCTCTTGCTTGCGGCCGACATCGGCGTCCGGCTGATCCCCACCAATGTCGAGATGAAGCTCGGTGTGCTGACCGCCCTCGTCGGCGCGCCGTTTTTCCTGTTCCTGATCTTCAAGGTCCGGAGATCGATGGCATGAGTGTGCTCGATGCAAACGGACTGACCGTCATCCGGAGCGGGACAGCCATTTTGCAGGAGGCCGGATTGTCTCTGGCGGATGGAGAGATCGTCGGCCTGATCGGACCCAACGGCGCCGGCAAGACCACCTTGCTTCGTTGCCTGGTCAATCTGATAAATCCCGATCGCGGAGATGTTCACCTGAACGGGCGCCCCGTGACGGCCCTGTCGCGCCCGGAGATCGCCCGCGAGGTTGCGTATCTGGCGCAAAATGCGGGCGTACACTGGCCGATGAGCGTCGATCGGATCGTTGGCCTCGGACGGCTGCCCCATTCGAGTACGTTCCGTGGTCTCGGACGGCGCGATTGGACAGTCATCGAGCGGGTACTCGAAGAGACGGATATCGTCCATCTCCGGGATCGCCAGGCGCTCACCTTGTCAGGTGGCGAGAGAATCCGGATGCTGCTGGCTTCGGCGTTGGCCGTCGAGGCGCCGATCTTGTTGGCCGACGAGCCGATTTCGGGTCTCGACCCGGGACATCAGCTGCAAATCATGCAGCTGCTGAAGGACCTCGCCCGCCGGGACCGGAGCGTGGTCGTCGTCCTCCATGACCTGACGCTGGCGCTCCGGTACTGCGACCGGATCGTGCTGATGGCAGGCGGCCGGGTCGTCGCCGACGACCAGGCAGGAGGCGTTCTGACCGAAGAACGGCTGGCCCGGGTTTACGGGATCGAAGCGCAAATTCTGGGTGACGGCGGCAGCCGGATCGTCGTCCCAATCGGGCCGGCCCAGCCTCCGGCACGGCCTTCCGAGGCGCCGACCGGCAAGAGGTCGGCCTAGTCGGCCGGGTATCCCCGTGGCCAATGCTCCCCTTCATCACGGCGGCCGGCTGGATCAGGCATCCACCGCATTCGGCGAGCCTCCCGAGGGATGGCTGGACCTTTCCACCGGGATCAATCCCTTCGCTTATGACGCCCTGACCATCGAACCCGGCGTAATCCGCCGATTGCCCCATGACGGCGACCTGGGCGGGCTTCTGCGGGCCGCGAGATCCGCCTACGGTC
The DNA here is from genome assembly GCA_965207535.1 of Rhodospirillales bacterium. Taxonomy (GTDB): domain Bacteria; phylum Pseudomonadota; class Alphaproteobacteria; order Rhodospirillales; family UBA2165; genus JAJDXO01. The sequence goes on along the minus strand of CBDBMR010000006.1, from coordinate 56,841 downwards.
TCGACCCCGCCGCGGCGGTGGTCGCCGCGCCCGGCACACAGGCAATCATCCAAATTCTCCCTCATCTTCGAGAGCCGTCCACGGTTGCCGTCCTGGGCCCGACATACGAAGAGCATGCGGCTTGCTGGCGTCATGCCGGACATTCGGTATCGGAGGCGGGCTTGCTTGCGGACGCGCTCGCCGCCGATGTCGTTGTCGCGGTCAATCCCAACAACCCGGACGGGCGGCTGATTCCGGCATCGGCGCTGGCCAAAGCGGCGGATGAGCTGTCTCGGGGCGGCGGGTTGCTGATCGCCGACGAAGCCTTCGCCGACGTTGCGCCGGATTTCTCGACCGCACCGCTCTTTCCTCTTCCGGGCCTGGTGGTCCTCCGGTCCCTCGGAAAGTTTTTCGGACTGGCCGGCCTGCGTCTCGGATTCGCGGCCGGCGAGCCGGAAATCATTTCCGCGATTGGCGAGAGGCTGGGCCCCTGGGCCGTCAGCGGGCCTGCCATAACCATCGGCGTCCGCGCCCTCTCGGACCGCCGGTGGCAGGAGGATATGCGGCAAACCCTCGGCGACGCCCGCCGGCGGCTGGACCGCCTCCTCGCCGGCGAAAACCTGACCGTCATCGGCGGCACCGATCTGTTCAGGCTGGTCGAGACCGACAACGCCGGGCGGATTTATGAACACCTCGCGCGGAACGGGATTTTGACCCGGTACTTCCCGTCCCAGTCCCGATGGCTGCGGATCGGTCTGCCGGGCAGCGACAGGAACCAGACCCGGCTGGCCGAGGCCCTGAACGGCGTCGGCGTCGAGACCTGAATGTCCGTGTGGGCCGACACGCCGCTCCTCGTCGTTCCGCTTGCGATGCTGGTGGACGCCGCGATAGGCGATCCGCGCTGGTTTTACCGGTACGTGCCGCACCCGGTGGTGGTTGCGGGCAAGGTGATCTCGGGTCTCGACCGTCTGCTCAACCAGCCCTCGGTCCCCACCATTGCCAGACGTCTATCGGGCATCTTGACCGTATGTGCGGTGGGCGCCCTGGCATGGCTGATAGGCGCCCTGATTGTCGCCTGGGCGGCTCCCCTGCCTTATGGGTGGGCATTGATCGCGCTTCTGATGTCCGTGTTCATCGCCCAGAATAGCCTTTACCGGCATGTCGCCGATGTGGCCAACGCCCTCTGCGACGGGGGGCTGGATAGCGGACGATCGGCAGTGGCCAGGATCGTCGGCCGGGATCCCGGCAACCTGGACGAAGCGGGGGTGAGCCGCGCGGCCATCGAATCGACGGCCGAAAACTTCAGCGACGGCGTGGTTGCGCCGGTCATGTTCGCGGTCTTCTTCGGTCTGCCGGGGATGATGCTCTACAAGGCCGTCAATACCGCCGACAGCATGATCGGCCACCTGAACGACGAGTACCGGGATTTCGGCTGGGCGTCGGCACGGCTGGACGATGTCCTCAATTACATCCCCGCGCGATTTGCCGGTCTTTTGATTGCGGCCGCCGCCGGTCTTGGAACCGGCGCGCCGAAGCCGGCGCTCGTCACCATGTTCCGGGACGGGCGGAAACACAGGTCGGTGAATGCCGGCTATCCCGAGGCCGCCATGGCGGGCGCGCTGCAGGTTGCGCTCGGCGGTCCCAGGAAGTACGGCGGCGACAGCCTCGACGAGCCCTGGCTCGACGGCGGTCCGGCGGACTGCGGCGAACAGACAATCCGGCGGGGGCTGAAGATTTATACCGTTGCCTGCGCCCTATTGGCCGGTGTGACGGGCGCAGCAGCGGTTCTGGAGCTGGCTTACTAGCCGGCTGCGTCCATCAGGCCGTCGACATCCAGATTCGATTCCAGCGCGTCGGCGACATCGTCCAGGGCGGCCTCGACGGACGCTCCATAGCGCAGGCCGGATGCCGATCGTTCCTCGAGCTGCTTCAGGAACGAATGCCGGAATTCGTCGGCGGCGAATAATCCGTGGACGTAGCACCCGGCGATCCGGCCGTCTTCCGAGACCGCCCCGTCAGCCCGACCCTCGAGGGTCAGGTATGGGGCCGCCGTCGCCGGACCGGACGTCTCCCCGACATGCATCTCATAACCGGCAACGGGCATCCCCCGGGCGTCGGCGCCCGACACCTCGGTAAGGGTTTTTCCGGCCGTCAACCGTGTCTCCATATCAAGATAGCCGAGCCCATCCGTTGAACCGGCCGGGCCTTCTATGCCGTCCGGATCGGCAATCCGGCGGCCGAGCATCTGATAGCCTCCGCAAATGCCCAGGATCTGCCCGCCCCGCCGGACATGGGCGGCGAGATCGATATCCCAGCCCTGCTCCCTCAAGTGAGCGAGATCGGCAATGGTTGCCTTGGAGCCGGGGAGAATGACCAAGTGCGCATCGCCCGGCAGCACATCGCCCGGCGGCACCATGACGAGGTCCACATCCGGCTCGGCGATCAAAGGGTCGAAATCGTCGAAGTTGGAAATATGGGCCAGGCGCGGAACGGCAATCCGGATAGTCCCGCCGACAGGGCCGTCCTCCCTGTTCTCGAGCGACATGGCATCTTCCTGGGGAAGATGTCCCGCCGCCGTCAAATACGGCAGCACACCAAAGGAACGGTACCCGGTCTGCCCGGCAATCATGGCGAGGCCGTCGTCGAACAATGATGGATCGCCGCGAAACCGGTTGATGATGAAGCCGGCGATCAGCGCATCTTCCGCGGGATCGAGGAGCGCTTTGGTGCCGACGATGTTCGCGATCACCCCGCCCCGGTCGATATCGCCAATCAGGACGACATTCACACCCGCGGCCAGGGCGAACCCCATATTGGCGATATCGTTTCGGCGGAGATTTATCTCGGCGGCGCTGCCCGCGCCTTCCACCACCACAAAGTCGGCATCTTCGCCCAGGCGGCCGAAAGCGGCGACGACATCGTCCAGCAAATCCGGCTTGATGTCCTGAAATTCACGGGCCGAGTAGTTCCCCTTGACCTCGCCCCGGACCACGACCTGGGATCCCACATCCGACTGGGGCTTCAGCAGTACCGGGTTCATGTCGACGCGGGGATCGACCCGGCAGGCCTTCGCCTGCAGAGCCTGCGCCCGCCCAATCTCGCCGCCGTCCACGGTGACCGCCGCGTTGTTCGACATGTTCTGAGGTTTGAATGGCCGGACCGAATGCCCGCGGTTGGCCAGCGCCCGGCAGAACCCCGCCGTGACCAGCGACTTCCCGGCATCGGACGCCGTCCCCTGAAACATCAATGCCTTGGCAGGCACGGCGGCGTCCCTAAAACTCGATTCCGGCCTGCGCTTTGAAGTCGGCCCGGAAATGGTGTTTGACCTCGGTCATCTCGGTGACCAAATCGGCGGCTTCGATAAGCTCCGGCTTCGCATTCCGCCCGGTGCAGATCACGTGGATATGGGCCGGCTTGTTTTTGAGGAAGCCGACCACTTCGTTGATGTCGAGATAATCGTTGCGCAGCACGATGTTGATCTCGTCCAGGAGCACCAGCTTGTTGTCCGGATCGTTGATCATTTCCTTGGCCCGCTCCCACGCGGCGGTCGCCGCCGCGATATCCCGGGCCCGGTCCTGGGTTTCCCAGGTGAACCCCTCCCCCATGGCGGTCATGGTCACGAAATCGGGGAACCGTTCGAGGACGGCGCGCTCTCCGGTTTCCCACTTTCCCTTCACGAACTGGACGATGCCGACCTTCATGCCATGACCGATACATCGGGCGACGATACCCATGGCGGCGGTGGTCTTGCCCTTGCCCTTGCCCGTATGGACCACCAACAGGCCGCCTTCCCTGGTCTTGGTGGCGAGGATTTTGTCCTTGGCTTCCTTGTGCCTGCGCCGCTTTTCATTGGCGCGCGCGTTGATTTCGTCTTCGGTCAGTTCTTCGGTCATCCGCCCCTCTTCTCCCTGATCTCGGCCAACAGCGCCGCCGCGGCGTTGGACCGGGGATGCCAAAGCCCCCGGCCGATCGCCTCTTCGAACCGCTCGGCGATTTCGCTCAAGGCCGATGGATTGTTGTCTTCAATAAACGACCGAACCCGCTCGTCGCGCAAGTAGGCATCGAACAGCTGATCGAAGTGATGATCCTCCACCACCCGCGACGTGGCGGCGAAGGCGAACAGATAGTCCACGGTGGCCGCGATCTCGAAGGCCCCCTTGTAGCCGTGCCGCATAATGCCGTCGATCCACTTGGGGTTGGCGGCGCGGGCGCGGACGACCCGCCCGATTTCGTCATGCAGCGTCCGGATGCGGGGGCTGTCGGGCCGGGAGTGATCGTTGTGGTAGATCTCCGGCTGCGTTCCGCCGAAGTGGCGAACCGCCGCCGCCATCCCGCCCTCGAACTGGTAGTAATCGTCGCTGTCCAGGATATCGTGCTCCCGATTGTCCTGGTTCTGAACCACGGCCTCGATATTGGAAAGGCGCGACGCAAACAGTTCGGGCACGGCCTCGCCCGCCGACCCGCCGCCATAGGCATACCCGCCCCAGGCGACATAGGCTCGCGCGAGGTCCTCGTCGGATTCCCACAACCGCTCGTCGATCAATGCCTGAAGACCGGCGCCATAAGCCCCCGGCTTGGACCCGAATACCCGATGACCGGCGCGCCGGCGGGCCGAACCCTCATCATGGCCGGCGGTGGCTAGGGCTTCGGCGTCCGATCGCACCTGACCGGCAATCGGGTTGAGATGTTCCGGTTCATCGAGATCGGCGACGGCCCGCGCGGCCGCGTCGAGCAACTCCAGTTGGGTCGGAAAAGCATCGCGAAAAAACCCGGAGACCCGGAACAGAACGTCCACGCGGGGACGGTCCAGCACGTCCAGCGGCATGATATGGAATCCGGTCATACGCTGGGTTTGCGGGTCCCAGGTGGGCTGAACGCCCATGAGCGCGAGAGCCTGGGCGATGTCGTCGCCGCCCGTCCGCATGTTGGCCGTCCCCCAAGCCGAGATGGCGAGCCACGCCGGATATTCGCCGTGATCCTGAAAGTACCGGTCGATCAGCATCGAGGCCGACTTCCATCCCAGTGTCCAGGCGGTGGGAGTCGGCACCGCGCGCACGTCTACCGAATAGAAATTCCGCCCGGTGGGAAGAACGTCGAGCCGGCCCCGGCTCGGCGCCCCGCTGGGTCCCGGCGGTACGAACCGGCCATCGAGCCCCGTCATGATGCCGGTCAATTCCGCTTCTCCCGCATCCTCGATGGCGGGCCGGAGAGTTGTCGCGATATGATCGAGAACGGCGCGCGTCCGGAGCCAATCGGGGTCCGCGTCCCGTGATCCCGAAACCAGGCTCAAGGCCAGATGTTCGAGGCGCTCCACCGTGTCGCCATGGGATCGCCAAAAGCCGGCCCCGGTCTCCAGCGGCGATGGCCGGGGCCCATCCCAGACCTTGCCAAGCTCACAGTCCAAGGGATCGAAATCGGCCATCCCCAGGTCGGCGGACAAGGCCCGGATCAAGGAGGCATCTTCGCCCTCGCCGTTCCCGCGCGGCACCCGGGTCAGGGCAACCAGCAGATCCGGGACCAGATCGCCGCCGGGCGGGCGGCCGAAAACATGCAGCCCGCCCCTGATCTGGGTTTCCTTCAATTCGCAGAGATAGTTGTCGATCTTTCCGAGCGCCTCGTCGTCATCGGGGATCATCCCCGCATCCCGGTCGAGGCGAAGGTCACGGCTGAGATCGAGAATCTCCTTCCGCAGGACGGCAAGCCGCCGCCGGTCCATGCCCGCCGCCTGATAGTACTCATCGACCAGCGCCTCCAAGTCCCGGAGCGGGCCGTAGCTCTCGGCGCGGGTCAGTGGCGGCATCAGGTGATCGACGATCACCGCCTGAGAGCGCCGCTTGGCCTGACTCCCCTCCCCGGGATCGTTGACGATGAACGGATAAACATGGGGCAGCGGGCCGAAAACCGTTTCGGGATAGCATTCTCCGGACAAGGCCAGCGCCTTGCCCGGCAACCACTCCATATTGCCGTGCTTGCCGAAGTGGACCGCCGCGTGCGCGCCGAATACATGGCGAAGCCAGAAATAAAAGGCGAAGTAGCGGTGCGGCGGCACCAGATCCGGATCATGATAGGAATCCAGCGGATCGACGTCGTAGCCCCGCGACGGCTGCACCCCGAGCACCACGTTCCCCAACCGATGGACACCAAGAACAAAGCCGCCGTCCTTGAAGAACCGATCGTCCCCAGGCGCGCCCCAGCGCTCCCCGACGGACGTTCGGACGCGCGCCGGAAGCCGGTCCCAATGGGACAGGTAGGTCGGAAGATCGAGGCTGACCGCACCATCCGCATTCGGATCCGCGTTGGTGGGGCCGCTCAACAGGAGGTCGATAATCGCGGCCGGGTCGTCCGGAACACGGCCGCCCAAGTCATACCCGTCGGCAGCGGCGCGTGTCAGGAACGCATGAATGCCCGCCGGCGTATCCAGCCCGACCCCGTTCCCGAGCCGGCCGTCCCGGTTGGGATAGTTGGCGACAATGACGGCAACCCGGCGTTCCGCCGCCGGTGTCCGCCGGAGAACAGCCCAGTTCTCCACCAGGTCGGCGACGAAATCGATGCGGTCCGCGACAGGTTCGTGCCGGACAACGGCGCCCTGGACCCGATCCTCCAGCGCCTCGGCACGCTTGAAGGAGATCGCACGGGAGAGAACCCGGCCATCCACCTCCGGCAATGCGACATTCATCGACAGGTCCCTGGGCGAAAGCCCCTGCGGGTCGACGCGCCAGGAGTCCTCGTCCTGGCCCGCCAAAACCACCTGCAATTGAGGCGCGTCGGTCCCCGAGAACGGGGTCCCGGAGCCGGGATCGCCGGGCGTGGTCACGGCAAATGCCGTGGTGTTGAGGATGACGTCCGGATCGCAATCCGCCAAAAACAGGGCGACCAGCTCGGCACAGGCCTGGTCCTTCAGGCTGCTGACGAAGATCGGCAGAGGATTGATGGACCGTATCCGCAGCGCCTCGATCAATGCATCGATGGGTTTGAGGTCCTCCGCCTGTACCAGCGCCCGATAGAAAACGATCGGCGCCACCGGCGCGCCGTCCCGCCAGTGCGCCCGAAGCGATTTCACATCGGTTATTGACGATCCGGGCCAATAAAGTCCCGCGCGAAGCAGGGGTACGGGTTCGCGCCAATCGGCTTCGTGACCCAGCAAATGATCGGCAAAGTCGAGCAGGGACAGAAAATTTCCGGCGCCGCCCTGAGCGCAGTATTGCCACAACCGGTGGCAGTCCGCGGCTCCCAACGTGGCATATTCGGTGAGTTCCGGATCGGCGGCATCGTCGCCCGGCACCACGGCCAGCTTGACGCCATTCTCCCGGCAGGCCGCGGCGAGTTGTTCAATACCATACGGCCAATACCGCACCCCGCCCATGAGACGGACGATCACCAATTTCGATTGCGCAATGGTTTTTTCCACATAGAGGTCGACCGACATGTTGTGATCGAGCTGCATGAGGTTGGCGAGACGCAGGCTCGAGCCGCGGCCGCGGCCAGCCGATTCCCGATCCCGCCAGGCTTGGGCCAACAGGGCCAGTTCGCTGGCCGCGGATGACAGAAACACGACATCGCCCGGCGCCTGATCCAGATCGACCGCCTCGCCGTCCGCGGCAATCTGTCCGGGCTGAGCAACGAGCAGATGCATGGATCAGGCCGTACCCAGGGTCTTTGCGGCCGCCTCGAAGTCGGTCCCCTTCAACCCGATCACGACCAGCTGTCCGGCGCGCGTTTCGTCTTCACGCCACGGCCGGTCATAGTAGTGATCGACCCGCGGCCCGACCCCCTGGACCACCAAACGGGCGGACTTGCCAGCCACCGCGCACACACCCTTGACCCGCAGAACGCCGTCGAGGGCGAGGGCCTTTTCGACCCGGGACGCCAGGTATTCGGGATCGGGCGTTTCGGGCGCCGGCAGGACGACGCTGTCGAAATCATCGTGGTCGTGGTCATCCTCCAAATCATGGTGCGAAGGCCGGCTGTCCAAATCGTCCTCGGCGGCGGCGCCGATACCGAGTACCAGCGCCGGATCGATTTGGCCATGGCTGGCCGGCAACGTCTTCACCGCCGGACGCGCGTCGCGGCGGATGACCTCCAACACTTCCTCGGCATCGTGATCGTCGATCAGATCCGCTTTGCCGAGGACCACCAAATCAGCGCATTTGAGTTGATCCTCGAACAGTTCCTCCAGCGGGCTTTCATGGTCTACGGCCTCGTCTTCCTCCCGCTGGCGGGCCACCAGCCCGGGATCGTCGGCGAACAGACCAGACCTGACCGCTGGACCATCCACGACCGTCACGATTCCGTCGACCGTGGTGCGCGACTTGATTTCCGGCCATTGGAACGCCTTGACCAAAGGTTTGGGCAACGCTAGGCCCGAGGTCTCGATGACGATGTGATCGGGTTTGTCGTCCCGGTCCAGGAGAGTTTCGAGGGTCGGGATAAAATCATCCGCCACGGTGCAGCAAAGGCAGCCGTTGGTCAGTTCCATGACGTCCTCTTCCCGGCAGGTGTCGTCGCCGCACCCCTTGAGAATCTCCCCATCGACCCCAAGATCGCCGAACTCGTTGATGATCAGCGCAAGACGTTTGCCCTTTGCGTTTTCCAGCAGATGCCGGATCAGGCTGGTTTTGCCGGCACCAAGAAATCCGGTGACGACGGTGACGGGAGTGCGTGCTTCCTGGGACATTTTCTTCCAGCCTATTTCAGGATTTGCGGAATGCCCGCCGTCACCAGGATCACATGATCCGAAGCTTGGGCGATACGTTGGTTGAGAATACCGGCGCGGTTCATGAATGCCCGGCCGAGTTCGGTGTCGGGAATTATCCCGCCGCCAACCTCGTTGCTTACGGTCACCACCGGAAACGGCGCTGCGCGAAGCGCCGCTTCGAGCTCGACGGTCGACCGGTCTATGTCGCTCCCGGCGTGCATCAGATTGGACAGCCAAAGGGTCAGGCAATCGAGCAGAACGGGCCGTTGCCGTCCATCGCCCGCCAGCCGGGACAGGGCGGCAGCAACTTCCAACGGCTCCTCGATCGTCTCCCAACCATCGCCGCGCCGGTCGCGGTGCGCAGCGATCTTGCAGCGCATTTCTTCATCCCCGGCCGTCGCGGTCGCCAAATAGATACCGCCGCCCGCGGCTTCGATCAGGCTCTCGGCGTACATGCTCTTGCCCGACCTGGCGCCGCCAAGCACCAGCGTCGTGCCCTCTAATCCGTTTGAGCCGGGAGTTTCCGGCATGCAGTCCTCCTCCACCCGAGGGGATGGTCCGTGTCCGCCGCGCCGGGGAGGTCTCCTGGCTGGTGCTATTTGGTCCAAACGCCTTCCCGGCCGATGCCAGTGGCTCATCGGCAAAACGCCGATGGGTGTGGACCAAGCACGTCACAGTTGCGGGGGCAGCGCCGGAATTGCACCGGCTTCCCTGTCCCGGCGGGAATTTGAGACGCTATCACGCGGATTCGGCCGGCGCAAAGAGTTCAAGCGCAGACCAGAACTCCCGGATCTTCGTTGATTCCGATGACTTGCCAGCCATCCCTATCGCCCGTTTCCCGGATTCGCGTGATTGACAGAGGATCCACCTCCAAGGTGAGCGATTCGCCGAGGGTTGCCGGCTTGGCGATGGCCAACGCTGCCCGGATGGGCCCGGCATGGGCCACGAGAATCAGATCGCCGTCGGGAAATTGTTTACCCACATCGGCAATCGCGCCTGCAACCCGTTTCGTCATTTCGGCGTAGCTCTCACCGCCCGGCGGCGCGGTGCCGATGGGATCGTTCCAGAATTCGAGGTCTTCCTGTCCGGCGAGATCGCGCCAGCGCCGCCCCTCCCACTCACCAAAATCCTGTTCCATCAGGGCGGGAACGGTCTCCATTCGCGCCCGGCGGTCCTTGGCCGCCTGGAGCGCCGCCGCGGTCTGCTCGGACCGGCTCAGCCCGGTGGCGACCCACGTGGCGTCCTCCGGAAGGCAGCCGGCACAGGCCAGGATCGTTTCCTCATTCGATAGATCGCATTCGGGATCGTTCCGGCCGTTGATGCACGCCCGCGCGTCTTCCGTCACCGGCGCATGCCGAATCCACCACCACGTACGGCTGCCCATCAGAGAGCTGCCGCCGCCAGGACGAAGATAGCGGTCTCGACAGCTTGCTGAGACGCGCCGAGCACGTCGCCGGTCTGCCCGCCCAGCCAGCGGCTTGTCCAGGCAATCAGTCCGATCACCACGGCCAGTGAAATGACGGTGAGCAGCAGGCCGAACCAAAAACCGAAAGCCACCAGGGCCGCCAGGACGCCCACCCCCAATGCCGTCATGGCGTGTGCGAAGCCGGGCTGCCCGGCGGCGACGCTCAGGCCGTCTTCGCGGGCATGGGGAACATGATGCATAATCGGCGGCAAGAGGCCGCGTGACAGCGCCGCCGACCCGATGACCGCCCAGACGGCCGCACTCAGGGAGGTCTCGGCGACCACCGCCAACGATGCCCACTTTATGCCGATGATGAAGATGAGACCCAGCACGCCATACGTGCCGATTCGGCTATCCCGCATGATGCGGAGAATGTCTTCCTTGGTGTGGCCGCCACCGAAACCGTCGCAGAGGTCCGCCAACCCGTCCTCATGCAGGCCGCCGGTCAACAGTACCATGGACCCAAGAGCCACCGGCACGGCCACCACCGCCGGCAGGCCGATCCAATTCATCAGCGCCAGGACCACGGCGCCGACCAGGCCAATGATCAAGCCGATGAGCGAAAATAGCCGGGCCGACCGCGCGATCTCGACCCGATCTTGCGGCGGCAAGGGGACGGGAACGGCGCTCAGAAGGCCGGCCGCAACGCGCAAGTCGTCGAGCCATTCCTGGAGCGGCCCCGGCTTGTCTAAGTCGTAAGGGGTCTGCTCGTCAGCCGGCATGGAACACCGTGGGCTTAATATGTGGCGTGCGCCATCTCATCCGCCCAGTATATAGTGCCGCCCGAAATTTCCCCACCCGACATCAAAACGCCATGAGCCTGTCTTTTTCTCGTCCTCGGAATTTCGACGACATCAGATCCCTCCTAACCCGCCTGCCCGCCGTGGATTCAACGGCACAAGCGGCAGCGGCGGCGCGAGAACCCCAATTGACCAAACCACCCGGCTCGCTCGGCCGACTGGAGGACATCGCCTTGTGGCTCAGCGGCTGGCAGGGCCGGCACCCGCCCACGCTCGACCGGCCCGGCGTGCTGGTGTTCGCCGGCAATCATGGGGTGACGGCTCAGGGCGTCTCGGCGTTTCCCAGCGAGGTGACGGTTCAGATGGTGGCGAACTTCGCCGGCGGCGGCGCCGCGATCAACCAACTGTCGGATGTCGCGGGGGCCGATCTTTCGGTCATCGATATCGATCTCGACCGGCCGACCGACGACTTTTCCCAGCGGCCCGCGATGAGCGAAAGGGAATGCGTCGACGCCTTCGGCACGGGGATGGAAGCCGTCGATCCGGCGTGGGATGCGGTGGCGCTCGGCGAGATGGGAATCGGGAACACCACTTCGGCGGCCGCCATTGCGCACGCGGTGTGCGGCCGGGCGGCGGTCGATTGGGTGGGCCCCGGAACCGGGGTCGCCGATGCCGCGCTGGACAGGAAAATCGGCGTTGTCGCCGATAGCGTCGAGCGGCACCGGGCCGCCATGACCGACGGGCTCGAAATTCTGCGCCATCTGGGCGGCCGGGAACTGGCGGCGCTGGCCGGCGCCATACTCGCGTCCCGATTTCATCGTGTGCCGGTGGTCCTGGACGGGTATGTGACCGCAGCCGCCGCGGCGGCGCTCCACGCCGTCCAACCGACCGTCCTCGACCATTGCCTGACCGGACATGTCTCGGCGGAGCCCGGACACACCCTGCTATTGGATTATCTGGGACAGAAACCGCTGGTAAATCTGGGAATGCGTTTGGGCGAGGCCTCGGGCGCCGCCCTCGCCCTCAATGTGCTCAGGGCCGCCGTGGCCTGTCATGCCGGCATGGCGATGTTTGCCGAAGCCGGCGTCTCGGACAAGGATTAGACGGAATGGCGCGCCCGGGAAGACTCGAACTCCCAACCTTCTGATCCGTAGTCAGACGCTCTATCCAATTGAGCTACGGGCGCCTTAGGCGTCATGCGGCGTCATGCGGCGTCATGCGCCGCCGACGGGAGCCGGACACTATTGAAATCGGCGCGCCGCTGCAAGTCTCCAACGAGTCCGCCCTTACCTGTCGTGGGCGCCGCCATTCAGGCGCAATCGAGGCGTTCGGTTCGACGATTGCGGTTGAGCCGGGCATTGAGTAACCTCTTGAAACATAAACGGGGGGCGGGTAATCCCTGGGTCTAATCCGTTGATTTATCCGTATTTATGGTCACCAACAAGGTACATGGCGCGATGGATTCAAAGACGATTCGGCCGATTGTTGTCGGTGCGGCTCTGTTTCTCGGGGGGTGTTCCTTTGCTTTGGATACCCTCTGGCCATCGCTAACCGGCGAAGCCCCCGCCGGAAGGGATCAGCCGGCCCAACAGGCTCAAGCGCCCGCGCAAGCCCCAACCGCGCCGGCACCGGCACCCGCGCCAAAGGCAACCACGCAAGCCCCAAGCGCACCGGCACCGGAACCTGCGCCACAGGTAGCCGCACAGACCCCGCCCCAGCCGGAAACCACGAACGCCGAGGCCCCGGGTGCAACTCCCGGAACGAGCAGCGGCACCTTCGCCGGCCGACGGCTGCTGGTGGTTATTCGCTTCGATGGTGAAAACGTCGCCTACGAACAGGCGCTCTACAACGCAGTCAGCCGCGTTTTGGAACACCGCCCCGACGCAACCTTTGAATTGGTTGCCGTCGCGCCGGCGTCCGGCGGCGCGGCCCGTCAGGGGCTGAGTTCCGACAAAACGCTCCGCAGCGCCGAGAACGTCCTCAGGTCGTTGCAAGGCATGGGCCTTCCCACCCAACGGGTCGAGGTTTCGGCCCAGATCTCGGCGCAGGCGACCACCAACGAAGTCCACGTCCACGTCAACTAGCGGCCTGAATATGACGGCGCCACGCCGGGAAGAGCGGTCGCGGCGCGCAATGACCAAGGCCGCTTTTCGCCGATGAACGTGACCCGACAGGACACCCTCCCCGCCTCGGGCTTCGCCTACCTCGCGGCGCTGACCATCATCTGGGGCACGTCATGGCCGATCCTCAAGATCGCGCTGAGCGAAATTCCGCCCTGGACATTTCGTGGACTGATTGCCCCCACCGCGGCCATCTTCCTGTTCGGCCTCGGCTATCTCATGAAGGAAGAGCTGACCCGTCCACGCGGGCAGTGGGGTCCGCTGCTGCTCGCCTCGGCGCTCAATATCACCGGCTGGCACATCTTCAGCGCCTTTGGCCTGTTACTGGTCAATTCCGGGCACGCATCGATCCTCGCCTACACGATGCCGTTGTGGGCGGTTCTGATCGGAATATTGTTCACGGCCGAACGGCCGAGCCTCCAGCGCTATATCGGACTGGCCTTCGGCATCGCCGGGATCGCGGTTCTGCTGGGCGGCGATCTCGGTGTCTTCGCCTCGTCCCCCCTCGGCACCCTGTTGATGCTCGGCTCCGCCCTTTCCTGGGGCACCGGGACGGTGGTCCAGAAGCAGGTGGACTGGCAGCTCCCGCCGGTTTCCCTCGCCGGCTGGCAACTGCTGATCGGCGGCCTCCCCATGACCGTCATCGCCCTGGTCATCGAGTTACCCCATTGGGAGCCGGTCTCGACGACCGCCGTCTGGACGATGATCTACATCCTCGTCGTACCGATCGTTTTCTGCTGGTTCGTCTGGTTCAAAATCGTCGCCTCCGCCCCGGTCACGGTTTCAAGCGTTTCCACCTTGCTGATCCCGGTCATCGGGGTCGCCAGCGGCAGCGTCGTTCTAGGGGAGGCGGTGGGCTGGCGCGAAGCGGTGGCGCTGATCCTGGTATGTGTCGCTCTCGGCTGCGTTTTGATGCCGACCAAGCGGTCACGCTCGCTTGGTCGGCAACTAGACTGAAAATGCTCAATAGGCCACGTGTTCTCAAGCTCAGCCAGCCGCCACGTTGTCTATCAGTCGGGTCTTGCCGAGCCACGCCGCCGCGAGTACGCGCAAACTCGCCGAAGGGTCATCGGTCTGCTCGAGGGAGGATGCGTCCCGAACGGTGAGATAGTCGACCGAGGCAAAGCCCGCCTCGACCAATTCCGCCGCCGCGCCCCGTGCCGCGTCCGCGTGGTCACCCTTCGACCCCGCCACATCAGCGACATATTTCAGCGCCGCTTGCAGCCGCGGCGCAATGGCCCGCTCCTCGTCGGAGAGGTAGGCGTTCCGCGATGACAGCGCGAGACCATCCGGCTCGCGAACGATGGGGCAGCCGACGATCTCGACGGGCAGATCAAGGTCCGCGCTCATTCGCCGGATCACGCACAGTTGCTGATAGTCCTTTTCGCCGAAGTACGCCCGGTGCGGCATCGACTGGATGAGGAGCTTGGAGACCACCGTCGCAACGCCGGTGAAAAATCCCGGCCGAAACTCGCCTTCCAAGATATCGCCGAGGCCGGTGACCGAGACGCTCGTCGCGCTGCCTTCCGGGTACATTTCATCCATGCCCGGCGCGAATAGGAGGCTGGCCCCTCGGTCTTGCAGGGCTTCCGCATCCGCTTCCTCGTCCCGCGGATAAACCTCGAAGTCCTCGTTGGGCCCGAACTGCTTGGGATTGACGAATAGCGTGACGCAGGTCCGGTCCGTTTCCGTGGCTGCCCGCTCCACCAGGGAAAAGTGACCGGCGTGCAAGGCCCCCATGGTCGGAACCAATCCGACGGTAAAGCCGGAGTTCCGCCAGTCCGTGACCTCCCGACGGAGTTCCTGAACCGTCCTGACGATCCGCATCGAGAGGGTTCCGGTGCCTATTTTTTGCCGTAGGTATGCTCGTCGGCCGGGAACGAGCGGGCTTTGACCTCGGCCGCATAGTCAGCGGCGGCCTGACCGATCACGTCCCCCACCTCGGCAAAGCGCTTCACGAACTTGGGCGTGAAATCGTTGAACATGCCAACCGCATCCTCGGTGACCAGCACCTGACCGTCGCATGTGGCGGAGGCGCCAATTCCGATCGTGACCGTCGGGATGGATTCGGTGATGGTCTTGCCGAGATGCTCGACGACACTTTCGATGACGATGGAAAACGCACCGGCCTCTGAAATTGCCTTGGCATCGGCCACGATCTTGTTGGCCGTTTCTTCATCCCGGCCTTGCGATACAAATCCACCGGCAGCGTGAACCGATTGGGGCATCAAGCCAACGTGCCCCATGACGGGAATGCCCCGTTCAACGAGAAACTTTACCGTCGGCGCCATTTCGGCGCCGCCTTCGATCTTGATGCCGGCACAGCCGGTTTCGGCCATCACCCGGGTGCAATTCCGGAACGCCGCCGCCGGAGATTCCTCGTAGGTGCCGAACGGCATATCGACGATGACGCAGGCACGCTTGCTGCCGCGGACCACCGCCGCGCCGTGGGCGATCGCCATATCAAGGGTAACCGCCAATGTGCTGTCCATGCCATAGAGCGCCATGCCCATGGAATCCCCGACCAGCAGCAGATCCACATGAGGATCCAGCAGTTTGGCCATGGGCGTCGAATATGCGGTCAGGCAGACGATCGGCTCACCGCCCTTGCGGGAGATGATATCGGGTATGGTGACCCGCCGATTGGTGCCGTTGGACGTGCTCACCCTCGTCCTCCAGAGTTTTTGCACTGCAAAGAAATGATTTTTTACCACACCGGGTGGGCCACGTCACGGTCTAGCGATTCCCCCGCGATCCCGGGGCTGTGCGCATTGCGAATCCGGTGCTCTCGGGTATTGTCCGGCGGGCGGGAATTCGGGTATTTTCCGGCGGGAGAAATTTGAACATGCGACGATTGACGGGCGCCGCCCGGCGCAGACTGGTGCTGTTCGGATTTGGCTTGGCCTTGGCAGGCTGCGTCGCCACACCGCCGCCTGAGGCCGAGACCGCGCCACAGACCGCCCCACAGACCGCCACAGAGGCACCCGCCGCATCCGAAGCTGCAGCAACACCCTCTCCGGCTCCCGCGGCTGCCGTGGCGGCGGAACCCGCCCCGCCTCCCGCCACAGAGGCACCCGCCGCACCCGAAGCTGCGACACCCTCTCCGGCTCCCGCGGCTGTCGCGGCGGCGAAACCCGCCCCGCGCCCCGCCGCCCGAGCGGCCAAGCATATGGTGGCGGCGGAAAATCCGTTGGCGGCCCAGGCCGGTCTGGAGATATTGCGGGCGGGGGGCTCGGCAATCGATGCGGCGATCGCCGTTCAGATGGTGCTCAATGTGGTGGAGCCTCAGTCTTCCGGCATTGGCGGCGGCGGTTTTCTGGTTCACTACGCGGCCAAGTCTCAATCCATTGAAGCCTATGACGGGCGGGAAACGGCCCCGGCGGCGGCAACCCCCGACATGTTTCTCGATTCCGACGGCAGCCCGCGCAAATTTCATGACGCGGTTCCCGGCGGCCTGTCAGTCGGCGTCCCGGGACTGCTCCGGATGCTTGAAGTCGCACACAAGGATCACGGCAAGCTGCCGTGGCGGCGTCTGTTCGATTCGGCCATCGAACTGGCTGAAGAGGGATTTGAGATATCGCCCCGTCTGCATGGCCTGGTGTCCCGTGATCCACATCTGAAGAAATTCGACACCACGAGAAGTTACTTCCTTGACGCCGCCGGAGAAGCGAAATCCGCCGGCACCCGCCTGATTAATCGGCCCTTGGCGTCGACGTTCAAGGTGATCGCGGACTTTGGACCGGACGCGTTCTACATCGGCCCCATCGCCGAGGATATTGTCGCCGCGGCACGGGGCGCCTCGCCCAATCCCGGGAGGATCACCGCAAACGATCTTCAAACCTACCGGGCCAAAAAGCGCGAACCGGTCTGCTCTCTCTACCGTCAATGGGTGGTCTGCGGCGCGGCGCCCCCGACATCAGGCGGTGTAACGACCCTGCAGATACTAGGCACCTTGCAGGAATTCGACCTGGCCGCCATGAAGCCGGGATCAGCCGAGGCCGTCCATCTCATCGCCGAGGCGAGCCGGCTGGCCTTCGCCGACCGGGGGCAATACCTCGCCGATCCGGACGCGGTGCGCGTTCCGGTCGGACGGATGATCGACCCCGGCTACTTGGCGATTCGGGCCAAATTGATCAGCCGCTCGACGGCGATGGAAAAAGCCGAACCCGGCGACTTCGCCGGGCAGGCGAAACTGCGCTATGCGCCGTCACCTGACGAACACGGCCTGTCCACGACGCATTTCAGCATCGTGGACGGCGACGGCAATGTGGTTTCGCTGTCATCTTCGATCAAGAACCCGTTTGGATCGCGGTTGATGGTCCGGGGCTTCCTGCTCAACAACCAACTCACGGATTTCAGTTTCAGCCCGATGCGCAATGGCCGTCCGATTGCCAACGCAGCCGCCGCGAACAAGCGGCCGAGGTCGTCCATGAGCCCGACGCTGGTGCTCGATGCCGGCGGCAAGCCTGTCCTGGCGGTCGGGACGCCCGGGGGCGGCAGTATTATCGGATATGTCGCCAAGACCATCATCGGGGTACTGGATTGGAAACTGGATCCCCAGGCGGCAATCGATGCCCCCCACTACGTTAATCGAAATGGCCCGACCGACCTGGAGGCGGATACGCCGGTGGCGGCTCTTCAGCCCGTTCTGGAAGGGTTGGGGCACAAAGTCCGGGTCCGCGACATGGCGAGCGGGCTTCACGCCATTCAGATCACCGAAAACGGCCTCCTCGGGGGCGCGGACCCCCGCCGCAAAGGCGTCGCGATCGGCGACTAACCGACAATGGACGCCGAGGCAAAGGCGCTTTCACCCCGCGCGCTGATCACCTGCCGACCATGGGACCGGGAGGCTAGCGGTTCCCGACGAGACTCTTTTCCTCCCCTTCTTCTTCTTCGATCCGCGCCGGAAGTTGCAACAGGAATGTCGTGCCTTCTTCGTCGGTGCTCCCCAGCGTCACATCACCCCCGTGGGCGCGCAGGATATCGCGCACGATCACCAGCCCGAGACCGGTTCCGTCCTTCTTGGTCGAACCGGCAAAAGGCGCGAACAGGTTCTCCCGCGCCTGTTGCGGGATACCCGGACCATCGTCCGTGAAACTCAGGCAGATGAAGCCAAACCGGGACTCGGCTCGGGCGACGACCGATTCGGCACCCGCCTGAAATGCGTTGCGGCCGACGTTGGTGAGAGCCCGGAAAATCTGGTCACGGTCGGCATCCACCTGAATATTCGGCGAAACCTCGTTACGCCAGACAAGACCGTCCACACCAAGCTCGGAGTTGCGAATCCCCTCGCCCACCTCCTCCACCAGATCGGCGAGGGCGAACCGGGTGGTCTCCATCTTGGGCGCGCCCTCGCGCGCAAAGCTCAGAGTCTGGGAGCAAAGTTCCACCGCCCGGTCGATGGCCTCGAACAGGCGCGGCACCAAGCGGCGGACCTCGGGATCATCGCTGTCGGCCAACCGATCGGACACCAGCACCGCGGTGGCAAGGGAGTTTCGAAGATCGTGGTTGATCTTGGCCACGGCCGAGCCCAAGGCCGCCAAGCGCCGGCGCTGCCGGAGCGCTTGGCGCACCTCCTGCTGCATCACGCCGAGCTCCCGTTGAGCGACGCCGATTTCATCCACCCGATCGCCGGGCGGCAGGCTTGCTTCCGCATTTTCCGGATCGGCCCGGAATTTCATCATGCTCTCGGTGATGCGTTCCATGGGCCGCACCATCAGCCAGCGGAGGGCCAGAAATACCAGCGAGGCGGTGATCGCGGATATGATCAGGGACAAGGCCAGGATGCGGACGGAAAAATCATACATGGCCTGACGCATCGGCGCTTCATCCATGAGAATTTCGACGACCGTCCCAGGGTCTTTAGGGGACGGCGCGATGACCCGCAGCACCCGGTTTTCCGTCTGCGCCAACGCCACCAGGGCGTCCGCGAGCCAGCCGAAAAATACCGGATCACGCAAATCATATGTCGCGTCAATGGACGGCAACTCCGGCGCGCCAAGCGCAAACATATGCCGCTTCGGCGTGCGCAGCACCACGTGATAGGTCTCGGACCGTTCCAGCAGGCGTTGCTGGAGGTCCGGACTAACCGCGTGGTTGGGCATGGCCTCCAGGGCCAGGGTCGCCAGGTGGGCGGCCGCAATGCGCTCCTCGAGGAAACTCTGCCGAAATCGCGCAACCGACGGCGCGTAGATCAGCACCTCGCTGATCATCACGAAGAAGATTGTCAGAACCAGCAGCCGCGCCGACAGCGAATGCGTGAACGGTGCCGGAGTTCTTTGCTGTCCAGCCATGGCCGCCCAATGTACCACATTTGGCCGCCGGTGGGATGGGTTCCACGCTACGAAAAGATGGTCTGCCGTCAGCCGAATTTCGTGAGCAATCTCACGATTTTTCGGGTCCGGTCGCCGAACAGGGAGGGTGTGAAGTACTGGCCGGCCGCCCGTTTGCCGGCTTCTCCGAGGGTCGGATAGGGCGCCACCATGTTGGCGATGGCGCCGATCTTCATCCTTTTCTGGACCGCCAGGGTCCACACCTGGATCAACTCCCCCGCGTGCGCGCCAACGATACCGGCGCCCAAGACCCGGCCCTTGGGGCCGATGACGATTTTGACCAAGCCTTCGGTCGCACGCTCGGCGATCGCCCGGTCGTTTTCGGCAAACGGCCAGGAGGTCACGCGCATCCGATCCCCGTGTATTTCCCGCGCCGCCGCTTCCGTGAGACCCACCTGGGCCAGTTCCGGCGAGGTATAGGTCACCTTGGGGATCGCGGACATGTCCTGTTTGGCGGGGATTCGAAACAGCGCGTTCTTGATGACGATGCCTGCGTGATAGGAGGCGACGTGGGTGAATTGCAGACCGCCCGCAACGTCACCGATTGCGAACACCTTTTTGTTGGTGGTCCGCATCCGGGCATCCACCTTGATGCCGGACCTGTCATATTCGATCCCGGCGGCCGCCAAATCAAGGCCGTCCAGATGGGGTCGCCGGCCGGCGGCTACGAGTAGATGAGAGCCCGTTATACGGGACCGGGGCGCCCCTTCGACATCCACCGCGATGTCGTCTCCGTCCCTGGCCGCACCGGCCACGCGAACGCCCTCGAGGAGCTCGACGCCTTCGGATTTCAGGCGTTGGCGGACCACCTCGACCAGCTCCGGATCGTCGTTGGGCAGCATGGCGGCCATTTCCAGGACGGTGACCTTGGCGCCGAGCTGCCGGTGGGCCTGGGCCATTTCGATTCCAATGGGTCCCGCGCCGACGATGATCAAGCGATCCGGTACGGCGTCAAGGCCGAATATGGTTTCGTTGGTGTGGAAGGGTGTCCGATCCAACCCGGGGATCGGCGGCACCATGGGCCCGGAACCGGTTGCGATAACGAAACGCCTGGCCCGGATTCTCCGGTCGCCCGCCGTCACCTCCCGGGGGCCGGTGAACCTGCCCTCGGCCTGGATGACGTTGACCCCGAAGCCTTCATACCGCTCCACCGAGTCGTTGGGCGCGATGGTATCAATCGCGTGACGAACATGATCGTAGACGCCGGCGCCGTTGATTTCAGCGGCCGCCCCGCTGACGCCGAAGGGTTGCCCGCCCCGCACCGCCGCGGCGGCATGGCCCGCCGCCAACAATGCTTTCGACGGCACGCAACCGTAGTTGAGGCAATCGCCGCCCATTTTGTCCCGCTCGAGCAAGACCGTCGGGAGGCCGAGGTTGGCGGCCACATAGGCGACGGTCAGGCCGCCGGAGCCGGCGCCAATGACGCAGATATCGGTGTTGATGATGTCGGTCATGGGGTGATCCTGAAACGAAACGGCGGGCCGCGTCTAGCCGGCGACCCGCCCCCGGGCCTTGAAGCGCTTGTAAATCACCGGCACCAGCGACAACGCCGCCAGACCGATCAGAGGTCCGAGCACTTCGGGCGCGAATATAATCGACAGATCCGGCGCCTGGCCGACATCTATCAAATGTCCGATCCCGTTGCCGAGACTGGCGTAGACGAACGTACCCGGCATGATGCCGACCAGCGTGCTTATGACGTAGGTGCGGGTGGAAACGCCCAGGAACGCCGGGACCAGATTGACCAGCCAAAACGGAAAAAGCGGCACCAGCCGAAGCACCAGCATGTAGCTGACCGCATTGGCCCGGAAACCGTCTTCCATACGGCGAATGGCCGGGCCCGCTTTCTCGTAGAAGAAATCGGCAAACGCATATCGCGCGGCAAGAAAAATCACCGTGGCGCCCAGGGTCGCGGCGAAGACCACGAGGATTCCGCCTTCCAGGGTGCCGAACATGAACCCGCCCAAGATCGTGAACCAAACGGCGCCGGGAAGGCTGATGGCGATGGCAGCCGCATAAGCCGCAATGAACACCGCGGCGCTGAGGATATGGTTGTTTTGCGCCCACGACAGAAGTGACTCGCGGTTTTCCTTCAGCATTTCGAACGAGAAGAAGTGGTGGAGGTCAAACAAAAATGCCGCGCCGAGCCCGATCACGAGCAAGACGATCGGCGCCAGCCGCTTGACCGGCAGGCCGCCTTGCTTGGCATTAGTTTCCTGGTTTTCGTCGTTCATGATCGGCGGCGATCCTCGTGCCTCAGGTGTCTTTGTCCCTTGTGACAAATGTCACAGGCCAAAGTGTGACGAATCTCACAAGCCGACGCTGGCTGCACTCCGGTAGATAGGGCCGCCGAGGCCTCTATTCCAGTCACCATTCCGTGACTTGGGCCTCCCGGCATCGTTGACTTGGCGGGGCCGAAAACGTATACACCGGGCCTTGCAAATTCAGGCCGTTTTTGGAGCAGACAGTGAAACGGACATTCCAGCCCAGTAATCTCGTGCGCAAGCGCCGGCACGGCTTTCGCGCGCGCATGGCAACCGTTGGCGGCCGGCGGATTCTGGCGGCGCGGCGCGCCAAGGGCCGCAAGAAACTCTCCGCCTAGACGGACAAGGTACATCCCGTGGGTGCGCCCCTCGTGCGTTTAAGGAACCGCGGGGATTTTCTTCGTGCGGCCCGGGAGGGCAAGAAATGGGTGACCCCCGGCCTGATCCTTCAGTGCCGGATTCACGAGGAGGCCGAGAGTACCCATTTGGCGGAACGGCGCCTTGGATTTACGGTCAGCCGGAAAGTCGGCAACGCGGTGGCCCGAAACCGCGCCCGCCGGCGGCTCAAGGCCGCCGCAGACGAGGTGATGCCGGGTCAAGCTGCACGGCATCGTGACTATGTGATTATCGGGCGGAATGCGACACTCGACCGCCGTTTCCCGGATTTGGTCGGGGACTTGGAAACGGCACTTGAAAAAGTCGGCGCAATGGCCGATGAGAGGGAGACGAAACCACCAGATCGGGATACCACTCGGCAGGCCGGCTAGGGACCAGCATGAAACCCATCCGCACAGTCTTGAAACTCCTGATCCGGGGTTATCAGCTTTTCGTGTCGCCGATCCTCGGCGCCAACTGCCGGTACGCGCCGTCCTGTTCACAGTTCGCCGTCGAGGCCATTGAAACACATGGCGCCGTTCGCGGCTCATGGCTTGCCGTCAAGCGCATCGGGCGATGCCACCCGTGGGGCGGCTCGGGATACGATCCGGTGCCCTCGGGACGGGATCACGATCGCGCCGCCGGGGCGCGCCCGCAATGATGGACCAGAAGAATCTTCTCCTGGCGATCGTCATTTCGGTCGGGATCATGGTGGGCTTCCAGTGGTACCTCGGCGAGTTTGGCCCGCCGCCGGAGCCCCGGCAGGAGCAGGCACAAAACACCGTCGACCCGGCCGCGCCGCCGGTGACCGCCGAGAGCGCGGCGCCGGGAGCAGTCCCGTCAGAGGCCGAGGCCGTGCCGGTTCCGGGGGGTGCGCCGGGCCGGGTTGCCCGGGCGGCCACCCAACGGGCGTTGAACGCCGTGCCCCGGGTTGCCATTCAATCGGACAGGCTTAGCGGGTCCATTTCGCTGCGCGGCGCCCTGTTCGACGATCTGACGCTCCTGGACTACCGGGAAACCACGGATCCGGCGAGCGCCAATATCAGATTGTTGCTGCCCTTTGGAACGCCCGACGCCTATTTCGCCGATTTCGGCTGGGTGGCCAATGGCGTCGACGTTCCCGATGAGCAAACCCTTTGGACCGCCGACCGGCAGACATTGACCCCGGATCAACCGGTGACGCTCACCTGGACCAACCCGGCCGGCGTCATCTTCAGCCTCAAGCTGTCGCTGGACCGGAATTACATGTTCTCCGTCGAGCAGAACGTCCAAAATGCCGGCGAGCAGACCATCACGGTCTTTCCCTTTGGGCGCATTCGCCGGAGCGGCACGCCCGATATCACCGATTTTTACATCCTTCACGAGGGCGTTCTCGGCGTCTTCGACGGGGTGCTGGACGAGTACGACTACGACGACCTCCAGGATGCGGCCGAGGAGCAGCGCATCGACCGCCAAATCGTCAAGAAGAGCACGACCGGCGGATGGGTGGGGATCACCGACAAGTACTGGCTGACGGCGCTGATTCCCGATCAGGATACCTCGGCCGCCGCCCGCATGTTCGAAGACCCGAACCAGCCGGGCGACAATTATCAGGTCGATTTCCGGGATGACGCATCGGCGATTGCGCCGGGAGCGAGCGCCGGCACGACCAGCCGATTCTTCGCCGGCGCGAAGGAAGCGCGGCTGATGTTCGAATACCGGGATGATCTCGGGATCGAGCGGTTCGACCTGGCCATCGATTGGGGCTGGTTCGAGCTGCTGACCAAGCCGATTTTCTTCACGCTGGTGTTTTTCACCGACCATGTCATCGACAACATGGGTGTCTCGATCCTGCTGCTGACGGTACTGATCAAGCTCGCCTTCTTCCCCCTCGCCAACAAGTCCTACAAGGCGATGAGCAAGATGAAGGCCCTGCAGCCGGAAATGATGAAACTCCGGGAGCGGTTCGGCGACGACAAGATGCGCATGAACCAGGAGGTGATGGCGCTGTATAAGCGGGAGAAGGCCAATCCGGCCTCCGGCTGTTTGCCCATCCTGCCGCAAATTCCGGTGTTCTTCGCGCTCTACAAGGTGTTGTTCGTCACCATCGAAATGCGGCACGCACCGTTCTTCCTGTGGATCGACGATCTCTCGGACATGGATCGCCTGACCTTCGTCAATGCCTTCGGCCTGATCGACTGGACGCCGCCGGAATGGGCGATCATCGGCGTCTGGCCGATCCTTATGGGCCTCACCATGTACGCCCAACAGAAGCTGAACCCGCCGCCAACTGATCCGACCCAGCAGAAGATCTTCATGTTCCTGCCGTTCATCTTCACCATCATGCTGGCGCGGTTCCCGTCGGGTCTGGTGATCTACTGGGCGTGGAACAACCTTTTGTCGGTCCTGCAGCAGTACGTGATCATGCGGCGCATGGGCGTGCCCATCGGCGGCGGTCAGATCAAACCCGCTCCCGCCGCGGCTTCGGCGGGCGCCGCGGCCGCGAACGAAGGCTCCGATGAAGACGCCGATGAAGGTGGCGAGGAGCCGGTCAAGCCTTCCCGCAAGTCCAAGAAAAAGAAGAAGAACGGGTAAGGCGGGCTTTCCCGGTGCTCAATCGTGACCGCTCCCCTCACCCCCGAGGATGAAACGGCCGCCGCGCTCGAAGCCGGACGGCTGCTGTTTGCCCAGGACTGCCGGTTCGTCATCAGTGCGGCGCGCCTGGCTCAGGTGCCCGGCGATGCGCTTCCCGAGGTCGCATTCGCCGGCCGCTCGAATGTGGGAAAATCGAGCCTCGTCAATGCGTTGACGGGCAGAAAGACCCTCGCCAAGACCTCCAACACGCCGGGCCGGACCCGGCAGTTGAATTTCTTCAGTCTTGGCGGCCGGCTGTGCCTTGCCGATCTGCCGGGGTACGGATATGCCCGGGCCGCAAAATCCGATATCAAGATCTGGACCGAACTCACCCGGTCCTACCTCAAGGGCCGGGCCAGTCTGCGCCGCGCCTGCCTGTTGATCGACAGCCGTCACGGCATCAAGGACAGCGACCGGGACGCCATGAAGCTGATGGACGACGCGGCGGTCGTCTATCAGGTCGTGCTCACCAAGTGCGACAAGATCAAGGCAGGCGCGCTCACCCATATGGAGGAAAAGACCGCGGCCGAGATCTCGACGCGCGTCGCAGCCCATCCCGAGATAATTGCAACCAGCGCCCGGTCCGGTCAGGGAATCCCGGAATTACGGGCCGCGCTTGCGGCGCTGGCGGCATCGCCCGAGTTCGGCTAAAGTCCCGGCCCTCGGAGAGACCCAAGATGAACGACGACCCCAAAACCCCGCCCCAAGGGGCGGACGGCGACGGCGCGGCAGCGTGGCGCAATCAGGCCCACACGCTGGCCGAGGCGCTGCCCTACATGCAGCGGCACGAAGGGCATACCTTCGTCATCAAGTATGGCGGCCATGCCATGGGTGACGACGATCTTGCCAAGCTGTTCGCCGAGGACGTCGTGCTGCTCAAACATGTCGGCATCAATCCGATCGTCGTGCACGGCGGCGGGCCGCAGATTGCCGAAATGCTGGAACGGTTGAAAATTCAGTCGTCCTTCGTTGACGGCCTGCGGGTCACCGATGCTGCCACGGTGGAAGTGGTTGAAATGGTCCTCGCCGGGACGATCAACAAACAGATCGCCGCCTCCATCAATGACGCCGGCGGATTTGCGGTGGGCTTGTCCGGAAAGGACGGGAATCTCATACGAGCCGCCAAGCTGCGGCGCACCCGGCGCGATCCGGACTCGAATATCGAAAAGATTCTCGATCTCGGTTTCGTCGGCGAGCCCCGGCAAATCTCCACCCACGTCCTCGAAGTGTTTGCGCAATCGGACATGATTCCCGTCATCGCCCCCATCGGCGGCGGAGAAAAGGGCGAGACCTTCAACATCAACGCCGACACGGCAGCCGGCGCCATCGCCGACGCCATGTCGGCCCGGCGGCTGTTGCTCCTGACCGACGTTGTCGGCGTTCTCGACGAAAACGGCGGACTGATCCCGAAACTCACGGCATCGGAAGCCCGCGAGTTGATTACTGCCGGCGTCATCACGGGCGGCATGATCCCCAAAGTGGAGACCTGCCTGCGGGCGGTCGACGGCGACGTCGACGCGGCGGTCATTATCGATGGCCGTGTCCCCCATGCCCTGCTGCTCGAACTGTTTACCGAGCATGGCGCGGGAACGCTGATCGAAGCCGACTAACCGGACCGTCTATTCCTCCAGGAAAATTCCCGAACGCCGGCGGGCGCGGCCTTTATTTCCCATTCGGGGTCTTTGGTCCACATGCCGAGCGCCCTTGAAACAAATGGGGTTGCCCAAGCCCAAGCGCCGTAGCACAAATGCCACATGCCTGAAAAACAAGAAAAAACCCGGACTGACGGAAAAATACGGGACGCCCGCCTATTGCGAGAGCGTGACACCTGGGTGTTCGATCTCGACAATACGCTGTACCCGCCGTCAGCCAGCATGTTCGACGAGATCGACCGGCGGATGTGCGCCTATATCGCCCAATTCTTGAATCTTGATCACGCCGAGGCCTACAAGGTCCAGAAGCGCTATTTCCGGGAACACGGCACCTCACTGAAGGGGTTGATGGACAACCACGACATGGATCCGGCTCCCTATCTCGACTACGTCCACGAGGTCAGTGTCGACGTGGTTCAGCCCGACCCGGATCTGGACCGCGCCCTGCATGCCCTGCCCGGCCGAAAGGTGGTATTCACCAACGCATCCGCCCGGCACGCCGAGCGGGTGCTCGGCCGGTTGGGGGTCGGTCACCACATGGACGGCGTGTTCGACATCGCCGCCGCCAATTATGTCCCGAAGCCGGAGCCGAGCGTCTATCGGCTGCTGACCGAGACCTACGCGTTCGACCCCGCCAATGCGGTCATGGTCGAGGATGTCGCGCGGAACCTCAAGCCGGCCGCCGAAATGGGTATGGCGACGGTCTGGGTGGTCACCGACCGGCCCTGGGCAAACGCGGAAGCCGAGGATGTCGAACCGGACCACACCGTGACGGACCTTTCGGGCTGGCTGGTCGAGGTATCCGGCGCCTAGAGCCGATCTAGCCGATTTCAGCCGGCCCAATATTGACACCGCCGGTCCCCTGGCCCATTTTCCGGCGCTCAAATTCTTTCGAGGAACAGCCCCGTGCCCGATAGTATCCCTACCGATCAACTGGAAGCCGCCATCGATGTCGCCTGGGACCGGGCGGACGAGATCACCCCCGCGACCACCGGCGACGTTCGTGACGCCGTCGATGCCGCTCTGGAACTGCTGGACGGCGGCCAAGCCCGGGTCGCCGAAAAGGTCAACGGATCCTGGCGGGTCAATCAGTGGCTGAAGAAGGCCGTCCTCCTGAGCTTCCGTCTGAACGACATGGAGCCCATCGGGGGCGGGCCCGGCGCCGATACCAACTGGTGGGACAAGCTGCCCTCCAAGTTCGAGGGCTGGGGCGAGAACCGGTTTCGCGAAGCCGGCTTCCGGGCGGTTCCATCCTGCGTCGTCCGCCGGTCGGCGTTTATCGCACCCGGCGTGGTTCTGATGCCCAGCTTCGTCAACCTGGGTGCTTACGTCGACGAAGGCACCATGGTCGATACCTGGGCGACGGTCGGCTCCTGCGCTCAGATCGGCAAGAACTGCCATATTTCCGGCGGCGCCGGCATCGGCGGCGTCCTGGAGCCGCTGCAGGCGGAACCGGTGATCATCGAAGACAACTGTTTCATCGGCGCCCGCTCCGAAGTGGCGGAGGGTGTCATTGTCGAGGAAGGCGCCGTGCTCTCCATGGGCGTCTATATCGGCGCCTCCACCAAGATCGTGAACCGGGACACCGGCGAGGTCGTCACCGGACGGGTTCCCGCCTATTCGGTGGTGGTACCCGGGAGCCTGCCGGGCAAGCCGCTGCCGGACGGGTCGGCGGGTCCGAGCCTTTACTGCGCGGTCATCGTCAAGCAGGTCGACGAAAGCACCCGCGCGAAGACATCCGTCAACGACCTTCTCCGGGATTGATATGACCGTCGATGCGCTCGCCCTATCGCAGGCGCTGATTCGGTGCAACAGCGTCACCCCCGCCGACGGCGGGGCGTTGGACATTCTCGGCGAAGCGTTGACCGGGCTGGGATTCGATGTCCGCCGAAAAGTCTTTTCCGCCGACGGCACGCCGGATGTGGACAACCTGTATGCCCGTATCGGCGCCGCCGCACCGAACTTCTGCTTTGCCGGGCACACGGACGTCGTCCCGGCCGGTGACGAGAACGCCTGGTCCGTGGATCCCTTCGGCGGCGAGATCAGGGATGGCGTGCTTTATGGCCGCGGGGCCTCGGATATGAAGGCCGCGATCGCGGCATTTGTCGCGGCCGCATCCCAATATCTGGAGAAAACCGGCGGCGACGTGCCCGGGTCCATCAGCCTGCTGATCACCGGCGACGAGGAAGGGCCGGCGATCAACGGCACCAAGAAGCTCCTGGAATGGATTGCCGAAGAGGGTGAGACCCTGGATGTCTGCCTGGTCGGTGAGCCCACCAACCCGGATGCCATGGGCGACATGGTCAAGATCGGCCGGCGCGGCAGCCTGACCGCCCGCCTCGAGGTAACCGGCATCCAAGGCCATACGGCCTACCCCCATTTGGCCGACAACCCGATCCATCGCCTGGTCGGCATGCTGGACGCCATCACCGGGACACCCCTCGACGAGGGCACGGATCGTTTCCAGGCCTCGACCCTTGAGGTGGCCTCGGTCGATACGGGAAACACCGCCGGCAATGTCATCCCGGCCAAGGTCAACGCGCTGTTCAATGTCCGCTTCAATGATCTCCACACAGGCGCTTCGGTCACCGATTGGCTGCACGAGCGGTTCCGGGAGGCGGGCGCCGTGGATGGCGAACACTATACTCTCGATGTCCATGTTTCCGGCGAGGCATTCCTCACGCCGCCCGGCAGGCTGTCCGACGTGCTATGCCGGGCGGTCGAGGAGGTGACCGGCCGCGCGCCCGAGCTGTCGACCTCGGGCGGAACGTCCGATGCCCGCTTCATCAAGGACTACTGCCCCGTCGCCGAGTTCGGCCTCGTGGGCAAGACCATGCACAAGGTGGACGAACAGATGCCGGTGAGCGACGTGGAAAGCCTGACCCGGATCTACGCCGCGACCCTGGACGGTTTCTTCGACCGGCCATGACGGCAACGCGCCGATGATCCCGGTCCTCGAAGTCGCCAATGGCCTTTACGGCGCCTGGCGGCTCGCGTGGCTGGATGCATCGGGCATGCAGTATTTCAATCGGACCGTCGAGGGATTCTGGCGGTCGTTTTTTGCCGCCGTCCTCATCGCGCCGCTGCTGGCCGTCCTTCTCGGCTTGAGATTTGCCGGCGGCGGGATCGAGGCGCCGTTTTGGCGCTTCGCCTCCATCGAGCTCATCTCCTACGTCGTTCTGTGGGTCGCCTTTCCGGTGATCATGCTGGGCGTTACCCAGGCGATGGACCGGACCGCCAACTACATCCCCTACATCGTCGCCTATAACTGGGCGTCGGTGTGGCAGAACCTCTTGTTCATGCCATTCGCCATCATGGTCGAACTCGAGCTTTTCGGCGGCATGTTGCGGGACGGGCTGCTGGTTGCGTTGATGATTGTCGTGCTCGCCTACACCTTCGTCGTGACCCGAACCGCCCTGCAGGTCGGCGCCGGCGCCGCCGCTATTCTCGTGGCGATCGACCTCGTGATCAGCGTGTTCATCAACGGTTTTTCGGAATCCCTGATCCGCGTCGGCTGAACGTATGGCGCGGCTTACTCGGGAACCGGCAGAACGTTCCAGTTGAGGGTGCATTCGAGGCCGGCATCGACAAAGATGTTGCCGACCGGGCAGGCATCCTCCGAGAGCGTCTTCAACTGCTCGATCTTGGCTTCCGGCCCTTCGACCTCTATGTCGATGTTCATCTCCGCGCCGATGAACCGCATGACCTTGGCGTCGCCTTCAACCGCCGCCACGCGATCGGTCACCGTGGATGCCTCGACGTTGATGGCGCCGGTCTTGAGACGCATGGCCTTGGCGATTTTGTGGATCTGAACCGTCTGGCAGGTCGCCAGCGAGGTGGTGAAGTGCATCAGCGGCGATGCCGCGGTGTCCGTACCGCCCCGCTCCGCCGGCTCGTCGGTAATGATCATATGAGGGCTGGGGGTCGAAACCTCGCACCGAACGCCTTCCGGACTATTCGACTGCACGGTCCGCACCTGGCGGCCAACGACCTCTTTTTGCTTAACAACGGCCATATTCCCTACTCCGCAATTGATTGTGAGCTGTTTCGCCCCGAATTCGGGCCGTATCTTGGCGCGCCGGTCAGGACGGATCAACACCCTGGATCAATTCCGCCGTCTCTTCCGGCATCGACAGATGCAGGTGGTGGTGGGTCGGCAATTCCAGGGTCCGCCAATCGCTCCGCGTCCGGGTCCATTCGGCGAATTGCGGGAATACGGAGGGCGAATATCCCGTCGACAGTACATAGACCTTCTCGGCGACATTCAGATGGTTGCCCGCCAGCGGCAGCGCATCGGCGAAAGTCCTGAGCGGCTGCATGCACGTATTGGCCAAGAGCCACTCCCGGTCCTCGTCGCTCAGACTCGGGTGCAGGCTGCCGTCGGGGCGGGGTACGAGCCAGCCGTCGCCATGTTCCCGGGCCGCCCGCAACGTCATCTCGGTGCGCTCGGGGCCGGTAAGGTCGTTCAGCGATTGGCCATCCGCCGGCAGAAACGCATCCAGGTAGACCAGCCGGCTGATCTTTTCCCATTCCCGGTCGGCGACGCCGGTAACGACCATGCCGCCATAGCTATGGCCGACCAGCACGAAATCGTGCAGGCGCTCGTACCGGATGACGTTGCGCACGTCATCTATATGGGTCTGAAGATCGACCTCGGGCGCCGCAAGGTGTACCCGCTCACCGAGGCCGGTATAGGTCGGCGTGAACACCTCGTGGCCGCTGCGGCGAAGAATGGCGGCCACCTGGGTCCAGCCCCAGCCGCCGCCCCAGGCACCATGGCAAAGCACGTATGTGGTCATCGGACCGCCTCCTGGTTGAACCTCAGACTGGCCGGCGAGATCAACGTCTCGAACCCCTCGCAGTAAATGATGATACTCCCCCAGTCCGCGAGATCGATTCCCCGGGGAATACTGTAAGTCTGAGCGCCCTTGAAATGCCGGAGCCGCCCTAAATCGATCAGTTTGCCGATGCTGATATCGTCGTTGCTGCGAATCTCGGCATCCCGCATCAAATAGACATGGTACTTGGGGCCCAGCGGCACTTGGAAGGCTTCATCGATTTCAATTCGATCGGCGTAAGCCGTGAGTCCGCCCTTGGCCCGATGGAGCTTGTCCGTGGGGTCGGCCTGGATGAACTCGCCGGTCGCCAGCACCTTGCCGCCCGTCCGGGACTGGGCGACCGCCCCACCGATGAACAGTACCAATAGGCTCGCGACGACGGCGATGGTCAACGTCTTGGTCATGGATGTCTCCTTGTCATTGCGGCACCCTTCCGTCGGCCGATAATGCTCCATGGCGTGCCGATGTTGCCAATGCTTATACCAATAGCGGCTGCCGGTGCGAATTCCGGTGCTCACAATGTTGTGGGGCGGGGACGGCGCTAACCGGGTATGTGCCGCGCCGCCGTCAGGAGCGACCAGGCAAGGACCCTGGCTTCCTTCTCGGTCTCGGCGACCCGGTCTTCCGGGATCCGGTCGAGGACGTCGAACGCGAAGAGAGGTCCGCGGATGCGGTCGTTGAGGCCGCAGACGACGATCTCCGTGCGGGTCTGCTTCGCGCGGTCGATGACCTGGGCCAGCAGGTGAGCGGCGCTGTCGTCGACGTGGGTGGCGCGGGAAAGGTCGAAGATCACGACGTCATGGTCGCGGATGTCGGCGGCAATCAACGCGATCAGCTTGCGCGAGGACGACACCGTGAAAGAGCCGCGAAACGCCACCAGCCCTATTCGCGCGGCGAATTCGTCAGGTGCCTCCGCGCTGAAGGTTCTGTCGAGAAGCGGCGTCGATATCACGCTGTCGAGTTCCAGCGACTCCAGCTGCGCGGCGCTCACGACGTTGGCGGCGATAACCCCGAACATGATCGCGAATACCGGATTCACGAAGACAGTTACGGCCATGACCAGCAGCATGACCGTGGAATATCTCGGGTCCATCCGGGGAATCTTCCGCAGGAATGAGAACTCGATCATCTGCCAGCCGACGAGCATGACGATCGCGAACAGCGGCGCCAGCGGCAGCGTGGCCACATAGGGACCGAGGCCCAAAATGAGCGCCGCGACGATGACAAGGCAGACGATGCCGGCGACGACTGTCTTGCCGCCGAATTGGCGCACCGTCATGGTCCCGATTTGGGCGCTCCCGGGCATGACTCCGGCGATCCCCGCCGCAATATTCCCCAGGCCGACGCCGAACAGTTCCCGGTTCGGATTGTGCCGGGAGCCGGTGAAGGTATCGGCGATCAGCGACCACATCAGGGTGTAGACGGAACTGATCAGGGCGATCAGCACCGCCGGTCCGACGGCGTTCTGCAGGAAGTCGAGCGACGGGAACTCGAGTATCGGGATCGGCAGTCCGACCGGCACGGGGCCCAGCGCGTGGATGCCGGGTATGAAGAGCGCGGCCATCCACCCGATCCCGACCGCGGCAAGCGGCCCGGGGATGAATTTGCCGATACGGGCCGGCCACAGGAGGATCAGGACCAGGCAAAAGGCCGCAAGCGCAAGGTCGCTGGTGCCGAATTGAAACAGCGTCTCGGCCTGCTTCCAGAGGAGCAGCACTCCGACCCCGGACATGAACCCGGTGAGTACGATGTGCGGCATGTAGGAGATGTAGCGGCCGACTCCCGCGAGTCCGAGCGCCATCTGGATGGCGCCCGCCATAACGACGACGACTGCCAGTTCCGGCAGCGTCATCCCATTGTCCACGAGCAGCGTCGCAGTGGCCACCGCGAGCACCGCGGCGGGTCCGCTCACCATCGCCCGTGTGCCGCCGCACACGGCCGCGATGATCCCCACGATGACGCCGCACCACAGCCCGGCAAGGGGTCCCACGCCGGCGATGACGCCGAGCGCCATGGCGATCGGCACGTAGGATGCCACGAGGATGACGCCGGCTTTCAGGTCCGCCCAAAAGGTCTCGCGGACGTACGGAGGCCGCTTTTCGTTCCGCAAGCCATCCAGCATGTTCGGCACCCTCCCGCGGCCCGCGCCCGCCGCGCGGAACGGGCCGGGCACTCTTCGTGATGCGGGCGGGTGCCGCCGGTTCGCCGGCGGTTGGAGCCTGTGCCCCCGCAACAATGGGCGCGGAGACTACCCCTATCCGCGCCGCCTGTCACCCGGTTCCACCCGCCTGTTTGCCGGCCATACGGCGGCCGAAGGGTCCGGCCTGCGGCCTACGAAAACACCCCGAGCCAGCGGCCCCATAGGTAGTGAAGCGGCAACAGCAGGATCACACCGACGATCATGTAGGTGACCAGCATCTTGATGATCGGTGCGGCCCGGAGATCGCCGAGCACCATGGCGATCACCACCGGCGGCGCCTGATAGGGAAACGGAAAGATCATCCAGGTGGCCACCTGGGTCATCAGCACACCGTTCCGCGACCAGCCGGATGCCTCGGCGAGCGCATCCGCCATGGGCACCAGAACCGAGGGCGCCGCCGGCATGGTGGTGAATATGGCCACCACCCAGCCCAGGCCGACCATGGACGCGTAGTTGCGGACCGGGGTCTCCGGAGAGAGATCGAGTACCGGCAGGATTTGTCCGGCCGCCGCATCGCCGATGCCGGCATGGGTCGCGACCGCGCCCAGCCCGATGACACCGGCGAGGAAGAACAGGGGCGTGTAGTTGATTTCGCCGAGCGCCTTCCCGGGGATCAT
Source organism: Rhodospirillales bacterium (assembly GCA_965207535.1). Lineage (GTDB taxonomy): Bacteria > Pseudomonadota > Alphaproteobacteria > Rhodospirillales > UBA2165 > JAJDXO01. The sequence continues at coordinate 22,951 of CBDBMR010000006.1, read as the reverse complement.
GCCGACCCCCGGCAACAGACAAACCAGGGCGGCGCCCAATGCCACCCACGCCGGCGCCACGCCGTGGACCGTATCGGTGATCCACAAGGCAAGCGCGAGCAGAAGAATGACCGTCAAGCGGCGCTCCGGCGCGGACCATGCCCCGCCGGTCTCTTCGATTTCCGCCGGCTTCGGCTGTTCGCGGAACAGGGTAAAGATCACCAGGGGATAGAGGATGATCCCGCCGATGCCGAGCACCGGAAAGTTGGTGACCAGGTACTCGCCGTAGGGAATCTGAACCTGATAGATACTCTCGACCGCACCGTAGAAGGTCATGTTGGGCACGTTGGCGGGCAGAACCCCGAACGCCGGGGTCATGGTCCCCATGGTGCCCATCAACACAAGGCCGGTCCGGCCTTTGCTGTCCGCCGGAAATCCCAATCGCTCGGCAAGCGCCATCATGATCGGTGTCAACAGGGCGACCCGGCCGGATGCGGAGGGAATGACGAAGGCCAGTGACCCGGCCCCGAGCGCCACGCCGTAGAGCAGCGCCAGATAATGGGGCGGAAAGCGGGTCAGGATGGCGTTGACCAGGCGCTTGTCGACACCGACTTGACGCACCGCCAGTCCGATGACGAGGCCGCCGAAGACCAGCCACATGGCGCCGGCATGAAATCCCGAAAACACGATATCGGCGGGCGCGACCCCGGCGACCATGGCGGCGAACAGAAACACCAGCGCGCCCACATAGGGAGGAACGACCGAGGTCGACCATAATCCGATAGCCAGTATGATAATGGCGGCGGCCGGCATGATGCCGTCTTGAGCGCCCGCGGGTGCGGGCAGAAAGGCCACGATGGCCGCGGCCGCCGCGACGGCGGCGAATACGGCCCGGGATATGGTGAACGTCTGCGACACGAAACCGAAATGCTCGCGAACTAGGCTGTGCCGGATCGGCGCCGCCACTCTATGGAGGCTGAACCCCCTTGCCAAGCCGTGACCAGTTTTTTCCCGCAACGGGGATGCCCGACCCGGATTGGTGGCAGGCATTGTGGCCGAGCCCACGGGACGTGCTGCGGAAACTGGGCATTAAGAACGGGGATGTCGTCGCGGATTTGTGCTGCGGCGACGGCTATTTTACCCAAGCCCTCGCGGAACTCACCGGCGCCGAAACCTTCGCGGTCGACCTGGATCCGGATCAATTGGCCGCCGCCCAATCGCGCGGCATCGGTGGGCGCGTAACCTGGCTGCTGGGAGACGCCCGGGAAATCGACGTATTGATGCCGGAACCGGTAGACGCGGTGCTGATGGCCAACACCTTCCATGGCGTGCCCGAGCCCACCGAACTGAGCGGGGCTGTCGCCCGCGCGCTGGTGCCCGATGGCCGGTTCATCATCGTCAACTGGCATGCCCGGCCCCGCGAGGAAACGCCGGTACTCGAAAAGCCCCGCGGGCCGGCGACCGAGCTACGGCTGAGCCCGGCCGTGTTGGAAGGACTGGTCGCGCCCGCCGGTTTCACCCAGGAAGACGTGATCGAATTGCCGCCCTATCATTACGGAGCGGTGTTCCGGAAATCCGAGGATCGCGCCTAGCCCCCATTTCTCACCAGGGTTACGGCCTGGTGAGAAATGGGGGCTAGCCTTCGGCCACTGCGTTGCGCAGCCGGCCGATGCCGCCGATTTCCATCTCCACCACATCACCGGCCTTGAGAAAAGTCCGGGACTGCCGGCGCGCGTGGATACCGCCCGGTGTGCCGGTGGCGATGACATCGCCCGGGATCAGCTGGGTGAAGGTCGAGAGATAGGCAATGACCCTGGCCACGGGATAGATCATCTCACCGGTCGAGCCGCGCTGGATTTCCTCGCCGTTGAGCCTGTGGATGATCGTCAGGTCCTGCGGATCGGCGATCTCGTCCGCGGTCGCCATCCAGGGACCCAAGGCGCCGGATCCGTCGAAGTTCTTGCCCGGCGTGACGTTGCGGCTGGTGTGGTTCATCCAATCAACGACCGAAGCCTCGTTGAGGATCGTGTAGCCGGCGATGAATTCGAGGGCCCGGTCCTCCGGAATCCGCCGCCCGCCCCGTCCGATGACCACCGCGAGCTCGGCCTCGCAGTCGAACTGATCGGACTCCCTGGGCTTGATGATCGGCGCGCCATGTCCGACCTGGGCGGCGTTTCGGCGCTGAAAGATGGACGGATAGGGCGCGGCCTCATAGCCCGCCTGCCCGCTGACTTCCGGGTAGTTTCGGCCGACGCAGAGGACCGGATTGCGGCCCGTGACAGGCGGCAGGAGTTGCACCTCGTCCAGTGTGTAATCCGGGGCGGCGGCTTCGATCTCGAACAGCCGGTCCAGGGCCACCGCTTCCAAAAGCGCCGCCACGGAGCGGTATTCTTCGCCCAAATGACGTTTGGCATCGATGATCCCGTCGCCGGAAACGATCCCGTAGCTCTCCCGGCCATCCGCCGTGAAGGACGCAATTCGCATTTTTTGGCTCCGCTTTTCCCGCCCTGCGGATATCGTACAGGCCGCACGCCGATTTAACGAGACCCCGCACCGCCATGGCGCAAACTCCCCTTCCGGCGGAGGTCCCGGCCATCGTCCTCGATGGTGCCGGCGCGGACCTCTTCGGCCCGACCGCTACGCTGCCGGCGGGGCGTTTCCGGATCGACTTTCAGCCCTATGCGACGAGCTTGCCGGTTTGATGGGTGTTCGGGTTTAGCCCAAGTGCTTGCCAAGCCGCCGCCCGGACGTAGGCTGGCGCCATGGATCGAAAGCCTACTCTGGGGGAGACCGTCGCGGCGGGCCTGGTATCGACCTCGGGCGCCATGGCGGTCTTCTGGGCGGCGTCCTCCGCGTTCATGCTTGCCTGCCTGTGGGTCATTGTCCGGAACGTCTCGGACGAACTCGACTCCTTTCAGATCACCTTCATGGCGACCCTGTTCGGCTTTTTGATGTTCCTGCCGGTAGGCTTGAAACGGGGCGTGACCGTCTTCAAGACGCGGAGATTTGTCACCCATTTTATTCGCGCTGCCTTCAACGGCATCGGTGCCATGGTCTGGTTCTGGGCGCTTACGCTCATGCAGCTGGCGGATGCGGCGGCACTCAATTTGCTGATGCCGGTGGTGGTGGCCATCTTCGCGATGATTTTCCTGGGCGAGAAGGTCGGCCCGAGACGTTGGGCGGCCTTGGCGGTCGGAATATGCGGGGCCCTGATCATTGTCCGTCCGGGTTTCCAGGAAGTCGGCCTCGGGGTGTGGCTGGTTCTTGGCACCGTGGTCTGCGGCGCCAGCCAACGGGTCATCGCCAAGTCCCTGATCCGCACCGAATCCAGCACGACGTGCGTGCTCTACCTGATGGGACTAATGGTGCCGGTTACACTATTGCCGGCGATGGCGGTGTGGACCACCCCCAGCTTGAGCGCGCTGGCCGGCGTCATCGCCGTTGGCGCGCTGCTGACAGGCGCTCATTTCACCTTCGTGCATTCCATCACGTTGGCGGACGTCAGCGCCTTGGAGCCGGTCAACTTCACCCGGCTGTTGTTTGCCGCCGTTCTGGGTTTCTTCTTCTTCGCCGAAACGCCCAGCATCTGGACGCTGATCGGCGGGCTGCTGATCATCGCTTCGACGACCTATGTCGCCCGCCGGGAGGCCGCCTTGAGATCCGAGCGGCTCACCCGGCCCGTTGCCGGCGGCGTCTAGAATTCCCTGCCCCACCTTCCAAGGAGGCACCCATGTCCTATGTTCTCACCGCCGGTCTATACGTGGCCGCCGCCGTGGCGGAAATCGGCGGCAGCTTCGCATTCTGGTCCTGGCTGCGGCTGGGCAAGAGCATTCTCTGGATTGCACCCGGCATCGTGCTGCTGATTGCCTTCGCGGTCATCCTCACCCGGATTGACGCGGCGTTCGCCGGGCGCGCCTTCGCCGCCTATGGCGGCGTCTATATCGCCTCGTCCCTGGTCTGGCTGTGGTTGATCGAGGGCATGCGTCCCGACCGGTGGGACGTGGTCGGCGGTCTCGTTTGCCTGGTAGGCGCCGGGATCATTATTTTCGGCCCCCGGGCGGCCTAACCGGCGCCCAGGATTTCCCTCAGCGCGGCCAGGAAGGCGTCCGTATCCTCCGGCAGGCCGATGCTGACGCGGATCATGTGGCCGTACCCTTCCTCGGCCCAGCCGGCGATCCGGATGTTTCGTTCCTTCATCGCCTGAATGACAGGTCCGGCAGGCCGGTCGAGGGGCGCCGACACGAAGTTGGTCACCGAGGGCAGCGCCTCGATCCCCATCTCCCCGAGGCCATCGACGATCCGCCGGCGTTCCGTTGCGGTGGTCTCCTGGATGTGCAAGGCATGGTCCTGGTCCTCCCAGGCCGCCAAGGCCGCAGCCTCGGACATGGCGGACACGTTGAATGTTCCCGTCAGCGAACGCAGCGCATTGACGACGTGCACATTGCTCCCCATGGCGTAGCCCATGCGCAGCCCCGCCATCGCATAGGCCTTGGAGAAGGTCCGTGTAACGATCCATGGGCCCTTGCGGTGCTCCTGCAGGATCGCCAGCCCATCGGGTCCACCGGCGAACCGGGCAAATTCGTAGTAGGCCTCATCCAGATACAGCAGTATGTCGTCCGGGGTTTCCTCGGCCACTTTCCGGACGTCAGCCTCGGACAGCATCGCACCGGACGGGTTGTTCGGCGTGACACAGACCATGATCTTGATCTTGTCGCTGCAGGCCGCGATCATTCCGTCCGGGTCGACGGATCCGTCGTTTCGAATATCCACGTGCGCCACGTCCGCCTCAAGCGAGCTGAAGACCCCGTGGAACCGGCGCCAGACCGGGGTCGGCGCCACCACGCCGTCGCCGGGCGCGACGGCCAGACGGACGATATTGGCCAGCAACTCGGCGCTGCCGGTTCCCCAGCAGATGCGATCGATGGGCACCCCGGTCGCGGCCGAAATTTTCTCGGTGAGTTCGGGACAGCCGCCATCGGCATAGCGGTTCACCAGGTGCGCGTGGTCGCGGATCGCCTCGATGACTTTCGGTGACGGCGGCAGCGGACATTCATTGAGATCCATCCGGTGCACAATGCCACTCCGCTCCCCGGGCAGCAGCCGGGTCGGATTCCAACTCCCCATATTCTGCAGCGTCGGCCGGATATAGGGGAGCAGTTCAGGTGTATCGTCCATAGTGTCCTCCGCTGATCGGCCCCTATGGTGCGAACCCGTTTCCCTGAACGCAACCGCTATTCCCCGACCGTCCGCGGATGCTTGCGCCACCGGGTCTGATCAATAGTCTATGGCCGACGTCCGCCAAGGAGGGACGCCGCATATGGCGAAAATTTCGTTGTCCGTGAACGGTGAGCGGAGAGAGGTCGAGGCCGACCCCGCCGCGCCGCTGATATTCGTTCTCCGCGATCAGCTGGGTCTTACCGGGCCGAAGCTCGGCTGCGCGCAAGAGCAGTGCGGGGCTTGCGCGGTCATCGTCGACGGTGAGAGCACCTTGAGCTGTGTCCGCGCGGCTTCCGAGTTCGAAGGCAACGAAATCACGACCGTTGAAGGTCTCTCCGGCGGCGGCGAATTGAGCCCCATTCAGCAAGCCTTTGCCGAAATGGGCGCCGCCCAGTGCGGGTACTGTACGCCCGGCATCGTCATCGCCGCCACGGCGCTGCTGAATTCCAACCCAAGGCCCGGCGAGGACGAAATCATCGAAGCCCTGCATCCGCACCTGTGCCGTTGCGGATCCCACCGCCGGGTGCTCGCGGCAATCGACAACCTGATTGCCGGAGGGGTATGACATGGCCGGCAGCGCATCCCTCGAGACCCACCCCGGCCTCGATCAATGGATCGAGATTACCGAAGACGAGCGCATCCTCGTCCGCACGGGCAAGGTCGAGATCGGCCAGCGGATTTCGACGGCGCTCGCCATGATCGCGGCGGAGGAGCTCGATGTGGATTACGACCGCATCGACATCAAGCGGACCGAGACGGGCGTCGACCCCAATGAAGGCTTCACCGCCGGTTCCATGTCGATGATGCATTCGGGTAACGCGGTGCGTCACGCCGCCGCCACCGCGCGGGCGCGGCTGCTGGATATGGCCGCCGACGAGCTGGGGGCCGAGCGGGACAGCCTCGAGATCGATGATGGCCTGATCCAGGCGCCCGGCACCAACCGGTCGGTGAGTTTCTGGGAGCTGGCCGGCGGCAAGCCCTTCGAGACCGACGTGGATATCGACATCCCGGTGAAGGCGCCCGCCGGCCATTCGGTGGTCGGTCGAACCGTTTTGGCCAAGGGGATGACCGAGATCGTGTCGGGCAAAATGGAGTACCTCCACGACCTGCGTCTGCCGGGGATGAAGTTCGGCCGATTGGTCAGGCCGCCCCATTACCGCGCGTCTCTCAAATCGTTGGATGCGGGCGTGGTCGAACGCCTGGAAGCGTCCGGCGTCTCGGTGATCCGAAACGGCAGTTTCCTCGCCGTGGCGGCAGACGGCGAGTACGAGGCGGTGAAAGCGGCCAATCGGCTCGCCAATGCCGCCGAGTGGGATATGGGCGGCGGGCTGCCGACCCAGGAGCTCTACGAGGCGCTGACCGCCAACGAACGCATCAGCCTGCCGGTGGTCGAAGGCGGCGCCCCGATCGAGGCACCGGTGCCGGCGCTTGCCGATCCGCCGGCCGAGGCCGCCGCAACCCTCCGGGCCCGCTACGAGAAGCCCTATCACATGCACGGATCTATCGGTCCGTCGGCGGGGTGCGCCGTGTTCGAGGACGGCAAGCTCACCGTCTGGACCCACAATCAGGGCGTCTATCCGCTACGCGCGGCCATCGCCGAAGCCCTCGAGATGGATTCCAGCGACGTCCACGTCCAGTTCGTGCCGGGCGCCGGCTGTTACGGCCATAACGGCGCCGACGACGCGGCCTTCGATACGGCGCTCTGCGCCGTTGCCGTGCCGGGCGCGCCGATCCTCTTGAAGTGGACCCGGGACGACGAACACGCGTGGGAGCCGTACGGCAGCGCCATGGTGATGGAGCTGCGGGCAAGCATTGACGGTGACGGCAAGATCATCGACTGGTCCCACGAAAGCTACGGCGACACCTTCATGGGCCGCCCGGCCCCGGGCCGCGCCGGGACACCCGCCGAGAAACTGGTTTCCACCCATTTCACGGAAGACCCCATCGATTGGCCGGTCCCGCCGCCCACCATGGGGGCGCATGTGGGCATCCACCGGAACCTGGAGCCGCTCTACAATTTTCCCGGCCCCCGGCTGGTCAAGAACCTGGTTCGCGGCATGCCGCTCAGGGTGTCGGCGCTCCGCACTCTTGGCGCCTTCGGCAATACGGTCGCCATCGAGGCATTCATGAACGAACTCGCGGAGGCCGCCGGGATCGATCCGGTCACCTTCCGCCTCAATCACCTGGATGACGGCCGGGCCAAGGAATGCGTCACCGCGCTCGCCGGCATGATGACCGCCGGCAAGGCGGGGGACGGCAAGGGGCTCGGCCAGGGCATCGCCTTCGCCCGCTACAAGAATTCCGCCGCCTATTGCGCCACGGGCGCCGAGGTGGAGATCACCGACGAGGCCAAGGTCAAGCTGACCCGAGCCTGGATCGTCTGTGACGCCGGCGAAGTGGTCGACCCCCACGGGCTGATCGCCCAGCTGGAGGGCGGTTACATCCAGGCGGCGAGCTGGGCCCTCTATGAGCAGGTGACCTGGGACAAGGACGGGATCACCAGCCGGGACTGGGACAGCTACCCCATCCTCCGCTTCGATAATGTGCCTGAAGTGGAATGCAGGCTAATGGAGCGGCCCGGCATGCCCTTCCTGGGCGCCGGTGAGACGGTCGCCGGGCCGGCGGGAGGCGCCATCGCTAACGCCATCCATGACGCCATCGGCATCCGCTTGCGCCGCATGCCGTTCAATCAGGACGCCATCCGGGCGGCGGCGCTCGCTTAAATCCCGTACACCACATCGGTGAGGTAGAGCCCGTCAGGCGGCGCGGTGGGGCCGCCCCGCCGCCGGTCGCATGCCGCCAGCGCGTCCCGTACATCGTCGGGCGTCCAATTTCCCTCCCCCACCAATTTCAGGGTGCCGGCGATATTCCGCACCTGACGGTAGAGGAATGATCGTGCCCGGACGGTGATCAGAATTTCGTCCTCGTCCGACCGCACGTCGATCTCCTCCAGGGTCTTCACCGGGCTGTCGGCCTGGCAGTTGGCGGCGCGGAAGGTGGAGAAATCATGCTTGCCGATCAGATGCCGGGCCGCAGCGTTCATCGCCGCCGCATCCAGCGGCCGGGGGACCCACCAAACCTTGCCGGCGCGGACCGCGGGCGGCGGGCGGCGGGCAAGGATGCGGTAGAGATAACCCCGCTGGGTGGCCGAGAAGCGGGCGTGGAAATCGTCATCCACCGCCTTGGCCGCCAGGACGACCACCGGGTGGGGTTTGACGTGGAAGTTGAGCGCATCGCGGACCCGGTCCGGCTCCCAGTCATTTAGGAGGTCGACATGCGCCACCTGGCCCAGGGCGTGGACCCCGGTGTCGGTGCGCCCGGCCCCCTCCACCAGCCGCTGCTCTTGGGCGAAAGCCTCGATCGCCTCCTCCAGCACCTGCTGGACGGCAATGCCCTTGGCCTGGCGCTGCCAGCCGACAAAGCCGCTGCCGTCATACTCCAGGGTGAGTTTGTAGCGCGGCATCGCCCGTTCAATCCCCGCGGCCCAGCCGGATTCCGGCGGGCACCGGGGTGCCCCGGAGGAAATCACCGGTGGACATGGAGGATTTGCCGGCCAATTGGACGCGGGTGGGGACAATGGATCCCCGCCCGCAGCCGATGGTCAGCGCCTCATCCAGTGTCACTCCGGGCTCGCCCGAGCCGTCCGAGACCACCGCCGACAGGATCTTCAGCCGCGCGCCCGCCAGTTCCGTGTAACCGCCGGGCCAGGGATCGAATGCCCGGAGGCGGCGCTCTATGACCTGGGCTGGTTGCGAAAAGTCGATCCGCGCTTCGGCCCGGTCCAGCTTCTTGGCGTAGGTCGCGCCGTCCTCGGGCTGCGGGGTTGCGTCGAGGGCGCCCTCGGCGAGCCTGCCCAATGCCTCGACGATCAGCCGCGCGCCCATCGCGGATAAATCGTCGTGCAACGAGCCGCCGGTGGCCGCCGGCGTGACGGCGACGCGTTCGGCGAGCAGCATGCCGCCCGTATCCAGTCCCTCATCCATCTGCATGATGGTGACGCCGGTCTCGGCGTCGCCCGCCTCGATGGCCCGCTGGATGGGAGCCGCTCCCCGCCAGCGGGGCAGCAACGAGGCATGGACGTTGAGACAACCGTGTTTCGGGGCATCCAGAACGGCTTTCGGCAACATCAAGCCGTAGGCGGCAACCACGGCGGCATCGAGATCGAGGGCTGCGAACTCAGCCTGGGCTGCTTCGCCCTTGAGGGATTTGGGCATCCGGACTTCGAGACCCGCCTCGTCCGCCGCTGCATGGACGGCGCATTTCCGTTCCTTCTGTCCCCGGCCCGCCGGCCGCGGCGGCCGGCAATAGACGGCGGCAATGCCATGCCCCGCATCCCGGAGGGCGTGCAGGATGGGTACCGAAAAATCCGGCGATCCCATGAAGGCGATACGTAGCGACGTGGTCATGGGGCTGCGCGGCCGGCGTCCGGAATTCAGGCGCCCGCCGCCACCTTTTGGCGGCTACCGGATTTACGCCCCTCCTTCTCCTCCTGTTTCTTGAGCTTGGCGAGCTTGCGCAGAATGGTGTCCCGCTTGAGCTTGGAGATGTGGTCGACGAACAGGATGCCGTCCAGGTGATCCATCTCGTGCTGGAGACAGACCGCGAGCAGGCCCTCGGTCTCCATCTCGCGGATCTCGTTCTGCCGATCGAGATAGCGGATGCGGACCTTTTCGGGCCGGGAGACCTCGGCATAATGCTCCGGCAGGCTGAGACAGCCTTCCTCGTACTCGAACATCTCTTCCGACGCCCAGACGATCTCGGGATTGGCCATCCTTACGGGCAGCCGGTTGTCTTCGTCCTTGGAGACATCGACGACGATCACCCGCTTCAAAATCCCCACCTGGGGCGCCGACAGACCGACGCCCGGCGCCAGGTACATGGTCTCCAGCATGTCGTCCATCAACTGGGCGATTTCGGCATCGACCTTTTCAACCGGCCGGCTGATTTTCTTCAGCCGGGGGTCGGGGGCCTTGATGATGTCCAATAGGGCCATTGATTCGCGGACCTGGCGGTTATCCGGGACCCATCAAGTAGGTCAGCGGGCCCGCCGGGTCAAGATTTCCGGGGCGATCCGGGCGCTTGATTGCATCTCACCGGGGCTTACGTCAGATTAGCGCATGGACCTTATCACGATCCTGGCGGTGGTCATTGCCCTCGGCGTCATCGGCATCGCACTTCTGGTGCTGCGGGGCGAACGCGGCCGCGCGGAGACCGACGCAAAGCTGGCAGTCTTCGCCGACATGGCGGACAAGCTCAGCCACGCGCAAACCGCCTTGGGCGCTCGTGTGGATGAGCGCCTGGACGGTATCGGCAAACGCCTCGGTGACGGCCTGACCCAACAGGCGGAAACAACCGGCAAGACCCTGAAGGAACTGCACGAACGGCTGGCGGTGATCGACGCCGCTCAAAAGGAAATTACCGGCCTGTCGCGGGAGGTGGTGGGCCTCCAGGACATCCTCTCCAACAAACAGGCCCGTGGCGCGTTCGGTGAAATTCAGTTGAATGATCTGGTCAGTCAGGTGTTGCCGCCGCAGGCCTACGGCTTTCAGGTTCAACTCGGCAACGGCAGGCGCGCCGATTGCGTCCTCAACCTGCCGAACCCGCCGGGCCGGATCGTCATCGACAGCAAGTTCCCGCTGGAGAGCTACCGGGCGCTCCATGATGCGCCCGATGAGGCGGCAAGGACCGCCGCATCCCGGGCGTTTTCCGCCGACGTCGGCAAGCACATCAAGGACATTGCCGAGCGCTATATCATCCCCGGCGAGACCGCCGATCAGGCACTGATGTTCCTGCCCTCCGAGGCGGTCTATGCGGAGCTTCACGGCAACTTCGCGGCGGTCATCGACGAGAGCTTCAAGGCCCGGGTCTTCATCGTCTCTCCAACCACGCTGTGGGCAACCCTCAACACCATCCGCGCCATCCTCAAGGATGCCCGCATGCAGGAGGCCGCGGCGCTGATCCAAGACCAAGTCCGGCTGTTGCATGAAGATATCGGCCGGCTGGATGACCGCACCGCGAAGCTGCAAAGCCAGTTCGCCACGGTGACCAAGACCATCGGCGAGATTCGCACCTCGGCCGGCAAGATTTCCCGGCACTCCGAGAAGATCGAGGAGATCGAGCTCGGCATGGACGGCGAAGAGACCGATTCCCCGCAAATCGCCGAAATCCACGAAATTCCTCTTCGCCGCGACGGCGGCGAATAGGCTCCGAAACGTCATGCTCCGGCCCACCGGACCGGCTCTTCGCCGGCCGGAGGACAAGCTGTGTCCGGGCAATGACGAGCGAGGGTCGGCCTATTCCATCGGGATCAGCTGATACCTGTCGAGGATCGGCTTGGTGACCTCGGGGTCGGAACGCTGCTCGTCCGAGAGGTCGGCCATTTCCTGGAACATGGCGCTCTGTTCACCGGGCGAGAACACCACCAGCATGGTCGCCGCTTCCTTGACCTGCACCTTGTGCGGCACGTTCGGCGGAATATGGATGGTGGTTCCCTTGGTCGCCTCGATGGTCTCGCCGCCCACTTCCCAGGTGGCGCTGCCGTCGACCATGTAGAAGGTCTCGAAATCGTTGCCGTGCATGTGGCGGCGGGACTCGAACCCCGCCGGGCAGATCTCTTCGCAAATCTCGTAGTGGCCCTCGGTCGCCGCGGACGGCACGATCACCCGCATCCGGTTGTTGCGGAGATAAATCTTGCCGTCGTCCGGCCCGAGAAACGTTCCCTTGCTCATGAATTTGCTCCCGTTCCAAAAATATCTTCAAAAAATGAACGCGGTCATTGTAGGGATCGGACAGGGAGGAGTCACCCGCTTGTATGACCGGCACCGGCCACTAAGATCGCTTTCCCCAAGGCCCTGAAGAGGACACGCCCATGCGCTACGCGGTCGGCCAACCGGTGCCCCGGTCCGAAGATCCGAGGCTGCTGACCGGCAACGGCAGATATACCGATGATGTGAACCTGCCGCACCAGGCTTACGCGGTGTTCGTCCGCTCGCCCCATGCCCACGCCGAAATCAAGTCCATCGATGCAAGCACCGCCAAGGCCATGCCCGGCATCGTCGACGTGCTGACCGGCGCCGAGCACGAGGCGGACGGGATGGGCGAAATAACCGGTCCGACGCCCCGAAAGCGCCGGGACGGCTCCGTCATGTTCCGCCCGCCGCGGCCGGCGCTCACCAGCGACCGGGTGCGGCATATTGGCCAGGCGGTGGCCATGGTGATCGCCGATTCCCCCGCCCGGGCCAGGGACGCGGCGGAGGCCGTGGCGGTCGATTATGGTCCGCTGCCGGCCGTGCTCGGCACATCGGAAGCCAATCGGGACGGCATGCCGGCCATCTGGGACGAGGCGCCCGACAATGAGAGCTTTTTCTTCGAGATGGGCAACGGCGATGCGGTGGCATCCGCGATCGAGGGTGCCGCCCACGTGATCAAACAGAAATTCGTCATCAACCGGGTCACCGCCAATACCATGGAGCCCCGGGGCGCGGTCGGCGTCTACACGCCGTTCGAAGACCGCTACACCATGTATGCGGGCTGCCAGCGCCCCTTCGCCTGGCGGACCAATCTCTCCAAGAACTACTTCCACGTTCAGGAGAACCAACTCTCGTTCATTACCGGCGATCTCGGGGGATCGTTCGGTATGCGGGGCTCCATCTACCCGGAAATTCCCCTTTGCGCCTGGGCCTCCAAGCGGGTCGGGCGGCCGGTGAAGTGGATCGCCGAGCGGTCCGAGGGCCTCATGGCCGACGACCACGCCCGGGACAATGTCTCGCAGGCCGAACTGGCCCTCGACAGGGACGGCAAATTCCTCGCCCTCAGGGTCCGGACCAACGCCAATCTCGGCGCCTACGTGTCGTTTCTCGGCATGGGGCCGCCCACCGGCAACATCGGCGGGCTCGCCGGGGTTTACACCACGCCCGCCATCCACGTGCAGGTGGCCGGCGTCTTCACCAACACCTCCCCGCTATCCCCTTACCGGGGCGCGGGCCGCCCGGAGGCCGCCTACATCATCGAGCGGATGATCGACCTGGCGGCGGCCGAGACCGGCATCGACCCGATCGAGCTTCGTCGGCGCAACTTCATTCCCGTGGATGCCTTCCCCTACAAGACGCCTCTCACCTTCACCTTCGATTGCGGCGAGTTCGAAGCGGTGATGGACGAAGCGCTGGAACTCGGCGACCGGGCCGGATTCGAGGCGCGGCGCGAGGCATCCGAGGCGGAGGGCAAGCTTCGGGGGCTGGGCATCTCATGCACCATCGAACAGGCCGCCGCTCCCCAATCGGAGACCGCCGAACTTCGGTTCGACCCGTCGGGCACCGTTACCGTGCTGTGCGGCACCACGCCCCACGGCCAGGGGCATGAAACCATCTACAAGCAGCTTGTCTGCGACAGGCTGGGGATCGAGCCCGGCGACATCCGGGTGATCGAGGGCGACACCGACAAGGTGAGTTTCGGCACCGGCACCGGCGGATCGCGCTCGGCGACCATCGGCACGTCGGCGGTGCTCGCCGCGGTCAATAAGGTGATCGGCAAGTGCCACAGGATCGCCGCCCACATGCTGGAAGCGGCCGACGCCGACGTCACGTACGGGAACGCCGCCTTCGCCGTCGCCGGGACCGACAAGTCCCTGCCGTTCATCGATGTGGCCCGGGCCGCCTTCCAGAAGGCCAACCTGCCGGAGGGAATCGAGAGCGGCCTGTATGAGATCGCCACCTATGATCCGGAGAAGGCCAACTTTCCCAATGGCTGCCATTTGTCCGAGGTGGAGATCGACCCGGACACCGGCGAGATCGAGATCGTCAAATACACCGTCGTCCACGATGTGGGCTTCGAACTCAACCCGCTGCTGGTCAACGGTCAGGTGATGGGCGGCATCGCGCAAGGCGCGGGCCAGGCGCTGATGGAGGACATGGTTTACGACGGGAGCGGGCAGTTGCTCTCCGGCTCGTTTCTCGACTACACCATGCCGCGCGCCGGGGATTTCCCCGGCTATGAGATCAAGGGACATCCGGTGCCGACCGCCGGCAATCCGCTCGGCGTCAAGGGCGCCGGAGAATGCGGCACGGTGGGCGCGCTGGCCTCGGTCTCCAACGCCGTCGCCGATGCCCTGGCGCCGCTCGGCATCCGCCACTTGGACATGCCGGCGACGGCGCCCAGGGTGTGGAAGGCGATCAACGAGGCCGGCTGAGCCTATTCGACCCAGTATTTTTCCCGGCCGAGGGTATCGGCGCACGCCACCCGGCCGCGAACCGCGCCCAAAGTGTCTTCCCGGAAGGCCCGGACCATCCAGGCACTGGCGTGCTCCTCCGGGATCGGATATGGCGGCTGCAATCCGCGGGCGCCCGCGGGCTCAAATCCGAACCGCGGATAATAGCCCGGATGCCCGAGCACGAAGGCCAGCGCCACACCCCTTTCGGCCAGTTCATCCAGTCCTGCTTCGACGAGTTCACCGCCGATTCCCCGGCCCTGACGGTCGGGAACGACCGCCAAGGGCGCCAGGATGGCGGCGGAAACCGCGTCGGCGGGCTGAATCCGAACCCGGGTGAAAAGGACATGGCCGATGGGCCGGCCCTCTTCCTCCGCCAGTATGGAAACGACCGGCCGGGCGCTCGGATCGGCCAGCAGTTCCATGGCCAGCCGGGCTTCATCGGCGCCGCCGAAAGCCTGTTCGTGAACGGAGAAAATACTCTCGAGGTCGCCGCGGCCGGCGGTCCGGAGCGACACTAGACCTGCCGCCGGGCCTTCAGCGCCGCCGACAGAGTGCCGTCGTCGAGGTAATCCAGCTCGCCGCCGACCGGGATGCCGTGGGCGAGCGCCGAGATGGAAACGCCGCAATCGGCGAGCCGGTCGGTGACGTAGTGGGCGGTGGTCTGGCCGTCGACGGTGGCGCCGGTGGCGAGAATGATCTCCTTCACGTCTTCGGAGCCCGCACGGCCCACCAGGCCGTCGATGTTCAGATCCTCCGGCCCCACCCCGTCGAGGGGGGACAGCACGCCGCCCAGCACGTGATAGCGGCCCTTGAAGGAGGCCGTGCGCTCCAGCGCCCATAGATCGGCCACCTCTTCGACCACGCAGATGACCGAGTCGTCGCGGCGGGGATCGGCGCAGACGGCACACGGGTCCATGGTGTCGAGATTGCCGCAGATGCCGCAGGGAACGATGCTTTCCGCCGCCGCCTCGAGCGCCCGGGCCAGGGGCGTCATCAGGCTGTCCCGGTGCTTGATCAGGTGCAGCGATGCGCGGCGCGCGGAGCGCGGTCCCAGTCCCGGCAGCTTGGCCAGAAGCTGGATCAGCCGGTCAATATCGTTGACGGACATGCACCCACCTTAGACGGTCCCATGGCCCGCTCAAACACCCGGAAATTGCGCGCCGGCCGGGAGAAAAATTAATCTATATATGGGAATTACTAGATATAAATTTAGAATTTAATTGACATTTGCGGATTTTAGGGTAAGTTGTCCGGTGCCGATATCCGGCGCCGGCCGGTTCGGCGCACCGAATCGGCCGATCCAAAGGGTCAAATTTTGGCGGGAGGCGCGCCGCGATCCGATTTTGGGTGCGGAACTCCAAGGCAGCGATGTGTGTTGATCATATGAAACCGGGCCGTGGTAATGTTGGATGTAAGCGGCACTGAAATTTCAGCCGGGAGTAGCGGCCAGGCATGTTGGGAATATCATTTGGCTTGCGCGCGGCAATGAACATCCGCGCGCCCCTGGCGGCCATGCTCGCCGCCGCGTGCCTCGCGGCCATCCTGGTTACGGAAACCGCCGCCGCCCAGGAACCCGCCGAGCCGCCGCTGCCCAACGTCAAGGCGCCCCAGCCCCACTGCCGCCCGAACATGCTCGGCGAATGGTTCAGTTTGCATGACGGCACCCATGAGTTATTCGGTTCGCTGACCATCACCCCCGATGCGCTGATCTTCGACCGCCAGGGACGGTTCGGCTTCACCCGGCGCACGACACCGGGCGGACACCCCTACCTGGAACTCGACCGCAACCTAAAAGTCGAGGAGTTCGCCGATCCGGACAATCACTTCGTCAAGCTGCTCTATCCCGGCCCCTGGTCGGACTTCGGCCACGGCAGATGCAATGTCGATGTCCTCATGTGCTTTGACGCCATCAGCATCGTCGAACAGTTCGATATCAGCTTGAGCCTCGGTGGCCGGTGTTACTGGTTCACCTTCAGCCAGCCCGGCACCGGCGCCATCAACTAAACCCGCCTGACGTTTCAAATCACCAAGGAGAACAATCAAATGGATACCGCTACTTCACAGTCCCTCAAGCTGGCCCTCACCCGCGCCCTGCAATGAGCATCCGCGCATCCCTGGCGGCCATGCTCGCCGCCGCGTGCCTCGCGGCCATCCTGGTTTCGGAAAAGGCCGCCGCCCAGGAACCCGCCGGGCCGCCGCTGCCCAACGTCAAGGCGCCTCAGCCACACTGCAGGCCCAACATGCTCGGCGAATGGTTCAGTTTGAACGACAGTATCCACGAGCTCTTCGGCTCGCTGACCATCACGCCCGATACGCTGATCTTCGGCCGCCAGGGACGGTTCGGCTTCACCCGGCGCACGACACCGGGCGGACATCCCTACCTGGAACTCGACCGCAACCTAAAAGTCGAGGAGCTCGTCGGTCCGAACAATCACTTCGTCAAGCTGTTCTATCCGGGGACGCTCGGCAATCCGGCGGGAGAGCGTTGCGAGGTCGATGTCCTCATGTGCTTTGACGCTATCAGCATCATCGAACGATTCGACGTGAGCCGGAGCCTGAGAGGAAGATGCTACTGGTTCACGTTCAGCCAGCCCGGCACCGGCGCCATCAACTAATTCCACCTGACGCTTCATCACCAAGGAGAACAATCAAATGGACACCAACACCTCGCGATCCCTCAAATACGCCGCCGCCCGAGCCCGGCAGTTGGAAGGCGCCCGCGCCCGGTTCTATGTGGACCGAGGCGGCACCGATACCATCGGATTGGGCTATACGCCCATCGTCCAAACTGGCCGAGGAGGATGGGAAACCCGAGACAACCTTGAGGCCGATCTCGCCAGCGCGGGGATCAGTCTCACGATATCCCAACAGAAGGCTCTGGAAGTCATCGCCATTGAGCGCTCCAATCAGGATGGCGCAGATCCCGCCAAGCTATCCCGGGCGCGGGAGGCGCTGAAATCCATCACCCTGACCGCGGAGCAGCAGGAGAATCTGTTCGCCGTCTCCTACCGGCGCGCCGAAGCCGACGCCCGCCGGTTCCTGGGCGCCGATGTCTTCGGCGGCCTCGACCCCAGGCGCCGGGCCGAACTGGCGCTGGCGGCCTACCAATCGCCGCGCGCACTCCGGGGCGCGGCCCCCGATCTCGCCCGGCATATCAAGTCGGGAGACTTCGATGCCGCCGCCGGCCGCCTCGCGCGGATGGGCGATGCGCTGGACGACCCTGCCCGCTACCGGGGCGCGGCGGCCATATTCCGGGACCCGGAACTCAAGGGCGGGGCGATGATCGCCCGCGGCGACACCCTGTCCGGGATCGCCCAACGCACCGGCCATACCGTCGCCGAAATTCTGGCCGTCAATCCGCAGATCACCGATCCCGACAGGATCCGCGCGGGCGACGTGCTGCGGCTGCCCGCCAGGAAGCAGCCCTCCGCCGGACCGGATCCCGAGGATCACTCCATGAGAACGCCCCGGCCGTCCCCACGGCCGGCCCCAGAGCCCCAACCATCGCCGGCCGCGAAGGCGGCCCTGGAACGCATGAACGCACTGGGCGCGTCTCCCGCCGAGATCATGTCCAAGCCGCTCTCCGGCATCACAAAACCGGAGATCGCCGCCCTTATCGGCCATCCCGACTACTGGAACTCGGTCCGGCAAAGGCTCCGGCCCGCGCCCCAGTCCATGCCGGACTTCGCCCAGGGCTGGTTCGCCCGGGCCTACGATCATCCGGCAGGCGCCGCCCCGCGGGTGCCCCGGAACTCATCTCCCGCCCGCATGGCAGATGGTTATGCCTTGTCGCAGGGGCTCGCCCAGGTAGCGGGCGCCATCGGTCAGGGGATACGGGAAACCGCCGCGCGGGCCGACCTTACACAGCCGGTCAAGGCGCTTCAGACCGCGCTCAACGGCGTCGCCGGGGACGGGTTCGCCTGGCCCCTCAAGGTGGACGGCGTTCTCGGCCCCAAGACCAACGACCGTATCCGGGACGTTCTCACCTATCAGGGGACGGCGCCGCTGCTGGGAAGGCTGAACGCATTGGGCGGAAAGTTCTAGAACGGCAGCTGCATGCCGGGCGGAAGCTGGAGACCGCCAGTGAGTTCGCTCATCTTCTCCTGGACCATCACCTCGACCTTGTTCTTGGCGTCGTTCTGCGCCGCGACGATCAGATCCTCGAGCACCTCCACCTCGTCCGGCCCCGCCAATGACGGGTCGATCCTGATCTTCCGCATTTCGTATTTGCCGTTGAGGGTCACCCGAACCATGCCGCCGCCCGCCTGGCCGGTCACCTCTTCCGCCGAGAGGCTTTCCTGCATCCGGGCCATCTTGTCCTGCATTTCCTGGGCCTGCTTCATGATCTGGCCGAGATTCTTCATTCCGGGGTTTCTCCCTCATTGCCGCCGGTTGGGCCATCGCCGCCCGGCTGCTCCGCGGTCTCCGGCCCGAAGCGGCGCACCGTCTCGATCGTCGCGCCGGGGAAGGTTTCCAGGATGGATTTCACCAACGGGGTTTCGGCGATGGCGGCCTTCTCCTCCGCGGTCTCCGCATTCGCTTTTTGGGCGGCGGTTTGTTCGCCCGGTTGATTGGACAGCGACACCATCCATCGTTCGCCGGTTTCCGCGTGCAGGAACTTGGCGAGATTGCCGACGATTTCCTGCGGCGCGCCGTCTTCGAGGCTGAACTCGATCCGGCCGGGCTCGAAGTGAACCGGGCGCACATTGTTGATCAATTGGGCCTTCAACACAGGCTGGCCCTTCGTCTCGGCGAGGGCGATCACCTCGTCCAGGCTGGTGGGATGCGGCCGGGCATCGGAGACGGCCTCCGGTGACGGCGCGGCCACCGGTTCGGCGGCTACCGCGCCGGCGGGTGAGCTGGGCCTCGGCGTCGAGGCTGCCGGGGCCGGCGGGGAGCTTGATCCCTTACTTGATCCCTGGGCGGAACCGTCGCCGTCGAGTTTCCTCAGCGCTTCCTCCGGCGTAGGCAGTTCGGACGCATAAGTGAGCCGGATCAGAATCATTTCAACCGCCTGAATGGCCGAAGGCGCGCCCTGGGCTTCCTTGACGCCCTTCAGCAACATCTGCCAGGCCCGGGCCAGGGCGCCCATGCCCAGACGGCCCGCCAGGTCGGAACCGCGTTCGGATTCGGCCTCCGGTACGCCCGCCGCCTTCGCCGCCGCCGGCACCAGCTTGATCCGGGTGAGCCAGTGAACGATCTCCAGCAAATCCTGAAGCACCTGCATGGGATCGGCGCCGTTGCGGTAGTCGTCTTCCAGAATGCCGAGGGCGCGGACCGCATCGCCCGTGAACACGGCTTCGAGCAGATCGAAGCCGCGGGTCCGGTCGGCCAGTCCCAGCATATCGCGAACCTGATCTTCGGCAATTTCGCCATCGCCGCCGGCGCCGGTGGTGATCACCTGATCCAGGATGGACAGGCCGTCCCGGTGGGACCCGTCCGCCGCGCGGGCGATGAGCTGAATGGCACGGTCTGAAATCGCCGCCCCCTCGGATGCGGCGATACGTGCGAAGTCGGCGCTCAGGTTCTCCACGCCGATCCGGCGGAGATCGAAACGCTGGCACCGGCTGAGGACGGTGATCGGCACTTTGCGGATTTCCGTCGTGGCGAAGATGAACTTCACGTGCTCCGGCGGCTCCTCGAGGGTCTTCAACAGCGCATTGAACGCATTGCGGGACAGCATATGCACTTCGTCGATGATGTAGACCTTGTAGCGGGCCGAGACCGGCCGGTAGCGCACGCCCTCGATCAGTTCCCGGATGTCGTCGACGCCGGTACGGCTCGCCGCGTCCATCTCCAGCACATCTACGTGCCGGTCTTCGGCGATCGCCTTGCAATTTTCGCAAACGCCGCAGGGCTCGATGGTCGGTCCGCCGGTCCCGTCGGGTCCGATACAATTCAGCGCCCGGGCGATGATCCTCGCGGTTGTGGTTTTGCCCACCCCCCGGACCCCGGTGAGAACGAAGGCGTGCGCCAATCGTCCCGAGGCGAAAGCGTTGGTGAGCGTCCGGACCATGGCCTCCTGGCCCACCAGATCCGAAAAACCCGACGGCCGGTACTTGCGCGCCAGCACCCGATATTGGCCGGCGGCCCCCTCGTCTCCAAAGTCCAATCCGGGCAGCGCGGCGGTCAGGCCGTCGGTTCCGCCTTCTGTCTCTTCACCGGTGTCTGGGCTGGCGTCGTCGGTCATGAACGCTGTCGGATTAAAGCATCGGGTGGAAGGCCGGACACGCGACCCGAGCGGAACTCGTTACGGCTGCTTCCTTCCGGACCTGACCGGGTTGGCGAGCGGCTCGTCCGCGGCCGACCTTCCAAGGCGAGTATAACAGGTGAGAGGCGATGAGTCGCAAGTCACGTTGACGCCAATTGCCCCAAATCCGGCCTTGGAAAGCGGCATGCGGAATCCTTCCGCGGTTCAGCGGGCCAAACCCGCGCCGGATGGCCAAAAACGGCTACGGAGTGAAGGGCTTGGCCGGGACCATTGCCTGAAACCGCCCGCTGTGTCAGGTTCCGCGCACCCGAACAGGACATGCCGGAAGCCCGACCGTTTGTAGTCGCATGATCGATTTCGTCTTCACCAATATGATTCTGGACCGCGCCCACCACCTGCGCACCGATCAGGCGTGGATCGCCGAGCAGATTGCCGCCGGGCAGGCGCGGACGGTGACCGTTTGGCGGGACAAGGTGCTGATCCGAAACGCCGGCTCCGGTGAAGCGCTGATCGTAGAGGGCGCCAGCACGCTCCACGACGAAGCCTCCGAGCTGGTGTTTCTCGGCATGGACGGCGACACGGCCTATTTCGCCGCCGACATTTCGCATTTGGAGGAGCCGTTTTCGGCCGCCATCCCCGGCGACGGCGATTTCGCGGATTTGAGGGCCCTGGCCCCCAACCTCGAGCACGGCATTGCGTCCATGCTGGCCCACGCCCGCGCCCTCGGCTACTGGCACCGGACCCATCAATTCTGCGGCGTTTGCGGATCGCCCACTGAAAGCCGCAAGGCGGGCCACGAACGGAAGTGCACCAACGAAACCTGCGGCAAGACCCATTTTCCGCGGACGGACCCGGCGGTGATCATGCTGGTGACCCATGACGACGGCTCGGGCCCCTGCGCCTTGCTGGCCCAGAACAAGCGGTTCCCCTCGGGCATCCGGTTTTCCACCGTCGCCGGATTCGTCGAGCCGGGCGAGACACTGGAACAGGCCGTCGCCCGAGAGGTCAAGGAAGAGACCGGCGTCGATGTGGCCGATGTCGTCTATCAGGCATCCCAGCCCTGGCCGTTCCCCGCGTCCATCATGCTGGGGTTCCGCGCCCGCGCGCTGACCATCGAGATCACCATTCAGGATGACGAACTGACCGATGCGCGCTGGTTCACCCGGGATGAGGTGGCGGAACTTGCGGCCCGGGACGGTGTGCTGCCGCCGAGCAAATTCTCCATTTCCCGCTGGCTGATCGACACCTGGCTGGACGAGACGGCGGGCTAGCCTCCATTGAGCTCCTTGCGCGCCGGACTGGCCGGGAATACGCCTAATATCTTCACTTCATGTGAGAAGAACTCGAGCTCCTCCAAGGCGAATTTGAGCCCCCGATGGTCCGGGTGGCCGTCCACCTCGGCGTAAAACCGGGTCGCCGAAAAGCCGCCGCCGATCATGTAGCTTTCCAGCTTAGTCATGTTGACATTATTGGTCGCGAACCCGCCCAGCGCCTTGTAGAGCGCCGCCGGGACGTTGCGCACGTTGAACACGAAACTGGTAACGACGGCCTCTTCGTCCGGTGAGGCGACCTCCTCGTCCGGGGACATGATGAGAAACCGGGTGGTGTTGTGTTCGGCGTCCTCGACGTTTTCCCGGAGAATTTCCAGGCCGTAAATCTCGGCGGCCAGTTCGGAGGCGATAGCGCCCTGGGTCGGATCCCCGGCGGCCGCGATGTCGTTGGCGGCCCCCGCCGTATCCGCGTGGACCACCGGCCCGACCCCCAGCTCCCGGATCATGTTCCGGCACTGATTGAGAGCATGGATGTGACTGTGGACATGGGTGAGCTGGTCTTCGGAGGCACCCTTTATCGCCAAGAGAGTGTGTTCCACCCGCTGGAAATGCTCACCGACAATGTGAAGTCCGGAATCCGGAAGCAGATGGTGGATGTCCGCGACCCGTCCGGCAACGGAGTTGTCGATCGGGATCATGGCGAGCTTCGCCGCGCCTTCGGCCACCGCGGCAAAAGCGTCCTCGAAGGAGGTGCAGGCGAGCGGCGTCATTTCCGGGTGCACCACCCGGCACGCCATATGAGAATTGGCGCCGTCCATCCCCTGAAAAGCGATGGCATGCAACCCTTCGGACATCGGACCTCTCCGTCTTCCAACGCCTTGCGGAAGGCATTGATATTCAAGTCGTTTTCGCCGGCCGCCTAGACCGGCGAGATAATGGGCCGCCCCGTATATCCTGTTTTTGCCGTTTTTCCCATCCCCCTAGATCGGGTCATGTTTTGACGGAACCACGGCGCGGTTTCGTCAAAACATGTGAATCCGATCTATTTAACGGTCATGCGCATTCTAT
>CBDBMR010000005.1:0-166169 GCA_965207535.1 Rhodospirillales bacterium | reverse complement strand
GAACGGTTCGGAGGCGCGCTCATGTATCCCAGAACCCCGTTCGATCCCGGCGCGGAGCCGGCGCCGGGCCGGGACCCGGTGCCCGGGGAGCGGATCGGAAACTTCTTCCGGGAGACCGCGAACGCGCTTGGCGGCAATACGGGCCGCGCGGTGCGCTCGGACGTCCGCATCTACGGGCGCTGGTGCGCCGAAGCGGGCCGCCGCGCGCTGCCGGCGGCGCCCGAGACGGTCGCCGACTTCGTCGACGCCATGGCCGAGATTCGTGCGCCGGCCTCCGTGCGCCGCTACGTCGCCACCATCGCCATGGCGCACCGCAGCGTGGACGCCGGGGGCACCGTGGCGAGCCCGCCGGTGAAGCTCGCCCTCAAGCGCATGCACCAGAGCAACGGCCGCCGCCAGATCCAGGCCCACGGGCTCACCTGGCCCTTGCGCCAGCGCATGCTGGAGGCGGCCGGCGACCGCCTGATCGACGACCGCGACCGGGCGCTGCTGGCCGTCGCCTACGACGCCATGCTCAGGCGCTCCGAGGTGACCGCGCTCACGGTCTCCGACCTGATGGAGGAGATCGGCGGCCACGGCACCCTGCTGGTGCGCCGCTCCAAGACCGACGGCGAGGGACAGGGCGACGTCGTCTGGATTGGGCCGGACAGCCTGCGCCTGGTGCGCCTCTGGCGCAAGCGCGCCGGCGTCGATGACGGTGCCCTGTTCCGCTCCCTCGACAAGGGCGGCAGACCGACCGGCGCCGCCCTGCCGGCGGGCCAGGTGACGCGCATCTTCAAGCGGATGGCGCGGCGGGCCGGCCTGCCGGACCAGGTGGTGCGGAGCCTGTCGGGGCACTCGGCCCGGGTCGGGGCGGCGCAGGACATGATCGCCGCCGGGATCGAGATGCCGGCGATCCTCCAGGCCGGGCGGTGGAAGTCGGCCGCCATGGTCAACCGCTACGGCGAGC
The DNA here is from genome assembly GCA_965207535.1 of Rhodospirillales bacterium. GTDB lineage: Bacteria > Pseudomonadota > Alphaproteobacteria > Rhodospirillales > UBA2165 > JAJDXO01. The sequence continues at coordinate 165,220 of CBDBMR010000005.1, read as the reverse complement.
GCCTGCTGGCCCGGCGCAGCGCCGCCGCCAAGCTCGCCCGCAAGCAGGGGCGGAGGTGACCGGCGCGACACAAGGTCCCCCCCCACCCTCGACGCCCCAACGGGTTCCCTCTCCCCTTGATCTCTGTGCCTCTGTGTCTCCGTGGTGAATATCCTGGATGCCCCGAACAAGTCGGGGCATGACGCGCAATACTGAAGCAAAGAAGATCGTCATTACCCGGCCCACCGGACCGGCTTCGCCGGCCAGCCGGCAAAGTGGCGGGGCATCCAGGATATAAGGATTTCACCACAGAGGCACAGAGATCACGGAGGAGGAATAACTAACTCCCGCTATCTCACCGTCTCACCGTCTCTGTGGTTCAGGAAGTCGTCATGCCCGTGCTTGACACGGGCATCCACGCTTGGCGGTCGGCGGTACACATGGATGGCCGGGTCCAGGCCCGGCCATGACGAATAGGGGGTCGACGGGGGCTGATTCACACATAACAATTTTGATATCGAAACCGCTTATAAATGCGTTTCACAAGTCCTCGGCGCATTCCTACAATTATCCGCAATAGGCGCCGCGGTCGAGAAAATGCCGGGCGCAAGGAAGGCGTGCAGTGAGCGTATTCCGGTCAAGTCTCCTCGGAGACGGCGGCCGGCCGCGGGCACCCCCGGTCGCCGGGGCGCTCTGCACATTTTTTTCCGGCGCCACGCTCCCCGGCGCCCGCCTCGGGCTCGCCCTGCTGGTCTTCGCGGCCCTGTTCGCCGCCCCCGCCGCCGCACAGGCCCAGACGACCCTTGTCAGCAACGCAGGTGAAAATCGCGACAACTTCGTAGTCGCGGGAAGCTCCGCGTCCGGCAGAATAACGCAGCGATTTACGACCGGCGGCAATATTGCGGGTTACGATCTGAACTCCGTCGGAATCCACATACACGGGGACATTTCCTCGAGCACTGAAACCATTACGGTTTCGGTTCACAGGTTCGACAGCGGCGAGACCAACAATCTGGGCGATCTGGTTGCTACGCTGAGCACTCCGTCCAGGCTGAACGAAGGAGCCGTGAACGATTTCACGGCGCCTTCGAATACCAGATTGCTTCCGGATACCAGATACTTGGTGAATATCGTTAGCGTAGGCGACAACCCATACGATTTCCAAATAGGGGCGACGTTAAGCGACGCCGAGACGGGGGCCGCAGGATGGCTTATCGAAGATGCCTTCAGGCTCAATGGAGGTTTAAACTTTACTTCCCATTCCATCATGATGAACGTCAAGGGCAGCAGCCGGATACTGCCGCTCATCCCGACGCTGGAATCTGCCAAAGCCCTCTTCGTCAACGGGGCCTTGCGCTACCGGTTCGACCTCAGGCTGTCCGAAGGGGTGAGCATCCCTCACCGGGAGATGCGCGACCATGCCTTCAGCGTGACCAACGGGCGCATGGACGGGGCGAAGCGCATTCACAAGGAGCGCGCCGGGGGCAAACTCTACAGCAATCACTGGCGCATGACGGCGGCGCCGGCCGACGAGACCAAGCCCGTCACCGTCACGCTGCGGGGCAACCGGCCCTGCGGCGAGAGGGGCGCTCTCTGCACCGGGAGCGGGGGCTGGCTCGACGGCTCGCCGTCGCTGACCCTGAGCACCGATACGGAGCCGCCCGACCTCGGCAGCCTGCCCAGCCTGTCGATCGCCGACACCGGCGGCACCGAGGATTCCGCCAACCTCGCCTTCGACGTCAGGCTGTCGAAGGCGGTGAGCGCGACCATCGCGGTCGACTTCCGGACCGTTCCGGGGGGCACCGCCACGGCGGACGCCGACTACCGGGAGGCGAGCCACCGGATCCTCTTCGCGGCCGGGGAAACGGTGCAGCCGGGTTCGGTCGGGCTGATCGAGGATGCCGCCGACGACGCCGGCGAGACGGTGAACGTCGAGATCGCCAATGCGCGGGTGATCACGCCCCGGGGGGCCGAGTTCGGCCCGCTGCCGATCACCCGGGGTCAGGCGACGGGAACCATCGGCGCGCCGGCGGCCGCCAAGACCCCGTTGCCGGACGTGGACATGCGGATCGAGAACACGACCGGGAGCGAGAGCGGCGGCTGGCTGCACTTCACCATCAGGCTCTCGCGGGCGCTGGACGAGAATGTCTGCTACGGCTTCGAGACCCTGGGCACCGGCTCGGCGACCGAGGGGGTCGACTACCTGCGGCGTCCGAAGTCGACGTCGTGGCAGCCGGCCGGGGTCACCGAGTGGACCGAGTTCGTCCGCACCCGGAGCGAGCCCGCCGGCGCCGGCGCACCGGCGCACGGGGTGATGCTCACGGGCACGATGCGCTGGTAGGGGGCACAAGATTCCCCCCACCCTCGACGCCCGGCTATTGCCGGCCGTCTCGACCTCCCCCTCCAGGGGGGAGGTGATTCTATCCGCCTCCACCTATTCCCTCCCCCCCTTTGAGGAGGAGGGTCAGGGAGGGGGGGTGATCCGACGATTTGTTTCCCCATTACCCCCTCACACTTATTTTTTACGACCCCCTCCCCCCGACCCTCTCCTCCCGGCCTACTCCGCCGAAGCAGCCTTCGGCGACGAAGGCTGGAAAGAAGGAGGAGAGGGTACACCACCGGAACTTCCTCTCCCCATCGTTGGGGAGAGGGGCCGATTCATGCATAACAATTTCGCTATCGATTCCCGGTCATAAATGCGTTTCACAAACCGTCCGCGTTTCCCTACCGTGCCCACCGTGGCCACCAGGGTAGGGAGTGGGTTAATGGAGTCGGCTTTTTGCCCTGGATATCGAGGCTGCAAACGCCGTTGCCGGAGACCGCCCCTCTCAACGCCAATGCGGGGCCGGTCCGGCGACGGCGCACCGGGCGTCCGCGCCGCGCCGCCCGGGCGCGTCAGCATCGAAATTATTGCGCTCGATAACTATAACTATCGCGAGTAAAATCTACCCCTCCATAATCCGTCGAATTCCCATCCGAAAATTTTTTCCTCCGCCAAATCCTTGAAATAGAAGGCTTAATCGGACGCCTGCGCGACCCGCGGTCGTTCCGCCCGCCTCCCGGCGTCGAGGCCGGGTTCCGACTTATCGCTCCGTTCTGCGTTGCCGCCGAATCCCCGCCGCGCGGCCCCGACGGCGTCCCGCAACTCGTTCCTAATCCACTGAAAATATTGTCTTTCTGGCGATTTCCGGGGACCGGAACGGGGTTCGGCCCGCCCCGGCATGGCCAACAATATTGCGCTCGATAATTATAGTTATCGTGCGCAATCCGGTAACCCCGCAGGCCCCTTTTTGGCGGAATTCAGGGGCGTTTCCCGATTCCGTCCTTCCGCCCGGCGCTGGGCGGCCTGCGCGCTCGTCCTCGCCCTGGCGGCCCTCATGTCCGGCTTCGGCGGCGGGCCGGCCTGGGCCCAGCAGACCGCCGTCTGCAGCAGCGAGCCCGAAGCGGGGCAGAGGGTCGACTGCCAGGAACACGATAACGACAACCCCATCGACCTCGACCTCGACGGGGTGACGATTTCAACGACAGGCAGCGACCGGGCCGTTTACCTCTGGAAGGGGGGCAGCGGAGGCACGGGCGATATCAGTATCCGTTTCGCGAACGGCTCGATCACGACCAGTTCGGGGGTCGGCATCGATGCCACTCACGACGGCGCGGGCGGCATCAGGATCGAAGTCCTGAAGAGCATATTCAACACGGGCACGGGTGGCGGCATCTACGGCACCGGCTTGGGCTATGTCGACATCACGGTCCGGGACAGTACGATCACGACCACTGGGGCGGGCGTTGTCGGTTCGATCCTTAGGAACGGGAACGGCGACCTCGACATCGATCTCCGGAATACCGGCATCGCGTCCCGCTACCAGGGCATTCAAGCCATTCACGGCGAACTCGGGCAAGCGAGCACGGGCAATATCGACATCCGGATCGAGGGCGGCTCGATCACGACCACGGACGGCGGATCGGGGCACGGCGTCGATGCCTCTCATTTCGGGACCGGCGACATGTACATATGGCTCTCGGGCACGTCGATCACGGCCCCGGGCAGCGAGTCCCCCGGCATCATCGCCCTGCACTACGGTTCGGGCGACATCGAAGGCTTCAATGGCATCAAGATCGACGTCCTGAAGAGCATCTTCAACACGGGCGGGACCGGCATCCACGCCGAAGGCAACGACCCCTCCAGCGGCTCCCCCCACATCGTCGACGCCAATGTCGCCGTCCACGTCCGGGACAGTGAAATCACGGTCACGGGCGACGGGTCGAAGGGGGTTTTCGGCCTGATCGAGGGTGCGGGCGACCTCGACATCGATCTCCGGAACACCGGCATCGAGACCTCCGGCATGTTGGGCAACGGCGTCCAGGGCTACTTCGAGAACACGGGCGAGGGCAAGCTCGGCATCCGGATCGAGGGCGGCTCGGTCACGGCCACGGGCGACGGGGCGCAGGGGGTTCGAGCCGGCCATGAAGGAACCGGCGACATCGACATCCATATCCGGGGCGCCGAGGTTTCGACCTCGGGCAACGACCTTGAGCAACCGAGCGGGGTCTACAATGACCCCGTGGCCATTTGGAGCGGGGTTGCCAACGGCAACATCCGTATCCATGTCGTGGGCGGCAGCACCGTTTCGACTTTGGGCGGCCTGTTCGCGCACGGTATTCTGGCCTGGCGCCCCGACGGCGGCGGCGGCGAGGAGATTCATATCCTTGTCCAGGGCAGCACCGTCACGACCGCCGGCGGCGTCGGATACGGCATTACCGCCCGGGATTTGAGTTCGTCTCTTCCGGACGAGAACAGCCATATCCGCATCGATGTCCAGGGCAGCACGATCACGACCACCGGCAACGGCGCCCGCGGCATCGATGCCCGGCGCTTCAACGGGGCCGGCGATATCGTGATCGATGTCGCGGGCAGCACCGTTTCGACCTCGGGCGGCCAATACGGCTCGTCGGACCCGGTGTCGCCCTATGGCATTTACGCAGATCATCGGGGCACAGCCGGCGACATCTTCATCACGGTCCGGGACGGCAGCAGGGTGACGACCGAGGGCGACGACGCCTACGGAATTTTCGGCTTCCGCTACCTCGGCGGCGACAGCGACGTGGTCATCGCCCTGCGGGGCGGCACGGTCGCGACCTTGGGCGCCGGCGCCCACGGTATTATCGGCCGCCAACACACGAGCGATGGCGACGTGGTCATCGCCGTCCGGGACGGCGGCACGGTGACGACCGAGGGCGCCGGTGCCCACGGCATCTGGGCCATCGGCGCGGGCGGCGGCGTCCACGTCCTGGTCCGCAACGCCGCCGTCCGCGCGACCGGCGCGGGTTCGCACGGCATCCGGGTTCAGGGCGGCGGGCTCGACGCGGACGGCAACCGCATGCAGACCGTGTCGGTCGGCAGCGAGGTATGGGGCGGTTCGGGCACCGGCGCGGGCATCTGGTTGATCGGCGGCGGCCGGGTGATTATCGGCCCCGACGGGCGCATCGGCGCGGACACCGGCGGCGTCGCCATCAGGGTGACCCGCGTCGATCCGAGCGATGGGACCGAGAGCCCGCGCCTCCTTCTCGAACTGAGGCTCGACCCACGCTCGCTGGATCCAGAGAAGCTTCTGGCCGGGGGGATCGAGAACCAGCACGGAACCACGGCCTACGAGGTCAAGGTCAACGGCATGACGTTGTTCGACAGCGTGGACGGCGCGACGGGCGTGTGGACTCCCATCGGGGCGCATGACGTGCGGGCGACGGGAGACGATTTCGCGTCCCTGGCGTTCGCCCGGCGCTTCGCCCCCCGCGCGGCGGTCTACGAGGCGCTGCCGGGGGTTCTGCTGCGGATTGACGGGGCGGGCGGTCCCGGCAGCGGCGAAACCCTGCTGCGCTCGGCGGGTACGCCCGCATACGCGCGCATCGCCGTGGGCCAGGGCTCCTACGAGCCGGGCACCGCCACGGTGGCGGCGCGCTACGACTATGACCGCTTCGGCGTGGAGAGCGGCATGGACTTCCCCCTCGATTATGAGCTGACCGGGCTGACGGGGCTCTCCGGCTGGGCCGGGGTGCGGGTGGTCTCGGGCTCGGCCAAGGTCTCGTCGCCGGCCGGCGGCGGGCGGATCGAGGCCCGGGGCTTAGGCGTGATCGGCGGCGTGGCCTGGGAAGGGGACGACGGCTTGTACGGCCGTGGCCGGCTTTCGCTCACCCGCTACAATGCGGATCTCTCCTCGGAGACGCGGGGCGGCCTGAAGAGCGGCGCGTCCGGCTGGGTCCACGCGCTCGGCATCGAGGGCGGGCGGCGCTTCGATCTGGACCTTCTCGGCCGGAAGACCCGGCTGACCGCGCGGGGCGCGCTCCGCCGCTCCAGCGTCTCCATGGGCGAGTTCGAGGACGGGCTGTTCTCCAGGGTCTCGATTACGGATGCCGACCGGCTCGCCGCCGGTGCGGGCGTCATCGCCGAGACCGGGCTGCTGCCCTTGGACGGCGCGGACCGGCTCCGGCTGCGGGGCTCGCTGGACGCGGAGCAGGTTCTAAGCGGCGGCACCAAGGTGGACGTGTCGGAGACGGCGCTGGAATCGGAAGCCGGCGGGACCCGGCTCGGCGCCGGGCTGGGCGCCGCGTACCGCATGGGCGGCTACACCATCGGCGGCTCGGTGGGCGCGGCGGGCCTCGGTTCCGGCGATACCTCCTATTCCGCCCGCCTCCAGGCGCGCTTCGCGTTCTGACGGCTTGCGGGCGCGGGGCGGCACGATACAAGGTCCCCCTCTCCCCCTTTTCAGGGGGAGAGGTCGGTCATTTCCCGCAGGGAATTGACCAAGGCGAGGGGGGGGGATGCGTGGTTCCCCCCTCGCCCTTCACGTTCCTTTTCTATCGTGTTCCCTGGCCCCCATGATTTGGGGGAGAGGGAGCACGGCAAGCTCCCTCTCCCTCCCTGAGGGAGAGGGTCGGGGTGAGGGTGATATCAAGACATGCTACGATCAGGCATGGCCAATACATTGCCCCGAAAGCTGCGCCGGGACTCTACCGAGGCCGAGAAGAAATTCTGAGCGGCCATTCGCAACCGCCAACTCGGTGGTCACAAGTTTCGGAGGCAACATCCGGTCGGAAAATTCGTCGCCGATTTCTGCTGCGTGGAAGCGATGCTCACCGGCGCCATCCGCTGGTAGGGGACGGGCTTACGTGGATCACCGGGTCAAAGCCCGGTGATGACGACCTTCTTTAATTCAGCATCACGCGTCATGCCCGTGCTTGACACGGGCATCCACGTGGATGGCCGGGCCACTTTGCCGGCTGGCCCGGCAAAGCCGGTCCAGTGGGCCCGGCCATGACGTTCTTTATTTGGCGCTGGGTGAGGGGGAACAGGATTTTACCACCGAGATCACAGAGATCACAGAGTAGGAATAGTTAACTCCTCACCGTCTCACTGTCTCTCTGGTTCAGGAAGCCGTCATGCCCGTGCTTGACACGGGCATCCACGTGGATCACCGGGTCAAGCCCGGTGATGACGTTCTTCATTTGGCGCCGGTCGCCGCCTCCTACTCCGCGGCCTCTTTACCGGCCTCGGCTCCGAAATCGGGGAAGACCCGGCCCGTCTTCATGTTCATGGCGCCGCCCCGGAAATAGGTGAGGAACCTGGACCCGTCGGGCGTGGTCACTTCGTGGCGGCTGCCCTCGGGCCGCCAGACGAAATTGCCCGCCTCGCAGGTGCCTTCCTGGTCGACCATGGAGCCTTCGAGCACGAAGGTGCATTCGAGGCCGGTGTGCAGATGGTCCTCGATGACGAAGCCCGGGTCGGTCTCCACCAGAACCCAGGCCTCCCTGGCCGCGTCGTCCTTGTAGAGCACCTTGGCGCGCTGGCCCGGCTTGGCCTCGTCCCACGGGATCGCATCCGGATCCACGAAGCGGGACGACAGCGCCTCCAGCATGTCGTGCGGGGCATATCCCGGCGTCTTGCCTTCCGATTGGCCTGCTGTTTGGCCCTTCGATCGGCCTTCCGATTGTCCGCTCATGCCGGTCTCCTTCTCCTATCGTATTCGCCCGCACCTAGTCTAACCGGAGAGCCCGGCGCAGGGTAGGGCCGGGGCGGGTGCATTAGGGGCGGGGCGCATTATTCGGTCAACCGGCGATTCGGTCGGCTCCCTCCGCGATGTCGGTCAGCAGTTCGCGCACCCGCCCGGGCGTCTCGCGGCCATAGCCGCAATAGTGCGCGACGCCGAAGTCCGGCAGGAATTTCCGCGCGGCATCGGCCCGGCGCATCATCTCGTCGACGCCGTCCGCCAGCTCGATACCGAGAAAGATCTTGGCGCCGCCGACGTTCAGGTTCCGGAGCGGGCGGAAAAACGCTTCGTCCGCTTCACGCATCGCCGGCAGGTGGAAGAAATCGACCCGCCGGGGGGTGTTGGCCGAGAGATCGTTCGACAAGCGCACGCACAGGCCGAGGTCGTCCACTTCGGTCATCGGCCAGCCGCCCCACGTGCCGTAGCACAGGTGGTAGCCCATGGGCACCGCCTCCGGGATGGTCCCGGTCATGGGCGCGAGATATTCCGGCGACGTGTACTTCCGGATGGCGTCTTCCTGGGTCAGCTGTTCGATGCCGGATTTGCCGTCCAGGTACTTCCGCCGGGCGCCCATGATGTCGAGCACCTCCGAGCAGTAGTCCCACTGGATGACGAGGTCTTCCGCCGGGATGTATTGGAGGATATCCGAGATATTCCGCTGGATGGCCCGCTCGTATGCGCGCATGACGACGGGATGATCCGCCGGGTCGGGAAAGAAGCCGACCGTGCCGTCCACGGTGCAGGGCAGCGACACCTGGAAGGGCACGCCGGGGGCCACCCTACCCTCGTCGCGCAACCGTTCGTAGATGCCGTACGAGTTGATGGCTTCCCGGCCATAGGGCAAATCGAGCGCCGTCTCCGTCACGCCGGCCTTCAGCTTGAAGGTGCCGCGCGTCGCCTTCATCAACTCCGGATCGTGGTTCGGCGGGTTCTTGACGTCTTCGGGCGCCACCACGCGGATCGGGTCGAGATCCGGGTTCTTGGAATAGGTCAGGTGCGGCAGCGCCTGGATCCAGTTCCTGCGGTGGCCGATCTCGCCGTCGGGCAAGGCATAGGCGCGGGCGCCGAGCGATCCGGCGCAGGTCCGGATAACTTCGTCGACCGTGTCGAAGGGAACGCTGCCGACCAACAGCACGTCTCCGGTGGATGAGGGCATGTCTACCTCCCTAGATCGGCTCTAGTCGCCCGTGCGCCGTTTCGGATCGGAGCAAGCGGCCGGTGCCTCCGGCATGCCGCGGGGGGCGTATCCCGGCGTCATGCCCGTGTTTGGCCTTCCGAGGAATTCTAGCCGACCGGTCCCGCCCCGGCAGCAACTTTCATCATCCCGCCTGATCCCGCCTGATCCCGCCTAAGGCGTGGATGCCCCGAACAAGTCGGGGCATGACGGCCTGGTTTGTGTCGTATATCCACTCGTCATACCCCGGCGTAAGTCCGGGGTATCCGCATTTCCAATTCTCGAACCACGGAGACGGTGAGACAGTGAGGAGCGCCGGGACCGAAACCTCTCCTCCCAACCTCCGTGGTCTCTGTGTGCTCTGTGGTAAATTTGCAGCCTCTCTCCCTCGACGGGGGTGGGGGACTGGCATCGGGCGGCCGATCGCACATATCGATAAGGGAGCATGGTTCGCGGGTTCCGCCCCATGGTTTCGCCCCATGAATTTGCCACATGATTTTGCCTGTGGTTCCCGCGCACAAAAATGCGCCACAAGCCCCGAATTGGAATTTAACCAAGTCATCAAATGTCCATAAATGACCATAAATGCCTATACCGGCGCACACGATCGGGCCGAATCCGAAATTTTCGTTGGAAGCAGATTCCAAGTCCCGCCGAAACGGGATCTACCGGAATCATGTCCGGTGCGCGGAACTTCAACTCCCTTGCCGGACAATCAGCTTTTGAGGTTAGGGGCGACCTTGTCGATCCAATCATTATCGCCGAGGGTCAGCAGTTCCTCCGCCGCTTCGGCCTTCGTCTGGGTGACGCTGACGACGACGCCCTGCGCATCGCCTTCGTCCAGTTTGCAGCAGGCTTCGAGCCGGATGTCGTTATTGTCGTGAAAGTAGACCGACCAGATGCCGGGGAGGATTTCGATGGGCCCGTCGGCGGGGACGCCGTGGGCCTTCAGGCGGTCCTGGATATCCTGGAACCGCTCGGCGGTGCAGGCGAAGGCCACATGCTGCATCCCGCCGATGGCGTCCCGGTCGGTCTGCGGGCGCTCGCCACGAGGAATTTCGAAGAACGCATAGAGGCTGTCGCCGCCCATGTCGAAGAAATAATGGCGCAGCCGCTCCCAGGGCGGGTTGCCCCGGTTGTTCACCGTGCCGATGCCCTCCGGCACCTTCATGGCGTGGACCAGCTTCATGCCCAGCACGCCGGTATAGAACTCGACGGTGGCCTTCATGTCCTCGGTGGTCAGCGCAAGGTGATGAACGCCGCGGGTGGGCACGTCATCCCTGTCCTTGGCTTGAGCGGCCCCGGCGGATCCGGCCGGGCCGGCCGATTGACCGTCCATTTGAATCTCCTCTCCGTTGACCCCATTTCACCCCAAACGGGCGGCTTAGGCAATTCGGGAAATATGGCCGGCGGGGACGTTGACACGGGCGTACCCGGCCCTTATGTTCCCGCGACTTCGCCGCCCGGACGGTCCCCCGGACAATCCCCGGGACAGACCAAGGGCGGCGCGTTCGATCTGACCATCGGGTGCGATCATGAAGGTACGAAACTCGCTCAAGTCGGCGAAGCTGCGGGAAAAGGGCTGCCGCGTGGTGCGCCGCCGCGGCCGCCTGTACGTGATCAACAAGCGCAACCCCAGGTTCAAGGCCCGCCAAGGCTAAACCCTGCCCCGCATTCGGCGGCCCGACGCGGAAATCGCGGCCGCGCCCGCCGGGCGCGGTTTTGCTTTTTAGAACCCCGCAACCTTTCTACACTGGCGGCGTCATGAAAATGCCGGCACCCGATCAGGCGACCCTCGCGCGCCGCCAGGAGATCGTCGCCAGGCTCAGGGAGATCGTCCCCCCCGGGCCCCTGGGCGACGGGGTGATCGACGACGCCAACACCCTGTCGGCCTACGAGTGCGACGGCCTGTCGGCCTACCGGCAGCTTCCCATGGTGGTGGTGCTGCCGGAGACCACGGAGCAGGTATCCGACATCCTCGCATACTGTCACGAGACCGGCACCAAGGTGGTGGCCCGGGGCTCGGGCACCTCGCTGTCGGGCGGCGCGCTGCCGCTGGCGGACGCGGTGATGCTGGGCCTCGGCAAGTTCAACCGCATCCTCGATGTCGACTATGCCAACCGCTGCGTCGTGACCCAGCCGGGCGTCACCAACCTCGCCATCTCCGAAGCGGTGGCGGCCGACGGGTTCCATTACGCCCCCGATCCGTCGAGCCAGATCGTCTGTTCCATCGGCGGCAACGTGGCCGAGAATTCGGGCGGCGTGCATTGCCTGAAATACGGCCTCACCACCAACAACGTGCTGGGCGTCGAGATGGTGATGATGGACGGCGAGATCATCCGTCTCGGCGGCAAGCATCTGGATTCCGGCGGCTACGACATCCTCGGCCTGATCAACGGCTCGGAAGGCTTGCTGGGCGTGATCACCGAAGTGACGGTCCGGATCCTGAGGAAACCGGAAACCGCCCGGGCGGCGCTCATCGGGTTCGATAGTGCGGCCGCCGCCGGCGACTGCGTCGGCGCGGTGATCGGCGCAGGCATCATTCCCGGCGGCATGGAGATGATGGACCGCCCGGCCATCGCGGCGACGGAGGAGTTCGTGCACGCAGGCTACCCCCTCGACGTGGAGGCGCTGCTGATCGTCGAACTGGACGGGCCGGCGGCGGAGGTCGACTACCTCATCGGCCGGGTCAGGGAGATCGCCGAGGGGGCCGGCGCCGGCTATTTCCGCATCTCCGAAAACGACGAGGAGCGGGAGAATTTCTGGGCCGGGCGCAAGGCCGCTTTTCCGGCGGTGGGACGGATCACGCCGGATTACTACTGCATGGACGGCACCATTCCCAGGGCGCGTCTGCCCGAAGTGCTGACCCGCATCTCCGAGCTTTCGGAAAAGTACGGTCTCGGGGTGGCCAACGTCTTCCACGCCGGCGACGGCAACCTCCATCCTCTGATCATGTATGACGCCAACGAGCCCGGCGAACTGGCGGCGGCCGAAGAGTTCGGCGCCGAAATTCTCAGGCTGTGCGTCGAGGTGGGCGGCGTGCTCACCGGCGAGCACGGGGTCGGCGTCGAGAAGCGCGACCTGATGGGCGCCATGTTCACCGAGGACGACCTGAAGCAGCAGCAGCGGGTCAAATGCGCCTTCGACCCGGACAGCCTGCTCAATCCGGGCAAGGTGTTCCCGACCCTCCACCGGTGCGCGGAACTCGGCCGGGTGCACGTGCATCACGGCGAAACCCGTTTCCCCGACATTCCCCGGTTCTGACCGGTGAGCGTCCTGACGCCCAGCGATCACGGCGAAATCCAGGCGGCGGTTGCCGGCGCGCTGGCCGACGGCATCCCGATGGAGGTTCGGGGCCACGCCACCAAGCGCGGCTGGGGCCGGCCGGTACAGGCGGAACAGGAGTTGGACCTGAGCGGCGTCAGGGGCATCCACCTCTATGAGCCGGAGGAGCTGGTCCTCTCGGCGGCGGCGGGCACGCCGATCAGCGAAATCAACGAAGCGTTGGCGGCGCGGAACCAGCATCTGGCCTTCGAGCCGCCGGACTGGGCGCCGCTCTATGGCGCCGCCGCGGGAGAAGGGACCTTCGGCGGCGTGATCGCCTGCAACCTCGCGGGGCCCCGGCGCATTCAGGCCGGCGCGGCGCGGGATCATCTGCTGGGTTTCACCGCCGTCAGCGGCCGGGGCGAGACCTTCAAGTCCGGCGGGCGGGTGGTGAAGAACGTGACCGGCTTCGACCTCTCCAAGCTCATCGCCGGGTCCTTCGGCACCCTGGCGGTGATGTCGGACATCACCGTCAAGGTTCTCCCGGCGCCGGAGAAGGTGCGCACCGTCCTGGTGTTCGGCCTCTCCGGCGAAGATGCGCGGAAGGCCATGTCGGCGGCCCTCAACAGCCCCTCGGATGTCAGCGGCGCGGCGCACCTGCCGGCGGGCGCGGCGGCGCGCTCGGCGGTCGATTACGTCAACGGCGGGGGAACCGCGGCCACGGCGCTCCGGATCGAGGGCCCCGAGCCGTCGGTCATCGCCCGGACGGAAGCCCTGAGAAAGCTGCTGGGCGAGTACGGGGAGACCGAGGAACTTCACACCGCGCGCTCCAGGACCCTATGGGCCGAAATCCGGGACGTTCATCCCCTGCTGCCGCAAAGCGAAAATCTGATCTGGCGCGTCTCGGTGCCGCCGGCAGGCCCCTATGCGCCGCCGCCCGAAGCCGAGTATTACACCGACTGGGGCGGGGGGCTGGTGTGGATTTCGGCGCCGGCGTCCAATGACGGGGCGCCGCCCCCGCCGCGCGCCGATGGGGGACACGCCACGCTGATGAGAGCGCCCGCCTCGGTCCGCAGCGGCGTCGCCGTCTTCGAGGAGCTTCCCGCCGGGGTGGCCGCCTTGTCGGCCCGGATCAAGGAAAGCTTCGATCCGGAGCACGTCTTGAATCCGGGCCGGATGTATCCGGGAATCTGAGCCATGCAGACCAGTTTCACCGAGGCCCAACTCGCCGAACCCGCAATCATGGAGGCCAACGCCATCCTCCGGAACTGCGTTCATTGCGGGTTCTGCCTGTCGGCCTGCCCGACCTACGCGCTGCTCGGCGACGAGCGGGACAGCCCGCGCGGACGCATCTACATGATCAAGGACATGCTGCAGGCGGGCGGGCGGCCGGCGGACGAAATCGTGCATCACGTGGACCGCTGCCTGTCGTGCCTCGCCTGCATGAACGCCTGTCCGTCCGGGGTGCACTATCAGCACTATGTGGACAGCGCGCGGGTTCATATCGAGAAGAATTACACCAGGCCCTGGTTCGAGCGGCTGCTGCGCCGCGCCGTTTCGATGATCCTGCCCCATCCCGGCCGGGCCCGCCTGGCGCTCAAATGGTCGGGATTGGCGCGGCCTTTCGCCGGAATGCTCGGGAACAAGGTCCGGGCCATGCTGGACCTCGCGCCGGCAAATCTTCCGCCGAAGCCGGACGATCGGATGGGCCGGACCTATCCGGCCGACGGCGCGCGCCGGATGCGGGTGCTTCTGCTGCCGGGGTGCGTGCAGGACGTGCTGCGGCCCAATATCAACGATGCGACGATCCGGCTGCTCAACCGGCTGGGCTGTGAGGTGGTGGTGGCGGAGAACACCGGCTGCTGCGGCGCGCTGACCCATCATCTCGGCGACGAGAAGGCCGCGGGCCGGTCCCTGGAGGCCAATCTGGCCGCCTGGCGCCGGGAGATCGAGGCGGGCGGGGTCGACGCCATCGTCACCAACGCGGCCGGCTGCGGAACCGTGGTGAAGGATTACGGCCACATGGCCGATACGGACGAGGCGCGGCGGATCTCGGGCCTGACGCGGGATATTTCGGAGATTCTCGGCGAACTGGGCCTCGGCGAACCCGGCATGGGCGAACCGGACCTGGGCGAGCCGGCGCAAGGCCCCCTGCCGGCGGTCGCCTACCAGGATGCCTGCTCGCTCAAGAACGGCCAGGGGATTACCGCTCAGCCCCGGGCGCTCCTGACGGCGGCCGGGTTCCGGGTGGGCGAACTGGCCGAGACCCATTGCTGCGGATCGGCCGGCAGCTACAACATCTTCCAGCCCGAAATCGCCGACGCGCTCGCGGCCCGGAAAATCGACGCCATTCGCGGGACCCAAGCCGAGGTCGTCGCCACCGGCAACATCGGCTGCCTGCACCATTTGCGCCAGAAGGGCGGGCTCGACGTCTTTCATACGGTCGAGCTGCTCGACTGGGCGACCGGCGGGCCCGACCCGCGCCGATTGTGACCGCGGGCGCCGCAATTTGGCCTATGAGCCGGTCCCCGGATGATCGGGGGATGCGCCCGCTCCGGCATTGGGTGATCGTTACCCTTCTGGCGGTTTTCCTGGCGGTGTTCCTTATGAGCGGGCCGCCGGGTTCGGCGCTGGCCGATCAGGAGGACGGCCGCCTCGACATCCTCTTCGGCCGGTTGGCGGTAACCGCGGATGCGGCCGAGGCGCGCTCCCTCGAGGCCGCCATCTGGCGGATTTGGCTGGAGCCCAAGGATGCGAAGCTGGAGGCGGTCATGGCGCGCGGTATCGCCGCCATGAACGGCGGACGGTTTGGTGCCGCTCTCGCGTTCTTCGACCGGGTGACCCGGGAGGCGCCGGGCTTCGCGGAAGGCTGGAACAAGCGCGCGACGGTTCACTACCTGATGAAGAACTTCGATGCGTCGGTGAGGGACATCGCCCGGACGCTGGCGCTGGAGCCCAGGCACTTCGGCGCGCTTTCCGGCCTCGGCCTGATCAACATGGCCCTCGACCGGCCGGAAGCGGCGCTTCGCGCGTTCAAGGAGGTATTGAAAATTCATCCCAATGCGGCGGGCGCCCGGGCCCATGTGCAGCGGCTACGTGATATCCTCAGAGGCGATCCCAGGGGCGATGAAACCTGACGGGCCGATGCGATGACCAATACTCTGGTGCTGGGCGCCGGCAAGATCGGCATTGCGGTCGCGCGGATGCTGGCTGAAACCGGCGACTACGCCGTTACGCTGGCTGACAAGGCCGCGGTCCCGGAGGGGTTGATCGGCGACGGAATCGCCCTGGCTGGCGTCGATGTGAGCGACGACCGGGACCTTCAGAGCGCCCTGTCCGGCCGGGACGTCGTGGTCAGCACGCTCCCGTACTTTCTCGATCTCAGGGTGGCGGAATTCGCCCGCGAGGCTGGCGTTCATTACTTCGACCCCACCGAAGACGTCCGGACGGCCCGGATGATCTCGGAACTCTCCAATGGCGCCGGGATGGTCTTCGTTCCTCAGTGCGGTCTGGCGCCCGGGTTCATCGCCATCGCCGCCCACCATCTGGTGCAGCAGTTCGACGAGCCCCAGGACGTGAAGCTCCGGGTCGGTGCGTTGCCGCAGTTCCCCGACAATGCTCTCAAATACAACCTCACCTGGAGCACCGACGGACTGATCAACGAGTACTGCAATCTTTGCGACACGATCCACGACGGTGAACGCCGCGAGGTTATTCCGCTGGAAGGGCTCGAGGAGTTTTCCCTGGACGGCGTGCATTACGAAGCATTCAGCACCTCGGGCGGCATCGGCAGCCTGTGCGACACCCTCGAGGGCAAGGTCGAGAATCTGAACTACAAGACCGTCCGCTACCCCGGTCACCGCGACATGATCAAGATGCTCGCCGAAGACCTCAACCTCTGCAATCGGCGCGACGTGTTCAAGGACGTCATCGAGCATGGGGTCCCGGTCACCATGCAGGATGTGGTTGTGATCTTCGTCACCGTCCGGGGGATCAAGGACGGCCGTCTGACCCAGGAATCCTACGCCAAAAAGATCTATGGCGGCGACGATGGGGTGCCGTGGAGCGCGATCCAGTTGACAACCGCCTCGGCCATTTGTGCCATGGTCGATCTGCATCGCGATAGCCGCCTGCCGGCATCCGGTTTTGTCCGCCAGGAGCAGGTCGATTTCGAGGATTTCACGGCAAACAGGTTTGGCCGGGTCTTCGCCCGGTAGCCCGTGATCCCCAACACCCCCGTGCCGGCGGGCTGTTCTGGGTCTTGAAGAATACCGGCCGCGACAGATATCGTTGAACCAGTTCAAACGGGGCGGCGGTCCGCCGTACGCCAGTTCAAGAGGTACACATGAGTGAAAACGAGATCGCCGTTATCGTCGGCGCCGGGTCGGGGCTGAGCGCGTCGCTGGCACGGTTGTTCCACAAGGAAGGCATGAAGGTCGCTCTGGCGGCCAGAAATACCGACAAGCTGGCCGGCCTGACCGCCGAAGTGGACGGCAAATCCTACACCTGCGACACCGCGGACGCGGCGTCGGTTGCCGCGCTTTTCGAGGGGGTCGATGCGGATTTCGGCACGCCCGACATCGTGGTGTTCAACGCCAGCGCCCGGGTGCGGGGACCGCTCGTCGAGCTTGATCCCCAGGAGGTCGGCCAGGCGATCCTGACCACGGCGTTCGGCGGCTTCCTGGTCGCCCAGCAGGCGGCCAGGCGGATGCTCGACGCCGGGAAGGGGACGATCCTGCTTACCGGCGCGTCGGCCGGGGTCAAGGGCTTTCCGCAGTCGGCCACCTTCGCCATGGGAAAATTCGGCCTTCGCGGGCTGGCGCAAAGCATGGCGCGGGAACTTCACCCCGAGAACATTCACGTGGGCCACGTGGTGGTCGACGGCGGCATCGCCAACCCGGACCGCGGACGGACCCAAGGGGGCGACCGGGGCGAGGATGCGTGGCTCGAGCCCGACGCAATCGCCGAGACCTATCTGCATCTGCATCGCCAGCACCGCAGTTCGTGGTCCTGGGAGATCGAGGTGCGGCCGTGGGTGGAGAAATTCTAGGGCCGATCATGGTTTGTCGGAATCGCTTTGCGATGCCGACAATCCATGTGAATCGGCTCTACACTATTGAAATAGATCGAATTCACATGTTTTGACGAAACCGCGCCGTGGTTCCGTCAAAACATGACCCGATCTAGTCCATGCCGAGGGCGGTCTTGTAGAGGTCGAGGAGTTCCTCCTGCTCGCGCCGGTCGCTGCCGTCCAGCTTCCGGAGACGGATGACCTGCCGGATGATCTTGGAATCGAATCCGACGCTTTTGGCTTCGGAATAAACCTCCCGGACGTCGGCGCCGAGCGCTGCTTTTTCTTCTTCCAGCCGTTCGATCCGCTCGACGAAGGACCGCAATCGTTCAGCCGCAATTCCGCCAACATCGGCCATGGGTGTCTCCTCTTGGGTGTCGTTTGAACCCGGAGATTTGCCACGGCAGGGCGGGCCGGGCAAGACCCGACCGGGGGGCGCTCTAAAGTCCTGCGGCGGTCTGCTCGATCAGGTCGTCGACGACGGCGCGGAGGGCCTCTTCCGGGGACGCGCCCGCGCCGACGGCATCGTCGAACGTGGCGATCTGCCGGTGGGCGCTGGTGCCGCGCGCGATGATCGTCCGGGCATGTTCCACCTCGGCGACGCAGCCGAGAGCCTCGGCATCCTCGCGGATCAGTTCCAGCAATTCCTCGATGAGATCGGCAAAAGGAACAAGCGAGCCCTTTCCGAAATCCACTAGGCCTTCATCCAGACCGAACCGATGGGCGCGCCAGCGATTCTCCGCGACCAGCATATTGGAATAGCTGCGCCAGCGCTGATTGGAGCTGCGAAGGCGATAGAGCATGCGGATGATGCAGACATAGAAGGCCGCGATGGTGATCGTGTCCTCGATTCGGGTGCAGATGTCGCTGATTCGCATCTCGAGGGTCGGGAACCGGGCGCTCGGCCGGATATCCCACCAGATCATCGTCGCGTCCTCGATGAGTCCGGCGTCTATCATGACATTCACATGCCGGAGATACTCGCCGTAGGAGTCGAAACGCTCCGGCAAGCCGGTCCGCGGCAATTCGTCCCAGACGCACAGCCGGTACGACATCAGGCCGGTCTTCTCGCCTCCCCAGAACGGCGACGAGGTGGAGAGAGCCATCAAATGGGGCAGGAAATAGGCGGCCTGGCTCATCAAATCGATCCGAAGATCGTCGTCTTCGACGCAGACGTGGACGTGCATGCCGCAGATCACTAGCCGCCGGGCGACCGCTTGAAGGTCCCGGGCGAGCGAATTGTAGCGGTCCTTGTCGGTGTGGACCTGGTGTTCCCAACGGGCAAAGGGATGGGTGGAGGCGGCGATGGGGGCGAGGTCAAACTTGTCGGCGACCTCGGCGATGGTGGAGCGCAGTTCGCCCAGTTCCCGGCGCGCCTCGGCAATGGAGGCACAGACATCGGTCGCCACCTCGATCTGGGACTTCAGGAACTCCGGCTTGACTAGGTTCTGGAGCCGCGCCTCGCATTCCTCGAACATTTCTCCCGGCGGATTTTTGGCAAGGTCGCGGCTGTCGCGCTCGACGAGAAGATACTCCTCCTCGATACCGATCGTCAGGGCGGGTTCCGAGATGGGCATCAGTAGTGTTTGACCTCGTGAATGTCGTCGATCCGCAGAATTCGGTTCAGGCAGTCCGCAACGATACCGGCCCACTCCTCGGCGCCTTCGTCGTCTTCCACCAAATCCTGCCGGATTTCGACCGCGCAATTGGGCAGGCCCGCCGCGCCGCCGTGAAAATCAAGGGAATGAGCCAGGTCCGCACCGGAGTAGGGCAGGTTGTCGCCGACCTTGAAGCCTTCCGGCCGCCGGCGGAGTTCATATATGAGCGGCTCGGCGATCCGGGGGTCCCGGTTCCACAGCACGCCCACGTGCCACTCGCGATCCTCGCCGCCCATGGACGGCGTGAAGCTGTGGACCGAGAACAGGGCCGGCGGCGTGCCGCGGCGCCACAGGTGGGCCAGACCTTCCGAAACGGCGCGGTGATAGGGCCAGTAGAGAGCGTCCCGCCGCGCCACCTCGTCGGCCTCCGACAGGTCCTGGTTGCCGGGAATGACGATATTGTCGCTGACGTCGGGGATCGCCGTCGGATCACCGGGTTGGCGGTTGTTGTCGATGACCAGCCGCGAATAGCCGGCGAGCACGGCCCTGGCGTCCAGTTTTGCCGCGAGCCGCCGAGTGACGTTGGCGGCGCCGATATCCCAGGCGACGTGCAGGTCAAGCGTCTCCGGCGTGAGGCCGAGCCCGTCCAAACTCCCTGGAACCTCGCGGCTCGCATGATCGCAGATCAGCAGCACCGGTGCGCTACCCTCGGGGTTGAGAAGCTCGAAGGGCGGCGGGTCGTCCGAAGAAATCAAGGCGGCCGCCAGATCGGCGGCGCCAGGGGTTTCAGAATCCATGGCCGGACTATAGACCACCAAATCCCCGGCATCACTCACCGTTTGTTCCGGCAGGACGAGATAGCTATAACCGCGCGCCATGTCCGTTACAGGGACCGCTCATGACCGCCGGGCGATGGCCGCGCTGTTCCTCGGCGCGGCCGCCATCGCCCTGTCGCCCATATTTGTCCGGTTGAGCGAGCTCGGGCCGGTCACCACCGGATTTCACCGGGTCTTCCTGTCGCTGCCGGTCGTATTCGTCTGGATCATGATTGACCGGAGCCGGCGCGAGATCGCCGCGGGCCCGCCGACCGCCAAGGACTATGCGCTGCTCATGCTGTCCGGGGTTTTCTTTGCCGGCGATCTCGCGCTTTGGCACTGGTCGATCAATCTGACGACGGTCGCCAACGCGACTTTGTTCGCCAACTTCGCTCCCATATTCGTGACGCTGGGGGCGTTCCTGCTATTCAAGGAGCGGTTCAACCGGGTGTTTCTCGGGGGGTTGTTCTGCGCCGTCGCCGGTGTCGCCATTCTGGTCGGGGTGAGCGCCGGTACCAGCGAAAGGCACCTGATCGGCGATGCCCTCGGCATCGCGACCGCGGTGTTCTACGCGTCCTATATTCTGACCGTCAGCCGCCTGCGGGCCAAATTCTCCACCGCCACCGTCATGTGGTGGAGCGGTATCTCCACCTCGGTCATTCTGCTGCCGGCCGCCCTGATCACCGAGACCCCGCTCTGGCCGGCGGGGGTTGCCGGCTGGACCGTACTGCTGGGCCTGGCGGTCGTGTCCCATACCGGTGGTCAGGGGTTGATCGCCTATGCGCTCGCCAAGCTCCCGGCCGCGTTCTCCTCGGTCGGGCTGCTGTTCCAGCCGGTATTGGCGGCGCTGATCGCGTGGGCGTTGTTCGCCGAAGCCATTACCGGCCTTCGGGGCCTGGGCGGGCTCGTGGTGCTGCTCGGGGTCTATCTGGCGCACCGCGGGTCGCTTGGCGGCAAGAGCCGCTAACTTATTCAAAGACGGGTGCTTTTTCCCGGCGGCGGGTTGACACCCGATGCCCCGCCGCCAACAATCCGGCCACTTTCACCCGCGCCCAAGGCACCGAAAGGCGGCAATCGCATCATGGATGAATTGACACCACCCGGCGACGGCGCGTCCGGAGGCGTGGCCTATTTCGTCGACCGGCAGCCCCGGGCGGCCGATTTCGAGCACGCGGTAATTGCCGGCCTGCGGGCCGCACAGAAGGAAATTCCGGCGAAGTTCTTCTACGATGAGGAGGGCTCGCACATTTTCAACCGCATTTGCGAGACCGAGGAGTATTACGTCACCCGGACGGAGACCGGCCTGCTGTCCGATCGAAGCGACGATATCCGGCGCCTCGCGGGGCCCGGCGCGGTGGTCATCGAATACGGCTGCGGCTCGGCGGCCAAGATCAACCTGCTGCTCGATGCGCTGGAAGACCCGGCCGAGTATGCGGCCATCGATATATCGCCGGAGCACCTGCGCTTCGTGGTCGAGGATATCTCCGCCCGCCACCCCGGTCTCAGGGTAGGCGGCATCTGCGCCGACTTCACCGGCGGCTTCGAACTTCCCGCCGACGTCGCCAGGGGCGGCGGCGGCACGAAACTGGGTTTCTTCCCGGGCTCGACCATCGGCAACCAGACGCCCGAGGAGGCCGGGGCCTTCCTGGGACGGGTGCGGGAGAACGTGGGTGACGACGGCGCCCTGCTCATCGGCGTCGATCTGAAGAAAGACACCGGCCGTCTGAACCGCGCCTACAACGACGAAGCCGGCCACACGGCCGACTTCAATCTCAACCTGTTGCGCCGCATCGAGCGTGAACTCGATTCCGAGGTGAACGTCGACGGGTTCGAGCATCACGCATTCTACAATGAGGGCGAGGGGCGGATAGAAATGCACCTGCGCGCCAAATCGGAGCAGCGCATTCGTATCGGCGGGGAGACATTCCGTTTCTCGGAGGGTGAAACCATCCATACGGAAAATTCCTACAAATACACCGTCCGGGAATTCGGCGGTTTGGCGGCTGGGGCCGGTTTTGCCGTCGGCGCAACCTGGACCGACGCGAACGACCTGTTCAGCATCCACTTCCTGAAGGCCGCCTGACCGGCGCGACCGATGGACCCGTCGGCCGCCGCCACCTATCCCAACGAAGACAACCTCGTCATGCTGCCGTCGGGGCGGCGGCTCGGATATGCCGAATACGGCGACCCGGCCGGCCGGCCGCTGATTTTCCTGCACGGTACGCCGTCGACCCGCGTGATGTTCCGGCTCGGCGATCGCGCCGCCAGGGAGGCCGGCGTCCGGTTGATCGCGCCCGACCGGCCCGGTCTGGGCCTTTCCGATCCGGACCCGAACCGAACCATCCTCGATTTCGCCGATGACGTGGCGTCATTGGCGGACCACCTGTCGCTCGGCCGGTTTCCATTGGCCGGCATCTCGGGCGGCGGGCCCTACGCGGCGGCCTGCGGGGCGCGGCTCGGTGACAGGCTGACGGCGCTGGGCATGGTGAGCGCCATGGCCCCCGTCACCTCTCCGGCAATCCGCAAACATTTGACGGCCCGCTATTCGGTCATCTATGGCATCGGCCGCCGCAGCCGCCTGATGACCGCGCTCGGGACAAAACTCTTCCGGCGGACCTTAACCAGGGATCCGGACCGGGTGATGCGCTTCGCCATGTCGGCAATGACCGGTCCGGATCGGGATATGCTCGCCGATGACTGGACGCAGGCGTGCTTGATCGCGTCGGCCGAGGACGCCCTCTCCCAAGGCACATCGGGGCTGGTGACCGAGTTGGCGCTGATGTCCCGGGCCTGGGGGTTCGATCCATCGGACATTCCGGTCCCCACATATTTGTGGCACGGCGAAGCAGATACGGTCGTGCCGGCGGCGTTCGGCCATTGGCTGGCCGGACGGATTCCCGATTGCCGCACCCGGTTCATTTCCGGGGCCGGCCACTTCTGGATCGTGGCGAACGGGGCGGAGGTAATGAGAATGCTGACCGGTCCGGCCGCCGGCGCCGGTACGGACGCCTGACATATCCCGGCCAGGGCCGAAAATCCCCGAAATATCGCCGGAAGTAATGGTGCCGCCGGAGTGAATTGAACACTCGACCTCGCCCTTACCAAGGGCGCGCTCTACCCCTGAGCTACGGCGGCACATCAAGGTCGGATTCAAGCGGCGCGCAACATGCCACAGCGGCATTGTCCGGGCAAGCGCGCCGCTCCTAGATCGGGTCATGTTTTGACGGAACCACGGCGCGGTTTCGTCAAAACATGTGAATCCGATCTATTTCAATAGTGTAGAGCCGATTCACATGGATTGTCGGCATCGCAAAGCGATTCCGACAAACCATGATCGGCTCTAGGCTTCATCGCCACACTTCCGCCTCAATCCCGCGGCATATTCTTGACGCTCAAGGAGTAGACTGCGACAACCATGCCGACCGCCTTCGATCGATGAGCACACCCAATGAGCACCCCATGAACACCGCCAAGGGCCGGCAGGGTCCCAACGTCACGAGCAAGGCCGAGGCCGCCCGCCGGGAGCGCGAGGCCAAACTGGCCGAGGCGCTGCGGCGGAACCTCAACCGGCGGAAGGCGCGGCAGCGCGGGCAGGCGGACGGGGAACCGGAACAAAAGGACTAGCGTGGATCAAATCGTCATTCGAGGCGGAAGACCCCTCAACGGCACCATTCCCATCGCCGGGTCCAAGAATGCGGCGCTGCCGTTGATGGCGGCGTGTCTGTTGACCGACGAGACCCTGACATTGGCCAATCCGCCGCACCTGGCCGATATCTCGACCATGGCGGATCTGCTGGCCGAACTCGGCGTCACCGTCGATATGGACGGCGGGCCTAGTAACGGCGAGCCAAGTAGCGGCGAACATGGGGCCCGAGTCCTGCGCCTGACCGCCGACGGCGCAATCGGCAGGACGGCGCCCTACGATCTGGTCCGTAAGATGCGCGCTTCGGTCCTCGTTCTGGGCCCGGCGCTGGCTCGATTCGGGGAGGCGCGGGTTTCGCTGCCCGGCGGCTGCGCCATCGGGACCCGGCCGGTCGATCTGCACCTCGAAGCCCTGCGGCAATTGGGAGCCGAGATCGAACTCGAGGAAGGCTACATCAGCGCGAAGGCGCCGGACGGATTGGCCGGCTCGCATATTACCTTTCCCTCCGTCTCCGTCGGCGCCTCGGAAAACATCCTGATGGCGGCGGTCCTGGCCGAGGGCGAGACGCAGCTTGCGAATGTCGCCCGGGAGCCCGAGGTGTCCGACCTGGCTCACTGCCTGGTCGCCATGGGGGCGGAAATCGACGGCATCGGCACCGACACCCTGGTGGTGCAGGGACGGAAATCGCTGCACGGCGCCGACTATTCGGTCATCCCCGATCGGATCGAAACCGGCACCTATGCCGTCGCCGCCGCCATTACCGGCGGTGAACTCCGGCTTCGCAATTCGAGAATGGATTTCCTCGATTCCGTGGTCGATACCCTGGGCAGGGCCGGGGTCAGCGTGACCGAGGCGGATGGGGACATCCTGGTCAGGCGGACCAACAATCATCTGGACGGCATCGATGTGATGACCGAGCCCTATCCCGGCTTTCCCACCGACATGCAGGCGCAGATCATGGCGCTGTTGGCGGTGTCCGACGGCGCTTCGATGATTACCGAAACCATCTTCGAAAACCGCTTCATGCATGTACCGGAGCTCAACCGCATGGGAGCCGACATCAATGTTCACGGCTCCTCGGCGATCGTTCGCGGGGTGCCCGAACTCTCGGGCGCGCATCTGATGGCCACCGACCTCCGGGCGTCGGTTTCGCTCGTGCTCGCCGGTCTTGCGGCCAAGGGTGAAACCGTGATCAACCGGGTGTACCACCTCGACCGGGGCTACGAGCGGGTGGAGGAGAAGCTCGCGGCGTGCGGGGCGGAGATTTCACGGGTCAGCGCGTAACCGCCTTCAGCCCTGGAAAAACCGGAACAAAACCTTTAAGGATGCGCTCCCAAACCGGGAGCGAGAGCCGTGCTGGCCAACGAAAAACTCATTCTGGCGTTGCCGAGGGGGCGAATCCTCGACGAGGTCCTGCCGCTGATCAGCCGCGCCGGGCTGGAGCCCGAGGACGCGTTTCACCGGGATGATGCGCGCCAAATCCGTTTCTCGACCAGCGATCCGTCGGTCGACATTATCCGCGTGCGCAGCTTCGATGTCGCCACCATCGTTGCGTTCGGCGCCGCCCACATGGGTGTTGCCGGCGCCGACGTGCTGTTGGAATTCGAATCCCGGGAGATATATGCACCCCTCGATCTCGATCTCGGCCACTGCCGGATGGTGGTCGCCGCGCCCGAGGAGCTGGTGAAGCGGGACAACCCGAAACGCTGGAGCCACATCCGCATCGCGACCAAGTATCCGGAAATCACCAAGCGGCACTTTGCCGCGCGCGGCGTTCAGGCCGAATGCGTCAAGCTCTCCGGCGCCGTCGAAATTGCTCCAGCCCTGGGTCTTTGCGAGCGCATCGTCGATCTGGTGTCCACCGGCGCCACCTTGAAGGCCAACGGCCTCGTCGAGGTGGAGGAAATCGCCCGGATCTCTTCCCGGCTGGCGGTGAACCGGACGGCGCTGAAGACCCGCTCCGACGATATCTCCAAATGGATTTCCCGGTTCCGGGAGGCGGCCGATGCCCGCCCGGCTTGACGCCGCCGATCCGGATTTCGACGTTCGGTTCCAGGACTTTCTAAACGTCAAGCGGGCGGCGGAAGCGGATGTCGATCAGGCGGTGCGCGAAATCGTCGAGACCGTGCGGGCGAACGGCGACGCCGCCCTGCTCGACTACACCCGAAAATACGACCGCTTCGACGCGGCGGCATCCGGACTGCGGATTTCGCCCGCGGAAATTGCTGCTGCCAGGAAGGATTGCGAGCCCGACACCATCGCCGCCCTGGACCTCGCGGCCCAGCGGATCAAGAGCTACCACGCGCGCCAACTGCCCGACGATCTGGACTACACCGATGATGCGGGCATTCGTCTCGGCCACCGCTGGCGGCCGGTCCCGGCGGTCGGCATGTACGTGCCGGGGGGCACCGCGGCCTATCCGTCGTCGGTCCTGATGAACGCCATCCCGGCGCAGGTGGCCGGCGTGCCGCGTCTGGTCATGGCCGTGCCGGCGCCCGATGGGGAAATCGCTCCGCTGGTCCTGGCGGCCGCCGATCTGGCCGGGGTGGATGAAATCTACCGGGTCGGCGGCGCCCAGGCCGTGGCGGCGCTGGCTTTCGGGACCGAGACCATCGCACCCGTCGACAAGATCGTCGGCCCGGGCAATGCCTATGTGGCGGCGGCCAAGCGTCTGGTTTTCGGCACCGTCGGGATCGATGCCATCGCCGGGCCGTCGGAAATCCTGGTGATGGCGGACGACCGGGCCGATCCCTCCTGGATCGCGGCGGACCTCTTGGCGCAGGCCGAGCACGATACCAGCGCGCAATCCGTCCTGGTGACCGACAGCGCGGCGTTCGCCGATGAAGTGGCGCGTCACGTCGACCGTCACCTTCAGGCGCTGCCCCGGAGCGACATCGCCGGTGAGAGTTGGCGGCGTCACGGCGCCATTATCGTCGTGCCCACACTCGAGGCCGGGGCCGCCATCGTCGACCGGATTGCGCCGGAGCATCTGGAAATCGCGACCGCCGAGCCGGACGGGCTGGCCGGGAAGATCACCAATGCCGGCGCCATATTCCTCGGCAACCATGCGCCGGAGGCGGTGGGCGACTATATCGCCGGTCCCAACCACGTTCTGCCGACGGGGCGGAGCGCGAGGTTCTCTTCGGGCCTCGGCGTTCTGGACTTCATGAAGCGCAGTTCGATCATTGGGGCCGATAGGGCCTCGCTGGCGAAGATCGGACCGGCCGCCGTGACTCTCGCCAAGGCGGAAGGCCTCGACGCCCATGCCCTGTCCTTGCAGCTTCGCATGTCGGAGCCCGACGAGGCGTAAGCAATGGACGATACGCGCCGCATCGTCGCCGTATACCTGGACGAGAAGACGGTGCCGCGCCGCTCGCGCGAGGTCGACCGCGACCGGGCCGTCGCTATCTATGATTTGCTGGAGGAAAACAGCTTCGAGCCGGCCGATGACGTCGCCGGTCCGTTCAATCTGCACATCAGCGTCGAGGAGAACCGGCTCCGGCTCGATGTCCGGAACCAGGAAGACGGTCCGCTGACCGAGTTCACGCTGCCGCTCACGACGGTCCGTTCGGTCATCAAGGACTACATGCTGATGTGCGAGAGCTACTACGAGGCCATCAAAGTTGCATCGCCATCGAAAATCGAGGCCATCGATATGGGACGGCGGGGCCTGCACAATGAAGGCTCGGAGTTGCTGCGGGAACGCCTCAAATCCCACGTCGCCATGGACTTCGATACGGCGCGGCGGCTGTTCACCCTCATTTGCGTCATGCTGTGGCGATAGGACGATGACCGAACGCCCCTCCGCCGTCCTGTTCGCCTGCTCGCTGAACGCGGTACGCTCGCCCATGGCGGAAGGGTTTCTCAAGCACTATCACGGGCATCGAATATATGTGGACTCGGTGGGGGTCGAGATCGGCGACCCCGACGGATTCGTCGTCGAGGTCATGCGGGAGCGGGGGATCGACATGTCCCGTCACCGCCCGAAATCCTTCAACGATCTGAACGATTTGTCATTCGACCTGATCGTCACCCTGTCGCCAGAGGCCCATCACCTGGCGCTGGACCTCACCTCGCGCGTCTCCTGCGAGGTGGAATACTGGGCCACCGAGCATCCCGGCGGGATCGAAGGAACGCGGGAGGTGCAGCTCGAAGCCTATCGCCGGGTGCGCGACGCCATTCATGATCGAATTCACCGGAGATTTCCCGTCGCAAAGCCCCCCGGCGGCTGACCGATCCCACGATATTCGGCGGAATTCGGGGCAAAAGGACTTGACCCGAAAGGCTGTTCGGACCACTTTCACCCCTCACTGCAACAGCCGCGGGAGCGGAGATGGCGAAGGAAGAGCTTTTGGAGTTCGAGGGCACGGTCACCGAACTGCTGCCCAATGCGATGTTCCGGGTCAAACTGGACAATGATCATGAAATTTTGGCCCACACGGCCGGAAAGATGCGGAAACACCGGATTCGCGTGCTGGCGGGGGACCGCGTTAACGTCGAGATGACCCCGTACGACCTGACGAAGGGCCGGATTACCTTCCGCTTCAAGTAATCCGCTGGCGCCTGATCCTGGCGCGGCCGATGACCCATTCCCAGATACCGAACCTGATCCTCGCCTCGGCATCGCCCAGGCGGCTCGATTTGCTGCGCCAGGTCTGCCTGGAGCCCGGCTCGATCGTTCCGGCCCGTATCGACGAGGCGGCGAAGCCCGGCGAACTGCCGAAGGACCTGGCGCTGAGGCTCGCGGCCGGCAAGGCGCGGGTGGTTGCGGCGGACAACCCGGATTGTTTTGTTCTTGGCGCCGATACGGTCGTCGCCTGCGGCCGCCGCGGCCTCGGGAAACCGGCAACCGAGAGCGAGGCGCGCCGCATGCTGGAACTGCTCTCCGGGCGCAGGCACACCGTTCTCGGCGGCGTCTGTGTCGTCGACCCACGGGGGGCGGAACATACCCGTCTGGTGTCGACCGGCGTCTCGTTCAAGCGCCTGGATGCCGCGGAAATCGACGATTATCTCCGGTCATTGGAATGGCGGGGCAAGGCGGGCGGGTACGCCATTCAGGGTCTGGCCGCCGGTTATGTCCGCGCCATCTCCGGTTCCTACAGCAACGTGGTGGGGCTGCCCCTGTTCGAGGTCGTGCAATTGTTGGGCGGCCTTGGAATCCGGCCGCAGGCGGAGCGGTCATGAAGCGCGAACTGGTCATCGAATCCGGTGTTGCGGCCGACCGCATCGCCCTACTCGAGGACGGAGATCTGGCGGAAGCGTATCTGGAGCTGAGGCGCCACCCCAGCCAGGTAGAGGGCATTTACCGGGGCAGGGTCGCCGGCAAGACGGCAGGGGGCGACGGGTTCGTCGAATTCGGCGACGGGTCGACCGGCTTCCTCAACGGCCGGGACGTGCCCGTGGGCTCACCGGCACTCCGGGAAGGGCAGCGGCTGATCGTGCAGGTGGAGCGCGACAGCTTTCCGGGCAAGCTGGCCCGGCTGACCGCGAGGCCCCGGATCGCCGGCTGCCTGGCGGTCTTCCAGCCGGACGGCGAGACGGTCCGGGCGCCGCGATCGCTTCGCGATCATCCGGGCATCGAAACCCTCATCGACACGGTGGATGGGAGTTTGCTGGGCGAAGAAGGGGTCGTTCTGCGCACCCGGGCAGCGGACGCCGGGGCGGACGCGGTTGTCGACGAGGTTCGGAGGCTGCGCGGGGCGTGGTCCTCGATCGGGGACACCGAGGACAATGCGGTCCTGTCACCGCCGGTTTCGCCGGTGGAGAGCTTCATCAGGGATATTCCGGCCGGGGATTGGTCGCAAATCGTCGCGACCAGCGAATCCGTGCCGTTTGTCCAATCCTGCATCGGCCGGTGGGCGCCCGAAGCCACCGATAGGCTGATGGCCCACCACCAGACCGTCGGACCCTTCGGCGGCATGGGCCTGGAAGACGCCTGGCAGGAGGCCTTCGAGCCGCTGGTCCGGCTTCCGTCGGGGGGCGAGCTGGTCATCGAGCCTACCCAGGCGCTCGTGGCCATTGACGTCAATGCGGGGAACGCCGGGCAGGGACCTCTGCACGTCAACCTGGAGGCGGCGGCCGCCGCCGCCAGGGAGATCCGGCTCCGAAATCTTTCCGGCCAGGCGGTTATCGATTTCATCTCCCTTTCCCGTGGCGAGGACCGCAATCAGGTGCTCCGCCGGCTGCGCGAGCGCTGTGCGGCCGACCGATCCGTTTTCGTCCATGGATACAGCAAGCTCGGACTGGTCGAATTGACCCGGCGCCGCAGGCGCCGCAGCCTGCCGGAGGCCCGGGTGCTCCTGGAGGCGGAAGAAGGTTGATGCCGGGTCGCCGGCTGACCTAGGCTGTGGTGCCTTAAACTGAAGCCGAGACCGCCCCGTGTCCGTTCACCGACTTCCCGTCAGCGCCAAAGGCAAGAAATGTCCGTCCTGCGGCCGTCCCGCGGCCGCCGAATATCGGCCCTTCTGCTCCAAGCGCTGTGCCGACCTCGACCTCTCGAAGTGGCTCAACGAAGACTACCGGATCGCCGCCGTCGAAGACGAGGAGCCGGGCGACGACGAGTTCGCGGATGCCGAGACGGATCGGCCCAGGGATTAGTTGGGGCGACTGGAGGGAACCAATGCCTGATGGAGTGAACGCCCCCGGGTTTCAAAGCCACCCCGGCTACGAGGTGAATATGGAGATCAGCCCGCGCCGGGTGCGTGTCGAGTTCGGCGGCGAGGTCATCGCGGATTCCCTTGAGACCCTGCTGGTCCGGGAAACCGGACACGTCCCCGTCTATTATTTCCCGAAGCCGGATGTCCGCATGGAATTGCTGAGCGCGACCGGCCACTCCACACATTGTCCGTTCAAGGGCGATGCGTCCTACTGGACCATCGGCGCCGGCGGCAGAACGTCGGAAAACGCCGTCTGGGGATACGAGGACCCGTTCGTGGAATGCGCGCAACTCAAGGATCATGTGGCGTTCTACTGGAACAAGGTGGATCACTGGTACGAGGAGGATGACGAAATCTTCGTCCACGCCCGGGATCCCTATAAGCGCATCGACGTGGTGCGGAGCTCCCGGCCCGTCAAGGTCGTCCTCGGCGGCGAAACGGTGGCCGAGAGCGCCAACGCCTACTTTCTTTTCGAAACCGGGCTGCCGACCCGCTACTACCTGCCGCCCGAGGACGTTCGGCGGGAGCTTCTGACCCCGAGCGACGCCGCGTCGTCCTGTCCCTACAAGGGGGACGCGGTGTATTGGACGGCGGCGGTGGGAGGCCGGGTGTTCGAGAACATCGTCTGGAGCTACCCGGAGCCCATCCCGGAGATGCCCAGGATCAAGGGCCTGATGTGCTTCTTCAACGAAAAGGTCGATGACATCCAGGTCGACGGCGTCTCCATCGAGAAGGTCGAAACCCCCTGGTCCTAGCAGCTACCCGGCCGTCATGCCCCGGCCTGTCCGGGGCATCCAGGATATTCACCACAGAGACACAGAGATCACAGAGGAGAATTGGTTAACTCCTCCTATCTCACTGTCTCACTGTCTCTGTGGTTAAAGAGTTGGAAATCTGGATACCCCGCATAAGGCGGGGTATGACGAGTGGATATACGACACAAACCAAGTCGTCATGCCCCGGCTTGACCGGGGCATCCACGCGCTAGCGGCTACCCGGCCGCTCCGCCGAGCGCTGGCGCTTTCAGGATGCCGAGATCATCCGCGGCGGTGAGCCGTGCCCCGGTCCTGTCCTGCAGTTCGCCGATGGTCATCCCGTCGATGATCTCGCGCGCGACGAAGCCCCCCGGCGTCACATCGACCACGGCGAGATCCGTATAAACCCGGTCGACGACGCCCGCCGCGGTCAGCGGAAAGGTGCATTCGCCGAGAAGTTTGGGCGTGCCGTCCCGTGCGCAGTGCGTGGTCATGGCGACGACCCGCGGGGTGCCGGCCGCCAGGTCCATGGCGCCGCCGACGGCGGGCAGCCGCTTGTCGCTGTTGGTCGCCCAGTTGGCGAGATCGCCGGCCTCCGAGATCTGGTAGGCCCCGAGCACGCAGAGATCGAGATGGCCGCCCCTGATCATCAGGAACGAGTCGGTGTGATGAAAGTAGGCGCCGCCCGGCACCAGCGTCACCGGTTTCTTGCCGGCGTTCATCAAATCGTGGTCTTCCTGGTCCTTCGGCGGCTTGGGCCCCATGCCCAACAGCCCATTCTCGCTGTGAAAGACGATCTCGCGCCCCTCGGGGATGAAGTCGGCCACCAGTTCCGGCATGCCGATGCCGAGATTTACGTAGCTGCCGTCGACGATGTCCTGGGCGATCCGCCAGGCGATCTGGTTGCGGTCCAGACCCACGTTACGAGCTCCCCGGAACCTTTAGAACCCGGTCGACGAAGATGCCGGGGGTCACGATGATCTCGGGGTCCAATTCGCCGGCATCGACGGTTTCGTCCACCTGGGCGATGGTCAGGTCCGCGGCCATGGCCATGGTGGGTCCGAAATTTCGGGCCGTCATGTTGTAGATGAGGTTGCCCCACCGGTCGCCGGTCTTGGCACGGATGAGGGCGACGTCGCCCTTGAGCGGCCGTTCCAGCACATGGAGCCGCCCGTCGAACTCGCGGGTTTCCTTGCCTTCGCCGAGCATCGTGCCGGCGGACGTCCGGGTGTAGAAGCCGCCGATGCCGGCCGCCGCGGCGCGCATGCGTTCGCTGATCGTGCCCTGGGGCGCCACCTCCAGCTCGATCTTGCCCGCCGCATGGAGTTCATCGACGACCACCGAACCGGACGTGATCGGGTAGGAGCATATGATCTTGCGCACCCGTCCGGCCCGCATGAGTGCGGCCAGCCCGTACTCGCCTTCGCCCGCATTGTTGCTGACCACGGTCAGGTCCCTGGCCCCCTGGTCGACCAGCGCCTCCAGAAGTTCGATGGGTGAGCCGGCATTGCCGAAACCGCTCGCCAGGATGGTCGATCCGTCCTCGATCCCGGCCAGCGCCTGCTCGAAAGATGTGACCCGTTTGTCGATCAATTGCCTGCCCCGTTCGGCATCTTCCTTACGCGTCGGGAGCGGCCGGGTCCAGCGGGGAATTTCGATGAAATTCCGTCTACTTTCGGAAAACCGAAAATCGCATCGCGCCGCCCGATCGCCCCGCCTAATCGCTTCGGGCGTTTGATCCCGGCAAGCCGATTGGCTAAGACTCCGGCCCGCGAGTGGACCGGAGAATTTCGCATGATCAATGTGGCCATGGTCGGCCTTGGCTGGTGGGGCAGGCACATCGTCGGCTGCCTGCAAAACAACGGCGGCAAGCTGCGGGTGACGCGCGGCATCGACATCGCGCTGGACGCCCATCGGGAATTCGCCGATGCGAACGGACTGGAGCTGAGCGCCGACCTCTCCCATGCGCTGGACGATCCCGGCATCGACGGCGTTCTGCTGGCGACCCCCCACAGCCTGCACGAGGCGCAGATCGTCGCCGCGGCGGAAGCCGGGAAGCACGTCTTCTGCGAGAAGCCGCTGGCGCTGACCAAGGCGAGCGCCGAGCGCGCGGTCGCGGCATGCCGCGCGGCCGGCGTCCAACTGGGCGTCGGACACGAACGCCGGTTCGAGCCCGCGTTCCGGGAGATCAAGCGGCTGATCGATGAAGGCGCGCTCGGCGAAATCCAGCATGCCGAAAGCAACTTCTCTCACGACAGGCTGGCCGGTGTGCCGGCCGAGGGATGGCGGGCGGACGCCGGCGAATCGCCTGCCGCCGGCATGACCGCGACGGGCATTCACCACTCGGACGCCTATTTATGGATGCTGGGCGACATTACCGAGGTTTTCGCCCAGACGGCGCGGCGCTACATGCAGCACGGCGCCGGCGATGTCCTGTCGATCCAGTTCCGGCATGCGAACGGCGCCACGTCCTATTTTTCCTCGCAGCTGGCAACGCCGCTCTACATGCGGTTCGCCGTCTTCGGGTCCGAGGCCTGGGTGGAGGCGCGCGGCGACACGCACCCGAGTGAGATCGGCAAGACCCGGCTGACAGTCTCCCGGGCGGAAGGGGTGGAAGAAACCGCTGTGCTCGACGATATCGACACCGTCACCGCCAATCTCGAGGCCTTCGCGGATGCGGTCGAGGGGCGGGCCGATTATCCGTTCACCGATGAAGAAAAAATCCGCAATGTGGCCGTCCTGGAGGCGGTCGTCAGGTCCGCGGAGAGCGGCAAGCCGGTGACCGTCTGACGGACCCGAATGTCCTAAATTTCCGCGGCTTACGCGCCCCCGATGGCGCGGGGTCTTATAGTAGATTGGGTTTGATTCGCCCCCGTCCATTCTTTATGCATTTATGTCTTGGGAGTGATTAGGGAGTCCTCATTAAATGTCCTCAGGTTTTGCAAATTTCGGTATCACCGGCGTCGATTGGCAGCAGCGGATCAATTGGGACCGCCTGCGGAATTACCGCCTGGAACGCGCCCGTGAGCGCATGAAGGCCCATGGTCTGGGCGCCATGCTGCTCATGTATGACGAGAACGTCCGGTATGTGACCAGCACGCTCACGCCCGGCTGGAACCGGCTGAAGCCCGGCCTTCGCTATGCCATGCTGTGCGGCGACGGTCAGCCGATCCTGTTCGAACAGGGCGACATCGGTATTCAGATCGAGCGTCACAGCCCGTGGATCCCGCCGGAGAACATTCGCTACTCCTACGCCTGGATCAAGGGCGCGGCCGGTCCCGCCTCGACCCAGCAGGTGACCAAGTTCATCAACGCCGCCAAGGAAGAGATGAAGCGTCACGGCGTCGAGGGCGAGAAGCTGGGCGTCGACTTTATCGACATCAACATGCTCCAGGCCTTCGCCGACAACGACATCGTGTGGGCCGACGGCATGACCCCGATGATGGAAGCCCGCGCGGTCAAGAACGAAGACGAGCACGAGTGCATGCGGATCGTCGGCGCCATCGGCGACGCCGCCCACTGGGAGTGCATGAAATTCCTGAAGCCCGGCATCACCGAGAACCAGGTGACCGCGCACATCATGGAATTCCTCTACAACATCCCGGGCATGGAAGACGTCGAGGACGTCATCGTGTCCTCGGGTCCGAACACCTGGCCGAACTGGCGGAACTTCTCCGATAGGATCATCCAGCCGGGCGACATCGTCTTCATGGATCTCGCGGCGCTGACCTGGAACGGCTACAAGTCCTGCTACTACCGGACCTATTCGGTGGGCCAGGAGCCGACCAAGGAACAGCAGGAATACTACGCCCGCGCGCTCGAGTGGCTGCAGGCTTCCATCGACGCGGTGAAGCCGGGCACCACGACCCGCGAAATCGCCGAGAAGTGGCCGTCGGCCAAGGAGGTCTGGGGCTACGAGGAAGAAGACCAGGCGGCCGCCAACCTCTGGGGCCATGGTCTCGGTCTCGCCCAGTACGATCCGCCGGTGATCTCGCGCATCTGGTCTCTCGATCACCCCATCGAGATCCAGGAAGGCATGGTCTTCGCGCTGGAAACCCAGCACGGCAAGGTCCACGAGTGGGGCTGCCGGATCGAGGAAATGGTGATTTGCCACGCCGATCACACGGAGCTGATCACCCACTTCCCCATCGACCGCATCATGCCGGTCGAGGTTGTCTGAGGACGCGCCCGGCCCGGGGCCGGTTATGGGCCCCGGATGTCGACAAGAGTTGAGGCCGGCGGGCTTTCCCGGATGAAGGTTCGCCGGTTCTTGGGTCTGACGGATTGCAGGGAAGAACCATGAGCCGGTACGTCGTCCAACTGAATTCGGCTGAAGCCGCCGACCCCGGGCGCTTCGGGCCCAAGGCCGCCAATCAGGCCGCCCTCGGCCGGAAGGGGATGCCGATCCCGGACGGGTTCTGCATCGGCGCCGACGTCTACCGGGCGCAATTGAAGGCCATCGGGGTGGAAGAGGCCGCACTTGCCTATTACGGCGCCGGGTACACCCAGGCCCGAAAATTAGCCACTCAGGTGCGCCTCGGGCTCTACACCAACGACATCGATCCCGAGATCCGGGAAGAATTGCTGGACGCGCGGGCCGGGATGGTCGGTCGCACCGGCGCCCTGGTGGTCGTCCGCTCCTCGGCCCTGGTCGAGGACCGGGAGGGCTCCACCTTCGCCGGTCAGTTCGAGAGTTTTCTGGGTCTCGAGACGGAAGAGGATTTCATCACCGCGGTGAAGGCCTGCTGGGCGGCGCTCTGGGCGCCGCGCGCGCTTCGCTACATGCAGTCCCACGACATCGATCCCGGCTCCACGGCCATGGCGCTGCTGGTCCAGCCGCTGGTGGACGCGGTGGCGTCCGGCGGCGGGCTTTCGAAGACGGCGTCCGGCGGCATGATGGTGTCGGCCACCTGGGGCCTCGGCGAGAGCATCGCCCAGGGCGAGGTGGTGCCCGACCGCTACGACCTGGATGCGGACGGCGGCATCATCGACATCGCGACGGGCGCCAAGAAGCACAGCGTGTCCTGCCGGCACCATCACGCGCCCCAAGCTCACCACAACGACCATGAGCACCAGGCGCGGCAGTGCCTGAATGAGGATCATGTGGGCGAGCTCGCCGGCTATCTGCGGCAGTCCGAAGACATGCTGGGCGTTCCCGCCGAAATCGAGTGGGCCATGGACAAGGGCGGCATCAAGATGCTGCAGGCGCGTCCGCTTCACATGGAAGACGCAATCGTGCCGGACGCCATGTGGCAGAAGCATCCCGGTTTGCGGGGCCAGCCCTCCGGCGTCGGCTGGGGGACCGGCCGCGCGGTGGTGATCAACTGCGAATGCGAGATCGGCCGAATTGCCCCGGGCGATATTCTGATCACCAACGTGGCGGGGCCGGCGCTCGCCTCCGTGCTGCCCCGGGTCGCCGGCGTGGTCGCGGAACTGGGCGGGTCCACGTCCCACCTCGCGTCGCTGGGGCGCGAGCGGGGCATTCCCATGGTGCTGGGCGTCCAGGACGCCACGGAAAAAATCCCCGACGGTTCGCAGGTCGGCGTCGACGGCGTCGCCGGCATCGTCAGGTGGGTGCAGTAGGGTCCCCGGGAATTTAATTCAGTACGAACCTGGCTGGAGTTGGGCGAGGGGGCTTGTCCCTGCCGGTTTCGGCGTTGCGGCCTCTCTTTTCCGGCCCCCTAAACCCGCGAATAGGAAATCGACTCCGGCTTCACCACCTTTTTGTTGCCCGTGTAATTGGTGCCGAAGGCCTTGGGCGGCGGCGGGCCCCACAGGTAGAACGCCACCTCGATGGGCCAGTCGCGGGGCTTCCACTGGTCATCATCGGCGATGTAGTCGATGTCCGAGAAGTACTCGCACATGCCCATGTGCGGATCGCGCACATACCAGAAGAAGTTGGACCCCAGGGCGTGGCGGCCGAAGCCCCAGCCGTTGCGGTAGCCTCGATTGAGCAAACTCTGGCCGCCCATGCCCACCTCGTCCGGGTTCCCCACCTCGAAGGAGATATGGTGGAAGCCCGGTTTCTTGTCCTTCACGAAGCCGACCACGTGATGGTCGCTGCCGCCGGCGGGGCGCATGAAGGCGATCAGGTCGCCCGAGCGGTCGGTGAGCTGCAGGCCCAGCACGTCCGAATAGAAGTCGACCTTCTTGTCCACGTCGGGGGTGAAGTGAACCATATGGCCGAGACGCCGGGGCACCGGTTTGGTGTCGATGGGGAGATCCAGCTTCTCGTTCACACGGTAGAAATGGCCCGGCGTATTGACCTTGTATTCGGGCTGTTTCCTGGCCGGCTTCACGCCGCCGAGCGATTTGGCCGCCGGGTCGTCGTTGACATTGTAGATCATGCCGTCGAATTCGTGGCGGAGCCAAAGCCCCTTGTAGGCGGCGTTCTTCGGCGGATCGATGACCGAGACGTCGTCCCGTTCCTCGGCTCGCTTCTGGATTTTCCGGATGGCGGCCTTGGTCGCGCCGAAGGAGAGGTCATGGAGGCCCATGGCCGGGCCCTCGGTGACGATCACCTGGTCCTGTTTGCGGTCCTTGCAGCGCATTACCGCGTTGTTGCCGCGGGCGCGGCCGGTCAGGCCGAAATCCTTGTAGAACTGAAATTGCGCCGCGACGTCCGGCACCTGCAGCGTCGCGTGATGGAAATGCTTAACCGCCATTGAGACGTCTCCCAAAAGGATATCCGTTTGTCGCGGTCATTGTTCCCCTTGAGCGCGGGAACGGCAAGGGCGCTTGCAAATACCGGTGGGGATTGGTCCCATCGGCGGACACGGGGGGACGTTGAATGGATCAAAGCGCGCGCGGACTTGGAATTACGCTGGCCTTGGTGTCGGCGGTCGGCTTCGCGCTCTCCAATTCCATCGTCGGTCTCGCCTATCAGGGCGGCACCAATCCGATGACGGCCTCGGCGACCCGTTTCATCCTGCCGTTGATCATCTTGGTGGTGATCCTCAAGGCCCGGCAAATCCCCCTGTTCCTGCCCAGGCGGGTGGGAACCGCCGCGTTCATCTTAGGGATCGTCACCGCCGGCTATACCCTCGCCCTCTTGAGCGCCCTCGACAAACTGCCCGTCGGGATCGCCATCCTGGTTTTCTATATCTTCCCGCTGGTCACCAGCTTCGAGGCGGCGGCCCTGCGCCTGGCGCCCTTGCGTATGACCACGGTGATCGGCGCGGTCGTCGCCTTCGGCGGTTTGGCGCTGGCTCTCGGCGTGAAGATCGATGAATACGAAGTGATGGGGATTGTCCTCGCCGCCGTCGCCGGGCTGGGCCTCGGCACCGTCTCGGCGGTCAGCGGCAGGGTGATGGTCACGTCGCACCCCATGCAGGCGACCCTCTACATGTCGGCGGGCGCGTTGATCACGTTCGTGGTGATCGTGTCGATCGCCGGCGGCTTCAAGCTGCCGGAAACGGGTGTCGGCTGGACCGGTTTCTCGCTCACCCACCTGTTCTATGCCGCCTCGATGATCATGTTCTTCGTCGCCATCGGGGCCATCGGCGCGCCGCTGACGACGATCCTCTCCAACATCGAGCCGCTGGTCGCCATCACCGCCGGGTTCATCCTGCTGGATCAGAGCCTGTCGCCGCTCCAGCTGCTGGGGGCCGCCATCGTCGTCCTGGCGCTGTTCGTTGCCGCCCGGAAGTAGGGCGCGGATGAAAAAAGCCCGGCCTCTCGAAAGAGACCGGGCTCCCTGGCGAACTTGGAGTAGAAACTAGTCCTGCTTCAAGTTCTCTTCCGCAAAGGCGCGGAACTCGTCGTCGGTCATCAGCCGCTTGTGCTTCAGACCCCAGTTCTTGATGTCCATGAGGAGCGCCATGGCGGATTCCTCGGTGTACTGGAACTGGAACTTGTCGAGATAGTGCTTTACGTTGTCGATGCCGCAGCCCTTGCCGATGACGGCGATGGGGTCGGCCTGGCCGACCATCGAGGGGCGGAATGGAACGACGGTGGTGAGATCCTCGCCGACGCCGCAATTCAACAGCCAGGTGGCGATGATGCCGCTCTCGATCTTGAACAGATCGTCGCCGACGATCGGCCGGTTACGGGGCACGATGGCGCCGGATACCTCGGCGACCATGTCGGCCAGCTCCTTGAACTTCTCGGTCTTGATGCCGCAATCGACGTTGTAGAGGGTCTTGAGCGCCATCACGGTCTCTTCCATGGGCACGTTGCCGGCGCGCTCGCCGAGACCCAGGACCGTGGACTGGATGACCTCGACGCCCTCGGCGACGGCCATGATGGTGTTGGCGACGCCGAGACCGTAATCCATGTGGAAGTGGGCCTCGAGCGGCACATCCGGGAACCGCTTCTTCACCTCGCGGACGAAGTACGGCATGGCATGCACGGACGTGACGCCCATGGTGTCGACCAGCGCGAGACCGTCCATGTGGCCTTCGTTGCCGACCTTCTCGATCAGGTCCATCACCCAGTTCAGATCGGAACGGGTAAAGTCGATCGGGAAGAACACCACTTCCAGGCCCTGGTCATGGGCGAACTTGGTGCTCTCGATGGAGAGGTCGATGGCCCGCTCCAGTTCCCAGCGGTAGCCTTTTTCGATCAGGTGCTGGGAGGACGGGACCTCCATGATCACGCCGCCGACGCCGGCATCGACGGCGCGCTTGACGTCGTCGACCATGCAGCGGGCGAAGGAATAGATCTTGGGGCCGAAGTCGCGCTTGGCGAGGTCCCGGACCACGCGGGCGTCATCGGGGGAGACCACCGGCATGCCGGCTTCGATCCGGTGGACGCCGGCCTCGGCAAGGCCCTCGGCGATACGGATCTTGTCGTCGTAATCGAAGGCGAGACCGGCCTGCTGCTCGCCGTCACGGAGCGTGACGTCGTGAATGCGGACCTGCTCGGGGAACTTCCAGTCCTTGGTCACTTCGTCGGCGAAGTTCCAGGGGCTGGTAAACCAATTTTCGGAAATCCATGGGGTATCGGGCATTATTCTTCTCCTCGGGCGCCCGCGCCGCTACGCGGGCCAGACGGCAATCGGCAAAAAAATTCGAATTCATCCTCGCCGGGCGAAACGCGGCGGGAATCTAGGGAACGGGTCAGGGGGAGTCAACGTGGAAGCCGGTTGCGGAATCAACGGTTCCGCACCCCGGAGAACGGGTCTCAGATGGCGGTGTAGCCGCCGTCGACCAGAAGATCGATACCGGTGACGAAACTGGCCTCGTCGCTCGCCAGAAACACCGCCCCGGCGGCAATTTCCTCGGGCTCGCCCAGCCGGCCCATCAGCGTGTTGGCGTTGGCGTGCGCCTCTTCCTCGCTCGGCCACTGGCTGAAGAATCGCTCATCGGCGGTCGGCCCCGGGGACAGCGCATTGGCGCGGATGCCGTCCTTGGCGTGATCGACGGCAAGCGCCTTGGCGAGGCTGACCATGGCGGCCTTCTGGGAGGCGTACCAGGTACGGCCGGGTTTGGGCGCGAAGGCGAGTTGCGAGGCCACCAGGATGATGCTGCCGCCGCCATGTTCATCGGCGCCGGCGGCCATGACCGGCACCGCGTGCTTGACGAGCAGGAACGGGCCCGTCTGGTTTACATCGATGCTTTTCTTCCACTCCTCGACGGAAAGTTCCGGGGCCGGCTGGTAGGGGGCGTCGTAGATGGCGGAGGCGACGACCGTCGTCAGTCCGCCGAATTCGCGGCTGGCCGTCTCGACCGCGCGGACCGCCGTCTCCTCGAGGGACACATCGGCGACCAGGGCCGCGGCCCTGCCGCCTGCTTCAAATATGGCGTTCTTGACCTCGCGGGTCGCGGCCTCGTTGAGATCGACCAGGACCACTGCCGCGCCTTCGGCCGCATACGACCTGGCGATAGCGCCGCCGATGCCGCCGCCGGCGCCCGTCACGATTGCAACCTTATTCTCCAGCCGTCCACTCATGTCTTTGCGTCCGAAAGTGATGTGCATCCGGGATTTAGCTTCTAAACTTCGGGCGAACAATGACGAAATTCCAGGGAGGGGTCCTTGAGCGGATTTGATCGAGACACCATTCGCGCGCGGTTCCAGGCCGAGCGGGAGGCGGGCCGCGCCATCTACGATGCGCTCTGCGGCACTGGCATCACCGCAAAAATGGCGGCCCGCGGCGGCGCCGACATGGTCACCACCCATGACCTCGCCTATTTCCGGATGCAGGGCCTCTCGTCCATGGCCGGGTATCTGCCCATCTGCGACGCCAACGAACTCACCCTCGAAATCGGCGAACGGTCCATGATCAACGTGGTTGACCGCTGCCCGGTGATGGCCGGGCTGCTGTGCGTCGATCCGACCCGCGACATGCACCGCTTCGTTGATCACGCCGCGGCTGCCGGGTTCGACGGCATCATGGCTTGCCCGACGGTGGCCCTGATCGACGGCAAGTTCCGCGGCGACCTGGAAGAGACCGGCATGGGTTACGATAGGGAAGTGGACGTACTGGGCTATGCATCGAGCCAAGGCATCTACACCAAGGCGTTCTGCACCAGCGTCGATGAATCCCTCGCCATGGCCGAGGCGGGCGTGGACAACATCATTGTCCATTTCGGCAACTCGTCGGGCGGCACCATCGGCTCGCAAACCGTGATGGCCGAGGACGACGCGGTTGTGCGCGCCGCCGGCGTCTGCGATGCGCTGGCATCCAAATACGCCGACCGGATCGTCACCTGCCACGGCGGCTCCATCGAGACCCCGGAGGACTTCGCCGCGTTCTGGGCCAAGGAGCCGCGGCTGGACGGCTATGTGGGCGGCTCATCCGCCGAGCGGTTTCCCATCGAGGATTCGGTCCCGGCCGTCACCGCCAGGTTCAAAGAAATCACCAAGCCGGCATAGCCCATGGCCGATCCCGTCCGAATTGCCGTTCTGGCGACCCTCGACAGCAAATCCGAGGCGGCCGGGCACGTTTGCGACGGTCTTCGGGATGCGGGTGCCGAGCCTTGGCTGCTGGACTTGTCCCTCCGGCCCCACGACAAGCCGGGGGCGGCGATGACCGGTGGCGAGGTCGCTGCGATCGCCGGACGGACCTGGGAGGCATTGGGCGGGCTGGAACGCTCCGCCGCCGCCGAGGCGATGATTGCCGGCGGCGCCCAGGCGCTGGTCAACGCCCAGGCGGCGGGGGAAATCTCCGGCGCCATC
Source organism: Rhodospirillales bacterium (assembly GCA_965207535.1). Classification (GTDB taxonomy): domain Bacteria; phylum Pseudomonadota; class Alphaproteobacteria; order Rhodospirillales; family UBA2165; genus JAJDXO01. The sequence goes on along the minus strand of CBDBMR010000005.1, from coordinate 123,105 downwards.
GGGGTCGGCGGGGCCAATGGGTGTACAGTCTTTTGCGGGATGATGCGCCGACTGCCGCCCATGTTCCCCAAGGTGATGGTGACCCCGGTCGCGGCTACGGCCGCCGTGCAGTGGTACGTGGCCGAGAGCGATATCGCCATGTTCCCGACCATCAGCGATATCGTGATGAACCGGATTACCTGCTCGATCATGGAAAATGCGGCGCATGCCGTCGCCGCCATGGCGCGATCGTGGGAAGACCAGCGGGTCCGGACCGAGGAGGCCCCGCCGCTGATCGGCGTTTCGTCCTTCGGCAATCTGCAGGTCGCCGTCGACCGTATAACCGATCAATTGCAGGCCGCGGGATACGAGGTCATGCACTTTCATGCCTCGGGGCCCGGCGGCAAGGCGCTGGAGAATTTGGCGTCCCGCCGCGAACTCGCGGGGGTGATCGATTTGACGACTTCGGAGGTGACCGACCTGCTGACCGGCGGGGTCTACAGCGCCGGACCGGACCGCCTGACGGGCGCGGCGGAGGCCGGCCTGCCGCAGGTCGTTGCGCCCGGCGCCATCGATCACACCAACTGGTGGGTCGGCGAGTGTCCCGAGCGGTTCAGGGACCGGGAGTTCTATCAATACAATCCGGAAATCCTCTTGATGCGGACCAACGCCGAGGAAATGACGGCGCTGGGTACGATGTTCGCCGAGCGCCTGAACCGGTCGAGGGCACCGTTCGTGGTTCTGGTGCCGAGCCGGGGATTCAGCCAGCACACCATCCGCAAGACCCACGATTTGGACGGCAACGAGATCGGCTCCTGGTTCCAGCCCGAAACCGATCGGCACTTCACGGACGCGCTCCGCGGCGAATTGAGTGCCGGAGAACTCAAGGAGATGGACGTTCATATCAACGACCCGGAATTCGCCGATGCCTGCGTGGCCGAGCTCGGGCGCCTGATGGACCGCAACTGAGATGGCCGGGATGGAAACCAGGAACTTCAAGACCGGCGTCCTGATCATCGGCGGCGGCGCGGCCGGCACCATGGCGGCCTTCGAATGCGCCGAGGCCGGCGTGCCGGTCATCCAGGTCACCAAGGGCCGGGCGACGTCCGGAACGACCACGGTCGCCCGCGGCGGATTTGCGGCGGCCATGGGCAAGGAAGATTCCCCCGGGAAGCACCTCGAGGAAATCCTTGAACATGGCGGGGAGCTGATCGACCCCGATCTGGCGCGCGCCTGGTGCGAGGACATCATCCCCATTGTCCGGGACCTGGAAGCGTGGGGCGCCGAATTCGTGCGCGGCGGCGACGGCGAATTGGACCTCAAAATGTTTCCCAACCACACCCTGCCCCGCGCCGTGCACCATCACGACACCACCGGCAATATGGTGACCAAGACGCTGTCCAAGCGGCTCCGGGCGGACACGCGCATCGACAAGCACTCACTGACGGCCATTGTCGATCTCGTGAAGGACGGGGACCGGGTGGCCGGCGCCTGGGGCGTCGATTACGGGGAAGGGCGCCTCGTGGCCTATGCGGCCTCCCAGGTCATTCTTTGCACCGGCGGCGGCAGCGGCCTGTTCTATGTGAACGACAATCCGCCCCAGGTCACCGGCGACGGCTTCGCCCTCGGCTTCCGGGCCGGCGCCCCCTTGATCGGGATCGAAATGATCGACTTTCAGGCCATGTGCTGCGCACCGAAGGAGCTGTTCGGCTTCGCGCCGCATCCGACCGGCTTCATCAATGCCGGCGCCATCTTCAAGAACCGGGACGGCGAGGAGTTCCTGAAGCGCTACTATCCGGACACGGCGGAGCGCAGTACCCGGAGCGAGGTGATCCTCGCCATGGCGCGCGAGATTCACGCCGGCAACGCCAGCCTCACCGGCGGCATCTATATGGATGCCACCCACGTGCCGAAGGAGACCATCTTGAAGGCCATCCCCCACGTCTACAGGACCTGCCTGCACCGGGGGATCGACTTGACCGAGACGCCCCTCGAGGTGGCGCCGGGCAGTCATACCTGGCTCGGCGGTCTGAAGATCGGCGTTCATGGCGAAACCCCGATCGATGGTCTGTGGGCGGCGGGGGAAACATCGGGCGGCGTGCACGGCGGCAACCGCATCGGCGGATCCGCTTTGTCGGACGCCCTGGCCTTCGGCCGCCGGTCCGGCCGGGGCGCCGCGGCGGCCTCCTTGGATCACCGGGCTCCGGACGCCGTAAGCCTTCCCGAGGACGCGGCCGAAAACCTCAAAGCGCTGATGGCGCGGGAGAAGGGCCCCCTCCAGGCCGAGGTCCGGCTGGCCTGCCGCATGCTGGCGCACGAGAAGCTGGGGCCGATCCGGGATGCCGAACAATGCGCTGCGGCGCTGGCCGAATATGAGCGAATCGAGGCCGAAGATATTCCGGCGATGCGTCTCTCGCCGGCGGCCAAGGCATCGGCGAAGACGCTCGGCCAGGAACTGGAGAGCGCGCTCTCCATTCCCAACCTCACGCTCCTGGGCCGGCTGCTGGCAACCGCCGCGGGCGCCCGGGAAGAAAGCCGCGGCGCTCACTTCCGATTGGATTTCCCGGATGCCGACGACGACCGCTGGCGGACGGTTACCCGGCTGGAACACGCGGCGGGCGGAAAAATCCGCTTCAAAACCGACCCAGTGAAAACCTGATTTCGGCGAATAATTTTAATTTTGGGATATCAAAATTGTGCTGTGGAATATCACCATGCCAATTTTTCTGGTATTTCTTTCTCGCGATCTTCGCCAAAATATTTATTTAGCATGTTGATTAATAAATATAAATTTAGAAAATATGCTATTAGGGTGGTTTCAGGGCCAAATCCGTTTTTCCTATTGACTTTGAAAGATAAACTCTGAGATATTCTTCGCAGTGATATTTCAGAGAGCGCTCGAAATGCTTGATCAGCCGCAAATTCAAGATCAGACCGACGACCAGCCGCAAGGATTGATGCGGGATACGGTGTATGACCAGATTCGTCGGGATATTCTGAGCTGTGATCTGCTGCCGGGCGCTCAGCTTCGGGAAAACGATCTCGCCCAGCGCTATCGGGTTTCCAAGTCTCCTGTCCGGGACGCCCTGCTCCGGCTTCAGGAGCAGGGTCTCATCGAAGTACTCCCGCGCAAGGGCTACCGGGTTGTGCCTGTCTCGGTCTCCGACGCGCGGGAGCTTTATGAGATGCGGATAATGATGGAAAAGGCGTGTGCCCGCCGCGCCATCGAAGAGGCGAGCGACGAAGAGTTGGCCTCTCTCGATATTTTCCGGGCGGTGGATGCCGACGGCCTCGCCGCATGGGTTACCTACAACCGGGACTTCCATACCGCCGTCGCCAGGCTGTCCGGCAATACGCGGCTCGCGAAGACCGCCTGCGAGGTAATCGATCAGTTCGACCGCCTGACTTTCATGGGCGTTTCGGGCCAGCAGTCGTCGGCTCGAGGAAACGGTTCGGCGGAGAAGCTGGTCGCCGAACACGCGGCGATCATCGATGCGATCCAGGCGCGCGACAAGACCAAGGCCGCGAGCCTTATCGGGTCGCACATCAGGAAATCCCAAAAACGTTTGTTTGCCGTACTCGAGAACCCGCCGATCGTGCAGTAGGCGGTTCCCGACCCTTTCGACCGGTAGAGGAAATAGGAATGAGGGCCTTTGATTTTGTATCTGCGGAGTCCGCCGGTCAGGCGGTTTCCCTTTTGAGCGAACATGGTCCCAACGTCATCGTGCTCGCCGGCGGGACGGACATTCTCGTCGATCTCAAACACGCCAAGCACGACCCGGATGTGGTCGTCGACATTACGAGGGCCGAAGACCTGAAGGGCATCGAGGTGAATGACGAGGGGCTGCGCATCGGCGCCTTGGTCACCCACACCGAGATCATGGATAACCCCTACATTCAAGAAAACTTCCCGGCCTTGGTTCACGCCGCCCACACCATCGGCGCGGTGCAGACCCGGAACCTTGGAACCCTCGGGGGCAATCTGGTCACGTGCGTGCCGTCGATGGATTCTGGTCCCGCCCTGATGGCGCTCGAAGCCGAGGTGACGGTGGCCGGTCCGGACGGTACCCGCCGCATGGGCCTGGAAGAGTTCTTCGTCGGCCCCCGCAAGACCATCCTCGAGCATAACGAAGTGTTGCTCGACGTGATCATTCCGAAGAGGAACCTGGGCAAGCCCACCGACTTCCTGAAATTCGGGCTTCGCAAGGGCCAGGCGCTGGCACTCGTCAATGCCGCCTCCGCCCTCTGGGTCGGCGAGGGAAACACCTTCAAGGACGTGAAGATAAGCCTGGGCGCCGTGGCGCCGACGGTGATCCGCGCGGCCGCCGCGGAGGATTTCCTCGAGGGCAGGGAAATCACCCCTGAGAACATGGCCGAAGCCGGCCGGCTGGCGGTCGAGGACGCCAAGCCCATCGACGACTTCCGCGCCTCGGCATCCTACCGCCGGGATCTGATTGCCGTGCTGACCAAGCGCACGCTCGACAACGCCTATCGGCTCGCCCAAAACGACTAGGCGGGCGGAGAAAAGGAGAACGGACATGACGGACGTTACGCTCACCATCAACGGCGAAGAACGCTTGGCATCGGTGCCGCCGGAGACCAGCCTGCTTCGGTTGCTCCGGGACGAATTTTATCTCACCGGATCCAAGCTCGGCTGCGATGTCGGCGACTGCGGCGCCTGCACGGTCATCGTCGACGGTATCCCGGTGAATGCCTGCCTGATGCTGGCCGGCCAGGTGGACGGCAGGGATGTGGTCACCATCGAAGGCCTGGCGACCTTGGAGGATCTCCATCCGATCCAGAAGGCGTTCGAGGAGTTCGCGTCTCTGCAGTGCGGTTTCTGCGGCCCCGGCGTGATCATCTCCGCCAAGGGGCTGTTGGACAGGAACCCCGATCCGACCAAGGAAGAGATCAAGGACGCGCTCTCCGGCAATCTTTGCCGGTGCACGGGCTACACTAAAATGATCGAAGCTGTTCAGGATGCGGCGCGCATTCTCCGCGGCGAGAAGGAAGCCGCCTGAGGGCGCAGAGAGGAGCTTGAACCATGACTGATGATGTCAAAGTCGCCGATAAGACGGATTCGCTGACCGACCTCAAGGAGACCGACGAGGACCTTCGTCTCCCGTCGGTCGTCGAGCCGGCTCATTTTCCGGTCGAGACCATCGATACCGAGGCGCGGCACCAGACGCCGGCGGTGGGCCAGCGGGCGACCCGTCCGGACGGCCGCCTGCACGGCCTGGGTCAGACCAAATACATCGACGACATAACGTTTCCGAACATGCTGTTCGCCAAGATGAAGCGGGCCGGCATTTCCTCGGCGTTGATCAAGTCCGTCGATACCTCCGAAGCCGAGGCCATGCCCGGCGTAGCGGCGGTGCTGGTCGGCAAGGAAATTCCGGTCAATTCCTATGGTCCGTCCTATCAGGATCAGCCGGTCCTGGCCGACGAACGCGTGTTCCACGCTGGTGACCCGGTCGCCGCAGTGGCTGCGGTGACCGAACAGATCGCCGAGGAGGCGTGCGAGAGGATCAAGGTCGAGTACAAGCCGCTGGAGCCGGTCTACGATCCGGTGGAGGCGATGAAAGACGAGATCAAGGTCCATCCGCCGCACAGCAACATCTACGCGACCAAGCGGATCAAGAAAGGCGATCTCGAGAAGGGCTTCGCTGAGGCCGACCACATTTTCGAGGGCGTCTACTCGACCCAGATGATCGAGCACGTGCCGCTGGAGCCTCATGCGTCCATCGCGCAGTGGGACCCCAATGGCCGGGTGACCTTGTGGTCGAGCCTGGGGCGGATAACCCTGGGCCGGGCCGACATTGCCCGCACGCTCGATATGCCGATCAACAAGATCCGCATTGTCGGCACCATCGTCGGCGGCAACTTCGGCGGCAAGAACGAGATCACCACCGAGCCGGCCCTGGCCCTGCTGTCGCGGAAGACGGGACGGCCGGTGAAAATGGTCTATACCCGCGAAGAGGAATTCATCGCCTCGACGACCAGGCACCCGTTCATCATGGAGTACAAGACCGGCGTTACCAACGACGGCATGATCACCGCCCGCAAGGTTCGCCTCGTCCTGGACGGCGGCGCCTACTGTTCGTGGAGCGAAACCACCCTGGGCAAGGCCTGCATTCTGTCGGCGGGGCCGTACAATATCGAGAACCTGCTCGCCGAGGCCTACTGCATGTACACCAACAAGACCATGACCGGCGCCATGCGCGGGTTCGGGGCGCCGCAGGTGTGCTTCGCCTATGAATCCCAGATGGACGAGATCGCCCACAAGCTGGGCATCGACCCGCTGGAGCTGCGGATGAAGAACGCCTTCCATGAAGGTTCCGCCAGCCCGACCGGCCAAGTGCTGCAAAGCGTGGTTGTCAAGGACTCCCTCGAAAAGGCCGCCGAGCGGTTCGGCTGGAAGGAGGACGGCCAATGAAAAAGCGCGGAAAAGGCATGGGCTGCATGTGGTATCCGATCGGGTTTACCGTGATGGCCAACCCGTCGGCGGCGACGGTGAAGGTCAATGAGGACGGCACCGCGACCCTGATCACCGGCACCGTGGAAACGGGCCAGGGCTCGCTCACTGTCCTCGGCCAGATCGCCGCGGAGGAACTCGGCATCTCCACCGATGACGTGCATGTGGTTTCGGCGGATACCGACGCGACGCCCATGGATACGGGCGCCATCGCCAGCCGCACGACCTATGTCACCGGCAACGCGATCCAGCTCGCGGCCGAAAAGGCCAAGAACATCCTGTTCGAGGTCGCGGCGCCGATGCTGGGCGTCCGTCCCAACCAGCTCGAGGCCAAGGACCGGCAGATCCAGGTGAAGGGCTTCCCGCAATCCTGCCTGCCCATCGGCGAGGTTGCTGCGCACGCGCAGAACGGCGCCGGCACGCCGGCGCTGGGGTCCGCATCCTACAATCCGCCGACCGTCGCGATGGATCCGGAAACCGGCCAGGGCAAGCCGTTCTCCACCTATGTCTACGCGACCCAGATCGCGGAGGTCGAGGTGGACGAAGAGACCGGAGAGGTCGAGGTTCTGCGAATCGCGGCGGCCCACGATTGCGGTACCGCGATCAACCCGATGTTGGTCGAAGGTCAGATTCAGGGCGGTATCTCCATGGGAGTCGGCATGGCGATCCAGGAAGAGATGCTGTTCGACGACGAGGGCAAACAGATCAATCCGAATCTCACCAACTACATCATGCCGACCAGCCTCGACATGCCCGACCTGGAGGTCGACATCGTCGAGAACTTCGACCCGACGGGACCGTTCGGCGCCAAGGGTGTGGGCGAGCCGACGGCGGTCGCCACCTCGGCGGCGATCTGCAACGCCATCTACGACGCCGTGGGCGCGCGGATCTACAATTTGCCGGCGACGGCGGAGAAGGTCCTGGCGGCGATCAAGTCGAAGGACCGCAGCGACCGGCAGAAATATCTGCCGGCCGAATAGCGTTCGGGATGGCCGACCCTATCCGCAGACTGACGCCCTTGGCGGAGACGGTCGGCCGGCTTCTCAAGGACCGCGGCGAGACGGTCGCGGTTTCCGAATCGTCCACCGGCGGCCTGGTTGCCGCCGCGCTTCTCAGCATTCCCGGCGCCTCGGCCTACTTCATGGGCGGCGGGGTGATTTATACCCACAAGGCGCGCGACGTGTTTCTCGAGGTCGATCTCGACGACCATCCGGGTGTGCGCTCGGCCTCCGAACCGTTTGTCAAGCTGACCGCCGCCGCCGTTCGCGAGAAGCTGGGCACGACCTGGGGATTGGCTGAAGCGGGCGCCGCCGGGCCGACCGGCAATCGCTATGGTGACGATGCGGGACACACCTGCATCGCGGCCGCCGGCCCCTTGGAGCGGGCCGTCACCATCGAAACCGGCCACGCGGACCGCGAAGACAACATGTGGCGCTTCGCCGAGGAAACCCTGATGTTCTTCGAGGCCGTTCTGCGCGACGCGTAAGTCTCCATCCCGCCGATCTTCTCTCAGCTAGCCGATGGGCGGACACTCCGGTGGATGCGTCTGTCGGGGCGCGCGCTCACCCGATATCCTTGAGGCCGATCAACAACCACCGCCGGGGAGGAATTGGTCGTGGCGGAAATCGTTCTCGGGATCGGCACCTCGCATAGTCCGATGCTCTCGCTCGCGCCCGAGCACTGGGATATCCGGACGGATGCGGACCGGGCGGCGCCGGCGCACCCCTACCGCGGGGAAATGTACTCCTTCGAGGAGCTGAAATCGGTGCGTGATACGGCGCACTATACCGCGCTGGATACGCCGGAGAACCGCGAGGCGAGCTACGCGGCGTGCCAACGGCATCTGGATGCGCTGGCCGCGAAGCTCGCGGAGGCCGATCCCGATGTGCTGATCATCGTCGGCGACGACCAAAAGGAATGGTTCTTCGACGACGTACAGCCGGCCTTCGTCATCTATCACGGCAGTTCGGTTCGGGCGCTGGCCGTTGATGCCTCCGATCCCAACCTCCCGCCGCCCATGCTGCCCGTCCGCCTGTCCTATTGGCCGGCGGAGGATACCGACTATCCGGTCGACGGGGCGCTTGCCGAACACATCATCCTGCAAACCATCGAGGATCGGTTCGATGTCACCTCGTCCAGGCGGCCGCCCGCCGATGCGCATGGTCCGCGCACCATCGGGCATGCTTTCGGCTTCATTTACCGGCGGCTGCTGAAAGACCGGCCGATCCCCTTTGTTCCAATTCTGATCAATACCTATTTTCCGCCCAACCAGCCGACCGCCGCGCGGTGCTACGAGATCGGCCGGTCCATCGCGCGCGGGATCAGGTCCTGGGAAGCGGACACCCGCGTCGCCGTGATCGCATCGGGCGGCCTGACCCATTTCGTCATCGACGAGGCGTTCGACCGTAAGCTGTTGGACGCCATGCTGGCGGGCGACCGCGCCGCCCTGACCGGGGACGGAAACGAAGCCTTTCAGTCCGGAACGTCCGAAATCAAGAACTGGATTGCCGCCTGCGGCATTCTCGAAGACAGCGGCCTAGACATGACGCTGCTGGACTATGTGCCCTGCTATCGGTCCGAGGTGGGAACCGGTACCGGGATGGCGTTTGCAACCTGGACATAGGGCCGGCGATTTGAAGGCGCCGGGATAGTCGCTTTAGCCGGGCACCCGCTCGACGCTGACCGGATCCCCGGCCCGAACCGCCCGGAGTGCCCTGACATCGCCGGAGGCGTCCGTCCATCTCGCGCACGGCAATGCGCCAAGGGCGTTTTTCCGGTGCAGACAGAACCGATTCGAGCCGCTAGGTTCTGCCGTCGAATTATTTTGTGGAAGGCTCATTCATGTCGCGGACCGGTACCGGTTCCAGCTCGGATATCCTTGATAGCTTTCGTCTCGACGATCGTGTGGCGATTGTTACCGGGGCCAGCGAGGGCATAGGTCGTGCCCTATCGCTTGGTTTGGCCGCTGCCGGCGCGGACGTGATTGTCTGCAGCCGTGACAAGAGCAAACTGGAAGGGCTGGTTGCCGAGATAGGTGCGCTGGGCCCGCGCGCCGAGGCCTATTCAATAGATCTTTCACACGTCGATCAGATCGAAGGATTGCGCGACTTTGTTCGCGATCGGTTCGGCGGGCTGCATATTCTGGTCAACGGTGCCGCCTATACCATTGAGGCGCTCGCCTGGGACACCACCGAGCCGGAATGGAACAAGTCCCTCGATACGAGCCTCAAAGGGACATTCTTTGCATGTACGATTCTTGGTCAACTGATGCGCGACGCAGGCTATGGCAAGATCATCAATCTGAGCTCGACGTTTGCCCGTTCGACGATCCCGACCCGATCGGTCTATTCGGCCATCAAGGCGGCAATCAGCCACCTGACGGAATCGCTTGCGGTCGAATGGGGACCGGAAGGCATTCGCGTTAATTCTCTTGCACCGACCGCGGTGCGCACACCGAGCCGTGCCGAGTATCTCGCGAAGTTCGAAGATGACGTGGTCAAACGCATCCCGCTCGGCCGCATCGCGGAAACCGATGATCTGTTGGCGGCCGCGGTGTATCTCGCCAGCCCAGCTTCCGATTTCGTGACCGGGCATACGCTCTTTGTGGACGGCGGTTTCGTGGCGAACGGCTAGAGCCGATCATGGTTTGTCGGAGTCGCTTTGCGATGCCGACAATCCATGTGAATCGGCTCTACACTATTGAAATAGATCGGATTCACATGTTTTGACGAAACCGCGCCGTGGTTCCGTCAAAACATGACCCGATCTAGGCCGCGCGGCGCTTCCTACCTTTCGACAGGAAACCCGACGATCGAGCCCCATTCGGTCCACGAACCGTCGTAGATTTTGATGTTCTCCCAGCCCAGGATCAGCGCCATGGCGGTCCAGGCGAGGGTGGCCCGGTGGGAGAGGCGGCAATAGACGACGATCTCGTCGGCGTCGCCGGGGTCGGCGCCCGCTTCCTTGAATTTGGCGCTCAGTTCCTCGGGGCTCTTGTAGGTATCGTCGCCATTGAGCAGTTCCTTGAAGAACAAGTGCCTGGCGCCGGGGATGCGGCCGCCACGCTCGGCGCCGTGGTCGAATTGGCCGTACTCCATCACCCGTTCGCCCGAATATTCCTCGGGCGTCCGCACGTCCAACAGGAAGCGCCCGGGGTCGCCCAGGCGCTCGCGCACGGCCTCGCGCCCGAGACGCATGGTTTGGTCGGGCGTTCCGGGCGTATACCCGACCGGCTCATACGCGGGAACGTCGGTGGTGAATTCGTGACCGTCCGCAAGCCACTTCCTGCGGGCGCCGTCGAGCAACCGCAGGTCGGGATGGCCGGCCATCTTCAATGCCCAGAAGGCGTAGTTTCCGTACTGAACCGGATCGCCATAAAGAACCAGCGTGGTCTTGTCGCCGATCCCGGCGGCGCCGAGCCGTTTGGCCAACTCATCCGGCGTCACGAACTGGCGGTCGGTCTCGTGCCAGCAAAGGTCCTTCCAAAACCAGCGGATAGCGCCCGGAACGTGTCCCTCGTCGTAGGCCTTTCCCTCGGGGTCCGATTCAACCTCGATAATGCGAACCCCCGGATCGTCCAGATGCTCGGCAAGCCAAGCGGAATCCACCATGGGAGAAGTCATCGAAAGTCTCCTTGGCTGGGGTATCTATGATGATCGTCAGCCACCATGCCTTTCATGTCGGGCTCTCCCTTGGCCGCGGCGTTAGCGGGGCTTCACGGGATATTTGGGCTCCTCGCCGGCGAGTACGGCGGCGACGTCGCTGGCGACCGTGGTCTGCAGATCCAGCAAGGCGTCTTCGGAGTAGAACCCGGTGTGCGGGGTGATCACCACATTGTCCCGCCCGACGATGGGGTCATCGGCGGCCGGCGGCTCGGACGGCAACACGTCGAGGCCGGCGCCGGCGATTTCGCCCGCGTCCAGCGCGGCGGCCAGATCTGCGGTATCGACCAGGGGTCCGCGCGCGGTGTTGATGAGGAACGCTGTGTTCTTCATCTTCTTGAAGGCGTCCATGTTGAACATCTTCTCGGTCTCGGGCGTCAGCGGCGCGTGGACGGAAATGTAGTCCGATTGCGCCAGGAGATCGTCAAACTCGACCTTGGCGACATTCAGCTTCCCAAAGACTTCATCGGGGCAGTACGGGTCGGCGGCAATGACGTTCATGCCGAACGCCTGCGCCTTGCCGACAATTTGCTGCGGGATGTTGCCGAGGCCCAGGAGGCCGAGGGTGTTTCCCCGGAGCCGCGCGATCGGGACCACCGCCGGCATTTCCCAACGGCCGTCGGCGACCAGGTTGTTGGCGTACGGAATCTTGCGGGCCACGGACAGCAGGAGCGCCATCGCGTGATCCGAAACCTCGTCCAGGCAATAGACCGGCGCGTAGGTGACGACGATTCCCTTCCCGGCCGCCGCCCCGATATCGATGTTGTCGGTGCCGATTCCGAACCGGCCGATGGCTTTGCAGTTATTGAGCCCGGCAATGACGTCGGCGTTGATCTGGCCATAGGTGACCAGCAGAGCGTCGGCATCGGCGGCCACCTCCAGGATGCCCTCCACGGTCGGCTCGGAAGCGAGCGTGAGTTCCGCATCGACGCGGGACAGGGCCTCCTTGGCGGGGTCGAGGCTGGGAAAAACGGTATCGGTAACGGCTACCTGGGTACTCATCGATCAATTCCTCACCGGATGAATTCGTGGGCCCGGGGGCGGGCAAATATCGGTTTCCAAAGGTGCCGTGACATAGCATTGCCCCCCGGGGGTTGCCAGATAAATTTGGGCTGAATTCCGCGCCATTTCCGCACTTTCCGGTGCGTCCGGCGGATGCTCAGGCAACGATGGGTTGGGCGATAATCCACAGACTGATCATCGTGTAGCCGACCATCAAAACCAGCATCGGCAGTTGGCTGCGGAGGGCGCGGCCGCGATCCCGGTAAAACTTCAGCGCCTCGGCATGGGCGAGATAGACGGCGGCCACGTGGCCGACGACGATCGCGCCGACGGAAATGAACCAGACCGACCTCGCGCTGACCACGGCGATGTCGACCTTGTGCCCTGCGGTCCCAAACAGGTCCCAGCCGAACCCGAACGGATCCGAAATGCGTGAGATGAGAAGCTGCCCGTCGATGGCTAGCAGCGTGTAGTAGTGGGAGAGGTGATAAGCGATGGCGATGGGGACGATGGAGTAGACCATGATCCGTGCCACTCGGAACGTGTCCCGGACGTCCCCGCCCATGGCGCTGACCGCCGCCATGAAAATCAGATAGACGGCAATAAACAGGATCGGGAACGCAGCGAGGCCGATCAATTCGACGATCGGCACGGCCAGCCGCCCGATGTCCTGGATTATGTAGAAGGCTTCGAGGGCGATGCGTTTTGATTGCTCGGTCTCGGTAAAGCCGTCCCAACTGACCGTCGCCAAGAGCACTAGGATGAAGACCATCAGGCCGGCATTGGGCAGTTTGCCGGCCCGCAACCCGACACCGGGCGGCCGGAGATTCCATTCCCGTCCTTCCGGTGTGGCCCGGCCCTCGGTGATGGAGAACCGCGCAAATGTTCCGAACACGTTGTGAAAGGCCTCGCCGCGCTCCAACCACTCCTCGCGGCTGGTGAGAAACATGCCGGTCCAGGTGATGACCGAATAGATGGTGAGCGCGATGGCGATATTTCGAGGGACCGCGCCGCCCGGCCACGAAATTTCCATCCAGGCAAAGATGGCGAACAGAATGACGGCCGGCCAGGACCCCATCCCGGGCGGGCACGCGAGGCCGCTGGACAGCCGCCTGCCCGTTGCCGCTCCGTAGGCTTGTTCGGCCCACAGGAAGAGCGTGTTCCAGGGATTGAGAAGCGCCCAGGCATTGCCGATCAGCGAACATATGAATGCCAGTCCGACCCACGCGATCACCCAGACCATGACCACCGAGAAATTCTGCAATGGGTTTTGGTTACCGGCATATCCAGTGGCGATGATCAGAAAAAAGACCCCGACAAAAATCAGCCTGATGACAAAGACCGGGACGGGGTGGGCCAGAATACGAAACGGCTGGACGTTCAGCAGGTTCATTTTCGGCGGCTGGTCGTCGGGCCGATGACGCATGAACAGGGCGGCGACAACGAACGACAAGGCAACCGCTGCACCGGCGCCGAACAGGAAGAACGGCAGTGGCACAGGCAAATCGAAGCGTTGACCGAACGCGTGCGCGGCGGCCGGGCCCGCCGACGCGGCGAGCAAGAGCGCCGCGAGGCCGAGGGTAGGTAAGTGGGTCACGCTCAAGATGGTATGCCGCAATTCAGATAATTCTATCGGGAATGTTGAGGATCATACTGTTTTCGTACTATTCGTTAAGCTCGCTTTTGGCCGGGGGGTTCGCCGGTCCGGGCCCTTGACTCGATCAGGGCGGACAAGTACACCACCGCGGTCTTATATAAGACTATAAAATATATGGTTATTGGGGCCGGTCGAGTTTGCTGATTTTTCGGGGGCGACAATCGGGCCAAAGATCCGAACCGTAATTTGATGGAAGGGAAGCCTCAGTTGGGCGATACGGAAACAGAAACGTCCGAGAAGCATCTCAACTATAATTCGGTCGCCGCGCTGATTTTCGTTGCGCTGTCGATCGCCCTATGGGTTCTCATTCCAGATCACGTCGACAAGCCGCTCATTCGCGTCGTCGGAGACGTCTCCCTGCCGGCGGAACTCTTCCCCCAGGTCATCGCCGTCGGCATATTCGTGCTCGGTATTTGGTTTTTCTGGAAAAGCCGGTCGCTGCGTCAACGGAATGAACTTCGCGATCTCGACCGCGAAGCAATTACGAATGTAGCGGTGACCGCCGCCTGCATGGCCGGCTATGTCTGGCTCATGGTCAATATCGGTTTCGTGGCGGGCAGCATGATCATGATCTTCGTGGTCTCGACCTATTTCGGAAACCGCAACTATTGGGCGGGCGCGCTGGTCTCCATCATCGTACCCTTTGCGCTGTTTATGCTGTTTACGAAGGTGCTGGTAACGTCGTTGCCGCCGTTTCCGATAGATGAGGCCGTTCCCAGCAACTGGGTAATTTATGAGCCGTTGAAGTGGCTCAGCAACAAGTCGGTATTTTAGGGCGGCGCTTAATCGATGTTCGAAGCATTTCTAGGCGGATTTGGGATCCTGTTTAACCCGGAAACGGTGTTGATGACGTTCCTTCTGATTGCCGCCGGATTGTTCCTTGGCATGTTCGTCGGCGCCTTGCCCGGTTTCACCACATTGATGGCGATGGCGATCTTGCTGCCTATCTCGTTCTTTCTTCACCCCCTGCTGGGGATTCCGTTTTTGATCGGCGTCTATAAGGGCGGAATTTACGGGGGCAGTATCCCTGCCATATTGGTGTCGATGCCGGGCACCGGCGCGGCCGTGGCGACCACATTCGACGGTCCGCCCCTGACCAGAAAGGGGAAAGGGCGGAAGGCCCTGGAGACAGCGTTGTTTTCATCGGTGATCGGGGACACCGCGAGTGACATTTTCACCATTGCCCTGATCGGTCCCATCGCCGCTGTCGCGCTTCTTATGGGACCGCCGGAGTTGGCCGCCGTCCTGTTTTTGGCGTTGATTGTCATTTCAGCTACGTCCAGCGGCGTATTTGTCAAAGGCCTGCTGATGCTCGCCATTGGTTTGTTCTTCGCCATGGTCGGTCAGGATCCCATCGGCGCGCTGTCGCGGTTCTCGTTCGGGATAACGTCGGTGGAATCCGGTATCCCGCTGCTGCCCATGCTGATCGGCGTGTTTGCGCTTCCCGAGATTTTTGCCGGCATCGAGAAAAAAGCATCCCAGATCATCAGCGCCGAGGGATTGAAGGTCTCCGGAGAACGCCTCACCTTTGCCGAATTCAAGAGCTGTCTTCGTACGATCGGCCGGTCCACCGTGATCGGCACGACCATTGGGATGGTGCCCGGCGTTGGCCAGGTCGTCGCGGCGTTTATGGGATATGCCGCGGCCAAAAGCGCGTCCGATCACCCCGAGAGATTTGGCCAAGGCGAGCTTGAAGGAGTGGCGGCCGCGGAAGCTGCGAACAACGCCGTAAATGGGCCGACACTGGTGCCGCTCCTTACCCTCGGGATTCCAGGCGACAACCTCACGGTCATTCTTGTCGGCGCGTTCATTGCGCATGGCATGCGGCCCGGCCCCCAACTCATGGAGGATCAGGGCTCGCTCGTTTTTGCCATTCTGCTCTCCATTATTCTCGCAAACATTCTGTTCCTGTTCATCGGCTACCTGTGCATTCCCTTCTTCGCCAAGGTAGTGACGATCAGGAAGTCATTTTTGTTGCCGTTGACACTGGTGTTCGCGTTTGCCGGCTCGTGGGTGTTCCGGGGACAGCCCTTCGATCTGGCCGTCCTGGTGTTCTTCGGCGTTTTTGGATACGTGGCCAAAAAACTGCATTTCGACGTGACGCCCATGGCCATGGGCTTCATCCTGGGGCCGACACTCGAATATTCCTTTGGTCAGACCGTGACCTTGGCGCAGGGGGACCTGCTGACCTTCATTACGTTGGAGCGTCCAGCGGCCGCAGCCATCCTGGCGTTGACACCGTTGCTGACATATTTGATGTGGCGCCGCAACAACCGGCTCAGACAGAGGTTTGGTGAAGGCGCCGCGCACTGATGAAGGATGCCGGGGTGCACTTGACCCTGAGGCGTGCTATATAGTCTTATATAAGACTTGGCAGGCACAAAATGATTTACCGCCCCTGTTTTACAGGGAACACTATTGAAGAGAGACGACCAACAGAGAGGAAAGACAATGCGGATAGCAAATTTGTCCAAACTACTTCTGGGAGCCCTTCTCGTATTCGGTCTGCTCGGCGTCAATGACGTCCGGGCCGAATTTCCCGAGAAGCCCATTACCATGATCATGCCCCTTGGTGCGGGCGGATCTCACGACCGGAACGCGCGGGTGTTCACCTCCGTCATTCCGCAGTATCTCGGCAATGCGATGATCGTGAAGCTGATGCCGGGCGCGTCGGGCCAGACCGGTACGGCTGCCGCCGCCAAGGCAAAGCCGGACGGGTACACCCTGCTGTTCTCGCACAACTACTTCGATCAACTGCAGAAGCATGTGAAGAAGCTTCCCTATGACACCGACAAGGATTTTGTCACCGTCGCGAAGCTGAACTCCGGTTTCTTCTCGATCATCGTGCGCGCCGACAGCCCGTTCAAGTCGTTCCAGGATCTCGTGGCGGCGGCCAAAGCGAAGCCGGGTACGGTCAAGTTCGCCCATTCGGGCAACTGGGGCGCCACCCACGCGCCGGCCCTGCAGCTGTTCACCGAAGCGGGCATCGCCGACAAGATCGTCATGGTGCCGTACAAAGGCGGCGGACCCTCCATGGCCGGTTTCCTGCGTGGCGAAGCCGACTTCACCATGCAGTTCAAGTCGACCATTCTCGGCCAGGGCGACAAGGTACGTGTCCTGATCAGCGCCGGTCAGAAGAGCGACTTCAAAGGGGTGCCGACCTTTAAGGATCTGGGCTACACCGCCGATATCGGTCAGATGCACCGCATCCTGATGGCGCCGCGCGGCATTCCCGCCGACCGCCTGAAGAAACTCCGCGATGCCATGGTTGCGATCCAGAAAGACAAGACGTACCTGCGTCTGATCAAGGCCATCGGCGAGGTTGCGAACTTTGAGAGCGGCGAAGATTACGAGAAGCGCCGTCCCATGCAGAGCAAGGCCTACAAGAACATGATCAAGGGCTTGGCCTCCAACTAAGCCAGGTCGGTTCCGGAAATGGCATCCCCTCCGGGGGATGCCATTTTCATATTCGCCTACAGTGACCGGACAGGGGCGAAGGGCGCGTTGCTCTCGGTCAATTTCGGTCTCATATAAGACTTCAAAAACACTTTCCGGCTCTGGCCGGGGCTTCAGGGGTTATGGGCATGTACAATCCGATTAACGTGGCGATTATCGGCACCGGCTGGTGTGGCGGCATACGCGCGGTAAGCTGTGCGGACAATCCGCTCGTCGGCGAACTCCATATTGCGGAGACCAACCCGGAGCGTCTCAAGGAAGTTCAGTCCATGACCGGCGCCGTCACGGCGACGGCGGACTACGAGGAACTCCTGAAGAACAACGGGATTACGGCGGTCATCATCTCCGCCACGCCCGAGACCACCCACTACCCGATGGCCAAGGCGAGCATGGAGGCCGGCAAGCACGTCTTTCTGGAAAAGCCCATCGCGTTGACCCTCGCCGAAGCTGACGAACTGGTCGACCTCGCCAAGGCAAAGGACCTCAAATTCACCATCGGCTACTCCCAGCGTTTCAATCCGAAATTCGCCTATGTCGCCAAATCCATCGCCGACGGCACTATCGGCAAGCCGGTGAGCGCGTTGGTCAGCCGTCATATTACCCGGGGACTGGGAGACAAGATCTCCGGCCGAATCAGCCTGTCACCGGCCGCAATGGAGGCGACCCACGACATCGATTTCGCCCTTTGGGCCATGGGCGGCGCCAAGCCGGTCCGGGTGTATTCCCAGTCGGCCTACGGCATCATGAAGGAAAAATCCGGGCTCGAAGATACCCAGTACATTATCGTCACGCTCGACAACGGCGTCGTCCTCAATATCGGCGCCGGCTGGACCATGCCGCCCAACTATCCGAATTACTCCGGCACCTGGATCGAGTTCATCGGAACCGACGGCATGCTGACCGTCGACGATACGCACCGCGACGTTTTGTGGAACACGGTAGAGAAGGGCATCCAGCTTCCCATGTCGACCATGCCGGGTGAGTTCGTCGATCACGTCTACGCCGGACCGATGGCCGCCGAGACCGTTCACTTCATCGACGCGGTCGCCCGCGACCGGGCCGTCATGGTGACGCCGGAGGAGGCACGGACGGTGATGGAGGTTTATATCGCCGCCGACCTGTCGGTGGAGCGCAACGAGCCCATCAATCTGCCCCTCAACAGCCGCGATTTGCCGGCGGCCGCCGAGTAGGCCCTCACATTCCCTTCTTGCTCTTCTTGGGGGCTCGGCGCCGGGGCTTCGCCTTCTTGATTTTGTCGAAGTCCCGGTAGACCAGCGTAAAATCCTCTTCGGACATGCCGAGGGACATGGCCTGCGCCAAAAAGGCGTGGGTATCGGCGCCCAGTTTAGCATTGACCCCCAGGGCCTTGGCGAGATCGACGGCCATGCCCGTATCCTTGTAGAGATTGTAGACCCGCGACCGGCCGTCCCATTTCTTGTTGAGGATGTGGTCGGGAAACCGCGCCTGGCTGGCGTTGGAACGGGCGTTCGACACGTTGAAGACGTCGATCAGGTCGGCGAGTTCGATCCCTGCCTTTTCCGCCATTCGTCCGCCCTCGCAGGTGGCCAGGAAGACGGCGTGGCAGACCATGTTGTGGATCAGCTTGGTGGTGTGTCCGGCGCCGGACGGGCCGAGGTGGAACAGCTTGTCGGCGATCACCTTGAGATGACGCCTGGTCCGCCCGAAGGCCCTTTTGTCGCCGCCGATCATCAACGTCAGGGTTCCCTTGTCGGCGCCGGCGCCGCCGCCGCTCATGCCTGCGTCCAGATAGGCGATCTCCCTGCGCGCCGCCTTTCGCGCGAGCTTCTTGGTTTCCACCGGGTCGGATGTCGTAAAATCATAAATGATCAGGCCCTTCCTTGCCGTGGCGAATATTCCGTCGCGGCCGAGGCAGTGTTCTTCGATCTCGGGCGTCGCCGGCACGACGAAGATAATGATCCGGCACCGGGCCGCCATCTCCCTCGGTTCGGCAACGGCTGCATTCTTCAGTTTGGAGAATTTTGCCTGTGCCGATGGCGCGGAATCCCAAACCCAGGTGGGATAACCCGCCTTGGCGAAGTTGCGGGCGATGCCGCCGCCCATATTGCCGAGACCGACGATCCCGATGGCGGGCAAACGCCGGTTGCGTTTGGCAGCCATCAATTCTTCTCCCGCACGCAATCGGCGGCGCGTTCCATCGAAGCGCACACCGCCGCCGCATCCTGACCGCCGTACCCTTGCGCGACCGCGGACATATAGGTCTGCAGCGCCGCGTGATAGATCGGCGTCGGCACCTTCATTGCCGCCGCGTGACCTTGGATGAACTCCCGATCCTTCATCGGGATGGAGAAATTGCTGCCCTCGTAGTCGTAGTCGTCGGCGGCCATCAAGGCGCCGCGGACCTCGAACATGGATGAGGACGAGCCTGAGCCGCTAATGACCTTGTGAAACAGCTCAGGGTCCAGGCCCGACTTCATCGCCAGCACCATGACCTCGGCGGCGGCGGCATTATGGACGAGATTCAGGATATTGCCGCAGAGTTTGGTCTTCATCCCGTTGCCGAAAGGGCCGACATAAAACGTGCGATTGGCGAACCCCCGGAGGATCGGCTCGATTTCCGCGTAGGTGTCTTCATCGCCGCTGCCGAAGGCGGTCAGTTTTTTTTGTTCGGCCATCATGCGGTTACCGCTGACCGGGCAGTCCATGGCGGTGTAGCCGGCGCCCTCGACCGTGTCCCGGAAGGCCTCCTTCTCGGCGACGGGAAAGGTGCTCGCTTCGATCACCACCTTGCCGCTGCCGTCCTGGCCGGCGAGTTTGGCGGCGACATCGTGGAGCGCCTCGAGGCTCGGCAGACAGGTGACGATGACGCCGGTCAGCGACGCGGCCTCGGCTACCGAGGTCGCCGCCGTCATGCCCTTCTCGGCGAGTGACGACATCGCCTCCGGTCGGACATCATATCCAACGACGCCAAATCCGCTGTCCATAAGGTTCGGCGCCATGGCCGAGCCCAATACGCCCAGACCGATGAACCCCACATCCGTACTCATGACGGAACCTCCCAACTGAAACTGAAATTCGCCGGACGACTAACCGCGCTCGGAGACATAATGATGGTTTGATGTATTGCAGCGGCTGACCCGCCATTCCACCGGCCGTCCGTCAATGGTCATCGACGTCCGGTCGATCTGCAACAACGGCGCGCCCGCCTTGATGCCGAGAAGCCCGGCCTCTTTCTTGGTGGCGCTGACGGCCGAGATCAGCTCCCGCGCCTTGGCGACGGTGACCCCGTAGATGGATTGATAGAATCTGAAGAGATTATTGGGCGGCTGAAGTTCGATGCCGAAATCCGGGAACAGTTCCTGGGGCAGCGCAATTCCCTCGACGATGCTCGGCACATTCTGGAACGAACGGACGCGGGTAAACCGCACCACTTTGGCGCCGGGCTCCAGTTCCAGCCGCTCGACCTCGACCTTGGTCGGGTTGGTCTGCTTGCAATCCAGGAGCTCGCTTTCGGGCAAGGAGCTGGAGCCGTCCTTTCCCTGAATCTTGAAGAAGAAGAACAGCGCCCGGCGCTCGGTATGCTCGGAGACGAAGGTTCCAAGTCCCTGACGCCGGTAAAGCAGGTGTTCGGCGACCATGTCGTTGAGAGCCTTGCGGACCGTCCCCTGACTGACGTCCAACTCCGCCGCCAGCTGCATTTCGCTGGGCAGCGCGTCGCCGGGCTTCCAGACGTTGTCGATCAGCCGCCGGCGGATGATATTGTCGACCTGCTGGTAGAGCGGCAGGGAGCGTCGCTGCTTCTTGACCGCCGGCCTTTTTGCCGATTTCGCAGTGGTTCGTTTTTTGGCTGCCGGCCGCGCCATAATGCCGCTGAGCCTCCCCGGAAGCGGAAAAATAGGTTATAGTCCAGTATGCTATGAGCAAACCCGGATCGCAAACCGCGTGGTTCCCGGGTCTACATGTCAGGTGAGGAAGCCCAATGTCCGAAACGGTCGTATTGAAGATCGACGAAGCTCCCGTGCACGCCCGTGGCGACGGGGTTGAATCCACGCTGCTGGTCGCCAACAGCCGTTGCGGTGCGCCTTTTACGTCCGGGATCACCAGATTTCCGGCCGGCCAGAAGGTGCCCATGCACTCGCACAATTGCGATGAGCAGGTCACCATTCTCGAAGGCCAGGCCGATCTTGAGGTGGATGGAAAGTTGACGCCGGTAAGGGAACTGGACACCACCTACGTCGAGGCCGGCAAACCCCATCGGTTTCTCAACACGGGCGACGGTCCCCTGACTATCCTGTGGGTCTATGCTTCGACGGACGTAACTCGCACGTTTACCGAGACCGGCAAAACGGTCCCGCATCTCTCTGAACAAGATCTGGTCACCCCGTAGCGGACTGCCGGCGAGACGGCTTCAGGGAACAACCATGAGCGATGCCGGAAACTATACGGCGGCGCAGCTCTCGGAATTTATCCAAGACGCGCTCGCATCAGCCGGAATGCCGGCCGGCGATGCCGCGAAGGTGGCCGGTCTGATGGCCGACGCCGACCTGAACGGGTCGGATGGACATGGCATCTTTCGCTTGCCCGGCTATCTGAAGCGTATCAAATCCGGCGGCCTCAATCTGACCCCGGACATTCGGATCGAGTGTGAGCGGCCCGGGATGGCCCTGGTAAATGGCGACAACGCCCAGGGTCATCTGGTGATGAGCTATTGCGCCGAGACCGCCATCGAGAAGGCGAAGACGACCGGCGTCGCGTGGGTCGGCGCCCATCACAGCAATCATGCGGGACCGGCCAATCTGTACGCTAAAATGCCCCTTGCCCACGACATGATCGGTCTCTATGTCGCCATCGGAAATGCCAATCACCTGCCGCCCTGGGGCGGGTTGGAGATGCTCTTGAGCACCAACCCCATCGCCATTGCGGTGCCGGCCCTCGACCGGCCGGATGTCGTTCTCGATATGGCGACGACCGTTGCCGCCTACGGCAAAGTGAAAACCGCCGCCCAGCGCGGCGAGCAAATGCCCGAAGGCTGGATGATGGGACGCGACGGCAAGCCGCTGACCGACCCCGCCAAGGCGGAGGACGGATTTCTGCTGCCGATCGGCGGGGCCAAGGGATACGGCCTCGCATTGATGTTCGGTCTGCTAGCGGGGACGCTCAACGGCGCGGCCTTCGGAAAGGACGTCGTCGATTTCAACGCCGACTTCGAGACGCCGACCAATACCGGGCAATTTATCGTCGCCATCGACATTTCCGCGTTCGGCGACGCGGACGGCTTCAAACGGCAGGTCGACCGGGTCGTGGATCAAATGAAAGGCTCGCCGACCCTGCCGGGCTTTGACGAGGTCTTGCTGCCCGGCGAGCAAAGTCATAAGAAACGTGTGTACCGGGAGGCGAACGGAATTCCGCTCCATGCCTCCTTGTTGAAGGCCCTGAACGCGACGGCGGACGAGTTCGATATCGCCCGCCTGGATCAACGATAAGCCGGGAGATTATTCTTAATGTCCATTTCAATGCATCATCTTGTCCGGACCGAAACCGAGCAGTTGCTCACCGGAATGCTCAACGTTCTCGACCATGCCGAAGGGCTGGTA
Organism: Rhodospirillales bacterium; assembly: GCA_965207535.1. Lineage (GTDB taxonomy): Bacteria > Pseudomonadota > Alphaproteobacteria > Rhodospirillales > UBA2165 > JAJDXO01. The sequence goes on along the minus strand of CBDBMR010000005.1, from coordinate 100,302 downwards.
AAGGACGGCAAGGCCGAGGAAGCCGATTTGATGGCCAGCAAGCTGGCGCCGGACATGTTTTCGCTGTCTTTGCAGGTGTGGCGCGCCGCGGACCATGGCCGGGCGGCCGCGCGGCTGGCCGGACGGGAAACGCCGCCGTTCACCGATATGGGCGAACTCGCCATCGCCGATGCGCGGGCAAGGGTCGAAGAAACGATGGCACTCGTGAAATCGGTAACCGAGGATGAGCTTGAGGGCGCCGAGGACAGGACCGTCGAGATCATTGCCCGCGGCGAGCCAAACCGCTTCAGGGGTGAGGACTATCTTCTCCGGTTCGCTATCCCGCAGATCGCCTTCCATGTCACCACCGCTTACGCGATCGTCCGCAACGCCGGCGCCGAACTCGGCAAACGCCACTATTTGTGCGACGCATTTGACTACACTCTAGGCTAGGAGCCCGCCGCCAATGTCCGAACCCATCACCCTCGAAGTATTTACCGACTACGTCTGACCTTGGTGTTATCTCAGTACCGGGCGTATTGAAAAAATACGAGACACCTTCGACGTCAACCTCGAGTTCGTGCATTTTCCGCTTCACCCGGAAACTCCAGACGCGGGCCAGACCCTTGAGGAACTGTTCGCGGGCCGCGACTACGACATCGATGCGGCCTACCAGCGGATGAAGGGGTTGATGGACGCCGAGGGCCTCGATTACGGCAAGCGGACCCATACCTACAATAGCCGGCTCGCGCAGGAGCTGGGTAAATGGGCGGACACCCAGCCGGGCGGCGAAGCGATCCACATGGCGCTGTTCCGCGCCTACTTCGTCGATAACCGGAACATCGGCAATCCGCAGGTGCTGATGGAGATCGCCCGGGAGGCGGGCCTTCGCGAAGACGGCGCCCGCGAGGTGATCGAGGAGCGGACCTTCGAAGCCGCCATCGACATGGACTGGGCCAAATCGCGGCAGTACGGCGTCACCGGCGTCCCAACCTACGTCGCCGAGCGCCAAGGCGTGGTCGGCGCCCAACCCTACGAAACGCTGGAGCAGTTCATGGACGGTGTCGGCGCCCAAAGGAAAGAGTGACCGGCCGGGGAGAGACAGACGTGGATACCCTCAACGATCCCAAATCCGAGGTGACGGGCGACGAGCTTATCCGGCGGATCACCGACATGGTCCCGGCGCTTCGGGAGCGTCAACGCGCGGCCGAGGAGGCGGGCCGAATCCCTGAAGAAACCATCGGGGACATCAAGCGGGCCGACCTGTTCCGGGCCATCGTGCCAAAGCGCTATGGCGGTCATGAGGTCGATTTCAAATACATTCCGCAAATATTCCGCGAGCTGGGACGCGGCTGCATGTCCACCGGATGGACCATGGGGTTCCTCATCTACCACAATTTCCAGTTCGGCCATTACCCCGTGGAGGCCCAGGACGAGGTGTGGGGCGGCGAGCCCGGTTACACCATGGCGGCTGGGCAGGTTATGCCGAGCGGGACGGCCGAACGCGTCGACGGCGGTTTTCGGCTGACCGGCCGGTGGGGGTACGCGACCGGAATTCTTCACGGCGACTACATGGCCCTGGCGGCGCCGGTCGCCGATAGCGGCGATCCGGCGGAAATGCGGCGGTTCTTTGTACCGGCAGGCGAGTTCAAAATCCTCGACACCTGGGATGTGTCGGCGATGGCGGCAACCGGCAGCCACGACGTGGAATTGGACGGCACATTCGTGCCGGAGCACCATTCGGTGTCGGTAAGTGATCTGCGCAATGGCCGGGCGCCCGGGCTGGAGGTCAACACCGAACCTGTGTGGCGGGTGCCGCTCCTGACTTTCATGGTCTACGGTGCGGTCGGCCCGTTGATGGGCGGCGCCGAGGCGGTATGCGAACTCGTCTGCGGGGTCCTCGAGGGTAAGACCAACGCCTACTCATACGCCTCCATGGACAAACAGATGTCCACCCGGGTGCGAATGGCCCAAAACCAGATGACCGTGGAAGCAACCCGCCGTTTGTTCGACGCCGGCATCCAGGAGGTTTCGGACAAGGTCGCCCGGGGCCACGAATTCAGCCGCGAGGAGCGCATCAAGGCGCGGATGGTCGCCTGTCACGTCGCGCGCACGTGCCATGCGGTAGTCAACGATATGGCGCGCGAGGCCGGTTCCCGGGCGATCTACAATGACTCGCTGATCCAGCGGTTCCAGCGCGATACCAATGCGCTGGCCACCCACGCCATCTTTGACGTTGACCATGTCGGCGATATCTATGGCGGCGTCCTGTTGGGTCAGGAAATCTCGCCCAGCGTCATGCTTTAGCCCGCATTTCCCGCCAGGGTTATGGCCTGCGTCGCGTCCAGGTGGCTGAACCGCCAGGAGCGACCCGAAAAGCGTAGCGGCAATTACGGTTGAGGGCCGCGACGCGCCTCTCCTGCTCTGTCGACCCGATCAACGCCGCGCAGACCATGACCCTGGTGAGAAATGCGGGTTAACCGGTTTTGATCAGCCTTCTATCGCGCGCCGGCCGCGCACCGGATAGCGTGGCCAGGTATATCCGTGCGTGGCCTGGTGACCCGGGGCGACGAGCGTATCGACGAACGCTTCGTCCTCGGCGGTGAATTCCCTGCCGGCGGCCCGGACATAGGCGTTCCACTGCTGAAGTGTCCTCGGCCCGCCGATGACGCTCGTGACGATCCCGTTGTTGAGCAGCCACCTGATGGCGAAGTCGGACACGGGAATGTTCCTGTTCTCGAGATATTTCTCGATTTTGGCGACGGCCTGAAGGATTCCTCTTTCAGGTCGCGGTTCAGAACGCTCGCGTCGCCGCGGCCGCCCCGGCTGTTTTTGGGCATCTTCTTCCTGTTCCCGTATTTTCCCGTAAGCACCCCGCGGGCCAGGGGCGAATAGGGCACGACGCCGATGCCGTAATATTCGCAGGCGGGAAGCAGATCGGTTTCCGGGGTCCGGTTGACCATGTTGTACATGGGTTGCGCGATGATGGGCCGGGGGGTGCCCAGATTGTCACACAGACGAACAAGCTCGCCGACCTGCCAGGCCCGATGATTGGAGAAACCCCAATACCGGGCCTTGCCGCCGGCAATGATTTCTCCCATCGCCTCGATGCTTTCCTCGAGCGGCGTATCCCAATCCACATGGTGCATGTAATAGATTTCGACGTAATCCATCCGAAGGCGGGTCAACGAAGCATCTATGGCCTCCATCATCCATTTTTTCGACAGGCCGCGTTTCCTCTCGGGCGGCCCATCCTGTTGCCCGACTTTGGTTGCAACCACCCAGTCCTCGCGATCCTTCTTGATCAGCTTTCCCAAAATAGTCTCCGACGCTCCACCGACGTAGGCGTCGGCGGTATCGACGAAATTGATCCCTTGGCCCCGGGCGGCATCAACGATTTTGCGGGCGGCGGCTTCGCTTGTTGTCGCGCCGAAATTCATGGTGCCGAGGCTGATCGTGGAAACTCTCAGGCCGCTGTTTCCGATGTAACGGTATTCCATCTGTCTTCCCGTATTCTCAATTAACGAAGTGATTTCATTGCGATACTGGTTGGCCAATACTAGTTGGCATTGGAGACGTCACAACAACCAATGCCATACCTCTCCAATCCGGCAGCGCTCAATTCGTGAAAATTTCAAAGAAGCCCCGGCGCCCAAAGCGCGACGGCCGGAAACCCGACGATGGTGGCGAGCCGGAAGAAGTCGCTGATGACAAAGGGGGTCACCCCTTTGAAGGTCTCAATCAGGCTCACATCCTCGGCAAGTGAATTGATCACATAACAATTGAGGCCTACGGGCGGGGTGATCAGTCCCGTCTCGACGACGCTCAGAACGAGAATGCCGAACCAGATGGCTTTTGCTTCTTCCGACATCCCGAGATCCAGCCCCAGAACGATGGGCAAGAAGACCGGGACGGTAATCAGGATCATTGCGAGACCGTCCATCACCGCGCCCAACAGAATATAGATCACCAATATCAAGGCGATGACGGCCAAGGGGGTCAGTTCCAGCCCCGATACCATACCGGCGATCCTGAGCGGCAGTTCCGACAGGGCCATGAAGGACCCGTAAATCTCCGCGCCGATGAGAATGAGGTAGATCATCCCGGTGGTCTTCGCCGTCTCTATCAGGGCGGTGGTGAACTGATTCCAGCTCATCCTGCGAAAGAGCGCGATCACACCGGTAGCGGCAGCGCCGACCGCGGCGCCTTCGGTCGGCGTGAAAATGCCGCGATATATCCCGCCGATGACAAGCAGGAATATAACGGCCACCGGCCACACGTACTTGAGACTCTCCAGGCGCTCACGCCATCCATATCTTTCGCCGGCAGGACCCGCTTCCGGCCGAAATCGAACAAATACCCAAACGGATATGACGTAGTAGAAGGTTGCGATGATTCCGGGGAATACGGCGGCCAAGAAAAGATCCCCAATGGATTGTTCGGTGATGATCGCGTAGATGACGAGAATGATCGACGGCGGGATCAGAATCCCGAGAGTTCCTCCCGCCGCAAGGCTGCCGGTGGACAATGCGCCCGAATAGCCGAGCTTTTTCATCTCGGGCAACGAGACGCTGGCCATTGTCGCGCCCGTGGCCAGGGAAGAGCCGCAGATGGCGCCGAAAGCCGCGCATCCTCCGATGGTTGCGACGGCCATGCCGCCGGGCCGATGACCGACCCAGGCCCGGGCCGAGCGGAACAGCACGGAGCTTAACCCGGAGTGCATGGCCAGTTGACCCATCAGAACAAAAAGTGGGATCACGGACAGGGAATAGCTGGCCGTCCGGCCGACCGGCGCAGCCTCGAGCCAGATCAGCAATTGGTCGAGACTCGTCAACTGGACCATGCCGATCGCCCCGACGGCAAATAGCGCGATGGCGATAGGCATGCGCAGCGCGATCATCGCGAGCAGCACCGCAAACATCAAAATGGCGAGTTCGGTTCCGCTCACGAGTCGGGCTTTTCAAAAATTTTTCGAACGGCGACCCAGGCGAAAAGGGCGAGGCCAAACGCGCCAACCACATGCAGCCACCAGGTTTTCATGGCCAGGAACATGGATTCGTCGCCGGTTTCGAACTTGTCGAAGCCGCCGACGATAACCCGCCATACCAGGAGAATCAGGATCGCGGACAGGATCGAATTTTGCGTAGCATCGATCAGGTGGGTGGTGCGTCCCGACATTCGGCTGGAAAAAAACTCGGCGATGATGTGGCTATTGGTCGCATGGGCAAACGCGAAGAAGCAGAAGGCGGCAAAGGAGATTCCATACTCCACGATCTCATAGTCGCCCGTGATCGGCGTACCGAACGTATAGCGTCCAATAACACTGATCACCGTCAGCGCCGCGACCCCCACGACGGCGAACCCGCCGACGAGCGCCACGAGGCGCGTAAATCTGGTAAGGCCGGATTCCTCCGGTTTCCGGGTATCCCCGCCGTCCGCGTCTTTCATGGCATCACAACGCTGCAAGCCCGGCAGCGGAGGTGAAACTCCGCTGCCGGAGCCCGTACGGCTATTGGAACTTCTTGACGGCGGCTTTCATGTCGGCAAGCAGCGCCGCGCCATCGATGCCTTTCTTCTTCATATCGGCAATCCAGCCTTCCACGACTTTTTCGGACGCCGCGGCCCATCGCTTCTTGTCGCTGTCCGAGAAAACGTACATGGGCTTGCCGGATTTCTTGGCGACATTGAGGGCCGGCGTATCATCGTTGTGCCAGCGCTCCCCGTACTCCTTGGCCAAGGCCGCTCCGGAATTATTGTCGATAACCTTCTTCAGATCGGCGGACAGTTTGTTGTAGCTGTCCTTGTTCATGATGACCATCAGCACGCCCGAGCTCAGACCAGGCATGGCGTAGTGTTTGGCCACGCGAACGATCTTTGTCGGAAGTGAAATCGTCCAGGCCGTATAAACGGCATCGATCACATTGCGCTGGAAGGCTTCCGCCATCTTGATCCCCGGAATACCGACGGGTGTCGCGCCGATCGCCTTGAAAGACTGCCCCAGGGTCCGGCCCGAGACACGAATTTTAAGGCCTTTCAGATCGTCCAGGCCCTTGATGGGTTTATGGGAGAACAGCCCAAAGGGTCCCGGTGCGTGCAGAACGATGGGATGGGTGTCCGGAAAATCCTTGGAAAACCACTTGTCGTACATGGACCAAATGGCCGGGGCCATGATCCTTGGCGAGTGGCCGGAAACAAAGGGCAGTTCCACGACTTCGAGGCGCGGGAACCGGCCCGGGGTATATCCCGGTAGGGAGTAAATGACATCCACGAACCCTTTCCGGGCCTGATCGTAAAGTTCCGACGGCTTGCCGCCAAGCTGGCGGGACGGGAACAGCTTGATCTGAATGCGGTTGTTCGATTCCTTTTCAACCTTCTTTGCCCACCAGTCCAGGTTCTTGAACGAACGGGCAACGGCCGGCACGAACGTGTGCAGCCGCAAGGATGCCTCCTGGGCGCTTACTTGCGGCGCGGACACCATCGCCGCGGTCGCTACGGCGGCCGACAAGCCCAATAGCTTCACGGGTTTTGCAATTTCCATCGTACTTCTCCCTGCCTGTTGCGTGATTTTGCCCAGTGCCTTTTACTTGGGCTTGCTGTTAAATTTAGTTGGTATTTGGACGTTGGAAAAGTTCTATAAATCGAACCTGTCTGGAGGACTCCATGGACCAGGTGATTGATCAATCCAATGAGGCCGGCGCCACCGCTGCCCGGGCCAAACAACTGGGACCCCATGCCGGTGCGGAAATCCACGGACTGGATACCGGTAAACCCATCGATGAAGGGGAACGAAAGCTGGTCCATGATGCCCTCATGGAACACGGCGTCATCGTGTTCCGCAATCAGGACATCACCCGGGAGCAACAGGCGGACTTCGCGGCGAATTTTGGTGAACTGACGGTTCACCCGTTTTCACCGCATTTGGACGACTTGCCCGAGATGATCGTCCTGGACAATGACGGGGACAACCCGCCGCTTTCCACCGATGTCTGGCACAGCGACGAGATGTTCCGGCTGGAACCTCCCATGGGCACCCTTTTGCGGGCAAAAATTGTTCCAAGGGTCGGTGGCGACACCTTGTTCTGCAATATGACCGCCGCTTTCGAGGGATTGAGCGACAGCCTGCAATCCTTCCTTTCCGGCTTGGAGGCCGTCAACGATTTCAAGAACTTCAAACGGCTCTACGGAAACAGCCAGGAGCACCGTCAACGCCTCTGGGAGATGATGGACAAATTTCCAAATCCGGTTCATCCGGTGATACGCACCCATCCCGTGACGGGAAAGCAGGCGATCTATGTCAGCCCTCAATTCACGGTCGCCATCAAGGGCATGAAACAGGACGAGAGCGACGCCTTGCTCGACCTGTTGTACCGGCAGACCCAAATCCCCGAATATCAGTTCCGGGTTCATTGGCAGGAGAATTTGATGGCCTTCTGGGACAATCGGACGGTTCAGCATTATGCCGCGCGGGACTATCTGCCCGACCGGCGGCGAATGGAGCGGGTAACCTTGAGAGGCGATCTTCCCTACGGGCCGGTGGGAAAATCCTATTCAATTCTCGATCCGGACAAGGCGCGTACGGACCCGGTTCTCGAGAATTACCAAGCGGCCGCGGAAAGCCGGACCACCCGCTGACGAAACCGGCTGAAATTTCCTGGTAATCCCAATTCCCATCGGCGGCTAATGGCGGGTAGTCTATGGAGGTGTCGGTGCCGGTTCACCTGCCCCTGACGCAGGTGTCTCGAGGAGCGTGACATGGCAAAATCGCGGCCCAAGGTCGCCATTGTCGGAGGAGGCATCGGGGGCCTGTTCGCCGCCAACGCCTTGATTTCCCGTGGGCTGGAGGTATCCGTCTATGAGCAGGCACCGGAACTCGGCGAGGTCGGTGCGGGGGTTCAGATTACCCCAAACAGCGTCCGTCATCTGCAGCGGGTCGGCCTGGGCCCCGCGGTGGAGAAATGGGGCGCGCTCATCGGTGAGAGTTCACAGTATCTGCGCCATGACGGAACGCACATCGCACCGGTGCAGGTCAGGGATGCGTCGGGCTGGAGCGCGGTCTACGGCATGCACCGGGCGGACTTCGTGGACTTCCTGGCGGCGGCGCTCCCGGACGGCGTGGTCCATTGCGGCCACGGCGCCGCCGGGTTCGAGCAGGCCGGCGACACGGCCCGGGTGAGCTTCGAAAACGGCAGCCAAATCGAGGCCGACGCGGTGATCGCCGCCGACGGCATCCACTCGGCGCTCCGGCCCTTTGTGTTTCCGCCCTCGACGCCCGTATTCCACGGCACCATCAGCTACCGGGGCCTTGTCCATCGCGACCGCCTGGGCGACTGGCCCATGGACCGATGGCAAACGTGGGCAGGACCGTCGAAACATTTCCTGGTCTTCCCGGTGCGTCATGGAGAGATGATCAACTACGTGGGCTTCGTCCCGACGGACGAGGAGATGAAGGAATCCTGGTCGGCCCCGGGCGATCCCGACGTGCTGCGGGCCGAGTTCGAGGGATGGGATCCCAAGGTCGAGTTCGTGCTGGAAAACGTCGATACGACGTTTCGCTGGGCGCTTTATGACCGGGAGCCCCTGCCGGCCTGGACCAAGGGCCGGTTGACCCTCCTCGGCGATGCGGCGCATCCCATGCTGCCGCATCTCGGCCAGGGCGCCAACCAGGCCATCGAAGACGGAATGGCCTTGGCGGTCATTCTGTCCAATACGGATAACGCCGCCGTTCCCGAAGCGCTCCTCGCCTATGAGAAACTCCGGCGGGAGCGGGTGGCGGAAATCCAGCACGGCGCGCGGATAAACGGCCTGCGGGTGGATTCGATGCTGGACTATGCCGATCTGGAAAAACGGGATGCCGAACTTGCCGCCCACGCGGATTTTCGCAAACACCTCTATGCGTATGACGTCGTTCCCGAGGCGGAAGCGGTCCTTGCCGCCCTTTAGCAGACCGATTCGATGTTTCCGTCGCCGGGACGGGTGCTCGGAGATGTTTCGCCCATCGCACCAAAAGCGTTCCCACACCACCCGCGGCCGCGTGGACCGGCACGGGAATGGCGTTGGCCGCCGGTCAGAAGGCGAGGCGTCCGTATAGATCGTCGAACGGCAGCATGACGTGGGTGCGGTAGGCGGGACGCGCCTGCAACGCGGCATACCAGCGTTCAAGGTTGGGCATGGCGGGACGGGGAATGCCGACGTTGAAATAGCGGTAGAGCGTGGCGCCGATGGCAATATCGGCCAGGGACAGCGCATCGCCCAGCAGGTAACGCTTGTCCGCGATGAACCGGTCAAGGAACCCGTATAGCTCGTTTGACCGCTCGATGCTCGCCGCCACCCGGGAATCATCCCGTTCCGCCTCGGGCGTACGGTAAAACCCCCAAAATACGCCGTCGACAAAGTGCTGCATGATCTGGCACTGGCACCATTCCATCCATTGATCGGCGGCGGCGCGGGCGCCGGGATCGTCGCTCCAGAAATCCGGCCGGCCGTAGCGGTCGGCCAGATAACGAAGGATGGCGTGGGACTCCCAAACGATATCCTCACCGTCTTCGATCAGCGGCACCTTGCCGTGGGGATTCTTGGCGAGAAATTCCGGCGTGCCGGTTCCGCCGAATGAGCCGCCCAAAGGCACGTGACGGCACTCGACCCCGAGTTCCTCGACGAACCACAGCACCTTTTGCACATTGAAGGAATTATTCCGCCCATAAATCGTCAGCATGTCCGTCGTACCTCTATCGCGGCCATTGGCCGTTAGTGGCCGTCAGTGGCCGGTGACAGCCGCCCACAGGGCGCCGGGATCGTCCGGCGGCAGGTTGCCCCGCCAAGCCACATGCTGGTCGGGCCTGATGATCGCGAGGTCCCGTTCATAGAGATCGCGCGCGGCATCCTCGGCGACATGGAGGACCTTTACGGGAACCCCGGCGCTTTCCGCCGCGGCAGCCAGCCCATCCACGCCGGGAGCCGTCGGGCCGAGCCGCAATATTGTGAACCACGGCCCCAATTGGTCGAACAACGATACCCGCTCCCCGATCCAGTAGTGGGGCGCCCGTCCGCCGGGACACGCGGTCGGCCGGTAGATTGCGGCCTCATCCGGCGGCGGCGCGGTGCCGTCGCCGACAACGATGGGCGATCCGTCGTAGCGGGCGCCAAGCTGAATTCCCAGGCTCGCGAACTCCTCCTTGAAGATGGCCAGCTTGTCCTTGAACGCGGCCCGCGACCGGCTACCCGCCTCGTCCTCGTCCTCCAGGTTGGTGGGGTAATCGAGGCCGCCGACCTGCGAGGTGAGCCGGCCTGATTCATTGGTGTTGCGGATACCGATCGGCCGGCGTTCCGTCTCGTACGTATCGACCAGCCTTGGTCCGCCCCAGCCCTGCAATACGGCGGCAAGCTTCCAACCCAGGTTCACGGCATCGTCAATTCCGGTATTGAATCCGAAGCCCCCGGCCGGCGTGAACAGATGTACGGAGTCACCGGCGAGCATCACCCGTCCTCGCTGATAGCCGTCGGCCGTCATGGCCAGCCCGGCCAGCCACGCGACACTGGATTTGAGCTCGATCTCGATATCGGCGCCGACGGCGTCGCGGAAAATCCGAACGGCATCCATGGTTTCGATGCTCTCCCCTTCGGGCATTTCCGCCAGCATCATGAATTCGCCCTTGCCGTCGAGGGTGATGCAGTCCGTCCGTATGTCGTTGTTGATGGTGTAGTACTTCCAGCCGATGGGCATGGCGAGCGCGTCGTACACGCCGGGGGCATAGAAATACGCCGAGATCATATCGCCGTCATAGAAATCGCTGCCCGAGCTGGTGCGGCCCGAAAAGTGAATATCCAGTTGGCGGCGGACCATGCTTCGGCTGCCGTCGCAGCCCACCAGGAAATCACAGGTGACGGGCACGACCGTGCCGCTCGCCAGTTCCTCGATCTCCGCCTCGACCCGGCCGCCCAGATCCTCGAACCGGTTCAGCTTCCAGCCGAAGCGGATATCCGATTCCCCGTACTTTTCGGCATGCGCCTTCAGTACCGGCTCGAAATAGAACTGGTTCGACCGGTGCATGGGTTCGGGCGTCAGGAGGGTGGCGCCCCATGGTCCGGGGTTTTCGATCTTGCTTTTGCCCGCGGGCATGTCGATGCGGGCGAGTTCGTGGCCGGTAAACCGCGTGACATAGACGACGTCGGTCGGGTGCTCGGGATACAGTCCCGTCCGCCGGACTTCATCGGCGAAGCCGTAGCGGCGGAGGTGTTCCATGGTCCGGCAGTTGAGGGAATTCCCTTTCGGGTGTTTCGATGGGGTCTCGGCATCGTTGACCAGCAGATTTCGCACGCCCCGGGATGCAAGCTCCATCGACAAAGCCAGCCCCACGGGTCCGCCACCGGCAATCAGGACCGGGACGTGCATTCTAGCTCTCCGCCGCGGCGACGCACTCTACCTCGATGAGGAATTCTTCATAGGCGAGGCCGGCGACGATCAGCAGCGTGTGAGCGGGCCTGTGGCCGCCGAGTATATCGCTGCGGATCCGCCGCATGTCCGTCAGGTATTCACGGCCGGTCAGGAACGTCGTCATCTTCACGAGATTTTGGAGCCCCATTCCGGCCCCCTTCAGTATTTCTTCGATATTGGCGTAGGTCCGGCGCATTTGGGCTTCAAAATCCGGAGCGATACTGCCGTCTTTTTCAGAGCCCACCTGACCCGACATGTAGAGCAGCCGGGTGCCCGCTGCCAGTTCGGCGCCGTGGCTGTACGCGTTGTGGGGCGGAACGATCGCTTCCGGATTGAAAAACCGGGTCATGCCGCTTGTCCTTCCTCGATGGCAACGGCGTTGCGCCTATTCCAACGGTTTTCCGTTGAGGTGCTCCGCGCGCGTGACCCGAACCAGGATCGCCGCGCCTATTTTGTCGGGATCACGGTCCTTCTCTGCCTGGACGACTCTGTCCCAGACCGCTTCGCGAATGGGGCCGTCCTCGTGAACCTCGGCGGTGCCCCAGAACCGCGCCGCGCCGCCGCCCGGCAGAAGCCCGGTCTCGCGTAGCTCCGGATTGCGGAAAAAAACCGTCACATTGGGGTTGGCTCGGAGATTGTCCCAGGCGCCGCGCATGGCGCGCTCCCAAAAAGCCAAAGTTTCGTCGTCATAGACCATGACGCTGCCTTTGGGGCCGATCGACGGCATGCCGTCGCCCGAGACCGTGCCGACAAGGCAGACATTCTTGGGGAACGCGCCATCGATGTGTTCGTTAATCCATTCAGGAATCTTGACCAATTTACCATCCCTCCTTCGGTGAACGGTGTAGCAAAAAGGGCCGGCCAGGGTTGGCCGGCCCCTTTCGGTCCGCTCGGTTACTTCGAATATTTGGCGATTATATCCTTGTAGTACTTCCGGAGATTGTCGGGCGTGTTCGACGGTCCGGCGAGAACTTTCTTCGCCGTTGCCCGGTCGACGTAGTCGGGCACGAAAATAACCTGATTTTTCATGTCCTTTGCGAACTGTTCGCTGGCCATCGCCTTCTTCAATCCGACTTCGAGCGCCTTTGCGGCCTCTTCGTTCATGCCGGGAGGGCCCATGACCATATGCTGCATGGACTGGGTCAGGACGACCGATTGCTTGAAGGCCTCCCAGGCGAGTCCGGAGGGTTCGGACCCGTGCATCTTCTTGTAAACGTCAACGATGCTCGGGGCATATTTGGCGAGCACGGGATTGGTCGAAACGTTGCCCGCCTGGTCGATCAACGGCACATGATAGTAGCCCATTTGAGCGCCTTTCATGACCTTGCTCACGATCGGCAGATAGATGTGAATGGCATCGACCGCACCCGTCAGTTCCCCGGATGCGACGGCTTGGCGAACCTTGCCGTTGCTTCGGTAACCGCCAATGTAGGTGAAGTTGGCCTTCAGGGCTTCGAGCCCGAGGACGGCCATCAGAGACCGGCCGTTCTGAATGCCGATGGTGCCGATTTTGAATGGGGCGGATTTGCCGATCGCGGAGGCGTCGCTGCCGGTGGGCACTGCATCTTTCCGGCCCCAGACCAGGACGCCGGCGAGCTTGAGTCCGCCGACGGGCTCGAATTTCTCATACTTGAAGCGAAGTCCGGGTGCTCCCACCACCTGGGCAAGACCGTTCCAGAAGCCGTAATAGACCGTGGTGCCGTCCTTTCTCGCTTTCTCGTACAGAAAGTTCTGAGCCTTGGAGCCCGCGCCGCCGGGCAGGTTTTTGACGATGACGTCCGGATTTCCCTCGACGCTCGCCGCCAGGTTCTTGCTGACGATCCGGGCCATGATGGTTGCGCCCGAGGCGGGGCCCGCGCCGACGAGAACGGTGATTGTCTTGCCTTTGTAATATTGCGCTTCTGCCGGCGTAGCGCCGATTGCGCCCGCCGCAAGAGCCGCGGCGCCTAGAAACACTGTAAACTGTCTACTGAGTCTCGACATGGTGGTTCTCCCTGTTATGAGTAGTGAGCCACAGCGACGCCCTGCCGGCGATTCATTTTGCGTTTCTTTCTGCGCGTCGAGCGCCAATTCCTCCCGCAACTGCAGCCAAGTTTCGATTTCCATATCATGACAGCGGGACTTCGGTACGGCAATATTGGCGAACCACGGCACGAAGATTGTCCGGAGCGCGGCACCATGACCATCAAGCCCAAAAACCTCCTCCTCATCATGACCGACGAACACAATCCAAAGGTCGCCGGCTATGAAGGACATCCCCAGGTCAGGACCCCCAACATGGACCGGCTCGCCGCGGCGGGCACCCGGTTCTCCGCAGCCTATTCGAATTCTCCGCTATGCGTGCCGGCGCGGGCCGTGTTCGCAACCGGGCAATATGTCCACGACAACGGCTGCTGGGACAATGCGATCGCCTACGGCGGCGAGACGCCGAGTTGGGGCCACCGGCTGCAGAAAGAGGGAAATCCCGTCGTCTCGATCGGCAAGCTACATTACCTCAAAGAGACCGACCCCACCGGCTTCGACGAGCAGATACTGCCGATGCATATCGCGCATGGGGTCGGCGATTTGCAGGGGCTCATCCGCGACCCCATGCCGGTGCGTTATCAAAGCCGCGAACTGGCCGAACAGATCGGCCCCGGCGAGACCGGCTACATCAAATACGATCGGATGATCGCGGACGCGGCGTGCGAATGGTTCGAGGAAAAGGCGGAGACGCCGCCGGACAAACCCTGGGTTCTGTTCGTTTCCTTCATCTCTCCCCACTACCCGCTGATCGTGCCGCAAGAATATTACGACCTCTACCCGACGGTCGAGGTGCCCATGCCCAAGGCGCTCGCCGACACCGCGTTGCTGGATCACCCTTGGTGGAAATCCTTCCGCGGCGCCTACATCTTTGATCAATATTTCGCCGACGATGAACAGCGCCGGATCGCCATCGCATCCTATTTCGGGCTGTGCACCTTCGTCGACGAACAGATCGGCAAAGTGCTGGACGGGCTGGAGGCGAGCGGCCTCGGCGCCGACACCAACATCGTCTACACCAGCGACCATGGCGACAACTTGGGCGCCCGCGGCCTATGGGGCAAGTCGACCATGTACGAGGAGTCCGCACGAATCCCGATGATCGTGGTGGGCGAGGATATTGCCGCCGGAGCGGTTTCGACGACACCTGTTTCCCAGGTCGACATCTACCAGACGGTTTTGGATTCGGTGGGACTGGACGCGGAGGGCGAAGAGACAGGGTTGCCCGGCGGCTCGCTGCTGGAGATTGCCGGAGCTGATGACGACCCTGATCGGACGATTTTCAGCGAATACCATGCCGCGGGTTCGGTAACCGGCGCGTTCATGCTGCGCCGAGGGGACTACAAATACGTCCACTATTTGGGCTATGCGCCGGAGCTCTACAATCTCGCCGACGATCCCGAGGAGCTGACGAATTTGGGCAAGAGCGGCGATCACAGGGACATCCTACGCGGCTTCGAGGATCGGCTTCGCAACATGGTCGACATGGACGAAATCGACAGCCGGGCCAAGGCGGACCAGGCGGCGTGGATCGAAGACCATGGCGGGCGGCAAAAAATATTGGACGCCCCCGGCATTAACGCGACACCCTCACCGGTCGGCGACTAGGCCGGCAGGCCAGTAAACCAGGGAGAACAAAATCATGCCTGACAATCGTTTCGACGTATCCGACAAAGTCGTCATCATTACCGGCGCCGGCCAGGGGATCGGCAGGGAATACGCTCTCGCCTTTGCGGACGCCGGCGCGAAGCCGGTCCTGGCGGAACTCAACGCTGGCAATCTAAAAGGTGTCGCCGCAGAAATTGAGGCGGCCGGCGGCGAGTGCCTCTCGGTGGAGACCGATGTAGGGGATCCGGAGGCAGCAAGCGCCATGGTGGCAAAGACCGTTGAGACATACGGGAAAATTGACGTTCTCATCAACAACGCCGCCATTTTCGCGACCATTGCAAAGAAGCCGTTTTATGAAATCCCCTACGACGAATGGAACGAGGTACTGCACGTTAACATTACCGGGTCCTACAACTGCGCCTGTGGCGTCGTACCGGTGATGAAGGCTGCCGGGCAGGGGCGGATCATCAATATTTCTTCGGGGACCGTGCCCAAAGGGGCGCCCGGATTCATGCACTATGTGACGTCGAAGGCGGCGGTGGTCGGGATGACACGGGTGATGGCGCGGGAACTGGGCGACGACAACATCAACGTCAACGCGGTGATGCCGGGTTACACCGAAACCGAAATTGAACACGCCAGCATGGATGACGCGGGTAGGGCACACGTCAACAACATCCGGCTCCTGAAACGGGTCGAAACACCGGACGATCTGATCGGGCTGGTGATGTTCCTATCCTCGCCGGCAAGCGCATTCATCACCGGGCAGTCCATCGCCTGCTGCGGCGGCGAGGTGATGCTTTAGCTGTGAAGTTTCAGGAAGTTGATCATTCGGACGATAGAATTTTCTCTATCGCCTCCCGGGCTTCCTTGCCGGCAGCGCGCATGCCCGCCACACGTTCGGGATTCGGGAAGGCTCCAAACACCGTGTCGAAGGAGTCCCTCTCCCGGATGCGGTCCCACCAGGCGGCAACGCGGGGACGGTCGCTCCACATCCATGACAGGGCCAGTTCATTGAGGCGTGAAACGAAGGGTGTCACGGCGGTGTCCGCCAGCCCGTAATCGGCGCCTGTCATGTAGCCGGTGTCCGACAATGTGGTTTCCAACTCGCCCAGCATCTTGTCGAGTGTGCGGATTCCCGTCTGGACGGTGGGTGCCTCGACGCCTTCCTCGATCCAGGATCGACGGACGCGGCGGCGTTCCGGACTGGGGATCGCGTTGTAATAGGCCTCAAGCTCCTCCGGCGACTTTTTCAAGATATTCTTGCGGTTGAAGATTCCGTAGGTCGTGGCGCCGACCGAGGGCAGGTATTCATCCACATTTTTCAGCCAGGCGGCGGTTCGGGCCCGTCCCAGCGCGTCCCCCGGGCGAAGGGGCGGGCCGTCGAACGCCTCGTCCGTGTAAACCATGATGATGGAAGATTCGATCAGAACCTCTCCGTCATGGACCATGGTCGGGACGACCGCGTTCGGGTTCAGCTTCAAATATTCCGGTGTCGTCAATTCGCCGGCATCCCGATCCAAGACCCGGTGGGTTGCGTCCACTCCCTTCTCGGCGAGCGTGAGACGCGCCTTATATCCGCAGGTGGCGGTAGGGAAATAATAAAGTTCCAACATTTGGTAAGTCCCCCTCCAGCAACTCTAGAAGCCTATCCGCATAGTCTAGATGAACAGCCAGGCCGGCAGCCACGAGGGCAAGACGTCCGGCAGCCAGTTCGTGAGCCAGGCCGAATGCCAAAACAGATTCATTATCCGGTCATAGAAACCGACAAGGACGACCCAGCCGCCTGCCGCATAGCTCAGCGCAATGCGCCAATCGTATTTCCCCCACCGTATCAGGTAGACCGCCATGAACAACGGCAGAGCCAGCTTCTGGCCAATGACGAGCATGATCAGCAGCATGGCGATCAGGTAACCGAAGAAAATTGCCGCACGGCCGAACACGACATTTTCGGCGGTGTGCGACCAGGCCCGGCCAAACGATCCGTGTTCGCGTATCTCCTCGAGGTAGCTTCGGCCATCCTGAAAAATCACGAACAGCACCATGAGCGCCCCCGGAAGGGCCGCCGTAATCGGGAACTGTTTGACCGAATTCGGCCAGCCATGGCTTTCAATCAATGACCAAATGAAGAGGGCGAACAGGAGAATCGCGAAGGGCAGCGAGATCATCGGATTGCGCTCCGCTCCCTCGCCGGTCTCGGGAGACTCCGCGCCCGCTCTCTTGCTGCCGGCTATGCCCCGGGCGGCAAGGACGATCGTTATCGCGATGAGAGCCATGATGATCAGCACGATGGGACGGTTCCACAGCCAATCGATGCCGCCGTATGCTCGAATGCTGAGTTGGAAGGCATTCTCCATGATCGAACCGAGAATAAGAGCCAGGATCAGGGGCGGCCGCGGCCAGCCGCCGCGCTTCATCACAAATCCGACCAGGCCCATTGCGATGCAGGTGATCCAGTCGCCGAGCGACGCCCCGCCCAGCCAGGCGCCCATGAATACGAACAGTATGACGCCGGGCACCAGCAGATGTCCGGGCAGGAAGGCTACCTTGGCGACTTGCTTGCTCAAAAACATGAGCAGTATGGCCGCGGCGATGTTGGCGACCACGATCGCCCAGACCATGCTGAAGGTGACGTGGAGTTCGTCGGTCAGCATATCGGGTCCGGGCCTGAGACCCTGAATGAGCAAGGCGCCCAGAAGGATTGCGGTTCCCAGACTGCCGGGGATGCCAAATGCGACGGTGGGAATGAGGGACCCGCCCCGGGTCGCGTTGTTCGCGGCCTCCGGCGCAATGACGCCCCGGATATCCCCTTGCCCGAATTTTGATTTGTCCTTGGCGCTCTGGACGGCATGGCCATAGGCGATCCAATCGACGATCGCCGCGCCGAGCCCAGGCAGCATTCCAACGTAGGTCCCGATTGCGGCGCACCTGGTTGCCAGCCACCAGTGCCTGAAAGCGTCCTTGATCCCTTCGAACATGCCCCCGTCACCGCTCTGTTGCCGGGCGGTCCGGGAGATCGAGGTGTTGCGGATCGCCAATTCCATAAGCTCGGGAATGGCGAACAGGCCCAGCACCACCGGGATCAGCGGGAGATCGTCGATGAGATAATCCGTCCCGAAGTAGAACCTCGGAATGGCAACCATGTCCGCGTACCCGATGGTCGACAACAAAATGCCCAGACACGCGACGGTCAGACCCTTCAGCATCGACCCGCCGCTCAATGAGCCGACCATGGCCAGCCCCAACACGCCGAGCATGAACAGTTCCGGAGAGTTGAACGCCAGAATGATGGGCAGGATGAGGGGCAGGGACGCGGCCAATATCAGGGCCCCGAACACGCCGCCAAAGGCTGACACGGTAAACGCCGCCCCGAAGGCGCGCGCCGCCTTTCCCTGTTTGGCCAGCGGATACCCGTCGAGGATGGTGGCTTGCGACGCTGCCGTGCCCGGAATGCCGAGCATCACCGAGGCGATGGTGTCGCTGGTCGAGGTAACCGCGAACATGCCCAGCAACAAGGCGAAAGCCGAGATGGGTTCCATCCCGAACGTGAACGGCAACAGGAGCACCAAGCCGATGATGCCGCCCAGGCCCGGTATGGCGCCCAGCCAAATCCCGATGAACACACCCAGAAACAGGAAGCCGATCGCCGGCCATTCGAAGACCAGCAATAGTCCTGTAACAAATGCGTCCAGCATGACGGATCCAGTTTGAGAATGTCTTGATTGGAGATCTCAGACGGTACGCAGGAGCGTATAGGAAAATCGGCGAGTGTGTCACCCAGCCGGATCGATGTCCGCCAACACGCTGCGGGGCAAGACACTGGCCATCCTTGGCCATGGGCGGATCATCCGCTTACTACGCGAAGGCGTTCGCCGGCGGCTCACCCATCAACATGACCAACCCCGAAACCCCGGAAGGGTGATTGGAGTTGTGGTCTCTGCTAGAGTGGAGGCCGGCGAGGAAATGTTGACCGAACGATGAGCAGCACTGAAAAAAATAAAGCCGAAGACCGACGCCGGGAACTGGATGACCAACTGGCCGACATCAAGGCGCAGATCAGGTCCTATCCGCAGCCCATCGCCGGATGCGACGCTCAGTATCAGCATTTGTTCGACAAGCGCGAGTTGCTGGTCGAGAAGATCAAGGACTTGGACTCCGAATAGACGCCGGGGGCCGCTGCCCCGCGCGCTGAAATTCGGCAGAACGGGTCAGGCCTTCAATCCCGCTCCATATGACCGGTTAACGGAACGGAGAGCGATATCTGGGCGCCGTTGGCCGACGGCTCGATTTGCGCGGCGCCGCCATGCAATTCGGCGATCTCTTTGACGATCGCCAATCCCAGCCCGCTGCCCTCGCCGGGCTCGACCTGCCCGAAACGGGAGAAAGCAACCTCGCTGTCTTGAGCGCTGATCCCCGCGCCATTGTCGGAGACGGAAATCACGCCGCTGCCGTTCAACGGACTTACCCGCACTGATATCTCGTTGTTCTCCGGACCGCCATGTTTGACCGCGTTGTCGATCAAATTCTGAATTGCTTCTTCAAGCAATAATTCGTCGACCTCCACGTCCAGCACGCCATCGTGGGCCTCGAATACGAGGTCGATGTCGTGCTCCAGAATTTGGCCGGCATTCCGCTCACAAACGGTTCTCGCAATCCGGTTGAGGTCGGCCGGGTGCAGCCGGCTATCGATCGATCGCCCCTTTGCACGCTCGAGTGAAAGCAATTGGTTGGTGAGGCGGGATGCCCGGCGCGCCGACTCGACAAGCTCGCCGACACGAATTTCCCGATCCGTCGGCGACTTTGCGCCATGGGCGGCCTCCGCCAGCGAGAGTATGCCGGCAATCGGGTTGCGCAGTTGATGAGCGGCATCGGAAATGAACCTGTCCCGGCTGGCAATCGCGGCTTCAACCTGACCCAGTAGAGAGTTCAGCGTTGCGACGAGCCCGGTGACCTCCGGCGGAACCGCCCGGCGAATAGTGCTCAGGTCATCGGACGAGCGCTCGGCGATTGCTTCCTGAAGGTCGGTGAGTGGTTTGAGACCCAACTTGATCCCGAACCAGATCACGATCGCGACGGTCAGAAATAGCGAAGCGATGACGATAATTGCCTGCGTCGCCTGTTGCCGGACAAAAGCCTCCCGCTCCGCCAAGGTCTGCCAGACCGTCACCGACGCGAATCCGCTGACCGCCACGAAGTCTGCGTGCTCCCGCAACCGGGCAACTCGAACCGGTTCGTCGCGATAAACGGATTCGAACAGCACGGGTCGATTGTCTTTGAGCTCAATCGCATCTGGGGTTACCGGCGGCGACGCATAGCCGGTGACGAACGATCCATCCGGCCCGTAGACATGGTAGAAGAGCGTCCCGCCGAAACGGCTGGTAAGGAGCTCTCTTGTCGAATCGGATATGACATCGCCGCCGGAAACCACGATGTCTCGTGAAATGGCCAAAGTGAGGGCTTCCAGATTCCGGTCGAAAATTTCTTGGGCGGTCGTCGTCGCGGTGGAGATTCGCCAATAGGCGGCGGCGATCGAGACGATGCCCAATGGTATGAGAATGATAATAAGCAGACGGGCCCGCAGAGACAGGTTTGTCGGCATTATTCCGTGTCTTCCATCAAATAGCCGAGCCCTCGCGCCGCTTTGATTGTTACGTCGTAGCCGGTCAGCTTCTTCCGAAGTCTTGATATGGGCGCCTCGACAACCTTGTCGTCTACGTCGGCGCCCACGCCGTACATCTGGTCGATCAGCACCGATTTAGCCACCAGTTGACCTTTACGCTCCAACAGGCACTCGAAGGCCGCCAGTTCCCGTCGCCTCAGGTCGATCACCTCCCCCTTGGCCCGCAGCACACGCGCGCCTACGTCAAAATCCAGCGCGCCGATGGATTGGATGGGAGACCGCGTAACGCCTCTTCGGCGAAAAAGGGCACGGATGCGCGCCTCCAACTCTTCCATTTCGAAGGGTTTGACCAGATAGTCATCGGCGCCCGTGTCCAGGCCTGCGACTTTGTCGGAGGTATCCGTTCGCGCGGTGAGCATGAGGACCGGCGTCGGGTCATTCCGCGCCCGCATTCCCCGCAAAATTTCAAAGCCGCTCATGCCCGGCAGATTGATATCGAGGATCACCAGGTCGGCACCCTCGCCGGCAAGATGAGCGTCTCCGTCCTCACCATCGTGCAGAACGTCGACGGCGTGTCCGAGGTCCCGCAAGCGATGCGCAATCCCCGACGCCAGAGACTTGTTGTCCTCGATAATTACTATTCGCAAAGCTCTGCCCCGGAAAGCTTCGTGCAAGCTTGCTACAGCATGATCCGTCTATCAAGCCGACGACCTGAACGCGATCGGCGGGGAATTTCGTTGGATGCGTCGTGGAGGCGCATTCATCACACAAAGACAGTTGGGAGTTTCACATGTCTGGAGTATCAAAACATCTGCGCCATGCTGCTTTTGGCGCGGCCGCGTTGGCGGCGTTTGGTATTGGCGCATCCGCCAATGCCGAAACCAACCTTGCCGGGAAGACGGTCCAGTGGACCATCCCGTTCTCCGAAACGGGCGGCTCCGCCAAGTGGGCGAACTTCTTCGCACCACTGCTGGGCCCGGCGCTTCCCGGCTCGCCCAAGGTGGTCGTAAGATTCATGCCGGGCGCCGGTTCCACCAAGGGCGCCAATTGGTTCCAGAAGCAAAAGAACGGCGACGGAACCGTCCTGTTCGGTTCTTCGGGTTCGACGCAGTTCCCGTACCTATTGGGCGATCCCCGGGTTCGCTACGAATACAAGGATTGGAAGCCGGTTATGGCGACGGGCACCGGCGGTGTCGCCTATTTGCCGCCGGCCCTCGGCAAGAAATTCGACGGGTCCGCGAACAAGCTCAAGGGCGAGAAATTCATTTACGGATCGCAGGGCGCGACCCGTCTCGATCTCGTTCCGATCCTGGCCTGGAAGATGCTGGGCCTCAGTGTCGAGCCCGTCTTCGGCATCAAGAGCCGCGGCGCCGGCCGTCTGATGTTCGAGCGGGGCGAAGCCAACATCGACTATCAGACGTCGTCCGCCTACCTGAAGAGCGTCGTCCCCTTGGTCAAGGATGGCAAGGCCGTCCCCATGATGACGTGGGGTTCCCTGGACTCTGCCGGCAAGATCGTCCGCGATCCGACGTTCCCGGACATTCCGACCTTCAAGGAGGTTTGCGAGAAAACCGACGGTTGCCAGCCGTCCGGTCAGCAATGGGACGCGTGGAAGGCATTCTTTATTGCCGGGTTCCCGGTGCAGAAGATCGCCTTCCTGCCCAAGGGAACTTCCCAGGAAGTCGTCGACACCTTGACCGCCGGCTTCGCCAAGGTGAAGGGCCGCGCGGACTTCGAGAAGATTTCCGCGAAACGCCTCGGCAAATACCCGATGTTTGTCGGCAAGGACGCCCAAGCCGCGCTCGCCCGGGCCACCTCGGTTCCGGACTCCGCAAAGGCCTTCGTGAAGAAATGGCTCAAGTCCGACTACGGCGTCGAGCTGAAATAACCCTCACGTAAGGAGGTGCCCTGCCACCATGGCGGGGCACCTCACTCCTTGGGGAGGGGGGCTTCAACGTGGATATTCTCGGTACCGTACTGCCGGCATTAGGGGACGCCTTCGGGCTCATTCTGCAGCCGAGCGTATTAATGTTTCTTGCGCTCGGCGTGGTCATGGGGCTGGCCGTCGGCGTATTTCCGGGGCTTGGCGGCATTGCCGGACTGTCCCTGGTTCTTCCATTCATATTCGGCATGGATACGGTCAGCGGTCTGGCCCTGATGGTCGGTATGGTCGCCGTGGTGCCGACGTCGGACACGTTCGCATCGGTCCTGATGGGAATTCCCGGATCGTCTGCATCACAGGCGACGGTTTTGGATGGTTTCCCCTTGGCGCAGAAAGGCGAAGCCGCGCGAGCCCTCGCCGCGGCATTCGCATCGTCATTGTTTGGCGGTCTGGTCGGCGCCCTGTTTCTGACTTTTTTCATTCTGGTCGCCCGACCCATCGTGCTGGCATTCGGCTTGCCCGAGATGCTGATGATTACGATTTTCGGCCTCTCGATGGTCGCCGTTCTCGCCGGCCGCGTGCCGTTGAAGGGATTGGCCGCGGCCGGGCTCGGCCTGTTGGTCGGCACGATCGGCGAAGCCGATGCCGGCGGTTCACTCCGGATGGCGACCTATGATATCGCCTACCTGACGGACGGATTGAAGCTCGTCATCGTCGGGCTTGGGATATTCGCCGTTCCCGAAATCATCACTCTCCTGCGTCAGGACCAGTCGATCGCAAAAGACGCGGTCCTCGGCGCGGGGTGGATGGACGGCGTAAGGGATTGGTGGCGAAACAAGATGCTGTCCGTCCGCTGCGCCGTCATCGGGGTCATCGTCGGCGTCATTCCGGGTCTCGGCGGCTCGGTGGTGGATTGGATCGCCTATGGTCATACGGTCCAAACCACCAAGGACAAGAGCAACTTCGGCAGCGGTGAAATCCGCGGGATTATCGGCCCGGAAAGCTCCAACAACGCCAAAGA
Organism: Rhodospirillales bacterium; assembly: GCA_965207535.1. Classification (GTDB taxonomy): domain Bacteria; phylum Pseudomonadota; class Alphaproteobacteria; order Rhodospirillales; family UBA2165; genus JAJDXO01. The sequence goes on along the minus strand of CBDBMR010000005.1, from coordinate 76,739 downwards.
GGGCGGCGGGCTCGTGCCGACCCTGATCTTCGGCATTCCGGGCTCCGGTTCCATGGCGGTGTTCATCGGCGCCGTCGCGCTCTTAGGGTCGGGAGACCTCGAGGTCGGACCGCAAATGCTGTCCGCCAACTACCTCGACATCACCTATTCAATCGTCTGGCTGTTGGCCCTCGCCAACGTTGTCGGCACGGCGCTTTGCATCGGCCTGTCTCCGACCATCGCCAGGCTGACCACCATACGGTTTACGCTGCTGGCGCCATTCCTGTTCATGCTGATTTCATTCGCGGCATTTCAGTCCGGTCAAAACCTGGCCGATCTGGTTGCGCTGTTTTCAATCGGGCTGCTGGGAATTTTTCTGCGCCGCTTCGATTGGTCGCGGCCCGCGTTTCTCATCGGCTTCGTGCTCTCCAACCCGGCGGAGACGTTCGCCAACCAGGCCTACCAGGTCGCCGCGTCCAAGTTCCGTGAGGGCATGGCGTCGGGGATGGAGTACCTGTTCGGTCCGATCGTCATCGTGCTGATCGTCATTACCGCCATTTCAATCTATTTCGGCATTCGACAAGCGAAGGTGATCATGGCGGAAGGCGAGGTTAAATCCGGCGGCAAGCGGGCGCCGGTTGTCTTCATGGTTTTGGTCGGCATCTACTTCGCCGCAAGCTTCTACAACGCCTCGCTGATCTCCGACCGCCTGATCACCGACAAGATCTTCCCCATGTTCGTGGCAAGCGTGGGCATGATCTGCGTGGCGATCATGCTGGTGATGATGGCGCGGCGGCCGGCGACGGACACGATCTTTGCCGACCGGGAATCCGAAGGCGGGGATTCCCCGCCGGCTCACGGCCTCTGGTCGACGCTGGCGTGGTTCGGATTCCTGCTTATCCTGACATCTTTGGCCGGCTTCATACTGGCGCTGCTGGTCTTCCTGCCGGCCTTCATGCGTTTCCGCGCCGGTTTGAATTGGACCAAGGCGGGCATCTACACGGTCTGCAGCATCGCCTTCATGATGTTTATGGCCTGGATCCTGAATCGGGAATTCCCGCCTGGGCTATTGCAGCACTTCCTTGAGCTGCCGTGGCCATTGACCTGAGGCGCGGACCGATGAGCCAGACAGCTATTCCGTACCTGTTTATGAGAGGCGGCACTTCCCGCGGTCCCTACTTCAGGCGATCGGATTTGCCGGAGGATTTGGATGATCTGGCAAGAGTTCTCATCGCGGCCGTTGGCGCGGGGCATCCCATCAATATCGACGGAATCGGCGGCGGCGTCTCGGTAACCACCAAGGTGGTGATGCTCTCCAAGGCGGCAGACGACGATTGGGCGGACATCGATTATTTCTTCGGCCAAGTGGCCGTTGAAGAAGAGCTGGTCGACTTCAAGCCCACCTGCGGAAACATGCTTTCGGGCGTCGGACCGGCTGCTCTTGAAATGGGTCTCATCCCCGCATCCGAGGGTGAGACCCGGATCAAAATCCATGCGGTCAATACCGGTGCCCGTATCGTCGCGAATGTCCGTACGCCGGGTGGAGCGGTCACCTATGAGGGCGATACCCGGATTGACGGCGTTCCGGGCACCGCGGCCCCCATCGAGCTGAACTTCATGGACGTGGCCGGATCATCCACCGGCGCCTTCTTGCCGACCGGAAACACGACGGACGAAATTGACGGGATCGAGGTCACGTGCATGGATGTCGCCATGCCGCTGGTTATCGGCCGGGCATCCGACTTCGGCCTGACCGGCTATGAGACACGGGAAGAGTTGGACGGCAACAAGGATTTCTTTGCCCGTATGGAGGCGGTGCGTCTTCAAGCCGGCGAATTGATGGGAATGGGAGACGTCGGCAAGTCGGTGACGCCGAAATTCGGCCTCCTCGCGCCGCCCAAACAAGGGGGCACAGTCGCGGCCCGCTATTTCGACCCCTGGAGGACTCACCCGACGATGGCGGTGACCGGCTCGCAGTGCCTCGCGTCCTGCGCGCTCACGCCAGGGACGGTCGCCGATGGTCTCTTCGACAAACCTTCGGGCAGCCCGGTTACCGTCGTTCTGGAGCATCCGCTCGGCCTGATGGACGTCATCGTGGATTATTCGGACGATGACGGATTTTCCCTCAACTCGGCCGGAATCCTTCGCACGTCGCGGAAGCTCGCCGCCGGAGACGTTTTCGTGCCGTCCTCCGTGTGGAGCGGCCGGTAACTCCGCAAAAACCATGGCCACAGGACAAGAATTTGACGTCATCGTCGCCGGCGGCGGCAACGCGGGACTGTGCGCCGCCATTGCCGCGCGCCGCGAAGGCGCCAGCGTGCTGGTGCTCGAGGCGGCAACGAAGTTCTATCGCGGCGGAAATACCCGGCACACCAGAAACATGCGGTGCGCCCATGATACGGCTACCGATACGCTGTCAGGGCCTTATACGGAGGAGGAGTTCTACGACGACCTGATCCGGGTCACCGAGGGCAACACGGACGAAGAACTGGCGCGCCTCATGATCTCCGAATCTAAGGAGATCCTGACCTGGATTGCCGAACAAGGGGTCAGGTTTCAGCCCTCGCTCGCGGGTACGCTGAGCCTCGGTCGGACGAACTCGTTCTTCCTCGGCGGCGGCCGGGGCATGTTGAACGCCCTCTACGCGACCGCCGAGGATCTCGGCGTCGAAATCCGCTACGAGGCCGAAGTTGTCGCCGTCGACGTCCGGGACGGCAAGTTTTCCTCGGCAACCTGCCGAAAGGACGGGCAGGACACCGCGGTGCCGGCCCGTAGCTTCGTTGCCGCCTGCGGCGGGTTCGAATCCAACTTCGATTGGCTCAAGGAAGGCTGGGGCGAGATCGCCGACAATTTCCTGATCCGCGGCACCGCCAACAACAAAGGCACCGTCCTGAAGATGCTGATGAACGCCGGGGTCAAAACCACCGGAGACCCCACCCAATGCCATGCCGTTGCCATCGATGCGCGGGCGCCGAAATATGACGGCGGTATCGTCACCCGGCTCGATTGCGTGGTGTTCGGGATCGTCGTCAACCGGGAAGCCAAGCGCTTCTACGATGAAGGCGAGGATATCTGGCCCAAAAGGTACGCGGTTTGGGGCCGCCTGGTGGCGCAACAGCCCGGACAAATCGCTTACATCATTTTCGATGCACCGTCGCTCGAACGATTCATGCCGTCCCTCTACCCGCCCATATCGGCGCCGGCCATACGTGGACTCGCCGAAGTGTTGGAACTGGACCCGGAAGTCCTGGACCGGACGGTAACGGAATTCAACGCGGCGGTGCAGCCCGGCACGTTTGATTCAACGATCCTGGATGACTGCCGCACCGAGGGTCTCACACCCAACAAGACCCACTGGGCGCAAAAAATCGAGACCGCCCCTTTCTACGCCTACCCCGTCCGGCCCGGCATCACCTTCACCTACCTCTGTGCAAAGGTTGACCGGGAGGCCCGCATCGTCATGGAGAACGGCGCGCCATCGGCCAACATGTTCGCGGCCGGCGAGATGATGGCCGGCAACGTCCTCGGCAAGGGTTATGCCGGCGGCATGGGGATGACCATCGGCAGCGTATTTGGCCGCATCGCCGGCCGGGAAGCGGCCCGGCTCGCGCTCGGCAACACGGAAATCAGGAGCGCCGCCGAATGAATGTGGTCACTCCCAACCCTGGGTCACCCGTTCTGTCCGATCCGCTGGACGAAGCCGAACGCCTCATGACCGTCTGCAATTCGTGCCGATACTGCGAAGGCCTGTGCGCCGTCTTTCCAGCCATGGAATTGCGCCGCGACTTCCCCAAGGGAGACCTCAACTATCTGGCCAATTTGTGTCATGCCTGCGGCGGGTGTTACGTGGACTGCCAATTCTCCCCGCCCCACGAGTTCGAGGTCAACGTTCCCAAGGTCATGGCGACGGTCCGGGCGGACTCATATGCAACCTATGCCTGGCCCAGCGCCCTCGCGCCTCTGTTCAAGCGCAACGGATTGATGGTGAGCCTTATCGCGGCGATCTCCGTCACCATCTTCATTCTGGGCTTTGTCGGCTGGCATGATCCCGGCGTTCTCTGGGCCGTCCATACGGGACCCGGCGCTTTCTACAAGCTGATGCCCCACAACACGATGGCGGTCATCTTCGGCGCCGTCTTCCTGTACGCGGTCCTCGCGGCGATCTTGTCGCTCAGGAACTTCTGGCGGGACATCAGCAATCCCATCGGTACCTTCGCCGAACCCACCTCCTGGTGGCAGGCGATGAAGGATGCCGGCTCGCTGCGCTATCTCGACGGCGGCGGGGCGGGCTGCTACGGCGAGGATGAGCGGCCGACCGACAAGCGCCGGCTCTACCACCACTTCACCTTCTACGGCTTCCTGCTCTGCTTTGCCGCCACCTCCGTCGCGACGCTCTATCACTATCTCCTTGGCTTGGAAGCACCTTACCCGTGGTACGACCTCCCCGTGGTTCTGGGGACACTCGGCGGCATTGGACTGATCATCGGGCCGGTCGGCCTGCTGGCCGAGAAGTCCAGGCGCGACCCGGCGATGGCCGATCAGCAGAAGCTGGGAATGGATGTCGCCTTCCTGGTCATGCTCCTGCTGACCAGCGTAACCGGCCTCCTGCTCCTTGTACTTCGGGAAACCCCCGCAATGGGCATTTTGCTGGCCCTGCACCTGGGTGTGGTGTTCGCCCTGTTCTTCACCATGCCCTACGGCAAGTTCGTTCACGGCCTCTACCGGTTCATGGCCCTGGTCAGATATGCCAAGGAGATGCCGCGGGATTGACGCCTCGCCATTCTTGAGTTCCCGCTTGGGGTCAGGAGAGAGCCGCCTCTGCGTTGAGCCGGAAATCCTCCCTTGCGAAATCCCCTCAGCCTGTCCCGCAGGCGATGACGCTGGACATGAAGTCAAACCGAAAGCGGCCCAGCAGCTGCAATGCTGGGTTGCGCCCGCCCGAGGCGCGGCCATTGCCTAAGGTCTTCTGTATGATATTTAAGGTCTTCCGAATGATATTGTAGACTCGTTCCACCGCATGAAATCGCAAAAAATCATGGATCAATCAGCGCCTCAGATGCCTGTCGCCATCGTGGGTTACAGCTACCGTATGCCGGGGGGCATCCGGACCGACGACGACTTCTGGCGCTTGCTCAGCGAACGCGAAATCGTCCAGGAGCCGATCTCCGACCGCTACGGCAGGGGCTACCGGCCGATCGGCGGCTACTCGGGTCCAAGCCGGTTCGCCAGTCCTTGGGAAGGACTGATCCGCGAGGACGGCGAGAAGCTCTTCGATCGCGGCTTGTTCGGAATGTCACAGAACGAAATGACGCTGACGGATCCCCAAGTGCGGATGCTGCTGACCTGCGCCTGGGAAACCTTCGAACATGTCGGTTGGGATCTGCATGCCTTGCGCAACAGCCAGACCGGCATCTTCATAGGCGCCCAGGTGCCGGCGGTGGCGAGTTGGCGCCCGATGCATGGGGCTGGCCCCTTCGACGTAACGACCATCAGCCTGGCGATGCTGGCCAACCGCATTTCCTATCACTTCAACCTGATGGGGCCGTCCATCACCTACTGCACGGCGTGTTCCGCAAGCCTCACCGCGCTGCATTCGGCGATCAACGCGCTCATGTGCGGCGACTGCGAGCAGGCGGTCGTGGGATCCGTGAACTACCTGGGAACTTCAAGGCTTAGCGCCTCCTTCAATGCCTTGGGGGTCATAAGTCCCGATGGCAAATGCCACTCGTTCGATGCCGACGCGAACGGGTACATGCGTGCCGAAGGAGCCTTTACGTTCGCGATAAAGCCGCTCGAAGCGGCCGAGCGGGACGGAGATCCGATATTCGCCGTGGTGGAAGGGACCGCGGTCAACGCGGCCGGCGCCGCCGACGGAACCGGCGGCTTGGCGCAGGGACGCTACATCACCGCGCCCACGCGGCATGCGCAGGCCGACCTGATGCGCCAAGCCTGCAAACGTGCGAACCAATCGCCCAAGGACTTCGACTATATCGAAGCCCATGCGACGGGCACCGTGGTCGGCGACCGCATCGAAGGGAACGCGATCTCCGAGGCATTCAGCGGCTTTGTACGTGCCGAGCCGCTGAGGCTCGCCAGCGTGAAGAGCAACGTGGGGCACATGGAAGCGGCGGCATTCCACTGCGCCCTCCTGAAAGTGCTTGTGATGATGGAGCGGCGCACGTTTGCGCCGATCTCCCGGAACTTCCTGGCGCCCAATCCGGAGATCGACTTTGAGAGTTGCCCCATGCAGGTGCAGACGGCGTGCGAGCCCTTCCCCGATCGCCCCGTCAGGGTCGGCATCAATTCCTTCGGCTTCGGAGGCGCGAACGGGCACTGCGTGGTACGGGAATATCGTCCGGAGGAGCGGCGAATCTGGTCGGTGCCGCTGGCGCCCGAGTCCGGTTTCATGGTCCCGCTGTCCGCACGCACGCCCGACGCGCTGACCGAGAGCGCACGGGAGTTGCGTCGGGCAGTCTGCGAACCGGAGGTCGATCTCTATACCTTGGCCGGCAACCTCGGCCGGCGGCGCACCCACTTCGCGACCCGCACCGCCTTTGCCGTGCGCGACCGGGAGGCCCTGATCGAGGCCCTGGACACGTTCGTGGAGGACCCCTCGCCGGTCGCTACGGTGGATGAGGAGGCACCCCGGCTGCTCATGGTGTTCTCCGGTCAGGGCACCCAGTGGGCGGGTTGCGGGCGTGATCTCTACCAAGCCGATCCCGTGTTCCGCCGCGTTGTCGATGCCATCGAGGAGCATTGGCGCGAGCACTCGGATTTCTCCCTGCGGGAGGCGTGCTTCAATGCCAAGCAGGAGGAACTGGACGAGGTGCAGCTTGCCCAACCCGTGATCTTCATGCTGCAGTGCGCTCTCGCGGAGTGGTTCAAGACCTGGGGCGTCCATCCCGACTGCGTGGTCGGACACAGTTCGGGAGAGGTCGCGGCGGCCTACGCGAGCGGGGCGCTCTCGCTGGCGGATGCCACCCGCCTGGTGTTTCATCGCGCCAGGCTCCAGCAGCGCACTGCCGGCAGCGGCCGCATGCTCGCCGTCGGCCTCGACCGCCCTGGCGTGGAGGACCTGCTAGAGACCTTGCAAGCGTCCGCCCAGTCCGGGAACGGGTCGCCCGCGGGTGTCGAGATAGCCTGCGAGAATGCGCCGGCCAGCACCGTGATCTGCGGCCATGAGGCGGCGCTGCAGCCGATCATGGAGGAACTTGACGGGCGCAATCTGCAGCATCAGCTGCTGCCTGGAAACATAGCCTTTCACTCGAGCGCCATGGATCCGCTCCGGGACGACGCACTGAAAGACCTGTCGTTCCTGGACGGTTGCGAATTCAATGCCGAGGTGCCATTCGTGTCGTCGGTAACCGGCGCGCGGGAGGAGCGGCTGGACGCGGAATACTGGTGGTCGAACATCCGCCGGACCGTGCGGTTCTCCGCGGCGATGGAAACCGTCCGGCGCGATCTGCAGCCGGGTGCGGTTCTGGAGGTTGCGCCGCACGGCGCCCTGCAACCCATGATCGCGCAGTGCCTCGAGGCCGCCGATCCGATGCCGGCCTGCCTCCCGACGCTCATGCGGGATTCGGATGCCTGTCTTGGCGTCCGGGAGGCCTTGGGGGGCCTGTTCCGGGCCGGCGTGGCGCTGGACTTCGCCGCGCAGTATCCGCGCCCGGCGCCCATCGCACACCTGTTGCCCGGGCACCCCAGGGACGACCGGGCAACGATGGATGTCATGTGCGATGACGAGATGTTCGTACGCCAGGGGCAATACTCACATGGTCCGCTGGTTGGCCACAAGGTGGCCTCCAGTGACATGCTGTTCGAGGCACGGCTGTCGGAGCGCGACTTTCCCTGGATGGCGGACCACCGCGTTCATCATGCGGCCATCATGCCCGCGGCGGGCTACATCGAGCTGATCCTGGAAGCCCTTGAAGGAGTCCCCGTCCATATCGAGGTGCTCGAGTTTCTCCAGCCGTGCCCCATCCCCAAGGTCCCGGTGCGGTTGCAGACCGCCCTTCACCCGGTCCCCAATGCTTCGGACACGTACACTTTTTCCATTTCGTCCCGGCCCTACGATGTCGATGCCAGGAGCGAGCTGCATTGCCGGGGCAAGGTCAGGCGGACGGATGCCGACCATCCGATGACGGTGCCGACACGATTGGAGGAGATAGACCAGGACCGGTTCGCTCCCTCCATCATAGCCGACGACACCGACTTCTACGAACGCCTGGAAGCCGTTCTCAGCGAGACGTTCCAGTATGGACCTCACTTCCAGACCATCCGGCGCGTACTGGTGGACGCCGCGACCCGGGCCTATCTCGTCGACATCGAAATGGATCAGGCCTTGTGGGACTCCGGCAAGGCCGAGGGCTACGTCTCGTGTCCCCCGCTGTTCGACGGAGGATTGCAGATTTTCCTGTTCAATCTCCTCAAGTGGGCCGACCTCTTCGCCGTGCCACGCCGTGCCGAGAACGTGACCTTCCTCAAGCCGCCGAGCGGACCGCGCATCACCTGTCACGTGACGAAGCCCGCCGAAGACTGGCTCGACGTGAACGAACGGGGGCAGTACTCGGTGCACCTCGGCGAACGCTCCGGCGGCAGCATAAGCTTCTACGACGGCGACACCGGGGAACTGGTCGCCTACATCGGCAAGTACACGTACTTCACCTCCAACCCGCGCTGGAACGACGTTCTGGACAGCAAGCACGTGATTTCCTGGCAGCCGAAGTTCATCCCCGATGGCCCGGCACTGGCCGAATTGCTGCCGCCAGGCGAGATCAAGCCGGCGGAATTGATCGCCGCGATGCAGCGTCCTTCATCGGGCATGCCCCGTTCCTGCCGCGCGCTTGAAATTGCCGGCGACCGGGAATCGGACGAGACCGCACTCAATGAATGCCTGGACGAACTCGGCCGCGGGGACGCCCAGACCGAGTACTGGCTCGTCAGCGACACCCGGGAGCGGGCGAGGGAACACTACGATGAATTCCACGCACACGACGCGGCGCTGCGTTTCGAGTGGCTCGATCTTGCCGATCCGCCGTCACTGGACAAGGGCCTGCTGCGGGCGGGCGCCGCCGAACTTCTTTTGCTGCACCGCGAAGCGGCGGCCTACGGCCCGGAAGATTGGGCGTTGGCGCACCGGCTGACGGTGGCGGGCGGTCTGGCGCTAGTGCATCATTTGGAAGGCGACACCATCTCACCGGCGGCCGGATGGACCACGGTTCGCGCCGGCCGGCGAACGACACTGCTGCAGGCGCCCAATTCCTTCGCGGATGCCGCCGGAGCGCCGGAACTCACCGGCCCCCGATGGGTGCTGGGGGAAGCAGACAGCGTTGCATGGGAGTGGGCGGCTCGTCTCGATTCCCCCGAATGGGTGCATTCCGTTCCCGGGGAGGTCCTGATCTCCGGCGGGTACCACTCCCTCGATGAATGGCCGCACGCGGCCGATCTGCAGGCTATCGACTTCTTCTGCGGCACGGACCCGGAGGACCCGACGGGGGAGGTGGTGACAACGCGCTTCATTGCCTTTGTCCAGGCCCTGGTTTCTTACCGGATCGAACATGCCGACAGCCGGTGCCGCTTGACCGTGGTAACCCGCCGCGCCGTCCATGACGTGGAGGATCCGCGGGGGAGCGCATTATGGGGGGCCGTCCGGAGCATGGCCATCGAGATCGGCGAAGAGGCCGGGATTGACTTTCGCCTGGTTGACTTGGGCGATGCCGGGGATCTGGAAACGCTTGCCTGGCTCGCCCGCTGCGACCTCCGCGAGCGCGAGCTGGCAATCCGTCAACAGTGCCTTTGGGTGCCGAGGCTCGTCAGCATCCGAGAACGCCATGTGCGTGTGCCGGCCGACGCGGGGCCGGCGTACCGCCTGACCCTTGACAACGCGGGCCAGATTTCCGGCCTGGAGATGAAATCTTACGAACTCCCGGCGCTGGGGCCGCATGACGTGGAGATCGAGGTGAAGGCGGCGGCGCTCAACTTTCGGGACGTCATGGTCACGCTGGGGCTGCTGCCGGCATTGGCCTATGAACGCTCCGCGCTCGGCCACGAGGTCGGCATGGAGGCGAGCGGGGTCGTGCGCCGCACCGGACCTGACGTGCGCCATTGCAGCGCCGGTGACGAAGTGGCCTTCCTGCAGGGAGGGTGCATCGCGAACCGTGTCGTGGTCCACGAGCACCTGGTCTTCGCAAGGCCCGGGTGCCTGAACATGGAGGAGGCTGCCTCGTCCCTGTCGGTCTACGTCACCGCGTACTATGCGCTGATCCATCTGGCCCGGCTGCGCCCCGGCCAGCGGGTCCTGATCCACTCGGCCCTGGGCGGCGTCGGGCAGGCGGCCATCGCGCTCGCCAAGCGGGCCGGGGCGGAGATCTACGCCACCGCCGGCAGCGAGGCCAAGCGGAACCAATTGCAGGAGATGGGCGTCCGAGGGGCGTTCGACTCGCACAGCTTCGACTGGCATGACGAACTGATGGCGGCAACCGGGGGCGAAGGGGTGGACGTGGTGCTGAACTCCCTTGCCGGCCATCACATCGAACTGTGCCTCCAGGCCTTGCGTCCCGGCGGCTGGCATTGCGAGATCGGAAAGGTGGACATCTATGCCGACAACGCGCTCGGTCTCAGGCTGCTGCGGAAGAACCTTCGGTTTGCCGCCATCGACGTCGATCGGCTGATGCTCGACGATCCGGTGCTTTCGCGTGAACTTTGCCAAGCCTGCCTGGACCTCATCGGTCAGGGCGAACTGCCCGCCATACCGGTCAACGAATTCCCGTACCGGGACTATGCCAAGGCGCTCCGGCTGATGACCACCGGCCAGCATCAGGGGAAACTGGTCCTGAAGGCGCCGTCCGGCAGGAGCGATTCCGAGTTCACGGTCGCCGATGCGAGGCCGCTGCTCGACCCGGATGCCACCTACCTCGTGACCGGCGGCCTGGGCGGATTCGGGCTGCGGCTGCTGCCCTATCTCGCGTTTGCGGGCGCGCGCCATGTCACGCTTCTGGATCGCGACCCCACCCGCCGCAGGACCGTGGACTGGATTCGGGAGTCGAGCGCTCTCGTGTACACGGATCTCGAGATCGAATTCGACATCGTCCAGGGCGACGTGTCCGTGGAGGAGGATGTCCGGCGCTGCATCGCCCAGCTGGAAAGACCGCTGAAAGGCGTCTTCCACCTTGCCGGCATTCTGGACGACCGGTTCTTCGACGACATCTCGCCCGAGGCCGTGTCCGGTGTCTTCGCGCCGAAGGCCGACGGCGCACTGCATCTCCATCGGGCCACCGCCGGCTTGGCGCTGGATCACTTTGTCCTGTTCTCGTCCACGGCCGCCACGTTCGGAAATCCCGGTCAGGTCAACTACAGCGCGGCCAACGCGTTTCTGGACGGCCTGTCCGTGGTCCGGCATCGGCAGGGTCTTCCATGCCTCGCCTTCAACCTGGCCGCCGTGGCCGACGCCGGCATGGCGTCACGCAGCCTCCCTGTGCTGCGCATGATGCGGGCCACCGGCATGCCGCCGGTAAGCAGCGACTGCGCCATCGCCAATCTCGACTTCGCGATGCGCTCTATGGCCGACAGGGATCATCTGGTCACCGCCATGTTCCGGCGGCCGGCATGGACGGTCGAGATTCCGGATTACATGCGCGTTGGCCGCATGCTGAACAACCAGGACGGCTTCGAAGCCGGCGCGGGCGGCGAGTGGACCATCGAAAGCGTGGTCGCACAGATTGCCGCCAAGGTCGCCGAACTCTGCGGGCACGACGAGGGCGGCGTGGAGGAGCCACTGTCCAGCTTCGGGCTCACCTCGATTTCCGTCGCCGAGCTCGGGGCCTTCATCCAGACACAGTTCAATTACCAGATGAGCGCGCTCGAACTGATGACCACGGCCTCATGCATGTCGATCGCCCGCGGCGTCATTCATGGCAAAGAGGAGGACGGGGACGATCAGGCCGAGACGGAAGCGGATGGTAAAGCGGAGGCCGCCTTGGCTGTTTCACGTGAAACACGACGCACGCCTTCGGCCTTCGCGAGCGCGATCGAAGATCATTTCCCTCGCCAAGGCGGCAACTCTCCGGCTACGGTATCTTCGCCATGACGAACGCCCTTCTTGTCTATCCGCGGCAGCCCCCAACCTATTGGGGTAACGACTTCGCGCTGGATATCGTGGGAGTGAAATCGGCCTTCCCGCCCCTGGGGCTGCTCACCATCGCCGCGATGTTTCCGCCGGAGTACGACCTCAGGGTCGTGGACATGAACGTGGCTCCGCTGGAGGACTCGGACCTGGAATGGGCCGACATGGTGTTCACGTCCACGATGATCGTTCAACGGGTCTCTCTCGAGAACGTCATCGAACGGTGCAACCGGGCCGGAGTTCCGGTGGTGGCGGGCGGTCCGCATCCCACCACGTTTCACGACGAGATCGACGGCGTGTCGCATTTCGTGCTGGACGAGGCCGAGGAGATCTTTCCCGAGTTCCTGCGCGACCTGGCGGACGGCGCGGCGAAAGCCATGTACAGGGAGCCGAGGAAACCGGACGTAACCCGAACGCCGGTGCCGCGCTTCGACCTCATCGACATGGACAGCTACTACTCCATGGGGGTGCAATTCTCCCGGGGCTGCCCGTTCGACTGCGAGTTTTGCGACATCATCAAGCTCTATGGCCAGGTTCCGCGGACGAAGTCCCCGGATCAGGTCATCAGGGAGTTCGATACACTTTACGATCTCGGGTGGCGGGGCCCGGTTTTCCTGGTTGACGACAATTTCATCGGCAACAAGCGCGAGGCGATGAAACTGCTGCCGGAGATCGCCGCCTGGCAGAGGGAGAGGGGCCATCCGTTCACCCTGTCCACCGAGGCGAGCGTCAATCTCGCCCGCATGGACGAATTGATGGACATCATGATCGAGGCCGGTTTCGACACCGTGTTCCTGGGGATCGAGACACCCAACCCGAAGGCGCTGCTCAAGACCAAGAAGTCGCAGAACGTCAACAAGCGCGACGACAACTACCTTTTCACTGCGGTTCGCACCATCCAGGGAAAGGGGATGCAGGTGCAGGGCGGATTCATCCTGGGCCTTGACGGCGATGACGAAGGTGTGTTCGACGCCCAGATCGAGTTCATCCGGGAGGCCGGCATTCCCGTAGCGCCCATCTACCTGCTGACCGCACTGCGGGGAACGGACATGTACGAGCGCTTCAGGCGTGAGAACCGGCTCATTGATGTTCCGCTCGGAACCAACGCCACGATACTCAATTTCAAGACGGAAATGGACCGGGGGACCCTGATCGAGGGATACATGCGGGTGACCGCCACCCTCTACGATCCCGCCCTCGAGAACTACCTGGATCGCTGCCTGACCCTGCTCGAAAACCTGAAGTTCGTCCCGCACCTCTACAAGCCGAAGAGCCGGAACGCGGTTTTTGCGGATCTTATGGGCGTGCGCGGCCGGCTTTCGGCCCAGCAGATCCCCGCCTTCACGAAATACATCGCGAAGGTCTCCGAAGACCACCCGCGGATGCTGCCCATGGCCGTGCGCCTGGCCGCCATGGGCTACCACTTCGAGAAGATCACCCGTCAACAGAACACGATCCGGTCGTTCATGCAGTTCCTCACCGCGGAACTGGATAGGTTCGGCGTGACGGCTGCGCGTGGCAGACGGCAAGCCGATGAGGTCCGGTCCCGCAGGGAGGAGGCGCTCAGGCGGGCCCGGGAGCGCTACGAGTCGATTCCCGGAGAATTCCGCTACGACGGCGACGGGGTCGAACATGCTTTGGCATCGTTTCGCAGCGCCATGAATGGCCCGGCCGAACCAGCGCATGCCACCTGAGCGGAGCCGGGAGCCGCAGGGTATCAATCCATGACGAGAGACACGACATGTTAAAGGTGACGGACACGCCCGTGGAGGTTCCGCAACTCACTGGCACGCTTCCGCCGCACTGCCAGCAGGACGTCGAATCCCTGCGCCGGTTCGTTCGTTCGGCGCTGGATGACGGAACACCCGAAGACGCGGTGTCTCCAACGGAGTTTCGAGAGGTGCTCGTGACCGGGGCGACCGGCTTCATCGGTCGTTTCTTCCTGTGCGATCTCCTGCAGCAGGATACGAAATTCGTGGTTCATTGCATCGTCCGGGCCGATAACGTCGAACACGGGCGCAAGCGCATCCGTGACGCCATGCAGCAGGCCGAAATCTGGGATGAATCCTTCGAGGCGCGCATCAACGTCGTGGTCGGCGACATCTGCCAGCCTCGATTCGGCCTTTCCGTCGAGCAATTCGACTCGTTGTGCCGGGAGGTCGACGCGGTCTACCATCTCGCCGCCGACATCAATCTCACGTCCTCTTATCTCGACATACGCAAGAACAATACGTTCAGCCTACGCAACGTACTCGAACTGTGCCTGCGAACCCGCTTCAAGCACCTGTTCTACGCCTCCACGATGGGCGTGTTCCCCGAGTATTTCTGCGCGTTTGCGCATGAGTTCAAGGACCGCCCTATCGACCACCAGATGCAGCCGGACCTCGCGAGCATGAAGGAGACGTTTCCCGTCGGCTTGCTCGGCTACCCGTGGAGTAAGCTGACATCCGAGCAAATTCTCCTGTTCGCGCAGCAGGCCGGCATACCGCTGGCGATCTTTCGGCTGCCGCAAATCAGCTTGTCCAGCTCGGGGTACACCCCGGCGCACGATCTGAGTGTGCGGACGTTTGCCGCGGCGGTCGACTGCGAGACGCTGCCGGAGGATTTCACGTTTCGCTCCAGCAACGAAGCAGTCGATTCCCTGAGCAGGATCTGTACCGCCATTTCATTGAATCCCGACCGGCGCTTCACCATTTACCATTGCTGCAACCCGGACCTGGAGCACTACGATCTGGAACCCGCCGACTTCGGAATTTATTGGCCCGAAGTTCCCTACGAGTCGTTCAAGCGCGCCTGCCAGGCGCGCGGCGAGAGTTCTCCGCTTCACGGCTACTGGGCCGTGTTCGATCACTTGGGGAAGTACTGGTTCAGCAAGAACAAGCCCATGGGCAGGCTGCCTATCTGCGACCGCGCCATCCGGGAGGACTGTCCGCACCCGATCGAGTGGCCGGGCACCTGGGTCAAGCTCAGGCGCTCCAAGGAATGGATCATGGCGCATCGGGAGGAATGGCCCTACCCGATTGCACGGAGCCGCCTGGACGCCGACCGCCTTCTTGGCCGGGGCGAGCGCTACGCGCGGGACCGAGGCGTCTCCTTCGACTCGGTTTGTCCCTCCTGGATGCGTGAAGCCTTGCGGCGGCTGGTCGGGGCTATGAGTGCGCCCGGCGCCGGACTGCTGGAGGACAACCTCAGCGACATTGTCTTCGAGATGAGCCGGTTCTTGCGCAATAACGCCGAACTGGCCCGCGAACGCCGGGAGCACCCGGAGATCGAAGGCGAGGAGATCGTGCGGCCGGTCTTCATCGTCGGCGTCAACCGCAGCGGCACCACCTTACTGCACCGTCTGATGTCGCGTGACACGCGATTCTGGACACTGCGGCTCTACGAACTCGCCGAGCCAGTCCTCTGGTCGGGCGAATACGCCACCGTGGCGGGATCGCCCGACGACCCCCGCCGGGCGCGGATGCAGGGAATTCTCGAAGCATCCCTGATACTCGACGCGATGGAAGGCGTTCACCATTTCGATGTCGATGAACCGGAGGAAGATTTCCCCATCTTCAGAGCAGCCTTTTCGGCATGGGTCTCCGTCGCTCGATTCCACATACCGGAATACGGCCGGTGGATGCATGAGAACGGCTCCCGAAATGCCTACGCCTACCACCGCCGCACCCTTCAGCATTTCACCTGGCAGCGTCACCAGCGTCATCCCGGGCGCCAGGGCCAGTGGCTGCTCAAGATGCCCTTCCACCTCATGGAGCTTGAAACCCTGATCGAAACCTATCCCGACGCCCTGTTCATCCAGACCCATCGCGAACCTACCCAGTTCATGGGCTCCTGGAACAGCCTTGTGGAACGCGTGCGCTCCATGTCGAGCGAGCCGCAGTCGCGGCACGATCTCGGCGCGGAGCAGTTGGCCTTCATGAGCGGCATGCTCGACAAAGCGGTACGGTTTCGCAAGGCTCACCCGGAACTGGAGGAGCGCTGGGTGGATGTGGATTATCTGGACCTGGTGCGTGATCCGCTTGCGCTCGTGGGCGATATCTACGGGCGATTCGGCTGGACCCTGGAAGAAACGGCAATGAAGTCCATGCTGAGTTGGCAACTGAAGCAGGCGGGCAAGCGCAGGGTGGAAATACGGCACAGCTACCAGCTGGAGGATTTCGGGCTCACACCGGAATTGGTGGACGAAGCATTCGCCCCCTACCTGGACTTCGTCGCCTCTCTCGGCATTCGGCATTTGCGACAAAGCGGGACAAGCCGTTGACCGGCACCGAACGACGAGCAGGGCGAGAGATCACCTTACGCGCTTGAGAACCGCATAAACGCCGCGTGAAAACATCTGCAACATCCCTGAACGGCTGAAGAGTGGACGCCGCGCCGGCAGGCACTCCGCGGCATCAAGATCCTTGATGGCCGACAGCAGCCGATTCAGGCCGACTTTGATGAGGCGCCGCCCTCGTTCGTCGGTGATGCTCAGTCCGCCACAAATCGCTATCACGTTAAGAAGTCTGGCCAGCAGGTGATGGCGATAAAGCCGCCAGCAGTAATCGAAGGTCACATCCGAGGCCCCCATGCCACGCACGATTTCGGCATATTCCTCGATTGCCGGGCGCTCAATTTCTCGGCGCACCTCCGTCGGGACGCTTCCCGTGAGGAATGACGCCACGTCCGAAAGGCCGCAGGAAATTCCGCTCACCTGCCAGTCGATCAGCACGACGCCCCTGCTATCGCCGTCAGCGCCGAAAAAGACATTGTCCAGACGCAAATCTCCGTGAATGAACGTCCTCGCCTCGCCTGCGAGTTCCCTGATGTGATCGGCGATCCTGGTCCCGTAGACTTCGGCCAGATCACGCAAATCGTCCGGAAAGTCATAACCGAAGTTCCGGAGCGCGGTTACAAGATTGGCGAGATAGAACAACTGCACGGCGAGCCGGCGTCTTGGATCGGCCACAGCGAACATGCGGGACAAGGGAGGTTGATCGGTCTTGTTCCAGTAACGGCCATGCAGCTGCGCGATCTCCCTGATCACTCGCCTGGCTTGATCCGCCGTGGCGCCCGCGAGCTGGTCTCCCGCCTCCATATGACGCAAGTCCTCCAGAATCAGGACAAAGCGTTGGCTCCCGGTCTCGAAATCTCCATACAGCATGGTCGGCGAATGTACCGGAGCATCATGGGCGAGGTGACGATAAAACTCGCACTCCCGCCGATAAAGCGCCAGTCGCTTGCCCATCCGAAGGTTCTTCGGTTCCGAGCTTGGAAGCTTGGCGACCACGGATTGGGGCCCAGCGTCGCCGTCCGCATAGGCCAATTCGCAACGAAGAGTCGCCGTCGTAAAACCTGTTCCATGGCCGATTTCGACAGCCTTGAGAGACTCGACAGCCGCTCTTCCTGTGACGCCGCCTGCGGCCAGCGCGCGTCCCATCCAGTCGGCCGTGATGGCGGTGCCGCCGTCGGGCATTTGGGGATTCTCGGCCAGATCCAAGTGCAGACCCCGTGATCAGAGACTGGGTTGCGCCAGAACTATTGGCCGAAAGCAGCGATCGGCGGCAACAGGCAACCGGGAAGTTTCATTTGGGTCGCTAAGGAAACGCAACTCAGGATTCGCGTGAACGCCTGCATCCAATACAAAATGAACACTGCTTGAATTGTCAATCCGTTTGTCGGCACCGTACCGCCTGCCTCCTGTGCGCGGGAATACCTGCCGCTGGGACTTGAGGCCGGAAGCGCGAACGCCTCCACGAGGCCGTTTCCGCATTCCCGCACGCCGCACTGGACGCGGCGCGGAGAATCGTGCACAAATTTTGTCAGGTTTGGATTTCGGAGACAGGCAAACAGGGCGAACGGTCCACGCTGGCCATCATGGAATCGTGTATCCGTGACGGTTTTTGGTCGGCAGATTGCGGCAACGGCGGGGACATGGGCGCTCACGGACAGGCTGACACATGGCACAACAATCGACGAACCCGGATAATCCGTCTGGCAAGGGACACTGGCGTGGCTACGCTCAAGCCGGCCTGATCATCCTTGTCATCGCGGCCGCCCTGTACCTTGCCAGGGCCCCGCAGCGGGCCGAGTTGGGCCCTGTATCCGCGCCCGCGGACGCGGCACCGTCGGTTCAGGTGATCGTCCCGTCGCAGACGAAACATGTTCTGGAGATTGACCTCACCGGGACAGTGACCCTTGACAGGAAGCTGGCGGTGGTCTCCGAGGCCGAAGGCCGGGTTGTCTGGGTGTCTCTAGCGCGACAATCAAGATGGCAGTCCAGCGACAATCAGGATGGCAGTCTCGTTGAGGGGGTGCTTCCGGCTGGCGCCAACGTAAGGAGGGCGTAGCCCGACTGGAGTTGGCGGCAGCCGGAACGACGATTTTTCTCCCCCTCCCGGGCCTTGTTTGGTGTTTGCGGCTGGCCGGGTAATAGCCTTGCGATCATTCTCGAGCAGAGGAGAGCAAGTTGCCCGGTCACCACGTAACGGACAACCAAATGAGGTCTTTCATGAAACACAGGAAATCCCACTCGACGGAAGCGGCCGCCGCGAAGGCCGGCTTCAGCGCCCGCAGCGGCTACCGGATCAACCGGGACCCGACGCTCCCCTCTCAGAAGAAGGCCCCGCGGGGGCGCCGCCGCCCGGATCCGCTGGCCGGGATATTCGATGAGGAGGTCGTGCCGATGCTGGAGGGCGATTCGGGCATTCGCGCGGTCGGCGTGTTCGAGGAGCTGATGCGGCGTCACCCCGATCTGGACCCGGGGGTGCGCCGCACCCTGGAACGGCGGATCCGCGACTGGCGGGCCCGCCACGGCCCGGACCGGGAGGTGATCTTCCGGCAGACGCACACGCCCGGCCGGCTCGGCCTGTCGGACTTCACCCGCATGAACGCTTCCGGCGTCACCGTCGGCGGCCGGCCGCTGGATCACATGCTGTACCACTTCCGGCTTCCCTGGTCGGGGTTCCGGCATGCCGACGTGGTTCTCGGCGGCGAGAGCTTCACGGCCCTGGCCGCGGGACTGCAGGCCGCCCTCTGGTCCCTGGGAGGCGCGCCGGGTGAGCATCGCACCGACAGCCTGTCGGCGGGGTTCCGGAACCGTTGCAAGGACGATGCCGAGGACATGACCGAGCGCTATCGCCTGCTCTGCCGGCACTACGGGATGGCCCCGTCCCGCAACAACCGGGGCGTGGCGCACGAGAACGGCGCGATTGAAAGCCCGCACGGCCACCTCAAGCGCGAGATCGCCGACGCGCTGGCGCTCCGCGGGTCGGCGGACTTCGCCGATGTCGCGGCCTATCGCGCCTTCATCGCGGAGATCGTCGGACGCGGCAATGCGCGCCGGTCCGGACGAATCAAGGCCGAATGCGACACGCTTCAGAACCTGCCGCCGATGCGCACCACGGATTACGAGGAAACCAGCGTCGACGTCACCTCGTCCAGCGGCTTCATCCTGAGGGGGGTGTTCTACACCGTGCCCTCGCGGCTGATCGGCCACCGGCTCGGGGTCCGGCTCTACGACGGCCGCCTGGAGCTCTATGTCGGCTCCGTCCATCACCTGACCCTGCCGCGCAAGCACAAGGGCGCATCGACCAAGGCCGTGCACGTGGTCAACTACCGCCACGTCATCCACTCCCTGAAGGCCAAGCCGATGGCGCTCATGAACCTGACCTACCGCGACGAACTGTTCCCGCGCGAGGCCTACCGCCGCTGCTTCGAGGCGGCATTGTCCAAGCTGGGCGAACGCGCTGCCTGCAGATTGACGGTGAGGCTCCTGGCGCTGGCCCATGAGGAAAACTGCGAGGCGGCGCTGGCGGCCGAGATCGGCGGCTGTCTCGCCGCCGGGAAGCTGCCGGACCTCGACAGCCTCAAGGCCCGGTTCGCGCCGGAGCCCGGCGCGATGCCCGAGGTTCACGTCATCCGCGCGCCGCTTGCCGGCTATGGCGACCTGCTCAGCATGGGAGGCGCGTCATGACACGGACAGACGATGATGCGGTCATGGTCGACGGGGTCAAGCTTGGCCTGATGCTCTCGGAACTGCGCCTGCCGACGATGCGGGAGTTCTGGGAACCCTTCGCCGAGCGTTCCGACGCCGAAGGCTGGCCCGCGGCCCGGTTCCTCTCCGTCCTCGTCGAGCACGAACTGGCGGAGCGCGGCAGGCGGCGGATCCAGCGCCATCTGGGCGAGGCGCGGCTGTTGCCCGGCAAGAGCCTCGCCAACTTCGACTTCAGCGCGGTGCCGACGATCTCGAAGGCCCAGGTCATGGCGCTCGCCGCCGGCGACGCATGGCTCGACCAGGGCGCCTGCTGCCTGATCTTCGGCCCGCCCGGGACGGGGAAGTCCCACATCGCCTCGGCGATCGGGCTGGCGCTGGTGGAGAACGGCTACCGGGTGCTGTTCTCCAGGACCACCGACCTGGTGCAGCGCCTCCAGGTGGCGCGACGTGAACTGACGCTGGAAAACCTGATGGCGCGGCTCGACCGGTTCCACCTCGTGATCCTCGACGACTTCGCCTACGTCCAAAAGGACCAGGCCGAAACAAGCGTGCTGTTCGAACTCATCTCGGCCAGGTACGAGCGCCGCTCGCTCCTGATCACCGCAAACCAGCCGTTCTCCGAATGGAACCGCATCTTCCCGGACGAGACCACCGCCGTCGCCGCCGTCGACCGCCTGGTGCACCGCGCCACGATCCTGGAAATGAATGTCGAGAGCTACCGGCGGCGCGAAGCACTCAATGCCAAACCGCGCAAGCGGGGCCGGCCCGCCAAGAAGGCCACGGAAAAAAACACGCCCACCGGCTGAACCGACATCACCGCGCCAACCCCGCGGCCCGCGGCGCTTCACGCTCGCGGGCCGCGGCTGGTCCCGCGACAGACAAATCCGCCAAAAGCAGAACCGGCGGAAAAACTCTTGCAATTGGTCCGACGTCCCGAAAAACTTCACATCGCCGCGACGTCAATACTGACATCCTGATTGACGCGCACCTGCCATCCAGATTGTCGCTCTACAGGGTGTCGGCCAATTTCGTCAACGGAGGGAGGATTCCGGCGAACGAGGTGTTTGTCCGGATCGATCCCCGCGAGTACGAGCTTGAGGTCAGATCTGCGGAGATGGCGGTTGCAAAGGCCAGGGCGCAGGTGCAGTTGGCGCGGCGCACCGCCGGTCCCGATGCCGGTCCGGTGATTGCCGAGGCGGAAGCCGGGCTCGGACAGGCCGAGGCGAGCCTTGCCCTTGCAAAACTGCAACTGGAGCGCACCGAAATCAGCCTTCCCTTTGACGCCCGCGTGATGTCCTCGGAACTGGAAATTGGCGATCTGGTCGGACCGCCGGACGCTGTCGGAAAGCTGTCCGTTCTCGGAATCGTGTACCGGCCCGACGCGCTTCAGGTGCGGGTGCCAATCAGCGTCGGGGATCTTGATTCACTGGAAACCGCGATTGGCCGGCCGGCGCGGGCGCGTACGGTCAACGGGACATACAAGGCCAGCGTGGCACGGATTTCTTCGGTGGTTGCCCTTGAGAGCCGTCTCGCACATGTGTTTCTCAAGTTTTCCGGCGAAATTCCACGAACCGAACTGCCGGTTCCCGGGACCTTTGCGGAGGTCACGATCCTTGGACCGTCGCGCGACGATGTCTTCGTGCTTCCCGAAGCGGCGGCGAGGGCCCAGGACAGCATCTGGATCGTTCGGGACGGCGCCCTCAGAGCCCTGAAACCGGCAACGATCGGACGTTCGAGCGATGGGTGGGTCGTGAAGGCGTTCGAGCCCGGCGAAGGCGTGGTTGTCGGCGTCCTCGCCGGTGCCAGCGAGGGCCTGAGAGTTTCTCCCAATCCTGTGTCGTCCGGGAAATAGAATGCCGCTGTCCGCGAGTTCGAAGCATGCCCTGGACCTGCCACACCGTTAGGGGGATATCGTGAACAAAGGGCCAATCTCCTATTTCACGGGGAATCCAACCGCCGCCAACCTGCTGATGATATTCCTGATCTTCGGCGGGATCATTGCCAGTCTCCAACTCGCTGTCAGGCCTCTCCCGGCCATCGACCTGCGCACGGTCGTGGTGACGGTCGAATCCCCGCAGGCTTCGCCCCGGGAAATGGAGGAGGATGTCAACCGCCGCATCGAGGAAGCCATCGTCGGGCTCGAGGGCGTGGCGCGCGTGGTCAGCGAGGCAAAGGAAGGGGTGGGCAGAATCGAGGTTGAACTCGATACGTTTGCAGACATCGAAGCGGTCTTTGACGACGTCAGCAGCGCGGTTGACAGCATCGAGAACTTTCCGCCGGCGAACGCGGAGCGGCCACGGATTGAGATCAAAAGGCTCCACTACGAGGTCGTGACCCTTGCGGTGTCATCGGAGGTCCTCTCGGAAGACGCCCTTCGGGTTGCCGCCGAGAACATCTTCAATGAACTGCTGACGCTGCCTTCGGTGTCCCAGATCCGGTTTCGCGGCACCCGGGACCGTGAAATCGCGATCGCGATCGACGAGGAAGGGCTGCGTCGTCACCGGCTCACCATTGCCGAACTGACCAAGGCGGTGCGGCGGGAGTCCCTCAACCTCTCGTTCGGTGAGCTGCGTACGGATGCCGGCGACGTCGTGCTCAACGTCCAAGGCAAGAAAAGGTACGGGGAGGAGTTCGAGGATATTCCGCTAATCACCCGGAAGGACGGCACAACGCTCAGGCTTGGCGATGTGGCAAGGGTTCGAGATGGCTTCGTCAACAACGACATCCTGTCGGAGGTCGACGGTGTGCCAACCGTCTTTCTCCGGATCGAGGTTGCGGAAGGGCAGTCCTTCACCGGGACCGCGGAGGTGGTGAAGCATTGGCTGGAGCGTTACGAGCCTCCACCCGCGGTGAAAGTGTCGATCTGGAACGATGCGGCGGCCCCGCTCGCCGACAGGTTTGCGGACATCTTTCAGAATGCGGTCATCGGCATTATCCTGGTCTTTGCCTGCCTTGTCCTGGTCTTTGACCTGCGGGTCGCGGTCTGGATCACCGTTGGAATACCCTTGTCCTTTATCGGTGCGCTCCTGTTCTTCGATGCCGCCGGCCTCACATTGAACCTGGGAACAATACTGGCGTTGTTTGTCCTGATCGGCATCGTTGTCGACGATGCGCTTGTTGTCGGCGAGAGCATTGCGAAAGAACGGGAAAACGGCAAAAGCGGACCTGACGCGGCTATGTCGGGCGCGCGCGCCGTCGCGGCGCCGGTGACGGTGGGCGTGATAACCACGGTTCTGGCATTCGTGCCGTTTCTCTTCGTCACGGTCGAGAACTACCAGATCATTCAGGTGTTCTTCCACGTCGCGTTGTTCGTGCTTGTCATTTCGCTGATCGAGGCGTTCTGCATCCTGCCTGCCCACCTGTCACATGACAGGCCCTGGAGCCTGTCTCCGTTGCGGGGCGTCAAGGATCGGGTTTGCGAGTGGATTGACGAGGTTCGGGAAGCCGTCGTCGTGCGAGGCGTGTCATGGTCGGTACGCCACATGTCGCTGACCTTTGCCATTGCAGCGGCATTTTTTGTTGCCGCCCTCGCCCTGGTCCGGTTCGAGGCCGTTAACGTGATCGTTTTCGACAGGTCCGCCAGCATCAGCAGGACGATACATGCAGATCTGCGCCTGCCGGTCGGCGCCCCTTTCGGTGCAACTGCCGACGTGGCGCAACGATTTGTGGCAGCGGCGCAACGCATCAACGAGCAGCTGGACGGCACCTCGATCGAGTCGATCGGCGTAAGGGTTGGCGAACTGAGCGACAGCCCTGCGTCGAGAACAGGTCAGGACCGCGCGATACGGGACAATGTGGCGACGGTCGCCCTCAAGCTGCATGACCGGCCGATCAGGCAGGCATCACCTGACGAAATTGAACACGTTTGGCGGCGGAATGTCGGACACACGCCGGAACTGGAAGAAGCCGCCATCCATACCGCCCGCGTCCGGGGCAAGCCTTCGGTCGCCTATGCGTTGGTTCACGACGATCCCGAGACCCTGAACGAAGCGGCGAAGGAGTTGAAGTCCTTCACGAGCCAGATCCCGGGCCTCTACGCACTGACGGACAGCCTGTCGCCCGGCAAGCGGCACTTTGATGCGGAACTGACTCCGGTAGCAGAAGCTGCCGGGCTGAGCTCGGCGATGGTCAGCAAGCAACTGCGGGCGAGTTTTCACGGCCTGGAAGCCCAGCGAATTCAGCGCGGCCGCGACGAAATAAAAGTCGTGGTTCGATATCCGTCCGAACGGAGACGGAGCGTGCGGGAACTCACCAACGAGAGGATCAACATTCCGGGCGGGAACGAAATTCCGCTGTCGTCCGCCGCAATCCTGACCGAAAAGCGTGAACCCGCCAAGCTGATACGCATCGACGGGCGGCCGGCTGCCCTTGTAAATGCCCATGCGGACCTGACCGCCACCACACCGGCCCAGGCAAGACGAAAGATTTCCCAAGAAATGCTTCCCGGGCTCGTTGCCAAGTATCCCGGCCTTGTCATATCCCGCGATGCCGGAGCCCGGGATGAACGGGAAATGCTGCGGGCGCTTGCCATCGTCGTCCCGATCGTGCTGCTCGCGATGTACGGCCTGATAGCGTCCTTCCTTCGCAGCTATTGGAAGCCGTTCGTGATTGTCATCGGCATTCCGATTGCTGCCGCCGGAGCGGTGTTTGGCCACTGGATTCTTGGATGGCATCTTACCGCAGTATCCATATTCGGCATTGTCGGTGCGTCCGGGGTCATCGTGAACGATGGGCTGGTTCTTCTGCACCGGTACAGCGCGCTCCGGCGCGAAAACGAAATGCTGCCCGCCATCGCCGCGATTTCCGGCGCGGCCCGCGACCGCTTTCGCGCGGTGTTCCTGACATCGCTCACCACCGTTCTCGGCCTGTCTCCGCTGCTCTATGAACGAAGCGACGATTTGCTGTTCATCGTGCCGTTCGCCGTCAGCATGCTTGGCGGCCTGGTTGCCTCGACCGCATTTACCCTGTTCGTGCTACCTGCAATCTTCCTGCTTGTCGCAGGGTGGCGGGAAGCTTGACAGGATCGACTCAACCGCTTGGCGGGACAAGCTTGAAGTCAGGCTCATGATCCTTCTGAGGGTTTCCTGAGTTTCTGACGGAAATCCGGTTCATGAGGCGCGGGAATGCCCCGGTGACCGGGCGTGCGCCAGACCTCAATCCACCTTGTCGATCCGGCAGACGTTGTCTCCGACGGGCACGTCGGCACCTTCCTCGACGAGATGTTCGAGCATCGTCCCGTCGCACGGGGCGTCGTATTCGTTGGTGACTTTCTCGGTCTCCAACTCATAGAGGATATCACCTTCCTTGAACATCTCTCCCGGCTGGACACGCCAAGCGACCAGCGTGCCTTCTTCCATGTTCATGCCGATCCGCGGCATTTTCAGCGCAACTTTCATGATTTAAGCCTCCGCCCCGGCCGGTTTGCCCAATAGGTCCCGTACGGTGGCCGAGATGCTGCCTTCGTTCGGGAGCAGGGCTTTCTCCAGCGGCGGCGAATACGGCATCGCCACATCGGGAACGGTAACCCGCTTGATCGGCGCCTTTAGCGCTTCAAAGCACTGATCGGCACAGACAGCGGCCACGTGAGACGCGGCCGAACACAGGTCTCGTGCTTCATCGACCACCACCAGCCGGCCGGTGCGGCGAACCGATGAGAGGATCGCATCCGTGTCCAGCGGGACCATCGTGCGCGGATCTATGAGGTCGACGCCAATACCGTCTTCGGCAAGTTGTTTCGCGGCGCGAAGGGCAGGGCGAACCATGGCCCCAATGGCAACCATGGTGACATCGTTCCCTTCGTGCACGGTGGAGGCCTTGCCCAACTCGAAGATCACTTCACCATCCGGCACTTCGCCGGACTCGCCGCCCCGGCCGGCCGCCTGCAGGAAGACCACCGGGTTGGGGTCGTGAATTGAGGCGCGGAGGAGACCCGCGGCGTCGGCGGGCGTCGCCGGCAGTGCAACCTTGATCCCGCCCAAGTTCATGAACATGGGGTGCATGGCGTCAGAGTGTTGCGCCGCAGCGGACCGGCCGCCCCCGAAGACGCTCATATAGACGATCGGCAGGCTAATCTGGCCGGCAGTCATGTAGCGGAGTTTGCTGGCCTGATTGGCGATGCTGTCGAAACCGGTATACATGAAGTTTCCAAACATCATGTGGCAGACGACCTTGTAGCCTGCCGCCGCGGCGCCGACCGCCATGCCGCTCATCACCGTCTCCGAGATGGGCATGTTCCTCACGCGATGCGCGCCGTGCTTGTCCTTCAGACCGACGGTATCGCCGAAGAGGCTGATCTCCACGTCCTCGCCAAACAGGATGATCTTCGGATCTTTGGCCATCTCGCTGTCGAGTGTTTCGTTGATGGCCTGGATCATGCGTTTCTTTGCCATGGGTTTGCCTCCCCTTAGGCGAACATGTAGCCGGTGCCCTGATCGGCAGGGTCCGGATAGGGTGAGTTTTCGGCGAAGGCGACGGCTTCGGCCACCTCCGCCGTGATTTCCGCATCGATCCGGTCGAGGTCCGCCTGGCTGGCCTGACCGGCTTCCACGATCCGTTTGGCGAACGCGGGGATGGGGTCATCGGCCTTTTTTTGTTCCACCTCTTCCTCCGATCGGTAGATGCCGCGGAGGAACGTATGTTCCCCCACGACGTGGCCGCTATGACGATAGGTGCGGGCTTCGATCAATGTCGGACCTTCTCCGTCCCTGGCCCGCTTGACGGCCCGGGCGGCGCATTGCCAAACCTCGATTAGATCGTTGCCGTCGATGGTCTCATGCGCTGCACCGTATGGTTTCGCCCGATCGGCGATGCTGCCTGACGTGACGGTTGAGGATGGAGAGAACTCCGAGAATCCATTGTTCTCACAGACGAAAATCACGGGGAGTTTCCAAAGGGTCGAGACATTCAATGCCTCGCACAGCACGCCTTGGTTGGCTGCGCCATCTCCAAAGAAGGCGATTCCCACGGCGCCGTTGCCATCGAGCTGAGCCGCCCAAGCCGCGCCCGTGGTGATGGAGATTCCGGCACCGACAATGCCGTTTGCACCAATGATGCCCTTCGAGAAGTCCGCGACATGCATGGACCCGCCGTGTCCCTGGCAGATGCCGGTCTTGCGCCCATACACTTCCGCCATGAGAAGCTTGGTATCGCCCCCTTTGGCGAGGAAGTGGCCGTGACCGCGGTGGTTGGAGGCAATCCAGTCGTCGTCCCGAAGCTGGCTGCAGATACCTACTCCTACCGCCTCCTGTCCGATGTAGAGATGGACGGCACCAGGCAAATTGCCGGCCAGGCTGTCTTTTCCGAGCTGCTCCTCGACCCGGCGAATGCGCAGCATGTCACGGTAAAAGCCAAGCATTTGCTCGTTGGAGAAGTTGGTGTCGGCACCGGAGCTGGTCATGGAAATCGTCCTTGCTGTTTCGAATTAGGCCCTGAGCAGGACCATCTCGGCGCGAGGGGATAACATACGAAAGGTATAGAAGTCTAGACCTTTATAACGAGGCGGTAAGCATTCCGGGAAGCCGTGCGGAGCCGCCCAGACAAGGCAGATTCTAGCGGTTTAGCGAGCGTTGCCAATCCCTTCTGAGAGGCCGGAGCCAGCGTCCTTTTGGGGCTGGTAACATCTCTCTCGATGCGCTATCGTCGTGCACATGGCGGTTCTTGAGAGCGATTTTTCCGTAGACGACACGCTCGCGGCGGGTATCGATGAGCCGATCTGGTCGCCGCCGGCGCAGGACGAGGCGGGCCGCGGCGGCACCGTGGTATCGCAATCCCGGGCCAGTCAGGGCGCGAAGGCCCGCAAGGCGAGGAGGTCCCCGTACAGGGATGCCAAGCGGCTGCGCAAGGCCCAGGAAACGGTTGAGGCCCAGAAGGACACGATCAACACGCTGCGTCACCAGATCCGCGATCTGCGCAAGGCGGTCAAGGAGGCGGAGACCCAGGAGAGCACCATCCGGGGCCTGTCGGGGATGATCGAGCGTCTCCGTGCGAGACTGAGGGACTTTCAGGATCAGAGGGACACGATCCGGGTGCTGAACTGGCAGGTCGACACCCTTCGCCTGGACCTCGACGGCCTGCGCGGTTCGCTGAAGAGGTCGGAGGACGAGAAGAAGGCGCTGGAAGCCGAGATGGCGGAACTCCGCGCGACCAGGAGCGTGCTGTCGAGGAGGCTCTTCGGCCGCAAGAGCGAACAGCAGAAGAAGCCGGGCACAGGGCGCAAGCGCGGCCAGCAACGCGGTGCGCCCGGCCACGGCCACACCCAGAGGCCCAAGCTTGATGAGCGGCGCGAAGAGATCAATCCGCCGCCGGAGGCATGCGTCTGCGCATCCTGCGGGCAGCCCTATGCGCCGAACGGTGCCGAGGAATCCACCCTTGTCGAGATCGAGGTCAAGGCCCACAAGCGCGTGATCGGCCGTCCGCGCCACCGCCGGACCTGCGCGTGCGCGTCCTCGCCGATGGAAGTGTCGGCGCCGCCGGTGCCCCGGCTGTTCGCCAACACGCACTACGGGGTCAGCGTGTGGGCGTGCTACCTCTTCGAGCGTTATGCCTGTTTCCGCACGCTCAACGGCGTCGCGGTGTGGATGTCAGACCGGGGACTGGCGATATCGCCCGGGACGTTGGGCAACAGTGTCCCCCGTTTCATGCCGCTGTTCGAGCCGCTCTACGAGGCGATCCTCGCGCACCAGAACACCGCGACCCTGCGTCATGCCGACGAGACCTCCTGGCGCGTGCAGGAGTTGCGTGGAAAAGACCGCTCGGGCCGCGCTTGGCTGTGGGCCTCGGTCAGCAGCGACGCGATCTATTTCACCATTGACCCCTCGCGCAGCGCCGAGGTGGCTCTCAAACTGTTCGCAGGAGCTGTGCCCGGCACAATCATCGTCTGCGACCGCTACAGCGCGTACAAGCGGCTGGTCCGCCTTCTCGGGGACAAAGCGATTCTGGCGTACTGTTGGAGTCATCAGCGCCGCGATTTTATTGACGCTGCCGCCGGCCAGCCGCGGCTGGAGCAATGGTGCCAAGGATGGATTGAGCGGATCGCGGAGATATTCGCACTGAACGATGCACGGTTGGAACATTATGATCCCGACCGGAAGGGCCAGACAGCGGCGTTCAGGAAGGCGACGCGTGAACTTAAGAAAGCGGTCGACAGCCTGTTCACGACTGCCGAGGCGGAACTGGCGGCTTTGCCGGACCAGACGCGCGAAGGCAAGGCGCTGCGCTCGCTGCTCAGCCATCGGGAAGGGCTGTGCCTGTTCGTGGACCGGCCCGAAGTGCCCCTGACGAACAACAAGGCTGAGAGAATCCTGCGTGCGCCGGCAATCGGACGGGGGCTGAGCTTCGGTTCCAACACCAGGGGCGGCGCCGACTTCACGGCGATCATGTACTCCGTCATCGGCACGCTCTCGATGAACGGCATCGATGTCCCGCGCTGGTTGGAATCGTGGCTGACCGCATGCGCGGAGAACTGCCGCAAGCCGCCGGACGACCTGACGGCCTGGCTGCCGTGGTCGATGAGCGAGGAGCGCAGGCACGAGTTCATGGCGCCGGGATGACCGGCGCGATCGAATGCCGGTACTACGGCCGCGACTTCACCACCGACGAGATGGCGCTGCTGCGCACCCTGATCGCCGCCGATCCGCAGCCGACCCGCGCTGCCCTGTCCAGGGAGTTCTGCCGGCGCGTCGGCTGGTTCAAGTCCGACGGCGGCCTCAAGGACATGATGGCGCGCGTCACCATGCTTGCCATGCATCGCGATGGCGTGATCGCGCTGCCGTCGCCGAAAGGGAGGCGCAACCCGCCCCGCCCGATCGTCTTCGGGCCTGACACCGAGCCGCCGCTGTTCCCCGCGCCCACGGCCCTCGACGAGGTCCGCCCGCTTGACATGCGCATCGTTTTGGGCGGCACCCCGGAAGGGAAGCTCTGGAACGAGTTCGTCGCCCGCTACCACTACCTCGGATACAAGCCGCTGGTCGGCGCCCAGATGCGCTACGCCGTCCACGACAGGAACGGCTTGCCACTCGCCATGCTCGGCTTCTCCACCGCCGCCTGGAAGCTCGCACCGCGCGACAAGTTCATCGAATGGTCGCCGGAGATGCGCGAGAAGAACCTGCCCCTCGTGATCGACAATCCGAGGTTCCTGATTCTGCCCTGGATCGAGATCCCCAACCTCGGCTCGCACATCCTCGCCATCGTGCGCCGCCGTCTGCCCATCGATTGGACCGAGCGCTACAACACCACGCCGGTGCTCATCGAGACCTTCGTCGAGACCCCGCGTTATACAGGCGCCGTTTACAAGGCCTCAGGATGGGTCCATGTCGGAACCACCCAAGGACGAGGGCGATACGATCGGGACAAGCTCTACGACAAACCTCAAAAGGACGTCTGGCTCCGGCCTCTCGGAAGGGATTGGCAGCGCTCGCTAAACCGCTAGAATCTGCCTTGTCTGGGCGGCTCCGCACGGCTTCCCGGAATGCTTATTGCGCCAGGTTAAGCCCTGGAGAGGAGGATGACATGATCTGAAACCTCTCGTCGCGATCCAGCGGGTTCGACTCCCGCCCGGCAAAGGCGCAGCCCGCCGGCCGGAAGCGAGTCTTGCATGGCGTGCGGCGACGCTCGTCGTGAAGCGTAGACAGCAGGTGATGAAGCGGCGTGCAGCCTCGAAATCGGGAAATCGATGACGCCTTCATTGTTAAGCAGGTGGGGGCAGTACCGGAAGCGCCGTTACAGGCGAGGCGCAACGGGTCGTCCGGGGTCGTGGATCGGCGCAAAGTCACGGGATGGATCGCCAGGGAACCTGGGAGATCCTGCTCTTGCCCGCGGGCAAGGACGCTGGAAAGGGGACCGCCGGCGTGAACAATCCAGACCCCGGCCCGTCGCCGGGCCTGCGCGGCGATGGGAGCGCCCCACAGGGCGAACACGAACCCCGGCAGGCGCCTGTGGAGCCGGCTGGCGAAACCAATAAGCCGAAGGCCATACGGGGGCAGGAAGTCGTAGCGCTCTGATAATACCGCTGAAGGCGGGGAACCGTGACCATCGGGACCCGCTGGAGGGAAGCGGAGCGTCACCTGAACAGACCCACTGATGGGAAACGCTGGAGGAAACCCTGAGTTCCACCAACACGTACACGAAACAGCAGTGGATAGCCGAACAGGCGAGGGAGCATCCGGATCGGGTGTTCACGTCCCTGCACCATCTGATCGACGGCGAGTGGATGCGCGAAGCGTATCGCCTGACGCGCAAGGATGGGGCGACAGGCATCGACGGCGTAACGGCCGCCGACTACGAGAAGGACCTTGAGGCCAATCTTGACGACCTCCTGGGCCGGATCAAGTCGGGCCGTTACTTCGCGCCGCCGGTGCGACGCCACTACATCCCTAAAGCGGACGGCACGAAACGACCGCTCGGCATTCCGACGTTCGAAGACAAGGTGGCGCAACGGGCGATCCTGATGCTGCTGGAGCCGATCTACGAGGCGGACTTTCTGCCGTGCTCTTACGGCTTCCGGCCCAAGCGGTCGGCTCATGACGCCCTGGACGCACTACGCAAGGGCATCATTGAGCAGCGCCAAAGATGGGTGATCGACGCGGATTTGAAGTCCTACTTCGACTCGATCTCGCACACCCACCTGCGGTCATTCCTCGACCTGCGGATCAAGGACGGCGTCGCAAGGCGCATGATCGACAAATGGCTGAAAGCGGGGGTGCTCGAAGAGGGCACCGTGCACAGGCCGGTCGCTGGCGCACCCCAAGGTGGGGTGCTCTCGCCGATTCTCTCCAATATTTTCCTGCACCATGTGCTGGACAAGTGGTTCGAGAACGAGGCGAGGCCGCGCTTGCGCGGCAACTGCCAGCTGGTGCGATTCGCCGATGATTTTGTCGTTGCTCTCGAAGACCGCCAGAGCGGCAAGCGGCTGCTTGACGTTCTGGGCAAACGTCTCGGTCGATACGGGCTCACGCTCCATGAGACCAAGACGCGCTATGTGGACTTCCGCCGGAGGCGTCCCTACGGGCGCCACTGGATGGCATCGGCCACGACGTTCGACTTCCTCGGCTTCACCCATGTTTGGGGGAGGTCGATGCAAGGCAAGGACGTCGTTCGCCAAATCACGGCGAAAGGCCGTTTCGCCCGCGCGCTGAAATCGGTGCATGACTGGTGCAAGAGCAACCGGCACTTGCCGATCGAGGCGCAGCATGACTATCTTGCTCGAGCGATCCGGGGCCACTGCGCATATTATGGTCTTGCGGGAAACGGCAAACGTCTGGAGTGGTTCCGCTACCAGGTCGCCCGCACATGGCGGAAGTGGCTTGCACGCCGCAGCCGCCTGCGTCGAATGAACTGGGACCGGATGAACGAAACCCTCAAGCGCTACCCCCTGCCGTCAGTCAAGTTCGTGCGCTCATGGCAAAACTCCTTGAGCGAACCTGTCAGGTGAGGAACCGAGTGCGTCAATCGCGCACGCTCGGGTCTGTGGGGGGAGGGGCTCGGCAACGACCCCTCCTACCCGGCCACGAGGCGCCGATAATTTTCACGTCACCGCAGCCATAAGCCGATGATTATTTCCGGTTGGGGGAGGGGGCCGGTCTTCGGAACGTCTAGTCGGTCCCGTCCACGGTGAACTCCACCTCGAACTGGAGAGCATCACCCGGATAGAGGAGGGTCGAGGAGTAAATCAGCCGATCGTCTTCGTCGTACATCTCGCGCTTCACCCTGAAGATCGGGGAATTCACCTTGATCTTTAGAGCCTGAGAAAGTTCGAAGTCGGCGTAGGAGATTCGGACCGACTGCCGGGCGGACTTGAGCTTGACGCCCATGTCTTCCAACACGCTGATGACGATCTCGGAGGCAAACCGTTCCGGCGCTTTTTCATAGAGTGCGCTGTCGACCCGCAGATCCACATGACAGAACGGCTTGCCGTCCAGGGAGTGGATTCGCTTCATGCAGTGATAAGCGATGCCGTTTTCATCCGGCTGCTCATCCTGGGAGTCTTCCACAAGGACCGAAACCTCAAGCTGCGAGACCATGGAGTACAACTGGGACAGCTGGGCCTGCATATTCAAAGTTTGGCGGGTGGGCAGCTTGATCTTTTTGACAAATGTTCCGCGGCCGGCGTGGCGTTCGATAAGACCCTCTGCCTCCAGGGCATCCATCGCCTGGCGAATAGTCATCCTTGCCACGCCCAGTTTGCTGGTGAGTTCGCTGAGGGGCGGCAGCTGCTCGCCCGGGGCCAGCGTACCGGACATGATTTGATTGCGAAGAAGTTCGGCCACCTCGGCATGCAGAGGGACGGCTTCCCGCTTCATCGCAGGGAGATTCATGTTGACTCTCGAATCTTCAGTGTCTAAAGGTACAAAAGTCTAGCACTTTATATACACGATTCGAGTCTTGTTTGCAAGGGATTTACCGATCCCAAGCCTCTGAATCGAAGGGGGTCGAATTGTCACAAGCTGATAATCCAAAGCGCAATATTGCCGATCTGGAGAGCATCGCCGCGAAGTTGCGCCTGCGGGTGGTCGAGATGGTTGCACCAACAGGCCAGGGGTATGTTCAACAGGGCTTGGGGTCGGCCGATATATTCACAGCCTTGTATTTCGCCGAGGCGCGTGTTGATCCCGAGAACCCGGATTGGGAAGACCGCGACCGTGTCTTCCTGACCACCGCGCACAACACGGCCATCTTCTACGCCGCGTTGGCCGAGCGCGGCTTTTTCGAAACCGAGCGGCTGTCGAGCTACTGCAAAGACGGCTCTCCATTGGAGATCAATTCGTCTGAGCGCATGGGCCGGTTCGTCGAAGCGACCTGCGGCTCACTTGGCCAGGGCCTATCGGTTGCCATCGGCACCGCCCTGGCGGCCAGGCGTCAGGGGCGTCCGACCAGGTGCTATGTGGTTTTGGGTGATGGTGAGATGCAGGAGGGGCAAGTGTGGGAAGCCCTCATGTCCGCCGGCGCCTGGGGCCTCGACAATCTCTGCGTCATTCTCGACTTCAACGAGATGCAGTGCGAGGGACACATGGATAATGTGTTCTCCCTCCGCCCGGTTATGGACAAACTCGAGAGCTTCGGCTTTGCGGTGCAAGACATCGACGGCAATGACATGGCCGCAATCTTGAACGCCCTCGAGACGGCCCGCGATACCAAAGGCAAACCTACGTTCATCAACGCAAATACACTGGTCGGCAAGGGGGTTCCCGCCTTGGAAGGCCTCATGGCGCATCAGCTCATGTTCCCGCCCGAGGTGGCCGAGAACGCCATTGCCGCTCTGAAGGAAAATCTCTCATGAGTCGGGCCCATCACCTCGAGAAGTTTGAGGCGGCCGACTTTATCAACCGGACGCACAAGCCCATCCCCCGGTCATACGGCGACGCGCTTCTGGCAGCGGCCAAAAAGGACGAGCGCATCGTCGCCCTGACAGCCGACTTGGCCACGCCGACGGAAACGGACATCTTTCGCGACGAGCTGCCGGAGCGCTACCACAACGTCGGCATCGCGGAGGCCAATATGATCGGACTGGCAAGCGGCATGGCGCGGGCGGGCGAGATTCCGTTCGTGCACACCTTCTGCTCGTTCGCCACTAAGCGATGCTACGACCAGATCACCATGCAGGCCGCCTATCCCA
Organism: Rhodospirillales bacterium; assembly: GCA_965207535.1. Classification (GTDB taxonomy): domain Bacteria; phylum Pseudomonadota; class Alphaproteobacteria; order Rhodospirillales; family UBA2165; genus JAJDXO01. Next base: position 42,053 of record CBDBMR010000005.1, on the reverse strand, counting down.
ACCTGCCGATCAAAATCGTCGGATTCCTGCCCGGGGTGGCGACCCTGCTCGGTGTTTCACATCAGGCCGTCGAGGACGTAGCGATCATGCGGGCCATCCCCAACCTGATGGTCCTTGATCCGTCCGGTCCGGAATATCACGCCTCGGCCGTTGACGCGGCGCTGGCCCATGACGGGCCGGTGTACATTCGTCTGAAACGACCCGAGACCCCGCCGGAGAACGATATCGTTCCCAAGAAACTCAGGAAGGGCGAGGGCATTCTGGCCCGGGACGGGGGCGACCTCACGATCATCGCGGCGGGTCTGTCGGTCACGGAGGCCCTTGCCGCCGCGGACCGGTTGGCCACCGGCGGAATTGAAGCCTCCGTCGTCGATATGGCCTCGATCAAACCGCTGGACGCCGATCTGGTCATCGACCGCGCCAAGGCGACGGGCGCCATCGTCACCGCGGAAAATCACTCGGTGATCGGCGGCCTGGGGTCTGCCGTGGCGGAAGTCCTGTGCGACGCCGGCATCGGGCTGCCCTTCAAGCGGGTGGGCTTGGCCGATCGGTTCGCCGAAGGGGGCTCCACCCCGTATCTCATGAAAAAGTACGGATTGGATAGCACGGCGATCGTCGAGGCCGCCCGAGACGTCGTCGGGAAAAAGGGCTGAGGTCCGACCAATGGCCGACCGAGCACCGCTCGCCATGGTTACGGGTGCCGCCGGAGGGATCGGAACGGCCCTCGCACATCGGCTCGCAAATAACGGTTGGCGCCTGCACCTTGTGGATATTGACCAGGGCCGGCTCGACCAACTCAGCGGAGAGTTGCCGGGCGGCGCGACCAACAAGGAGAGCCGGCTCGATGACCGGGAGGCCTGCGTTGATGCGCTCCCGGACGGCGAAGAGATCGACGCTCTGGTCCACCTGGCCGGTATATTTGTCGCCGACGACCTCGAGCCGGAGAGCCGGGATATCTACGATCGGACCATGCAGGCCAACGCGACGAACGCATTGGATCTGGCCGGCGCGGCGCTGCCGCATATGCGGGACGGCGCCAGCATCGTCTTCACGTCGTCGATGGGATTTAACCGGGGTGGACCCGATCGCATCGCGTACTCGATGGCCAAGGGCGCCATCGTCGGTCTGACCCGGGCACTGTCACGCCGGGTCGGCGGCCGGGACATCAACGTCAACGCCGTGGCGCCCGGCATCATCGATACGTCCATGCCGCGCGAACTGATCAAAGAACGCGGGCGCGAGGCGCTCATGTCTTCAATTCCTCTCGGCCGTTTCGGCCAGCCGGAGGAGGTCGCGAGCGTGATCGCATTTCTGATCTCCGAGGACGCCTCTTACGTGACGGGACAGGTCATCAACATCGATGGCGGGGTTATCAACGGCTGATCGGAGCCAACGGAAAATCCGAAGGAGGACAGCATATGCTGCTTGAGGGGGAGACGACTTTCGACAGCGCCCCATTCGACGGGATTAGCTTCGATCTTTGCTCGCGCCGCAAGGATGTCATCCTGGTGAGTGCGGACTTGAGCAAGTACACCCAAATCATTCGGGTAAAGGAAGAACTGCCGGATCAGCACCTCGACGTCGGGATGGCGGAACAAAACCTGATCTCCGTCGCGGCCGGCGTCGCCAAGGCGGGTTTTGTCCCGGTGGCAACCACGTTCGCCGTCTACGCGACCCGGCGCGCCTATGATCAGATGATGATCTGCATGGGGACCGGTCCGCACACGAGTATCGTTGTTGGATTTACGCCGGGCATCGCCAATCCGGCGCGGATTCATCACCAGGCGGCAGAGGATTTGGGCATGCTTCGGTCGATCCCGAACGCGACCGTCATCGACCCCATGGATGTCACCGACTTCAAGCAGGCGCTCGAGGTCGCCGTCGATCTGCCCGGCTTGGTTTATATGCGGGGTCATCGCGGCGATACCCCGCGGCTTCTCGATCCGCAAAAGTTCAAGTTTGAACTGGGCAAGACGTATCGCCTCCGCTCCGGGAGCGGGATCGGCATCATTGCCACCGGCCACGCCACCCAATGGGCATTGGAAGCCTCTGAAATACTCGAGGGTCGCGGGATCGATCATTCGCTCCTTCATGTCCCGACGATCAAGCCGGTCGATGAAACCGGGTTGGCGGATTTCTGCTTTGCCCACGATCGGATCGTCACCATAGAGAACCACCAAATCGTCACCGGTCTCGGGAGCCTTGTCGCCGAGGTGGTTTCCAATGTCGGCGGCGGGCCTCGCATCACGCGTCTCGGGGTGCCCGACAGTTGGGCGCCCGGCGGCACGCTGCCGTATATCCGGGAACAGCTTGGACTGGATGCCGCGGGACTTGCGGATCGTATCGGGGAGGCCGGCCAATGAGCGTCAGTTCCAACAGCCGCGTCCTGAATTTGGAAATCCTTGCGGCCAAAATCAGGCGCAATACGCTGGACATCTGCATGCAGCGGGGCGGCTATGCGGGGCAGGGCGTCGCCCTGGCCGATATCGCGGCTTGCCTCTACTTTGATGAGCTGCGTCCCGACGGCCAGGGCTGGTTTCACGACCGGTTCGTGCTGTCGAACGGGCACGACGCGATCATGACCTACGCGGCGTTGGCGGAGCACGGCTCATACACCCTCGAGGAGTTGCGGACCTACAACGCCGACGGCACGAAGATCGATCAGAGTCCCATCGAGGGGCAGTTGGGGTTTGAAATCACCGCCGGTTCGCTGGGGCAGGGGCCGTCGCAGGCGGCCGGTATCGCCTGGGCGGAGCGGCAGAGGGGATCTGATAAGCGAATCTATTGCCTGTTCTCCGATGGCGAGCTTCAGGAGGGCAATGTTTGGGAGGCCGCCATGTTCGCCGCTCACCAAAAGCTCTCCAATCTGGTCTACATCATCGACAACAACGACCTTCAGGCCTCGGGCGCCACGACAAACGTGATGAGCGTCGAGCCGGTTCCGGAGAAATTCGAAGCGTTTGGGTTCTTTGCGCGGCGGGTCGACGGAAACAGCGTCACCGAGGTGCTTGAGGCGTTCGAGGAGGCCAGGAGCGTTACCGGCAAACCTTATGTCATGGTTTGCGATACCCGGATATTCGCCGGAATTGATTGCCTGCAGGAAGCGCTGCCCATGGCGCACTACGTCGCGCAAAAGACCGCGGACTGGGAGGCGGGACTGGCGGAAATCGATGCGAAGATCGCAGTCTTGGCCGGCGAGGCGTGATCTTCAAAATAGTGAGGATTTAACGATGAGCAGTGATTTGGCGGACAACAAGCCGCTCACCGGCAAAGCGGCGGTCGTTACCGGGGCGGGACGCGGAATTGGCCGGTCAATCGCCCTGGCGCTTGCCGAGGCCGGAGCGGATCTGGCCATTTGCTCCCGCACGCGCGCCGAGCTTGAAGCGACGCAGGAGGCCGTCGCGGACCTCGGTGTCCGTTGTTTCATCGGTGTCGCCGATCTTTCCGAACCAAAGGCAACGGAAACCGCCTGTAACGAAATTCTCGCCGAGTTCGGGGAAGTCCATGTGCTGGTCAACAATGCCGGTGCGCAGCTTGAGACCAGTCCGGTCGCGGAGTCTGACCCGGATCGGTGGTGGAAAACGGTCGAGGTGAATGTGCGCGGCCCCTATCTGGTTACCCGGTTTCTCCTTCCAGGTCTCGCAGACGGAGCTAAGATCATCAATCTTTCCTCCGGTGTGGGCTTGAGCGCCGGCAACCGGAACAGCTCGTACCATGTCGCGAAGGCCGGGCTGCACATGTTTACCGAGTCACTGGCCAACGAACTTTGGCCGCGCCGGATCGATGTAAACAATCTCATCCCGGGTCCGGTTGCGACAACCAACTTCACCCGCGAAGCACCCGGGGCCGCGACGCCCGATGAAGTCTTGGAACGTTTCGGCGCCGAGACGCCGCCCAACTTCCCGCCGTCGGAGCGCCTGAAGCATCCGGACGAAATAGGTGAGTTTGCGCTCTACTTGGCAACTCGCCCGGCCGGCGGTCCCACCGGTCAAACATACTCGCTCGCCCGGCGTCCGCTGTGAGCCAGGCCTGAAGAAATCCGTTGACATTTTGCCGTCTTTTGATAAAGGTATAGACGTATAGCACTTTATACAGCCCGATCTACCGAAATTCCGAAGCAAGGAGGGCTTCATGAAATTCCTCAAATTCGCAGTAACCTCGATTGCACTCGCCTTTCTCCTGACAACGGGAATTGGCGAGAAGGCAATTGCTCAAGACAAATGGCCGACAAAGCCGATAAACATCGTCGTCTCGTTCAAGGCCGGCGGTAACGCCGATATCGTCGCGCGGATGAACGCCGACGCGCTCAGCAAACAGTTGGGTGTCCCGGTCAACGTTCTGAACAAGCCGGGCGGCGCTCACATTCCGGCCACCATGTTTGTCCTGAAGGCGCCGGCGGACGGCTACACATTGTTCAACTGGTCGCCGCCGAGCTTCATGGTCGTGCCGTTGACACGCAAGGTTCCCTACAAGCCGCTGCGGGACTTCATTCCGTTGTTCGCAGGGATCTCCGCGTCAAACGCTCTCTATGTGCGGGCCGACTCGCCTTACAAGACGTTCGAGGAGTTCATCAAGGGCGCAAAATCCAAGAAGCTCACCATGGGCGTGAACAACCTAGGCGCACCGCCCAATCTCTCGGCAGTGCAAATGGCAAAGGAGTTCGGGCTGGAGTTCAAGACGCTTGCCCTGAAGACCGTTCCGGCAACCATGACCGGCTTGCTCGGCGGCCAGGTCGATGTTGCGGTCGGCCAGGTGGCCTCGATCCACAAATATGGCGACAAGGTTCGTCCGTTGGTCATCTTGGACAACAACCGCAAGGCCTTCTATGCCAAGGATCTTCCCGGGGTCCGCACGGTTGGGGAAGTATTCCCGGGCAAGAATGCCGGTACGTGGGTCCACGGTGGACTAGCGGTGAAAAAAGGGACGCCGCAGCACATCGTCGACCGGCTGCTCGAAGCCAGCAAGGTCATGGGGAAGCCGGCGTTCATCGCCCGGGTTCCGAAGAGCGTGAGCTATGACTGGGTTCACGGGACCGAGGCCACCCGCAAGAAAATCCAGGACGGTATCGATCTCTATTCGCCGCTCTTGGACAGCCTTGGCCTGCTGGTGAAGAGCTAGCACGAATCTGGTGCGCTGGGGCGTGGCTCCCGGGTCCCCAGCGCACCAACCTCATGGGGGTGGGGACATGATTACGCAACGCGCCGCGAATATAGCGTTCAATATCCTGGTGATCGTTGCAGCCGTTTTCTTCGCGCTGGAAGCGGAGACATTTCAAACGTCCGGTTTGCTCGCCAGTACAGGCTTGCCTTCCAAATTCTTTCCGCAGCTCATGCTGGCGTTCATCGGACTTTGTTCGGTGATCGTGATCGGGGCCTATTTCTTCAGGGGATACGCCGGGACGGACAAAGGAGCGTCGGTCTTTGAAGACGGTGGCGAAGCGCGGCGCGGTCTCCTCGTCCTCGTGGTCGCCGTCGCCTGCTATCTCGTCTGGTCTCTTTGGAGCTTCATTCCCATGTTGATCCTCATCGGCCCGGCCTGCGCGTTGGCCATGGGTGTCCGGTCGGCGTGGATGTATGTCTCATTACTGGTGATGTCCGGTGTCGTCTATCTCGTCTTCACCCAGATCCTGAACATTCAATTCACGTAGGGGAGGCCGGGAATGTTCGCGGGATTTGACGTCGTCGCCCAGTCCATCAGCCAGCTTGCCGAGCCGATAACGCTTGCGCTGCTCGTCGGCGGCATTGTTCTCGGCCTCATCATCGGCGTGTTGCCCGGGCTTGGTCCGCCCATCGCGATCGCCCTGGCGCTTCCCTTCACCTTTCATCTTGAGCCGATCTCGGCGATTATTCTCCTGCTGGGAATCTATTCCGCGGCCATTTACGGCGGGTCGATCTCGGCCATAGCGGTGGGCATCCCCGGCACCGGGGCCGCCATCGCCACCGTCCAGGATGGCAACAAGATGTTCAAGGCCGGCAAGGGCGGTGAGGCGCTCGGCCTCTCGCTGACCGGTTCGATTTTCGGCGGCCTGTTTGCCGTCATTTGCCTAGCCTTTATCGCACCTGTCCTGGCCACAGTGGCTATCAAGTTCGGACCGCGAGAGTTCCTGGCGATCAGTGTGTTCGGCCTGGTCGTTGTCGTGCGTGTGGCCGGCGAAAGCCTGTCGAAGGGACTATTGGTGGGTGGATTGGGAATTTTTCTCACGACCTGGGGGCTTGACGAGCTGAACGGGACCGAACGCTACACGTTCGGCAGCTACCACTTATATGAGGGAATTCCTCTGGTGCCATTTCTGGTCGGGGTGTTTGCGGTTTCCGAGGTTTTGATCGGGGCCGAACGTGCCCTTCAGAAACTCGACTTCGATCAGACCAGTCTGACAGTGAAGCTCCCGGGCTTCCGCAAGCTGATGAAGATGAAGGACGTCCTGTTCCGGTCGTCCGCGCTGGGAACCGTCATCGGGATCATCCCGGGCGAGGGCGCGGCTGTTGCGGCGTTCTTTGCCTACTCTGAGGCCAAGCGGCGGTCAAAGACTCCGGAGAAATTCGGCACGGGGCACGAAGAGGGCATCGTTGCTCCCGAAACGGCCAACAACGCCACCGTTGGCGGTGCCCTGGTGCCCACACTGACCCTCGGGGTTCCGGGCAGCCCTGCCGCCGCCGTTCTGTTGGGGGCGTTCCTCATCCACGGGCTGGCGCCAGGACCAAAGCTCTTCGCCGAACGGCCGGACATGATGTACGCCATCTTCATCGGCCTTTTCGTCATCAACATTTTGATGATGGTCATCGGGCTGATGGCGATCCGTTTTGCGGCCAAGCTGATCCAAGTGCCGACGACGTTTATCGTGCCCACGGTTCTGCTTCTGAGCTTCGTCGGGATCTTCAGCGTCTCGCACAGCTTCTTCAACGTCGGTGTGCTGCTGGGCGCGGGTATTCTCGGCTATGTCGTGCGGAAGCTGGGATATTCGATTGCGCCGCTCAGCATTGGATTCGTGCTTGGACCGATCCTGGAGAACTCGCTTCGCCAGTCTCTGGTCATCGCGGATGGAAGCGTCGGTGAATTCTTAAACACGCCGATCGGTCTCGGGATATATGCCGCGCTGGCGCTGACGATCTTCGGCGGGCCGCTGGCCGGTTGGGCGAAGAGCAAAATGTCCCAGCGGGCGGAGGATGCATGATGAGCGGCAATGAAAATCGGCCAAACATTCTGATCTTCTACCCCGACCAGATGCGCGCCGACGCCATGGGGTGCGCCGGCAACCCGATTGTCAAAACCCCTTACATCGACCGGTTGGCCAACGAGGGCGTCCATTTTACGGATGCTTATGTTTCATATCCGGTCTGCTGCCCGTTTCGAGCATCGCTGTTCACCGGCAAGTACGCTCAGGGGCACGGCATGTACCAGAACCACTTCCCGCTCCGCGCCGATCAGATATTCCTGGCGCACCTCCTGAAGGACGCAGGCTATCACACCGGGTACGTCGGTAAGTGGCACCTGGAGGGCGGTCCGCGGCCCGGGTTCGTCCCGCCGGGAGAGAGACGGTTCGGGTTCGATTATTTCATCGGCTTCAACCGCGGACACTTCTATCTCAAATCCATCTTCTACAAGGATGATGACCAGCCTTATCACTGTCCGCGTTGGGAGCCGGAGTACCAAACCGAGCATCTGATCGATTTCATCGAGCAATCGGCCGCGAAGGATGACGGTAATCCCTTCTTTGGGTTTGTCTGTTACGGGCCGCCTCACTTCCCGAACGTCATGCCCGACCATCTGCGGAACCTCTATGATCCGGCGGAGATCGAATTGCCGCCCAGTATTCTCAGCCCCGAGGAACACGAAGCGGCCCGCCAGGAGCGCCTGAAGTACGACTACGCGGCGAACCTCAAGTCCGAAGATCACAGCCACGCCGGCGACGGACACAAGCCGCAGGGTGAACAAGAGACGGAGGAAGAGACCCGGCAATTCATTGCCGAGTACTACGGCATGATCACCGGCGTCGATCACAATGTGGGCCGTGTCCTGAATGCGCTGGACCGGCTGGACATCGTCGAGGACACCATCGTGATCTTCCTCAGCGATCATGGCGACATGCTGGGTCAGCATGGATACTACTGTGGCATCAAGAAGACGGCGTATCGGGCGGCCATGCAGGTCCCGTTCATCGTTCGTTATCCCGGGAAGTTTCCTGCCGGCAAAAAGGTCGACGCGCTGATCGATGTCGCCGTCGATACCATGCCCACCCTGCTTGAGCTGTGCGGCATTCCCATCCCGAATTCCGTACACGGCACGAGTTATCTGCCTCTCCTGGACGGGACGGCGGAGGAGACCCGTGACGCGGTCATGTATCAGTCGATGAAGATGCTGGACGGCGACATTTCGGAGTTTACCTGCATGCCCGAGCGCGGGATTCGGACAAAGGACTGGCTCTATGTGCGTCAACCCGAGCGCCGCAAGATGCTGTTTGACCTCCAAAATGATCCCGACGAGATCAAAAACCTTGCCGATGACGGTTCACTGACTGGGCTGATGGACGATTTTGATGAACGCATCAGGAAGCACATGGAGGACACCGGCGACGACTGGGATCTCGCCTTGGATTTCCCGCCGGAGAACTACCTGACCCAGGCGGAGGGCAGGAAGTACATGGACGAGTTGGTTCCCCGCGCCATTCGGGTCCCCTGACGGGGAAATTCGAGTTCATGAGCTTCAACCGGCCCATCAAAATAAACAAAGTCGAAGCGCTGCCCATCCGAGCCAGCGGCGGGGTAAGCCCCAACATGGCGCTCGGGTTGATGCCGACCCGCCCGGCGTTGTTGGTCCGGATAGACGATGATCAGGGCTGCCATGGTTGGGGCGAGGTCTGGGCAAATTTCCCGCCCCGTGCAAACCTCCACAAAACTCATCTGATAGAAGATGTGATCGCGCCGCGCCTCGAGGGTTTCACCTTCACCGAGCCCGAGGAAGTCGACGGGTTCCTTCGTTCGAAGCTGTCGACGTACTTCCTTCATGTCGGCCAGCTTCAGGTTTTCGAGCACGTGTTGGCGGGTATCGATATTGCGCTGTGGGACCTTGCGCTGCGCAGCTCTGGTTCAACCTTCGCCGCGCATATGGAATTGGAAAACGCGAGCGCACCCTGCTATGCGAGTTCGATCAATCCACCGGATCTCGAGCGGTTGATGCTGCAACATGCCGACTGGGGCCAATCCCTGTTCAAGTTGAAGATCGGGTTCGATGACGATGCCGATCGGGACTTCGTCGAAAGGGCCTCCTCCATTCGGCCGGCGGGCACGAGCATCATGCTGGACAACAACCAGACATGGGACCGGCCGCACGCCGAAAGCATGCTCAAGTCGCTGGAGGAATTCGATCCGTTGTTCTCCGAGGAACCTATACCGGCCAACTCGGGATTGGGCGAATGGGAGCAGCTTGCGAAGGCGACGTCGATCCCGTTGGCAGGCGGCGAGAACATCTATGGGGTCGACGAGTTCCTGCGAATGGCGGGGGCCGGTTTGAAATATGTCCAGCCCGATGTTTCCAAATGGGGGGGCGTGTCGGGCGCTCTGAAGCTGTCCAGTCAGCTTCCCGGCGGGGTGGCGCTGTGGCCACACTTCATGGGAACCGCGGTCGGCCAGATGGCGGCACTGTCTATTGCCGCGGCCGTCGGCGAGTCCACGGCCTGTGAGATGGACGTTAACGAGAACCCGCTCAGGACGGATCTGTGCGGCGATGTTCTGAACATCGACAGCGGGCGCGTCGCGCTTCCCGGCGAGCCCGGACTGGTGGCGCCTCCCGTGGCGGCGCGCCTGGAAGATTTTCGCGAGATAACCGGCTAGATCGGCTCTAGCGACACGCGCGGTTCGCGATCCTGATTTGATTGAGGAATTCGCTCGTGCCGAACGACCCGGACGTACGGTCCCCGGCAGGCGGGAACCGGGTCTGGCGTTTCCTGATGTCCCGGTTAATCTAAAGGCAAACGGGCAGTCTCGGGCCCTGAAAGACAGGGATAACCATGACCGGTATCAGAACAGAGACCCTGAATGTTTCAGGCGTCGAGCTAACCGTCCGCCGCGCCGGTGCGGGCGAAACCTTGTTGCTCCTGCATGGCGCCAACGGCAATGCGTCGTGGCTTCCCACGGTCGAATCCCTGTCGGCCAAGTATGACGTCATCCTGCCGGATCACCCGGGATTCGGCGACACGGACGCGCCGGGCTGGATGGATACCATCTCCGACATGGCCTACTTCTACCTCGACGTGATCGAGGCCCTCGGCCTGGAAGGCTTCCACCTGGCTGGCCATTCCATGGGCGGCTGGATCGCCGCCGAGATCGCCGTCCGGGATCACCATCGCATCAAGTCACTGACCCTCGTATCATCGGCCGGAATCTGGGTGAACGGCACGCCGATGGGTGATTTGTTCTCCTGGTCGCCGCAGGAAACCATCCGTCAGGTGTTCGCCCGGCAACCGGTTATCGACGAAATGCTCGCCTACGAACCGTCCGAGGAAGAGATCGGGGTGATGCTGAAGAACAGGCAGATGGCGGCCCGGCTGTGCTGGTCGCCGCGGCTCCATAACCCCGACCTCAGGAAGTGGCTGCATCGCCTCAAGCTGCCGACACTGATCGTCTGGGGCGATAGCGACGGCATATTCCCCGAGCCCTACGCTCATGCCTATCACGAACTGATTCCGGGTTCGGAGCTCGAGATCTACGAAGACTGCGGCCACGTGCCGATGGCGGAAGCAAGGGACGCCTTTCTCTCGCGCCTGTTGACGTTTACCGAGGGAGCAGCCTGATGGATTTCTTCTTCTTCAACCTCATGCCCTACGGCGCGCTGGATTTGGAGTACGACAAGAAATACGCTTCGGCAAACCTGCTGCTGCCCAACAGCTACTACGACCCCGAGGAGGGCCATAAGCTTTACACCCGGTATATCGACGAGTTGGAATACGCCGACGAGCTGGGCTTCGACGGGGTCTGCGTCAATGAACATCATCAGACCGCCTACGGCCTGATGCCGACGCCCGGCGTTATCGCCGGCGCGCTGGCCCGCAATACCAAGCAGGCAAAAGTCTGCGTCCTCGGCCGGGCGCTGCCGCTGGTCAACAATCCGCTGATGATCGCCGAAGAGTTCTCGATGCTCGACAACATCACCAAGGGGCGGTTCGTGGCGGGCTTCGTCCGGGGCCTCGGCGTCGAGTACCACGCGATGGGAATCAACCCGGCGTTCTCCCTGGAGCGTTTTCATGAGGCCCACGATCTGGTGATTCGCGCCTGGACCGAGATCGGGCCCTTCGCTTTCGAGGGCAAGCACTACCATCTGCAATACGTCAATCTGTGGCCGCGGCCCTATTCCAAGCCTCATCCCGAGGTGTGGATCCCCTCGCAAGGCTCGGAGGAAACCATCCGTTGGGCGGCTCATCCCGACCGCAAGTACACCTATCTGAACGTCTATTCGCCGTTCTCGGCGGTGGAACAGTTCATGGGCATGTACCGCCGGGTATGCGAGGAAGACTACGGCTACGAGGCGGAGGACCGGCAGCTTGGCCTCGCCGTCCCCATATATGTCGGCGAGACCGACGAGATCGCCGCCAAGGAAGCCAGACCGCACATCGAGGCGTTCTTCAACAAGTTTCTGCGGATTCCCAACGAACTCCTATTGCCGCCGGGCTATACCTCCATCAGCTCGCTGAAAGCCATCGCGCTGGCCAAGCGGGAAATGCTGGGCGGCGGCAAGACCATGGAACGAATGAACGATCTCGGCATGTTCATATGCGGCGGCGCCGATACGGTGCGGACCCGCCTGGAGGAATTCCAGGACCGGATCGGTCTCGGACAGATCTGTACCATCCTGCAATTCGGAACCCTGCCCCACGAGCTGACCAGGAAAAACATGGAGCTGTTTGCCGCCGAGGTCATGCCCCATTTCCGGGGCCGGCAGCGCCGGCCGCGGAGCGAAGCTGCCGAATAACCGGTCACGCATTCGGTCAGGATCTATCGCGGCTCGATAAATTCATGCGGGTCTGGATGGCGATTGCGGCTAACGTCACTTCACGGGGCTCAAGCATCAGCACATCAGGCGGGAAGGGACGGCGAGAGTGATTTTCCCAAACCAGGCGGTATCGGACATTATCATCGTCGGCGGCGGTCCAGCCGGGCTGATGCTCGCCAACGAGCTTGGCCGACGCGGCGTCTCTACCGTGCTGCTGGACGACGATCTCACCACGGCCATCAACCCGCAGGCCAATGCCACCCAGGCCCGGACGATGGAGCATTACCGCCGGTTGGGATTTGCCGACCAGGTGCGGGCAATGGGTCTGCCCCGGGACTACCCCACCGATATCGCCTACTACACGACGTTCTCGGGGCACGAACTGGCGCGGTTTCAACTCCCGTCCGCCCAGGAAGCGGCCAGGCTCGTCAAACAACTCTCGGGGTCCTGGAGCGCGGCGGAGCTGCCTCACAGAGTATCGCAGATGTACGTCGAACGCGTTCTCCATGATCAGGCGGGAAAATTGTCATCGGTCCAGCTGCGTTATGAACACACGGTAACGTCGGTCGCCGACCACGGCGATCATGTCTCGGCGACAGCCGTTCACCAGGGGCGCGAGGTGGAGTTCACCGCGCGGTACCTCGTCGGCTGCGACGGCGCCCGCAGCATCGTGCGAAACCATATGGGCGTCGAGTACGAGGGAGAAGCGGGTATGGAGCGGGATTTCGCCGGCGGCGACATGCACGCTGTCTATCTCCGGAGCCGGGAAATATACGAAAACATGTGCGGCGAACCCGCATGGATGAACGTCAATGTGGATCATCGGCGGCGATGTTTCCTGGTGGCCGTCGACGGAGATATGGAGTTCGTCTTTCACACTCAGCTCAAGGCCGGCGAGGATCGGGACAACATCTCGGAAATCCAGGCGCGCCGGATGTTTGCTGAATGCATGGGAAAGGAGGTGGACTTCGACATCATCACCAGGTCCTCGTGGCGGGCCGGGTTTGCCTTGGTCGCCGAGCGGCTGCAGAAGGGGCGCTTGTTTATCGCCGGAGACGCCGCTCATCTGTTCACGCCGACGGGCGGGCTCGGATACAACACGGCGATCGAGGACGCGGTCAATTTGGGCTGGAAATTGGCGGCGGCGGTCAATGGCTGGGGCGGGGACGGGCTCCTGGAATCCTATCATCCGGAGAGGCATCCGGCCGCGGTCCGCAACACGGGGTATGCGAGGGGTTTCGCCGATTCATTGGGTAATTTCAAACCCGACCCGCGGCTCGAAGAAGATTCGGATGAAGGCGCCAGGCTGCGCGCGGAGGCGGGACGATACTTCGACCGGCATGGGCGAACCGAGTTCAATATCCCGGGAATTACGTTTGGCACGCGGCTGGACGGATCGCCCATCATCGTGCCCGACGGCTCATCGCCGCCGCCCGACCGCGCCAATGAATATGTGCCGACGGCCTGCCCCGGCGGACGGGCGCCGCATCTTTGGCTGGACGAGGACACCTCGCTCTATGACCGGTTCGGGTTCGAGTTTACGCACCTGAATTTTTCAGTCGACAGGGAGGAAGGCCGACGGCTTGAGGCGGCGGCGAAAGCGGCCGGGCTGCCCTTGCGGTCTCTCCATGTCGAAATCGACGGGGCGCGCGAACTCTATGAAGCCGACCACGCGCTTGTTCGGCCCGATCAGGTCGTCGCCTGGCGGGGATCCACCATTCCGGATCCAGCGGACCTGATCGACAAGGTGCGGGGCGCGAGCTAAAGACTGCTCGCTTTTGCCGCCCGGCTCGCCACCACTTCCCGCCCGATCAGCAACACGCCGATAACCAGTCCGGCGATATCGGTCAACCGTGCCCCCTCGAACCCGGAGCCCGGAATGAGCAGCGCCAAGCCGGCAAGTCCGAACAGAACCCGCCAAAGAAGCCCCAGCTCGCGAACGAAGTATCCCATGATGGCAATGGAAACGAGCCATACGCCCCCTGCGGCGGTCACCGCGGTGGCGATAACCTCAAATGCGCCGCCCTCCATCAGCAGGCTGGGGCTGAGAACGAAGAGGAACGGCACCAGATAGGCAAACCAGCCGAAGCGCATGGCCGCGAACCCGGTCTTCATGGCGTCTTCCCCGGTGAGCGTCGCGGCCGCGAAGGCGGCAATGGCCACCGGCGGCGTGATCATGGACATCATGCCGAAATAAAGGATGAACAGGTGCGCCGCCATGGGGTTGATACCGACCTCGATCAGGGCGGGCGCGACCAGGGTTGCCAGCATCAGGTAGACGGCGACCGTCGGCATGCCCATACCGAGGATGATGCAGACCACTGCGGATATCAGCAAAAGCAGGAATAGATTGGTGCCGCCGAGCTCCACCAGCAAAAGCGACATACCGAAGCCGACACCGGTCACATTGAGGGTGCCGATGACGATACCGGCGGCCGCTGCGATCATGATGATGTCGAGGACCGCGTGACCGGTGGCCCGTACGGCATCCAGAAGATCCCCAAGCGTAAGACGCTTGCCCTTGTAGCCGAAGATCGCGCTGGTCGCGACGATGACCCCGGTCGCGATGAGCGCCGACATTTCCGGCGAGTAATTGAAATTGAACAACGCGACGATCAGGGCCGCAAAGGGCAGCGGGAAGTACCAGCCGGTCTTCACCACATCCCATAGTCTTGGTATTTCTTCGTCCTTCAGCGGCTGGATGTCGGTGCGTGCCGCCTCCAAGTCAGCCAGGATAAATAGCGCCACGTAATAAAGCACCGCCGGGATAAGCGCCGCGACCACCACCTCCTTGTAGGGGACTTCCAGAAACTCGGCCATGAGGAATGCCGCGGCCCCCATGATCGGCGGCATAAGCTGGCCGCCGGTAGACGCCACCGCCTCGATCGCGCCCGCCTGAACGCCGCGGTAGCCGGCGCTCCGCATCAAGGGGATGGTGATGACGCCGGTGGTGACCACATTGGAGACCACACTGCCCGAGATGGAGCCGAAGAAGCCCGATCCGGTCACCGCGATCTTGGCCTGACCGCCTCGGTATCGGCCGACCAGCACCATGGAAATTTCGGTAAAAAAAGCCGACCCGCCCGATTTGGTAAGCACCTGGCCGAAGAATACGAATGCTATGACGATGGAGGTTACGATCTTCATCGGGATACCCAGAATACTGGTCGGGTCCCAGGCCAGATAATAGAACAGATCCCGGGTCAGCATTTCCTTGCCGGCCAGCTTGCCCGGCAACAGGTGGCCGAATAGGCCCAGAAAGACGAAGGCGATCACCAGAACGGTCAGCACATGGCCGACCGTACGCCGAAGCCCTTCGATCAGGAGGGCGACCATGACGATGCCGGGGATCAGGCCGTCGATCGGCGCATCCGAGACCAGTTCCGCCAACTGCGGATAGCGCACCGCCATGTAACTGGCGCAGACAAACCCCAGGATAGAAGCCAGATAATCGTACCAGGGGATAGGTCCGTCCGCGTCACCCTTCCGGGCCCGGACGGACAGAAAAACCAGCGGCACCGCGATCGCCAGAATGCCGCTCAGGAACTGCTCCGTATAAAGCAGTAGACCCGCCATCCGGAACAGGTCGGCAGCCCAGGCAATCGAGCCCAGCGTCAACACAACGGCGAGAACGGCTATAAAGCCGTTCATCACCGTCGTTGTGCTGCCGCCGGCGTTAGTCGGGACAGCGTCGGTCACTGACGTCCTCTAACGCTTATTGGCGGGTCGTCTGATGAGATCGCCCTATTTGGGCGGCCACATTCCTTTTTCCTTATAGAACTTCACGGCACCCGGGTGGTAGGTGAGCCCCTTGAAGTTGATTGCCATACTGTCCGACCGGAACCCGCCCCAACCGGGGAACGCCTTGACCAACGCGCCGCGGTTTTCGTGCATGGTCTTGGTCACCTTGTAGACCACGTCGTCGGACACATGCGCGCCCGCCGCGAGGGTATGCCAATAGGTCATGACATGCAGGGGCGCGTCGACTCCCACGTTCCGTTTGGAAGGCTTTTCGGGTTTGGCGAATGCCGGAGGGACGAATTTCTTCGCGGCGGCCACCGCCGACGGGGACGGATCGAACGGAAGAACACGGACACCGCCGACCTTAGCGGCTACCTCACGGACCTTGCCGGCGCCAAACACAAAGAAGAAGGCATCGGTTTTGCCCGCGGCGAAGTCGTTGGCGCCCTTCACCACATTGGGCTGCGGCACCTTGACCACATCGTTGTAGCTAAGTCCGGCGTTGGCCAATTGACCATCCATCAACGGCTGGATGATGCGCTGGGATGACCAGCCGCTGGGTACACGCTTGCCCTTCAAGTCCTTGATGGATTTAACGGGTGAATCCTTCTGCACGAAGATGGCGACGCGGAACGGGATGGTCGCCGTAACGACTCGCAGATTGGGGTGCTTACGGTCCGGATAGATGCCCGTGCCCGTTACGGCGTACAGAGATTCAAGCTCGTTCACCAAACCGAATTCCAGCTTGCCCGCATTGACAGCCGGGACATAGACGCTGGACCCGCCGAAGGGCTGGGACCGCATCTGAATGTCGGTCATTTGGGACACGACCTTGGACAAGGATTGGCCGGCCTGGTTGGTGAAGCCGCCTTTGGTCGTGCCGACGCCCACGGTCTGGGCAGCCGCCGGAGCGGCCACCAGCGCGGCCAAACCGGCCGCTGCTAGGAATTTTGAAAGCTGCATGTTTTCCTCCCAGTGAATGAGTGTTCGGATGAATGGTACAGGCACGGAACGGTTTGTGAATAGCCGGGCAAGCGCTCATCTGTCCCGGATGTTCGCGTGGCGAACATGCCAATCGGGCACCGCCGGCGTTGTTCAAAGGCTATTCCCGCATTCTTGACGATGTGTTGACCGTCGCGTGGAGGTTCTGGGCGTAGTCGTTGACGCCGTCGATGGACATCCCGATGGCGTTCGACGCGAAGGCCTTGATCGTGTGGACGGCCGGCATGGGCATCTGGCGAATATTCTCGACCACCAGGCCCAGGGTCGCCTCCACCTCGTCGTCCGCGACTACTTCGCTCACCAGACCGATGGCCAATGCATTCGCGGCGTTGATGGATCGAGCCGAGTAACCGAGGTAGAGCAGGCCTTTCCGCGAAACCCGGTCGACCATGGAGGACATGGCCGCGGTGGGCATGATGCGGTGGCTGGTCTCGGGCAGTTCGAAGCGGGCCGACCGGGCGGCAATCGTGATATCGGTCAGTGCGGCGATGGCGCAACCGAACCCGGAAGCCCGTCCCTGGATTGGCGCGACGACCGGAATTCCGATTCGTCGAAAGGTGTCGTAGAAGTCGAACACCACGCTCATCATTTCGCGTGATTCCAGAGCCTCGGGTTGCGGCCAGGTCCGGCCCATGGTTTTTCTGCCGAGACAGAAGTCCTCGCCGGCCGTCCGGAGGACGATCGCCTTGCTTCCCTCCGATGCCCGTTGCATCAAGCCCGCAAGGCGCGCCGCCATTTCGTCGCTTACCCGATTGCCGTCATCCGGGCTGTCGATGGTGATGTTCGTGATCTCGCCGTCTTGTTCGGTGCGAATATTGTCCATCACGTTTCCTCCCTGAAAGCTCGTTGGGATTGTGGAGCGCGTTTGAGCGCCGATCAGACCGGTCTCCGGCAGAAATGAGACTAGGCGGACGTGTCATGGACGGCACGCCAGATACTCTCCGCGGTGAGCGGCATTTCGAGATGACTGACACCGAAGCCGGCGAGCGCGTCGACGACCGCATTGACGACCACGGCAAGCGCCGGGGTGGTGCCCCCTTCACCGCCCGCACGAATCCCCAAGGGATTGGTTGTCGACGGCACCTCGCTGATCTCGGTGACGAATGATGGATACTGACTGGCGACCGGCATGCCGTAATCCATGAATGTCGCCGACAGGCATTGGCCGGTTTCGGGATCGTAATGGACAAGCTCGGAGAGCGCCTGTCCCAGACCCTGAACGATGGCGCCATGGGCCTGACCGTGAAGGATCAACGGATTAATCGCCCGGCCGACATCGTCGACGGCCGAATATCTGTCGAGTTGGAAAGCGCCGGTTTCGGTATCTACCTCCACCTCGCAAATATGGCAGCCGAACGGGAAGTCGGGCACGGTCGCGGTCTGATCGCCGGTCGCGGCGAGCGGTCCCCGGAGTTCTTCCGGCAAGGTCGTGTCCGTCTCGGCCAGGCGCGCCGCTTCATAGATTCCGAGCGACCGGTCGGTGCCGACCACCGTCAGCTTGCCGCCGGCGAGTTCGATGTCCGAGACGGCAGCCTCCAGGTTGTGTGCGGCGATTTCCTTGGCCTTGGCGATGATCTTTTCCGTCGCCTCGCCCATTACCCGGCCGGCGAGCCGCATGGACCTTCCGGAGTGGGAGCCGCCGCCGAACATGACGATATCCGTATCCCCCTGGACAAGATTGACTTCCTCGAGGGGTACGCCAAACCACTCGCTGACGACCTGTGTGAAGCTGGTCTCGTGGCCCTGCCCGCTGGAGAGGGTGCCGACCACCACGTCGATGGACCCCTCCGGGCGTACCGTGATGTCGCTTCGCTCCCTCGGAAGGCCGGTGGAGGTTTCGATGTAATTGGCGATGCCGAGGCCGCGGACGAGACCCTTGGCCTCGGTCTCCGTCTTCCGGCTGTCGAAGCCCGCCACATCGGCCAGTTCCAACGCCCGTTCCATGGCGCCCACATAGTCGCCGGAGTCGTAGGTCATGCCGAGCTTGTTTTCGTGCGGAAACGCGCCCGCCGGCACCAAGTTCCTGCGCCGAATTTCGGCCGGGTCCATTTCCAATTCGCGGGCCGCCAGATCGACCAGCCTTTCGGTGACGAACATCACCTCCGGCCGGCCGGCGCTCCGGTAAGGGGCGGTGGAAGCGGTATTGGAGTAAACCCCCCGGGCCCGGAAATACGCGACCGGGATGTCATAGACCCCGGTCATGATTTCGACCCCTTTGGTGAGAGGCACGATGGACACCGGATAGGCACCGATATTCGACAGGTTCGATCCGCGCATGGCGAGGAAACGGCCCGACGAATCGACGGCCAGCTCGGCGGTCACCGCAAGGTCCCGGCCCTGGTAATCGGTAAGGAAGGCCTCGGTTCGCTCGGCGACGTACTTCACCGGCCGGCCGACCCGCTTGGCCGCCCAGGCGACCAGCGCGGTCTCCGGGTAGAAACTATTCTTGGTGCCGAAATTGCCGCCGATGTCCTTGGCGGTCACCCGCACGTCATCGAACTCGACGCCCATGACCACGGAGAGCTCCCGCTTGGGCCGCACCACCCCGCCGCCGCCCCAATGGACGTTGAATCGCCCGGTCTCCGGATCGTAGGCGGCGACACCGCTCCTCGGTTCCATCGGAACGCCGGTTACCCGCCGCACCCAGGTTTCGAGCCGGACCACTTTGTGGGCTTTCTCGAATGCTGCGTCGGTGGCCGCTTGGTCGCCCACGTCGGCATCGATCACGACGTTGGACTGCATTTCGTCCCATACCAGCGGCGCGCCGGGCTCGGTTGCCGGGAGGGTGGCCGTCACGGACGGCAGAACCTCGTAGTCGACTTCGACCAGCTCGGCGGCGTCCTTGGCGATTTCCCTGGTCTCGGCAACCACCAGCACCACGCCTTCGCCGACCAAGCGTACCTTGTCGTTGGTCAGGATATGGTGAGGTCCATAAAACGGTTCCCCGGCCTTGGGCACCAGGGTGATGTCGAGGCCTGAACTCGGCAGCGCCACATGGGGAACCGGGTTCAGCCCGTCGGCCTCCCGGTCGGCGCCGGTCAGAACGGCGAGAACGCCGGGAACGGCCTCGGCGGCCGAGGTGCCGATGGACAGGATGCGGGCATGGGCATGGGGCGACCGGACCACGACGGCGTAGGCCTGGCCGGGCATGTTCACATCGTCGCTGTACGTCCCTTTGCCGGTCAGGAGGCGGCCGTCTTCCCTGCGCCGAACGGGCTGGCCAATGCCGGTATCCATATTCCCTCCCTACAGTCCGAACAGGCGGCGGGCGTTCCCGCCCTTGATGGCGCGCGACTGATCGGCGGGCAATCCATCCGCCAACTCCATGAGACGCGGTATGTCGGCCGGGTGAGGATAGTCCGTGCCGAACAGCACGTGCGCCGCCCCGCCCATTTCCACGCAAAGTTTCAGGCAGGTCGGCTGATAGACAATCGAATCATAGTAAATCCGTCCGAGATGCGCGCTCGGCGGTTCGCTGATCTTCCTCTCCGCCGCAGGTGTCCGCTGCTCGAAAAACAAATCCATCCGGCTCGCCAGATAGGGCAAATTGCCGCCGCCGTGGGACGCGATAAGGGTGAGCTTCGGATAGGTATCGAGGAAGCCCTCCATGACCATGCGGCCAATGGCGAGCGACGTGTCGAAGGTAAAACCGATCGACGCCCGCAGTCGTCCGAGATCCATTTCATGAACGCCGGGCGGCGTGGTCGGATGAACCAGCACCGGCAAGGCTCGGCGGTCGATGGCCTGCCAAACCGGCGCCAAAGACGGGTCGACCAGCGTGGTGCCGTGAATATTGGCCAGCACCATGACGCCGACCGCGCCGGCACCGACGGCGCGCTCCAATTCTTCGACCGCGAGATCCGGATACTGCCACGGCAAGGTGGCGAACCAGCGAATTCTGTCGGGGTAGGCGGTTTGGGCCGCCGCCATGCTGCCATTGATGGACCGGGCGGTTTCGGCACTGACCTCGGCCCCGCCCCAGTAGGCCGACGGGCTGGTCAGCGATACGACCGAAATGTCGATGCCGGCCGCGTCCATGTCTTTGACCCGCAGGTCGTAGTCGAACATCTCCGGGCACGGAACGAAACTCTGCACCCCGTCTTCGAAGAGAACCTCCCCGCCGCCGGGGAGCGGCCTTAGCTCGAATGCCGGCGCGCCGTACTTGCGAAGACGCCGGAGCCAGTCCTCGCTCAGCATATGGGTATGGATATCGATAACCGTCATGTGTGTCCTCCCGGACGGGTTTTCCTAGAGCGGGCCGGCGAGCAGCATGTCGATTTGGGGTGAATCGGTCACCACGACCTTTTCGATGAATTTCGGCGTTCCCGACTCGAACGTGATGGTGTCGAGGTAGGCCCCGGCCGCGAATATGCCCATTTCGCCGGCCTGCAGGGTCCGGACAACAATCAAATTCGACTCGGCCCTGCATCTCTTTTCGTCGGATTCCAGAATTCGGGTGCCGCCGATGATGTGGCGGTATCGCTGCGGCTCGTAGATGGTGGTCTCGCGAAGCGCCAGGACGCGGTCTCGGAGCATGTTTTTCGAGCGGCAATAGTAGAAACCCGATTCATGCCCCTGTTCGTAGCTGTCCCGGGAAATGATCTGATAGACGCATTCGTCGGTGAAGAATTCCGGCCAGTCTTCGAAATGGCCGGAGTCGATGCAATAGGCGTAGTCGATCTGAAGCTGCTCTACCTGATGCCGGGTGTCGGAGGTATCCATCACAGTCTCCGGTCCTAGAGACCCATGACGTCGCGGTAGCCTTTCCAGAATCCGCGCACGGTCGCCTCGGTTACCCTGTTTTCCGAGCTTTCGATGGCGTCGCCGCCGAGCTCTACCACCGAGGCCTCGTCACCCTCGCGTCCCCGGATGCCGCGCTGGACGAAGTTGGTGACGGCGCCGTCCTCCAGGGAGATCAGCCCGGCCGGGCCGACGAGATTGGCCTGCGTGCGGCGGATCTCCCGCTGCCAATCCTCGTCGTCCTCGTAGCCGAACAGGGTCCAGATCATCTCGGCCTCGTCAGGGCTCTTGGGCACCAGATGGCGGACGCCCAGGCAGTTGGTGATCTGCTGGAACGTCACGGCCGGGAACACCGTCTGGACCATGTTCGTGATCCCGTCGTCGAACTCCTGCCACTCATCCAGCAACGTCGGATCGGCAAGGCTCAGGTTCGATTTCATCGACTTCAATTTCCCGCCCTCATATTCCGAGCCCGAAATATCGTCGGTGGCGCGCTTGGTGTAGACGATGTGATGCCAAGCGCTGTCGTCGAGCAACGCGGCGCCCTCCATGGTGTGGCGGGACAGCCCGAAGGAACCGAAGAACAGATGCAGGATGCTGGCGTGGTAGGGATCGCGGACGTTCTCCATCACCAGCTTCCAATTGTTGCGGAGCCGGTGGGAATAGTGGCCCATGACCCTGAGCGGCCTGTTGAACATGCGGTCGATGAACCCGGTCATTTGGGGGCCGAGATATTCCTCGAGGTCCGGCGTGTCGTCCGAAAAGGTGCCGAACACCACCCCGCCGCGCGTCGTCACCCGGACGGCCTCCAGCCCGTGTTTCGCTTCGTCGAAGTCTTCGGGCATGCCCCCTTGGCCGTTAACGCCGTGGCGGAACGCGATACCCTTGAGGTTGCCGTCCAAATCGAATGACCAATTGTGGTAGACGCAGGTGAAGACCTTCTCGTTGCCCCGGTTCTTGAAGCACAGCAGTGATCCCCGATGGGCGCACCGGTTGACGAATGCCCGAACTTCGCCCTTGTGGTTGCGGCAGACGATGATCGGTGTGGTTCCGATGAAGTTCAGCTTGTAATCGCCGGGCTCAGGGATTTCGCACTCCAGGCCCAGATAGTTCCAGGTTGGCCCCCTGAACAGGCGTACCTGCTCGCGCTCGAAGACTTCCTCGCTGTCGAAAACATCGAAGGGAACGCGTGTCAGCCCTTCCTTGGGCCATCCGGTTTCGATTGCCGATGGCTTCCGGTCCATCTTGCCGACACCCTCCATCAACGACATTATGAAAAACGGATCATGATCACAAATCAAGCTGGGCGCTTTACCGGTAAGCAGGTTGGGTTCATTGTGTCCGATAAGCGGCCAATACTAAAGCCTGCATAGGGGAGGAAGACACGATGCCTGACACCGCCGTCAGTTCCAAAGTGGATTTTGACAAGTTCCGCCTGCGCCGGTTCGTCGAGCGATTGATCGACATGGGCGAGGTCGATGTGCATGACGAGCCGGTGCCGTTGGCGCACATGAGTTCGATAATCGAGGCGACCGACAAGTGTGTCCTGTTCAAGGATGCAGGACCGGAGCATTTCGAGATCGCAGCCGCGGTTTGCGGGGGACGCCGGCGTCTCGCCGCGGCGTTCGATGCGACACCGGACACGGTTGCCGACGAATTTCTCCGCCGGATCGCCAACAAGCAGCCGGTTGTCGAGGTGCCGTCGGATGAAGCGCCGGTCCATGAAGTGATTATCACCGGCGGCGACGTGGACCTCACGAAGCTGCCGTTTCATCCCCAGCACGAGTTCGACGGCAGCGTGTATTTGACCTGCGGCATCGATCACTCCATCGATCCGGACACGGGCGACACGAATGTGGGCGCCCGGCGGCTGAGCCTTCGCAACAAATTTCAGACGGGCACCAACGTCACTGCGCCTTCGGATCTCAAGCGCATCTACAAAAAGGTCGTTGCACGCGGCGAAAAGCTGCCCATCACGTTCACCGTCGGCGCCCACCCGTTGGACCAAATGGGCGCGGGCATGCGGCGGCCGGGCAACGAGATCGAGGAGGTTGGCACGCTCCGCGGCGAGCCGGTGCCGCTGGTCAAGAGCGTGACCAACGACATCAAGATTCCAGCCGACGCCGAAATAGTCCTCGAAGGCTATTTGGACGAGCGCGGCTATGTCGAGCCCGAAGGGCCCTATGGGGAGTACATGGGATATTACGGACCCATGCACCAGGATCCCGTTTTCACCTGTACCGCCATCACGATGCGCAAGGACGCCCTGCACCAGTCTCTGCTTCACGGCTCCGGGCGAATTCTGGAGCGCTGCGACTCCAGCAACATGAACACGCTGCGCACCGAAGCCGAGATTCTGGGCCTTCTCCGCCAGACCATAAAGGAGCCGGTGGCGGTCCGCATGATGACCAACTCTGGCGGCGCCCAGACGGTCAGGGTCGCCATGCGCCAGACCCGGCACGGCGAGGCCCGCAATGCCATCACCGCCGTTTTCGGCAAGGTGATGCGCGTAAAGCACGTGTTCGTCTATGACGAGGACATCGACATCTTCGACGACCGTCAGACGGAATGGGCGTTCGGCACCCGATTCCAGGCCCATCGCGACATCATGATCTTGGAGGGCATGCAGGGCATGACCATGGACCCGTCTCTATCGGGCGAACGCACCGGTGCCAAGGCCGGCTTCGACTGCACCCGTCCCATGGAAACCAAGGACCGGGTGACCGCACAGCGGCCACAGGCGAAAAAGTTCGAGGGCCAAGCGCGCTACCAAACCGTCGAGCAGGCCCTGGAGGCGGAGTCCCTCTACTTCGCCGACGTCATGGAGGCGGTCGGCAGCCTCGACGGCCGCGAAGTGGCCTGCGCCCTGGACGAATTACGCGATGAGGGGAGGCTCGGCCGGGATCGGGACGGCAAATATCACCTCGCCGACGGCGAGAAGGGCCTCACCGCCGCAGTCGGAGAAATGGATCACGACCCCAACGAGCTCTAAAAAATAATGATCATGCTCAAATTGACGGGCGGAGGGATCAGTCCTAGGATTTTTTGGATAATCGGGCGTGGTTGCGGGCTCGAGCGGATGCGCAACGACGCCAAACGCGCTGGCCATTCCGAAGGCCGAACACAGGGAGGAAGTACACCATGAAGAAAGCCACTTTGCTGGCCGCGGGTGCGGCCGTCATCGTCACCGGCATCAGCTTCGCGCCGCCGGTCGACGCCACCGACAACACCTTGCGGATTGGATCGCGCACGCCGGCGAAGTCGTCGCTGATCCGCAAGGGCCTGCAGCCCTGGGCCGAGGCCGTGACCAGGGATTCCGGCGGCACGCTGGAAATCAAGACGTTCTGGGGCGGCGCGCTGGTGCGGAGTCTCGCCAAGCAATACGAGGCGGTGCTCGGCGGCATCCAGGACGGCGCCAATATCCTGCCCGCCTACACGGCGAAACTATTCCCCGACTACACGGTGTTTTCGCTGCCCTACATGTTCCCGGATCCGGACAAAGGCTCGGAAATCGCCTGGCGCGCCCATGAGGCCGGGCTGCTGACCGGAACGGAGAAGCTCTATGTGGCCACCGTCTACACAAATGACAACGGCGGAATCCACTTGTCGGTGAAGCTCAACACCATCGGCGACCTCAAGGGCAACAAGATTCGCGCCGCGGGACCCGAGGAAGCCAAGGTGATCTCCATTCTCGGCGGCTCGCCCGTCAGCATGGGCATCCCCGCGGTGGCCGAGGGCCTGAACAGGGGCGTCATCACCGGCCTGCTGTCGGGCTGGTCGGCGCTTCGCACGTTCCGCCTGGAACCGCTGTTGAAGACTCATGTGGACGTCCCGTCGGGCGTTCGCTCGTTCATCGTCGGCGTCCGGAAGGACAAATATGACGCCCTGCCCGCAGCGGCCCGCCGGTCCTTCGACAAGCATTCGGGGCTGACCCTCGCCAAGACCATGGGCAATCTCAACCAGGGCAACCAGGTCCGGGTCCGCAAGGCCGCGGCCGAGAAGGGCAAGTCCATCCTCAAGCCCATGGGCGCCGAGGAGGCTGCGTTTCGCAAGAAGTTCCAGGTTCTGCACGATGATTGGATCAAGCGGGTCAAGGACGGACAGCGCAAGTACGACGCAATCCAGAAGATCATCAAACAGGTGAACTCGAGCTCCTAGGCCCTCGGCAACCGGCGTCATCCGGCACAGCGGTCCATCGCGGCCGCTGCGCCGGCGCGGCGCTCAAGGTGTTTTTCATGGATAGTTTCCTAGGCCCTCGCGGCCGCATGGGCCGCAGCATGGACTGGGTCGCGTTGATCGGCGCGGTTGCGGTGATCGTCATCGCCGCGTCAATCACCGGCGACGTCGTCATGCGGTGGATTTTCAACGCGCCGATACTCGCCGTCGACGATTTGAACCGCTACAACATCGCCATCGTCATCGCCAGCTTTTTCCCCCTTTGCCTGGTGGGCAAGCATCTGGTCACCATCCGGTTTCTGGGCCGCGCGCTCGGCGTGCGCAGCTTTCTCTGGCTCGAGGTGGTCGGCGCGACAATCACGCTGTTCGCCATGGTGCTCTACAGCTGGCAGTTCATCCTGTTCGCCATACGGGTAACCGAGAACGGCCTCGCCTCCGGCGTACTGGAGGTGCCCCAGTGGCCGTGGTGGTGGGTGGTGGCCGTTGTGGTCTTTATCGCCGCTGTGGTGCAGGCCGGTGTCCTGGTTCATGCCGTATATCAGGCGGTGACCGGCGAGGAGGTCGAGACCGAAGGCGAATCCCATGAGATTTAGCATTCGGCATATGGCGGCGGAGGCAGGCTGATGGACCCCATTACGCTCGGCAGCCTCGGCATCGTATTCATGTTCATCCTCATCGCGCTGCATGTGCCCATCGGCATCGCGATGGCGGTGGCCGGCTTCTTCGGTCTTTGGGCGATGATCGGCATCGAGGGAGCGACCAATATCTTCGCCACCACGCCCACCGATCTGCTGGTGCATCAGAGCCTTGCCGCGATCCCCATGTTTCTCCTGATGGGCAGTTTTGCCTCCGCGGCAGGGCTGTCAGGCGATCTCTACCGCTTGTTCCACGGCTTCGTCGGCCACTACCGGGGCGGCCTCGCCATGGCGACCGTCGCCGGGTGCGGCGGCTTCGGCGCGGTCTGCGGCTCCTCCATTGCCACCGCGTCCACTTTCATGCGGGTTGCGCTCCCGGAAATGCTCGACCGGAAGTACAAGCCCTCTCTCGCCATCGGCTGCATCGCCGCGGGCGGCACCCTCGGCATCCTCATTCCGCCGTCCAACCTGATGCTGCTCTACGGCGTCCTGACCGAGCAATTCGTCATCGCCCTGTTCACCGCCGCGATTATTCCCGGACTCATCTCCATCGCCATCTACTTCATCGCCATCGCCATCCTGGTCCGCGTCCGGCCCGACATGGCGCCGTCCGGCGCGCGTCTCGCCTGGGCGCAGCGGCTGCCGGTGATCACCGGCGCGTGGGGGGTGATCGTTTTGGCCTTCGTCGTTTCGGGCGGCATTTACGGGGGCGTGTTTACGGTCCTCGAGGCGGCGGCGGTCGGCTGCATCTTCGCCATCCTGTTTACCTGGTATCGGGGCCAGCTCAACTGGCCGACGGTCCGCCGGGTTCTCGGCCAGACGGCGGCGACCACCGGGTTCATCTACATCATCATTTTCGGCGCCAACATCTTCTCGGCGTTCATCACCATCACCCAATTGCCCGAAACCCTTGCCGGCGGCATCCGGGACGCCGGGCTTTCTCCGGCCATGGTGCTGTTCCTGCTGTTGGTGATGTACATCATCCTGGGTGCCATCTTCGATACGGTCGCCGCGATGATTATTACCCTGCCGGTTGTCTTCCCCCTGATGATCGATCTCGGCTTCAATCCGATCTGGTGGGGGGTCATCAACATCATGGTCATCGAGATCGGTCAGACGACGCCCCCCATCGGCATCATTCCGTTCGTGCTGCACGGGATGAGACCGGATATTCCATTGCAGACTATTTTCTATGGCATCGGGCCGTTTTTCGCCGCGGACCTCATACGGCTTGCTATTGTTGCCTCGTTCCCGGCATTGGCGCTTTGGCTGCCTGAATTCTTGGGAATGTCGTTGTTGTGACCGAGGGGTATCAGTAGCCGTTCGAAGATATCGGTTGTCATTGATGGGAGAGTGACATGGACGACTTGCCACGCGAAGTGCACCGGACGCTGAACACGGACCCCAGCGAGTATGAGCAAGCGCTCTCGAAGACCTTGTTCGGAATTCTTTCCAAGAGTATTCACGATTTGCCCGGCATCGTCTCGGCCCTCAACGAAAGCGAGGTCCGGCCGCCCGATTCCGGCGCCTGGACCGAAGAAATTTTCGCCGCCGAGATGGAGCGTCTCGGCGCCTACCCCAACAGCGCCGGGGCGCCCCTCGGCGAACACCCGGCCGGCGCCGTCCCGCCGGGCACCTCGATTACCGACCGGCCGGGTCCGGGGAGTCACGGAGGAGACTGACATGAGCAAGCTGGAGCACAAGGACGAACGCGTCGAGCGGCTGCTGTCGCTCGGCATTCGCAACCGCTGGTACTGTATCTGTCCGTCGGCGATGGTTCAGGACGCGCCGGTGGCGATGACTCGCCTCGGCGAGAAGCTCGTCGCCTGGCGCGACGAAACCGGCAAGGTCAACCTCGTGGAGGATCGCTGTCCCCACCGCGCCGCGCCGCTGTCCTACGGCCGCGTCATCGAGGGCCGCCTCACGTGCCGGTATCACGGCGTCCAGGTCGGCGGGGACGGCGTCGTCCAGGCCGTGCCCGCTTTTCCCGATTGCAATCTGGTCGGACAGGAACTGGTGAAATCCTATCCGGTGATCGAGCACTTCCAGGGCATCTGGGCCTATTTCGGCGACGAGGCCCATCCCGAGCCGCCGCCGCTCGAATTTCCGGAGGAACTGACGTCTCCCGAGTGGACCGGGTTCATCGTCTCCAACACCTGGCACTGCAATTTCCAGTACGCCCTCGACAACGTGGTCGACATCATGCACCCGCCGTACCTCCACGACGATACCTACACCCTCGCCTATGGCGACAAGTCCGACGTGGTGGAGGTCGACGAGACGGATGACGGGTTCGCGGTCCGCCGGAAGGAGGACCAAGAGAGCAACGTCGAGGTCATGCAGATCATGGACACCGGCTGCTTCTTCGACCGGGTCGGGGTGTTCATTCCGCCGGGCGGCGGCCCGGGCGGCGTGCTGCGGATTATCGCGACCGCGGTGCCCATCGACGAGAACCGCTGCCAGTTCAATGCCTGGCGGATGCGGAAGGTTGCGGGCTGGCAGGGCGCCATGTTCCGGTTCATGTTCAACATGATGTACGAGAAGATGACCTGGGAGGTGATCGAGCAGGACCGCGACATGCTCGAACGGATGCCGCCCTGGCCGGCGGAAGAGAACCTCTACCAGCACGATCTGGGGGTGGCCAAATTCCGCAACTACATGCGCCACGAGGCACAGACACAGGTTGCCGCCCTGGACGAATTTCACGCCGACCGGCAATCCGTGAGCGTAGCCGGAGAGTAGGCCGGACCGGGACCCGGCGCGGCCTTGACCGACCACGCCGAGAGCGTCGTTGTCGGCGGCGGCGCAGTCGGGCTCGGCATCGGCCGGGCCCTGGCGCGGGCCGGGCGCGAGGTGGTGGTGCTCGAAGCCAATCCCTGGATCGGCAACGAGACCAGTTCACGCAACAACGAAATCATTCATGCGGGGTTCCTTTACCGGCCCGGCAGTCTGCGGGCGCGTCTGGCGCCGGCGGCATGCGACGCGCTCTATGCCTATTGCGCCGAGCGCGGCGTGCCGACGGCGAACATCGGCAAACTGATCCTGGCCGTCGAGGCGAAAGACCTGCGCCTGCTCGAGACTCTCGCCGGCTACGCCGAGGAGCTGGGCGTCGGCGGCGTGACACTGATCGGCGGCGAGGCCGCCCGGGATCTCGAGCCGGCTCTGCGATGCCGGGCCGCCATTCACTCCGAAAGAACCGGGATCGTCGACAGCCATGCCTTGATGCTCGCTTATCGGGGGGAAATCGAAGATGCCGGCGGCGCCGTCGCGGTAAACAGCCGGGCCACGGGCGGCCGCGTTACCGGGCGGGGCTTCGACGTCGACGTGCGGCTCGAGAATGGATCGGTCTACACGATCTCCTGCAAAATGCTGGTGAACGCCGCCGGCCTGGGGGCGCAGCGATTTGCCGCGGCGCTGGCCGGTTATCCGGCTTCGCGCGTGCCGGAACTGTATCTCGGCAAGGGCTGCTACTTCTCCTACGGCGGCGCGCCGCCGTTTTCACGCCATGTGACGCCGATCGGCGAGGCTCTCCGGATGGGCGGCGCCTTCACCGCCGATCTGGGCGGGCGGATGAAATTCGGCCCCGACTTCGAACTTGTCCCGGAGGTCGACTATACGGTCGATCCGGCGCGCAAGGACCGTTTCGTCCAAGCGATCCGCCGCTACTATCCCGATGTCGATTCGGATCGGCTGACCCCCGACTACGCCGGGATACGTCCCATGCTGTCGGCGGAGCGAAACGTCCAACTGGACGACTGGATGGTTCACGGCCCCGCCGATCATGGTATCGCCGGCCTCGTTCATTTGTTCGGCATCAGCACGCCCGGACTCACTGCCTCGCTTGTCCTTGGCCGGTACGTGAACGGCTTGCTCGACTGAGATATTGGTGGCGGCGTGGAGCAGTGACAATTGAACTCCCGGCGTCGGCGGCGCGCGGAGCCATCGACCTAGTGACCTGGGCAGTGATGTACTTCGATTGTGGCATGCACGATGTTCAGATCATCGGGGATCAGAGCACGGTATTCGTCAGGTGCGAGCGGCTCGTCGCTGACAATGGTGACCGCCGCCGCGCGCATGTTGTCGCCGATCCTCCAGACATGCAGGTCGCTCAGGCGGTCGTCCGTATCCCGCTCAATGGCTGCCCGGAGCCGATCCCTTTCATCCGGGTTCGCCTGCCAATCCATTAGAACCTTGCCTGTGGATTTCAGCAGACCGAATGACCAGCGCGCCACGAGAATTGCCCCAACGATCCCGATCACCGGGTCCAGCCATACGGCTTGGGTGAACTTGGCGAGGAGCAGGGCGGCAATCGCGAGGAGGGAGGTCAGCGCATCGGCGAGGACATGAAGGTAGGCGGCGCGTAAGTTGTGGTCGTGGTGATGATGTGCCTCACCGTGCGAGACCCCGGGCGCATGCCGATGTTCGTGCTCGTTGTGGCTATGAGGCGTTGCCGCGAGCAGCCACGCGCATGCGCCATTCACGATCAATCCCACGACGGCCACGACCAGCGCCTGGTCGAAGCTGATCTCAACCGGGTCGACGAGACGCAACACGCTCTCCATTGCCATGACGAAGGCGAACCCCGCCAGAAGAACGGCGCTCGCAAAAGCCCCGAGGCTGGTAATCTTGCCGGTACCGAAGGAGAGCCTGGTGTCGCCGGACAGCCTGCGTGCCAATACGTATGCCAATACGGAAATCAGCAATGCGGTCGCATGGGAAGCCATGTGAAGGCCGTCGGCAAGAAGCGCCATAGAGCCATAGGCGATGCCCGCGGCGATCTCCACGACCATCATCGCTGCGGTCACAACGACAACGGCTAGCGTCCGCCGTTCGGCCGGGCGGACCCTGTCCTGCCCGAAAATATGGTTGTGGCTGAAATTCTCGAGGGTTTTGGTGTGCATTGCGGTTGCCTCATCGTCGTCACATCAATTGGACAGGTCTCCAGGTTTTCCGGACCGTCCAGACGACCATCTCCGATGAGTTTGGATACTCCATTCGGGGCTCGGCCCGCCAGCATCATTTCATCCGCTGCCGGCCCGGAACCGCGTACGGCTTGATCGACGGCATGCGGCGCGGACATGTCCTGCCCCCGCCCCGGCGCCAATGCGCCCCCTCTCCCCCTTTTCCAGGGGGAGAGGATTGGGGTGAGGGGGTACACAAACCAAGCCGTCATCACCGGGCTTTGACCCGGTGATCCACGTGGATGGCCGGGTCCGGGCCCGGCCATGACGCGCGTTGGGGCCGGCAGCCGCGCAATTCCCCCTCACCCAGCTACGGCTAAGGCGGTCTGCCGCCCGCCAAGCCTCCGCAGCCCTCTCCCCCTTCTTCAGGGGGAGAGGGTCAGGGTGAGGGGGTACGGCCCACGCCGGCCATCGCACTCTCGTCATTTTTCAGCAACTTTTTGTTGCCGGTCGCGGGCGTATCGCTACGTTTGTTCAATTTCGGGCGCCGGAAGCCGGGGGAAGAACTGGACCATGATCACTGGCGAACTCAGGTCACGGGTCGACCGCATATGGGACACCCTACTCCACTTACGGTGGTCCTTTGATGTCCTTAAAGCCCAGGCGGGTAACGACACCATTTCCTAGTTCATAAACGCTCCACCTGTCATAGTAGGAGCCGGGCTCACCGCCACCAGTTACGACTATCTTCTGCTGGAACACCGCGAAGACCAAAGTCCGATTGTTTTGTGCCAGAAAGTCGTCCAGATAACTCTTCCTCACCACTAATGCTCGACGCTCGTCCTGATCGACTAAGTTGATCGCCGTCAACGACCCGTCAGATCTGAGCCAACCACGATCCCCATCCCAAGTTAATTCTCCGTGCAATATTATGTCCCTAAAAGGAGCAACCAAGTTCTTGGAACTTTCGCGAGGCTGACTGTAGTCATACTCCCATTCGCCTCCCTTTAGATGTTCTATACTCGTAGGTCGAACGGACACTCCACACAGTGTTATCTCGTCATAGACGTCTCCAGAGTCGAATCTTTGTCGATAGGCAAATTCTCGTGGGTACTCTGCGATATATCCACTGTAATCGTGGGGGACGAGCCCGTGGGTATTAGGGTTATATTCGACTTTCTCGAGGCCAGCATGCAACTGCGTTTGATTTTCGTTCGCGACGGTCGCAGTCCATACTCCCCGCCCTACTCGACGATAGGGGTATTCATGCTCTCTCTCATCTTCTGGTGGGTCCGTCCAGTCGCTGTGGCTGTAAAGCACAACCCATTCTTCGCCCCCCACCGGGTCCCTTACGATGAGTGCACCGGTCGCATCCTGCAAATCTGACGCAAGCGTCCATGCAGCATGATCATCAGTTATTGTCTGCGAGAAGTCGTGAGGAGCGCCGATGAACCAATCGCTGGTATCTAGATCGTACGACTTGCTCCTATAGGCGCGAAGGTCTGTCGGATCTATATCTCTCAAGTCGAGAGCTTGAATCGGAGGCTCCTCTGTTTCTCGAAGGTCACCCCATCTGTCGAGCCTTGGAAGGTGGTCCGCCACTCTCCCAAGCAACCGGTGCAACAGAATCCAATAGTACTTCTTTCCAATTCGCTCCGCCCAGCCCGCGCGCCCACGACCGGAGCCGTATTTCTGAATCATTTGGTGGTCATAGTACGCTCCCAGGCCCATCTGACATGGATAATCGAGGTCTTCCACCGCTGAATTCAGAAACCACCTTAGGACGCCGCTACGATCCAAGTTCCCCTCTTGGTCTTCAAATCGGTCTAACAGGTGTGTATCAATTTGGTAGCGAGCGAAATCTGTGCCAACTGCCATTCCGATCCTAACGTCCATCACCATTGGACGTGGAAAACTTTCCTCGTCATCAATAAATGGCTGTACTTCCTTTTGGCTTGGGAATTCCAGCGGCCAATCGCTCTCATAGGGTGGACGGTAAACCTCCTGTTGGGCTTCCGGCGGAGAAACACCCAAGTCCGATGCAAGCTCAAGAATCAGCCGGGCATGATCTCGAATGGAGGCGTGGAGAGTGGTGAGCGCGGCTTCTTTGAAATAATGTTCCCAAACTTCGTTGGCCACTTCTCCAATGATCTCGGGATCTCGGATTAGGATCAGCACTCCATAAGTGGCGACCAGCACTCGTTCCCGAATATAGTCATCATCACAAGCTCCAAACTTGGCAACAAGCTCTGCCAATATTCGTGGTTGCGAACAACCAATTCTAACGATTGCCTTGGTTGCACGGTCCCGTACTCGGCGGTCCGCTGCTGAGCAAAACCAAGTAAGCGTCATCGCCCACAAGCGAGCTGATTCTTCATCAAGTTGCTTAAGGCTCGATACCAAGGCCCAATCAATCAACAGCTTTGGCTTGCCGCCCTCCTCGAACAGCTCATGGAGTGCCAACGGCCAATAAGCATCTCGAACTGAAAGAGGATCGGCCCGAAGACGTTGATCCAAGTAGTCCGAATTTAGCGGATGATCCGGCCTCACAGAAACCGAGAGGAGGGCATCCACGGCACGAGGATTTGTGATTGGCCTCCTAAAGGCACTATCGAGGATTGCTTCCGTGGACGCTGTAAAGCTCTCCGGGAGGCGCCATTCCAACGAACCGAGCACAATTTCATTTAAGTCTGTTGTCAAATCTGGTGCATCAACTGCGTCTGGAAGCTCCATTTGATGATGTTCTGGCAATAGAATTGAAAGCGCCTCGAGTAGCCCGCGGTTTCGCGCTACAGCATCCTTATCTGCGACTGTGAATGACAACATTCCTTCTTGACTGAACAAGGCGTTTACATCGGCTGTCGCAACCTCAGACAGGTAGCTGACGGCCCGCATATGGTCTGTCATTCGCTCAAACGTAAATCGAACGACATAGTTAGGTGATTGTCCAAGCTGAGCTGGTCCCTCGGGCAAAACAGCGATAATCGACTCTTTTTCAAGCGCGTCAAAAAGTCTGGAAGCTGCGTCAGCATCTGAGTAAGCGGTGGCCATGGCTTGTTGGGCATCACCCATTCCCAGCCGCTGACTGCTTTGATCATTCATTGCTCGCGCAAGACTGTTCACAGCCGTTTGTACCCGGTCTTCGCCGGGGTGGTAGCCCAAGTCGGATGCAATCGAGTTGTTCTTTGCGATCAGGAATTCCTGGAGGATGTCTGAGAAATCGCCTCCTCCCGGCGGAATGGTATCACGCCCGTAATCCTTGAGGCTTTGGCAAACTAGATGAAGAAATAGTGGGTTACCGAATTCAGATTGAAATAGTGGAGAGCCTGGCGGCCGCAGCTCGTAATGTTCAAAGAACCTAGGTACCACCTCATGCTCTCGACCCGCAAAACCGTTGTGCAACTGGTGAGGAATTTGCTCCAACGAGGGCAACGTCTCGTTCATGTAGGTATCCCTACACGAAACAAGCAGCTTTAGACCTTGGCTACGTCCTATTTGTCGGGCCAGCACTGGATACCATGCTTGCCATCTTTGACGATCCGGAGCCGTTTCGTTTAGCGCATCAATGGTAAGGATCAGCTTGCTACCTGATGCTGCGGCGGCAGCCTCAAGTATGGCAAAGAGTTCGTCCCGTCTTATCTCCGCACCGAGGCCAAGTTTGGTGCCAATTGTCTTCCATGGCTCATCCACGCTGAAGTCTTCGCCGAAGAGAACAACTGTTCTGAGATTGCGGCCACACCTGGTCCATGCATGTTCTATAAGTGCATGGGTCTTGCCGATGCCTGCCGGTCCATAAACCAGCATTTCTCGGCTGCCGGCGAATAACAGTTGCCGACCGACTTCACCGGTATGCAGTGACTCCAACGCCTGAATTGTCTCTCTGGCGTAGTCCAGGTTGGCTGCCGGGAATGAAACTTGGTACTCGGCAGAATACTGTCGAAAACCCGGACTATCCGCATCTTGCCCGTGTTCGTCGATCAACTGGTCGAAGAGCCGGGTCTCGCACTCATTTACCAGAGGAATTAATGAGGCAATTTCATCAAAAAATTGGTGACCTAATGGAGTATCGGGTTCTGCAAAAAACGCCCGTAGGCCCTCAGTGACCTGCTGTAGCCTAGCGGCAATGTCCTGCACAAGTGGCTCTGTTCCATCCGGAATTGGAGGGCCACCCCAACCCTTGTGGCCTTCCTTTATGTCCGGCATCGAAGAGAAAGACCTCTGAAGCCGAGTGAGCTCATCGGCAATCTTTTGAGCCTGAAGCATAAATGAATCAGCTATGCCGAACGCTTCCAATGCACCTAGGAGAGGAACTTCGACTGAGAGCTCAGGGGTATATCGGTTGCCAGCCTGTGCAGTCACATCCTCTAGGTGCCGTTGGAACCACTCATCAGTCAAAATGGTTTGATCAAACCAATAGCGTTGCCGCCCACCGCTGGGGTCCATTGCTTGGAGTCGTCCGGAGAGCTCGGTCTCTTCCCAGTAGTCGATCTTGAGCTCGACTCCTTCGGCAGCAAGTTCAGCTTTCCACTCCTCTATCCATCCTACGAGGGTCTCGTTGGATCCCTCGCGCGGCCTGCTCGTTCCGGCCGCCGCTGAGCCGGATAACTGGAACGGCAGAGTGAAGGTGTAGTGCCTCAGTTCCGGGTGGTTCCGGAGCGCTGTATCTAGTGAGCCCTTCATCTGGTTCTTTTGTGGAGCGCCAAGAGTGTCAAGGTACTTCGACTGGAGACCCCACTTCATTCCATCGGGGGTGATCCACAGAGCTTCCACACCACCGTCACCGCCCGCACCTCGATTGCGCTGAAATCGCCAGTCGGCTACAGCTTCGGGGGCTTGTCGAAATATCTGGCAAGAGAGTTCCTCAAACCCCTCTCTCTGCCCGTCCGCAAGCGGTCGAATAGCCGTGAAGTCGATTTCGGGCAAACTCTATCTCCAGCCCAATGATTACGTTGGCGCCGACTAGTTGGCTGCCACCTAGGGTGGTAACCTGATACCATTACTCAGTACAACGTTCCAGAGCAGCTCAAATTCATCCTCTGCGATGCGGGGTAACGCAGGTGTGCGTATGTTCGTGGCATTAGAGGCACTTAGTCACCGCCTCCCGCGATTCAAGTCCCAATCCCCCCAACTCCCCCTTGCCCCGACCCGCGCGCAGGCCAAATGAATAGGCATCTGCCGCCCCCGCCGGGGCGGCGTTTTGCGTATAAGGGGCGAGCTATGCAGTTTTGTACGACCTATTGGGTGCGTTACCTCCCAAACGGGTGACAATAAATGTCTATTAATGTCCATGAATGACTATTGCAGCGAAAACGGCCGACTTGGAAAATATTTATAAATTATGGAATTACAACACCTTGCCGCTATGCATAAAATGCATGGCGCGCGGCCGGCCTGGGCGGTCATCCAGAGGCCGGGGCGGGAGAGTCCCGTCCCATGGACGGCGCGCCGGCGGCGGTTGCATCTTGGAATACCGCCCCGAAACCCATAGGCTCGATCCGGGAAGAATTCGGGCGGCGGAACACGGCGCATCAAATGGCGGCGATGCAGGGTTCGGAAAATTCACGGGACGATCGAGGGCACGACCGGGTCCGGACGGGCGGCTCCCTGCACGACAACTTCGTTCGCCAGGTGCAGGAGCTTCTCGACAAAAGCGACATATCCGAGGAGGACCGCCGGACCATCCTTGCAAACATGTCCTGCCCGTGCTGCGGCGGCGGGGCCGCCTCGGTGAACATCAAACTCGGCGATCGAGCCCCAGAGCAAATCTAGCCGCGCCGTTTGCCGCGAAGCGCCTCCGTCGCTTCGGCGTCCAAGACAAACGTTTCCGGATCGACGACGACGCCGTAATTCCGTTCCGCGGATTCCATGGAGACGTAACCCTGCCGGACGTCTTCGGCGACGATTTCGGCCGGGCGGTCCAGCGGGTCGCCGAAACCGCCGCCGCCGCCGGACCTGAGCCGGAACGCCTCCCCCTCCTTCAGCTGGGCGGTCAATACCTTGGCGTTGGGGAAATCCTCTTTCCATTTTCCGTCCAGCTCGAGCGCGACCGTGTTGCCGGTGGCCTCGCCGCCCCCGTCCAACCCCCAGGGGCGGCAGTTCATCCGCTCGATCTGGGTGTTGACGACGATATCGCTCCGGGCGCGGACGACGCGCTCGATGCCGAGCCCGCCCCGCTGCCGGCCGGCCCCGCCCGAATCCCGGATCAGGCAGTTGCTTTCGATCAGCACCGGCGACTTGGTCTCCGCCTGCTCGATGGGGTTGTTGTGGGTGTCGCCGTCGTTGATGCACACCACCCCGTTGGCGCCGTCCTCGGTGAGCTTGGCGCCCCAGCCGCCGCCCTGGGGGCCGAAGTTTCCGATGAAGAACTCCCGGGTGCGCGGGTTTATGCCGTGGAACATCACCACCACCAGGTCGGCGTGGTGCCCGGCGATCACCCTGTCCGGGATGGCGGGTTCCAACGCCTTGAAGACCGTATCGACGACGGTCATCGGGAAGGTCATCCACCAGCGCATGGGCGCCGGCCGGACGGCGCTCACCACCTTGCCCATGGGGACGATGGTCTTGAGGTTCCGGAAGGCGCCGTCGTTGATCGGATAGTCGGTCGGCGAGGCGATGCACTTGAAGGCGACCTGTGTACAGGCGTGGCCGGTGGTGACCCCGGAATTGTAGAAGCCGCGCACCTGTTCGGAGACGTCGGAGAGGTCGATGGTCATCCCGTCTCCCTCGACAATCACTTTCACCCGGATGGGGATCCGGCGGCCGACATCGATCCCATCGTCATCCATGAAGGACTCGGCCTCATAGACACCGTCCGGTATGGAGAGGGTGCGGCGCCGGGACGCCTCCTCGGCGTGATCCATGATGGCGGCGATGCTGTCCCGGACGGCGTCATACCCATAGCGCCGCACGAGCTCCAGGAAGCGGCGCTCACCCGTTTTCACGGCGGTTACCTGGGCCCGGAGATCGCCCATGGCCCGGGATGGAATGCGCACGTTCATGCGGATGATTTCTTCCAGGTCCGTATTGACCGTGTTCTCCGATTGGTATTTGAGGATCGGCACCTGCAGGCCTTCGGAATAGATGTCCGTGGTCATCCCGCCGAGGGTGCCGCCGATATCGATCCAGTGCGCCATGCAGCAGGCGAACCCCACCAGCCGGCCGTCGTCGAAGATCGGCAGGGTGAAGGTCATGTGATTGAGATGACTGCCGGTGAGGTAGGCGTCGTTGGTGACGTAGATGTCGCCGGGCTTGATGCCTTCAATTCCGAAATGCTTGATCTTGGCCTTGACCGTCTCCGCCATCCCACGGATGAACATGGGCAGGCCGATGCCGATGGAAACGGTCTCCCCCTCGGGCGTGAAGATGCCGACGGTGAAGTCCAGCGCCTCGTAGATGATGGTGTTGTAGGCGGTCCGCATGAGGTTGTTCTTCATTTCCTCGGTCACCGCCAGGACACCGTTTCGGATGATCTCGGTGGTTACCGGATCGGTCCCCGGATAGTTCCGCCAGTCGGTCATGAGGAATACCCCGCCACGGTGATGATCAGGTTGAGATAGCCGTCCACCTCCAGGGTATCGCCGGGAAACAGGACCGTGGTCGAGGCATGTTCCTCGACGACGGCGGGCCCCTCGATCTTGTGGCCGGGCTTCAAACGCGCGCGGTCGAAGGACGGCGTCTCCCGGTAGCCCGTGTCCCTGTCGAAGTAGACTTGGCGGCTGCCGGTGGCGGCTTCGGAGACGCCGCCGGCGCCCTCGTTTGGATAGGCCCGGAGTTCGGGAACCGGCATCTTCCCGACAATCGAGCTTCTCAGACTGACGATCTCCCCGGGCTCGGCGGGCGCGTT
The DNA here is from genome assembly GCA_965207535.1 of Rhodospirillales bacterium. Lineage (GTDB taxonomy): Bacteria > Pseudomonadota > Alphaproteobacteria > Rhodospirillales > UBA2165 > JAJDXO01. The sequence continues at coordinate 3,033 of CBDBMR010000005.1, read as the reverse complement.
GGTGCCGTAGCGCTCGAGGTGCACCTTGTCGAATTCCCGTTTGATGCCGTCCCGGTTCTCGTCGGCAAACAGTTCATCGGCAAGCGGAACTGTGACCGGGTGCTCCTGACCCACGTAACGCATGTCGGCGGCGCGCGAGGTGACGATGAACTCAGGCTCGATGGAGGTCTTGCGGATCGCGTCGCGGCCCTGTTCGGCCATTTCACCGTAGGTCTGCTCCATCACGCCGAAATCCATATCCGCCAGCCGGCCCGGCGCGGTGCGCACGTAGTCGTAGCGAAGATCCGAGAACAACATGCCGAAGGCCGAGAAGTGCCCGGGCGACAACGGGACAATGATGGTCTTCATGCCGATCTCGCGGGCGACCTGGGTGGCGTGCAAAGGCCCGGCGCCGCCATAGGCCACCATGGAGAAACTCGCCGCATCGAGCCCCCGCTCGGTGGAGACGCCCTTGACCGCATAGGACATGGCCGTCGACGCAATTCGAAGAATTCCTTCGGCGGCCTCCGTAACATCGAGGCCGAGCGGCTCGGCGACCTGTGTCGCGATGGCCTTTTCGGCGGCATCCCGGTCCAGCTTCATCTCGCCGCCCAGGAAGCGGTCCGCATCCAGGCGTCCCAGCACGAGATTGGCGTCCGTCACCGTCGGCCGGGTTCCGCCGAGGCCATAGCAGGCCGGGCCGGGATCGGCACCGGCGCTTTCCGGCCCCACGTGAAGGGCGCCGGACTCGTCCAGGAGGGCGAGGCTGCCGCCGCCGGTGCCAACCTCGAAGATATCCATCATGGCGATCTGGATGGGCAGTCCTTGCTCGTATCCGCCTACCAGCGTATCGCCGATGGTCAGCACCTCGCCGTTGTGGATCACGCCGGACTTGGCGGTGGTGCCCCCCATATCGAAGGAAATCGCGTCCTCGAGGCCCAGGATATTGCAGAGCGCGCGCGTTCCGATGACCCCCGCCGCCGGACCGGACTCCAACATCCGGACGCATTCGGAACGGGCCTGCTCGGCTTCGAAAAGGCCTCCGGTGGACTGGACCACCAGGAAGGAGCCATCGAAGCCGTTTGCCCGGATGTGGCTGTCGGTCCCGTCCACATAGCCGCGCACCTTGGGCCCGATATAGGCATTGGCCGCCACGGTGGAGCAGCGCTCATACTCCCGGTATTCCTGGGACAACTCGTGGGAGACCGTGACGAAGACACCGGGGAGCTCCTCTTCCAGAATTTCACGCGCCCGGATTTCGTGGATGGGATTTCGATAGGCGTGCAGAAACAGGACGGCGATGCTTTCGATGCCATGGAGTTCCTTGGCGAGCTGCCTTAGCGCCGTCTCGTCCAAGGGCGTGCAGATCTCGCCCTCGGCGTACATGCGTTCCGGCACTTCGAAACGCTTTGCCCGCTCGATCAGCGGCACGTGCTTTTTGAAATAAAGATTATAGGCATCCGGCCGGTTGACCCTGCCGATTTCATAAATGTCGCGGAAGCCCTCGGTGATGACCAATGCCGCGTCGGCGCCGGTGCGCTCCACGATCGTATTGATGGCGATGGTGGAGCCGTGGAGGAATAGCGAGGCATCGGCGTATTCGAGGCCGGCCTTGGCGACACCGCCGCTGATGCCGTCGACGAGAGCCGCCGGGGTCGACAAGGTCTTTCCCCAGGAGAGCCGGCCCGTCGTTTCGTCGAACGCCGCGACATCGGTAAACGTGCCGCCGATATCGGCGGCAAGGCGTATTCCGCCGCCGGAAACGGACTTTTTTGTCTGTTTTTCAGTATCTTGCGGCATGATCGAGGTCCGACCGACTGCTGGTGGAATCGGGCCGGCGTAAGCATACTGTAAGCGGATTCGTTCCAACCCGGGCGCAACCGGGTCGCCGAAATCCTACGCGCGCGGGGCCGGGGCAATCCTTCGGATCCCGGGGGATGAAGGCGCCCGGCGACCAGCGCCCCGTCGCTCCCTGGCGATGATTATCCGCTTGTTGGCATGCTAACGCCGATCCGATGCCGATTTTCGGGATCATCATCCACGCCAAATCGCGGCTGCACAAGGGGGCTGATAACTATTCCGCGTATGCGCTAATTTCTTGCGTATGACGGTTCTCGGCGAGGATTTCTGCACCGACCTGACGCTGACCGAGGGCGGCGACCCGAAAGCCGGAATTAGACAGCACATGCTTCTTGACGTTACCGTTCATTGAAGTTTCTGGACTGGCGTCGTTGGTATTGGTAAGTTGTAAAACAACCAGGGTGGTATCGCCCCAGCCTCATTGAAGTCATGTGGACCGGTCCGGTAATAAATTGGGGCTGGCGATGTATCTGGGGCGGTATCGCCCCGGCTTCATTGAAGCGTGTTCTTATGCCACTCGGTTTCCCGCGCGAGGTCGGCATCCCGGGCGGTACCGCGGTAGTCATCGTGGCAGCAAGTTTCCTTTGTATCTGGCATTTTTATATCCTCGCCCCGAAACGCGACGTGTTGAGACGCTTGTGTCAATGACAAACGAAAATCCGACATTTCTGGCAAATGAAAATCCAACAGTTCGGGCGTGAGGTGGTTCCCCCCAGGCTCGGTGCCGGGGTGTTGGACTCGGTGGAGCTGTGGGTAACCGGCTTGGCGCAGCACCTCGGCCAAGATCTATGAGAGCACGGTCGCCGATGGGCTGATCTCTGGCGACGAGGCCGCGGCCTACGGCGACAAGGCCTACGAGCACAAGGGCCGCCGCGTCCGGCTCAAGGCGGCCGGGATCAAGGACCGCATCATGCACCGGCGGCACAAGCACACCCCCCGGCTGCCCCATTGGCACCAGCGCCGCAACGACCTGATTGCACGCGCGTCGTGCGCGTCGTTCTTGTTGCCGCTAACGAAGGGACGCACCGCCTTGGCCGGCAACAGCCGCGGCTCGTGGCCGAGCTCCCGAAGCCGGCGCGCCCAGTGCTGCGAGCCGCCGCAGGCCTCCATCACGACCACGCAGGGCGCGCGGTTGGCGAAGTGTTCAAGGAACTTCGCCCGGCTTAGCTTCAGATCCACGATCTCGCCCGTCTC
>CBDBMR010000004.1:0-239977 GCA_965207535.1 Rhodospirillales bacterium | reverse complement strand
CCTGCTGAGCCATCGCTACATGCGGGAGGATACCCATCTCGGCCTGTCGTTCATGGCCTCTCTCGGCGACTGGACCGGGACGGACCTGCCGCTGATCGACGGGTTCCTGGCCATCGGCGCCGGGATTACCGGCGAGGATTTGCGCTCGACCGGCCGGACCATCGAGAGCCTCGGCCTCGCCGGGCGGACGCCGGACGAGCTGAACGCCCTGCTCCGGGACGGCATTCCCGCATGACTGAAATCGTCGCCCTCGGCGCGGGCCGCATGGGCCGCGGCATCGCCCAGGTGTTCGCCTTCGCCGGACATCCGGTGACCATTCTCGACTTCAAGGAGCGGCCGCCGGACCAGGTGGACGCGCTGCTTGCCGAGGGCAGAACGGAAATCGCGGAGAATCTCGCCTTCCTCAAAAGCCTGGGGGCCGCCGGCGATAAGCAGATCGAGGGCACGCTGTCCCGCATCCAAGGCGCCGGGATCGGCGAGGCCGGGGATATCCTCGGCGGCGCCCGCTACATCTTCGAGGGCGTCACGGAGACGCTGGACGTCAAACGGGACGCGATCGCCCGCGCCAGCGCCCTTGCCGGGCCCGACGCCGTGATCGCCTCGACCACGTCGACCATGCTGTCGGAAACCCTCGCCGATTTCAGCGCCCGGCCGGAAAATTTTCTCAATGCCCATTTTCTCAATCCGGCCTACCTCATTCCCCTGGTCGAGGTCAGCCCGTCATCCCGCACCGACGAGGGCAGGCTGACGGCGTTCATGGACCTGCTGACCTCCATCGGCAAGGTCCCCGTGAGATGCAAGGCGTCTCCCGGCTACATCGTCCCCCGGCTCCAGTCCGTCGCCATGAGCGAGGCGTGCCGCATGGTCGAGGAAGGGGTCGCCACCGCGGAGGATATCGACCGGGCGGTGACCGCCGGGTTCGGCATCCGCTACGCGACCATGGGGCTGGTGGAGTTCACCGATTGGGGCGGGGTCGACATTCTCTACCACGCCAACCGCTATTTGCGGGAGGCGCTCGATGCGCGCTTCCAGACCCCCAAGATCGTCGACGACATGATGGAGCGGGGCGATCTCGGGCTCAAGACCGGCAAGGGGTTCTACGATTTCACCAAGATGGATACGGACGCCTACCGGCGCGAAAAGCTGGCGACGTTCGTTGCGCTTCTGCGCCACATGGACCTGATGCCCAAGGCGGCCGAAGACCAAGGTCCGGATTCATAGGTAATCAAGCATGCGCAGGACAAGGACTGCTTGGAGGAACGGGCGTCAAGGTTGCGGCAGGGCTTGCAATGTGTCTTGCAATATGTGCGGCACTGCCGCATAGTCACGGGCCATGCAGGTCTTTTCCACGCGCACCTACGAACGCGCCATTCGCAAGCTGCTAGGGGAAGAGGCTCGCAGGGAGATGGAGGAATCGATTGTGGCCGCGCCCGATGCGGCCCCGGTCATTCGGGGCACCGGCGGTATCCGAAAGCTTCGATGGGCCGGTTCCGGGCGTGGAAAACGGGGAGGCATTCGCACAATCTACTTCTACCACGCCGGCCCGAGCGCGATTTATCTGCTGACGGCCTACGCGAAATCGGATCGTGAAGACCTGACGCCGGCAGACACCAGGGCGCTGTCGCGGATGGTGGCCGGGATCAAGAAGGAGACAATGGGACGATGACGGCGAAACGCACCAAGCTCGGGCGGGAGATCGAATCGGCGCTGGGCGAGGTTCTGGACCATGTCCGCGGCGAGACGGAGTTGCCGTGCCGGATCGTCGACGATCCCGCGGCAAGCCGGATCGTCGCCCTCCGCAAGCGGTTTCGGCTGAGTCGGCGGAAATTCGCCGACCGCTTCGGTCTCGATGTTCGCGCCCTTCAGGAGTGGGAACAGGGACGCCGGGTTCCCGACAGGGCGGCCCGCGTTCTGCTGACCGTCATCGACCGGAACCCCGAGGCCGTGGTCAAGGCGCTCGGCCAGGATGGCGACGGCGGGGAGGGAGATCATTCCCTTGCGTCGTGAGAGGCGCACGCGTCACCGGGATCAACACCAACCTGCCGCCTCTATCGGTCACGCGGCCTTTTCGCCGTAATAGAGCGTCACCACGTGCACGGCTTCGGCAAAAAACAGCCAGCGCTCGATCAGGACTCCCAGCCCCACGCTCAGCGCGGCGATCACGGCGAGCGCGGCGCCCAAAAAGAAACCGGCGAATACCGACAGGGCCACGCCGATCAGCGGTATGGCAAACAGGGTCACCAGGGTGATTTTTCTCAGCTTCCGGGCGTGTTTGCGGGCCACCCTATATCCCATTTCCTTCTGCAGGTAGTTGGGCGCCGTGTGGGGCGGATCGAGCGGCCGGACGTTGCCGAAGCCGCCGAGGCCGGTCGCCGTTTCGGCCGTCGCCACGGGATCGGCCGTGTCGATCGACCGCCAGTATCCGATCTTCAGCACCGCCGCCGCAAGCAGGCCCGCGACGGCGACCCCGGCGCTCCGGATGTTCGCCGCCCCGAACATGGCGACGACGAGATGAAACCCCACCGCGCCGGTGGCCAGGCCGAGCGCGACGTAGAGCCATGGCACCAGGGGGTGGTGCCATCTGGGGATCGCCTTGAGCGACGCATAGATCATGCCCGTGCAGTAGACCGTGACCGCCGCCAGCACCGGCGTCAGCCACGCGGCCAGCAGCCAGGCCCCCGCTACCTCTCCCAGCCAGACCCAGCCCCAGGCCAGGCCGGCGACGGGGATATAGGCGAGGATTGCGGCGACGCCCTCGCGGGACAGCCAGGACGAACGGAACTGGGTCAGCGCCCGCCAGGCGCGCTCGGGGTGTCCCAGGTGAAACGTCGAGGACAACAGTCCGGCCGTGACCAGCAGGACGCCGACGAGAATGATGATCGCGCCCAGTTCGGGCACCGCCGGAAGCCAGCCCGCCCCGACGAAGACCGCCGCAACCGCCAGCAGCCCGTAGCCGAGGCCGGACGCGGTGGTAAAGAAGATGATGGAATAGGCGGGGTGCATGGTCAGACGGCGGAGGTGTCCGAAAGCAGCCTGTCCACCCAGCCCAGAAACCCGCCTTCGGGGCTGGCGTCCTCGAGAGGAGGCGTGGCGCCGGCTCCGGTCTGTTTCTCGCGGACCGGCAGATACTTGTTGGTCGGCCGGCACTCCATCTCCGGCATCAGGTCGTAACCGCCGCGATCGGCAACGAGTCTCGAAACATCCGAGTTCGGATCCCCCAGGTCCCCGAAGTGGCGCGCCGAGGCGGGACAGGTGGAGACACAGGCCGGCACCCGGTCGACCTCCTCCAGGTTCTCGTTGTAAATCCGGTCGATACACAGCGTGCACTTCTTCATCACGCCCGCATCCGTATCGAACTCCCGGGCGCCATAGGGGCAGGCCCAGGAACACAGCTTGCAGCCGATGCACTTGTCCTCCTCGACCAGGACGATCCCGTCGGACCCGCGCTTGTACGAGGCGCCCGTGGGACAGACGGTGACGCAGGGCGCGTTGTCGCAGTGGAGGCACGACTTGGGAAAATTCACCACCCTTGCATCGGCGCCCGTGCCCGCCTCATAGGAATGAATCCGGTTGAACCACACCCCGTCCGGCGCCGCGCCGTAAGGGTCGAAATCGGTGAGGGGCGCGTGATAGCCGCCCGCGTTCCACTCCTTGCAGTTGACCGCGCAGGCGTGACAGCCGACGCAGGTATCGAGATCGATTACCAGGCCAAGGCGCTTGGGCGCCGGTTGCGCGGGCAGGCTGGTCATGGCCGCCGCCCCCCGGCATAGCGGAGAATATCGGGCCGGTTGCCGAGACCGGCGGGTTTGGAGAACTCATCGAACTGCGGCAACGTCCGCCCGTCTTCGGCCTCCGCCTTTTCGATGCGAATTTTCAAATCGTACCATGCCGCCTGGCCGGTGATGGGATCGGAATTGGTGTAACGCCGGCCGCCGTCCTGTTCCGGCAGCAGTTCGTCGATCAGGTGGTTGAGCAGGAACCCCCGGGTGACGTCGGCGGCCGCGGGGTCGATGTTCCAGGCGCCCGCGCGTTTGCCGATGGCGTTCCAGGCCCACACCGTCCGGGCGTTGACCCCGGCCATCACCTTCACCTGCACCTTGATGCGCCCGGACCGGCTCTCGGCCCACACCCAGTCGTCGTCTTCGAGGTCCGCCTGTTTGGCGACGGGTTCGGGAACATAGAGCCGATTGGATCCGTGAATTTGCCTGAGCCAGGCATTCTGGGTGCCCCAGGAATGGTACATGGCCATGGGACGCTGGGTGACCGCGTGAAGGGTATAGGTCTCCGGGCCGGCCGCCGCCTCGTCCAGCGGCTGATACCAGAACGGCAGCGGATCAAAGTAGGTCTCGATACGGCTCCGCTCGCTTTCGGGCGGCACGTTGTCCCCGTGACCGCGGGCGGCGAGCCGGAACTTCTGCAACGGCTCGCTGTAGAGCTGGCTGATCACCGGATCGGTGGTTTTAACGAAGCCCTTTTCCCGGGCAAAGGCGAGATAGCCGCGGTTGACGTTGCGGAAGAACTTGTGCTCGCCGGCAAGCTCCTCCCGCCAGTAACAGCCGTTCTCTATGTATCTGTCCAGCTGGTCCGGGTTAGGCGCGCCCTTCCCGGTCTCCGAGCCGTCCTCGCCCCGCCAGCCGGCCAGCGGGCCGACCCCCGGTTGGCGTTCATGGTTGACGATGTAGTCCGAATAGCCGCCCGGATAGGCCGGACGGCCCATTTCCTTGATGAATCCCGGCAGACCCAGCCGGGCGCCCAGGTCGATGAGCACGTCCTGGAACGGCCGCACGTCCCGGTCGGGCTCGACCACCGGGTGGCGGATGGAATCGGATGCTCCGTCGGCGTCGCTGATCGGCCGATCGAGAAGCGAGATGCAGTCCCAGCGCTCGAGGTAGGTGGTGTCCGGGAGGACCAGGTCCGCGTAGGCCACGGTCTCCGAGTAGTAGGCGTCCGAGTAGATGATGTAGGGGATTTTGTAGCCGCCGCCCGCCTCGTCCTTGTCGGTGAGCATCTCCAAGGTTCTCGGGGTGTTCATGGACGAGTTCCACGCCATGTTGGCCATGTACATGAACAGCACTTCGACGGGGTACGGATCGCCCCGCCAGGCATTGCCGATAACCATGTGCATCAGCCCGTGCGCCGACAGCGGCGCCTCCCACGAGAACGCCTTGTCGATCCGCATGGCCGTGCCGTCCTCGTCCACCAACAGGTCCTCGGGGCCCTGGGGAAAGCCCAGGTGCGGTCCCGGAAGCGGCAGGTTGGGATTGACGTCCCCGGGACGGCCGGTGGGCCGGGGCAGTGAATCGAACCCCTTCGGATAGGGCGGCTTGTAGCGCAGGCCGCCAGGCGCATCGATGCTGCCCAACAGGATTTGCAGCAGGTGGATGGCGCGGCAGGTTTGAAATCCGTTGGAATGGGCGGAGATGCCCCGCATCCCGTGCATGCTGACCGGCCGCCCGATCATCTTCTCGTGGCGAATGCCCCGCCAGTCGGTCCAGGGCTGATCGACGGCCAACTCCTGCTCGAAGGCGGCCTCGGCCAGTTCGGCGGCGATCCGCCTGATGACGTCTTCGGCGATGCCGGTCTGGTAGGCGACAACGGCCGGGCTGTAGTCCAGATGCAGATAGCGTTCGGCAAGGAGATGAAACACCGGCCTCGCCTTGCGCCCGTCCGGGAGTTCCACCTCGCCCTTGAGAGCGGGTTCCACATCGGAATCGACGAACGGCCGCGGCGCGTTGGATTTCCGGTCCCAGACCAGTTCCCGGCCCTCCTCGTCCCGGGCGAATAGACCATCGTCGGCCTCACCCGCCGCATCGATCACCAGATAGGGCGCGTTGGTGTAGCGGACGAGGTACCCGGCATCGACCTTGCCGGCACGCAGCAGTTCATGGATCAGCGCCATCACGAACAGGCCGTCGGTCCCCGGCGTAATCCCCAGCCATTCGTCGGCCACCGCCGAATAACCGGTGCGGATGGGATTCACCGAGACAAATTTTGCGCCGCGCTCTTTCAGATGGCTCAGCCCCATCTTGATGGGATTGCTGTCATGATCCTCGGCCACACCGAACATCAACAGGTATTTCGTCCGCTCCCAGTCGGGCTCGGAGAACTCCCAGAACGCGCTGCCGAAGGTGTAGATTCCCGCCGCCGCCATGTTGACCGAACAGAACCCGCCGTGGGCGGCATAGTTAGGCGTGCCGAACTGCTGGGACCACCAGCTGGTCAGCGCTTGGCTCTGGTCCCGGCCGGTGAAAAATGCAAGCCGCTTGGGGTCGGTCGCCCTGACCCGGGCCAGCCAAGAGGTCGCGATATCGAGGGCCTCGCTCCACTCGATTTCCCGAAACTCGCCGGCGCCCCGCTCGCCGACCCGCCTCAGCGGCTTGGTCAGCCGCGCCGGTGAGTTGTGCTGCATAATGCCCGCGGATCCCTTGGCGCAGAGCACTCCCTTGTTCACCGGATGATCCCGGTTGCCCTCGATGTAGCGGATGGTGCCGTCGGTCAGGTGAACCTTGATCCCGCAGCGGCAGGCGCACATGTAGCAGGTCGTGGTCTCCACCTGATCCCCGGAGGAAGGAGAAAGGTCGATAGGGCGATCGCCGCTCACGGGAGATGTGGACATGTAACCTCGGCGGGAAGGAAGGGAGTCTTGTTGTCGTTGAGAAGTGTAGTGAGCGGTCCCGACCGGTCAAACATTTAACAAGCCGAGAATGTAGAAAAGCCCCTATCCGGTGTGATCGAGCGCATGGCGGACAACTTTTTTCATCACCGTCGGCAGGGCATGGTCGCCGAGCCGGTCGACGGGGCACCACACGCCATCCGGCTTCCCCTTCGAACGCCCGGCGAGCACCCGAAGCTCCAGACGGAAATGGGTGAAGGTGTGACGCACCATACCCGGCAGCTCCCGAGGCGCCTCGAGCGGCGCCGCGGCCAATGCCTTATCGGAATGCCAATCCCCCTCTTCCCAGATGGACGACGGCACCTCCATCATGCCGCCTAGCAGGCCCTCCTCGGCCCGGCGGCGAAGCAGGATCGAGCCGTTGCCGTCGCTGATCCAATAGGCGTATCCCCGCCGGGTCGGCCGTTCGGCCCTGGGCGGCTTGCGCGGATAGGTCTCCGGCTCGCCCGCCGCGAAGGCGGCGCAGTCCGCCCTCAGGGGACAGATGGCGCAAGCGGGCTTTTTCGGCGTGCAGATGGCGGCCCCAAGATCCATGGCGGCCTGTACATAATCGCCCGGGCGCTTCTTCGGCGTCAGCCCTTCGGCAAGCTCCCTGATTTGGGACTTGGCCGCCGGCAGTTCCTCGTCGACGGCGAACAGGCGCGCCACCACCCGTTCGATATTGCCGTCCACCGGCGAGGCCGGCCGGTTGAAGGCGATGGCCGCGATTGCCCCCGCCGTGTAGGGCCCGACGCCCGGCAATTTCAACAGTTGGGCTTCGGTGTCGGGGAACGCGCCGTTCAATTCGCCTGCCACGACCCGGGCGCATTTGTGAAGATTGCGGGCGCGGGCGTAGTAGCCGAGCCCCTGCCATGCATGGAGGACCTCATCCAGCTTCGCCGCCGCCAGATCGCTCACAGTCGGCCACTTCTCCAAAAACTCGACAAAGTACCGGCCCACCGTCGCCACCGTGGTCTGCTGAAGCATGATCTCCGACAGCCACACATGGTACGGGTCGGCGCGATCGCCGGGGGCGGCCCGCCATGGCAAAACGCGCCGGTGACGGTCGTACCATTTGAGCAATTTGGTCGATGGCCTTGTCATCTACCGAGCCGGTTGCCGCGCCACTGATTCATCCCTACCCTACGCGCTTCCGCAATCTCAAAAAAGGCGGCCCATTTCTTATGGCCATCAAACGACATGGCGGCGTCCGCGCCGTGGGCCAATCGGTGGAGAAGCTGACCAAACCCATCTTCGGCCGCCGTGGTTTCGCGGGCGCCGGCGTGGTCACTGACTGGAAGGCCATCGTCGGCGAGCATCTGGCCCGCCACACCCAGCCGGACCGCATTTCCCATGACGGGCCGAAGCGGGTCGACGGCACCCTTCATCTCCGGGTCGACAGCGCCTCCTTGGCCACCGAGCTGGTGCACCTGGAGCCGCAGCTGGTCGAGCGAATCAACACTTTTTTCGGCTACAAGGCCGTGGCCCGCCTCAGATTGGTGAACGGCCCCATCGGCCGGGCCGAGGAAAAGCCGGTACAATCCAGACGCGCACTCACCGAGGATGAAAAATCCAATCTTTCCAATCGGTTGTCGGTTATCGACGACCCGGATCTGAAGGCGGCCCTGGAGGCGCTCGGCAGGGGCATTCTCACCGATAAAGGGTAATTTGGTCCTATCCCGGTCACATGTCCGCCATCTTTCAGCCCCAATCGGCTGCTGCACAAATCACCGTGAAGAAGACGAAACGGCCTTGGGAAGCCCCGCTGGATAGTCCAAAATCGCCGGAGTACTGCGGATTCTCGGCGCTTGTCGGGAGACCGAACCCAATCTATAGTCATCAACATGTTGTGCCGAGGAGGCAAATTTGGCTCGACGAGCACTAGGTATGGGGCTGCTCCTGGGGTTTCTAGTGGCGGTCTCGCCATTGCGCGCCCAGGATTTGCCGCCCGCATCCCAAATCCTGTCCGAGCGGATTTTGGGCAAGCCGGACGCGCCGGTGACGCTCATCGAGTACGCATCGAAGACCTGTTCGCACTGCGCGTCGTTTCACACGGACGTTCTGCCGACATTGAAGAAGGAGTACGTGGAAACCGGGAAGGTGAAAATCATCTACCGGGAGTTTCCACTCAATCAACTCGACGTCGTGGTCTCGATGATCGCCCGCTGCGGTCCGCCGCGCAGGTTCTTTCCCTTGGTGGATTTGATCTACAAGACGCAAGCGCAATGGGCACGAGCACGGGATCCCTTGGCCGAGGTAATCAAGATCGGCCGGCTGGCGGGCATCACACCGAAGACCGTCGAAGCCTGCCTGCGGAGCACGGAAATCTTCCAGGGGATCGTCGATTCGGGCCGCCGGGGACAAGCGGAGTTCAACGTCAGCGCAACGCCAACAATCATCGTCAACGGCCGGCCGGTGAACGGCCAAGTGACGATGGACGTGTTGCGTCCCATTTTGGACCGGGCGGCGGCCGGCAACTGATCGCCGTTCCGGTTCGCCGCGGTTTAGGGGGTAGGTCGCGCCGTGCAGTTCACTAAGCTTCGTCTCGCGGGGTTCAAGTCCTTCGTCGATCCGACGGAGTTGGAGATCGCGCCCGGCCTGACCGGCGTCGTCGGCCCTAACGGCTGCGGCAAGTCGAACCTCGTCGAAGCCCTGCAATGGGTCATGGGCGAGACCTCGGCCAAGCAGATGCGGGGCTCGGAGATGGACGACGTCATCTTCTCCGGCACCGCCGACCGGCCGTCCCGCAACATCGCCGAAGTGGCGCTGCACATGGACAACACGGACCGCGGCGCACCCTCGATCTTCAACGACAATGATGATCTGGAGGTCAGCCGCCGGATCGAGCGGGAAAAGGGCTCGACCTACAAGGTCAACGCCAGGGAGGTGCGGGCCAAGGACGTTCAGCTGCTGTTTGCCGATGCCGCCTCGGGCGCGCGCTCGACGGCGCTGGTGAGCCAAGGCCGGGTCGGCGCGGTGGTGTCCGCCAAGCCGGCGGACCGCCGTAAACTGCTCGAAGAGGCGGCCGGAATCACCGGACTGCACTCCCGGCGCCACGAGGCCGAGCTGCGCCTGCGCGGTGCCGAGACCAACCTCGAACGCCTCGACGACATCATGGCCACTCTGGATGCCCAAATGGCCGGTCTCAAGAAGCAGGTTCGTCAGGCGACCCGCTACAAGAATCTGAGCGGTCATATCCGCAAGGCCGAGGCCACCCTGTTCCACATCCGCTGGACCGCCATCGAGGCCGAACTCGCAGCGGCCCGGGAACAGCTGAACCAGGCGGAGACCGCCGTCACATCCATGACCGGCGGCGCCGGCCGGGCATCGGCCGAGCAGGCCGAGATCGCCGCCAAGCTGCCGGAACTCCGCAACAACGAAGCGGAAGCCGCCGCCAGGTTGCAGCGCCTGAACATGGCCCGCGAGTCCCTGGAGCAGGAGGAACAGCGCCTCGCCGACCAGCGGTCCTCGCTGGAATCACGGCTCGAGCAGACCGACCGGGACGGCGAGCGCGAACGAACCCTCGCGGCCGATGCGAAGAACGCCGTCACTCGCCTGGGCGAGGAAAACGACCGTCTGACCGCCGGCGGCGGCGGTGAAGACGGCGCGTTGGAAGAAGCCGCCGGAAAGTTGGCCGAAGCCCGGAAGACCTATGAGGCGGGCGAGGCCCAGCTCGCCGAGCAGACCAATGCGCTGGCTCATGATGAAGCCCGCAAAGCCGATCTCGAGCGCCGCATGGTTGACGCCGAGGCGCGGATCACGCGGCTCGAGGACGGCAGAGAGAACCTGACCCGGGAAATCGCACGCCTGGAAGCGGAAACGGGCGACCGGGAAGCGCTCACCGAGGCGGACCGGGCGGCGGCCGAAGCCGCCGAGACCCTGGCCCAGGCCCGTGCGGCGGCGCAAACCGCGGAGGCTGCCCGGCTCGAAGCACAGAACCGGTTGTCGGCGGCCCAGGAAACGGCCCAGACCACCGCGACCGCGGAAGCCAAGTTGAAGGCCGAGGAAGAGGCCTTAGCGGAAATTCTCGAGACCGGCGATCCCGATCTGTGGCCGCCGGTGATCGATTCGGTGAGCGTCGAGCAGGGTCTTGAAGCGGCCCTCGGCATCGCCCTCGGCGAAGACCTCGGCGCCGCCATGGACGAGGCGGCTCCGGTACACTGGCGACGGCTGCCGGCCCTTGGCGACGCCCCCTCCCTGCCGGCCGGCGCCCAACCCCTCGGCGAATTCGTGCGGGGGCCGGAGGCGCTTCTGCGCCGTCTGTCTCAAATCGGCGTGGTAAATTCGACGGAAGACGGGTGGCGCCTGCTGCCCGAGTTGAAGCAGGGCCAGCGGCTGGTCAGCCGGGACGGCGCGTTCTGGCGCTGGGACGGTTACACCGCGGCGGCCGATGCGCCGAGCGCCGCGGCCATCCGCCTCGAACAGCGCAATCGCCTGCGCGAAATCCGTGTTTCCCTTGAGGCCGCCGAGATCGCCGCCCGCCAATCGGCGGAATTGCTGGAGACGGCCCGGGCCGGCCTCGAGGCGGCAAGCGATCAGGAAGCAAATTCGCGGGAATCGGTCCGTGAGGCGGAATCGGAAGTCGAGACCCTGCGCCACGCCCAGACCGCGCTACACCAGAAAACGGCCGAAAGCAGTTCGCGCCTCGGCGCCCAACGGGAAACGGGCGAGCGCCTGGATCAAGACCTGCGCGACACCGAGCGGCAGCTGACTGAAGCGCGCGACGCGCTCGGCGGAATTGCCGATCTGGACGCCGTTCGCGCCCGGATCGGCGAGCTCCGCGAAGAGGTCTCCCAGCGCCGCGCGGCATTCGTCGAAAGCCAGGCGGCCTACGATTCGCTCAAAAACCGGGCCGAGGAGCGCCGCCGGCGTCTTGAAGAGATCACCGCCGAGATCGAATCCTGGACCAACCGCAAGACCGGCGCCGAAGACCGGATTACCCAGCTGACCGAACGCCGGGTGGAACTCGAGACCGCATTGGAGGCGCTGAAGAACCGGCCCGGCGAGATTGGCGAGCAACGGAACGCCCTCCTCGATCAGGTCGGCGAGGCCGAAACGGGCCGCAAGGCGGCGGCCGACGAACTCGCCCTGATGGAAACCAAACTGGCCGAGGCCGACCGGGCGCTCCGCGAAGCCGAACAGGAACTGGCCGGGATGCGGGAAAGCCGGGTGCGGGCCGAGGCTGCCGTCGAGCAGGCGAGGCAGGCCGCAACGGCGTTGACCGAGCGCATCCGCGACCGGCTGGATGCCGGCCCCGGGGCGCTCTTCGAACTTACCGGCCTCAAGGAAAACCAGGAGCTCCCCGAGCTCGATGCAGCCGAGAAGAAGGTCGAGCGCCTGCTCCGGGAGCGGGACAATATGGGCCCGGTCAATCTTCGCGCCGAGGTGGAGGCCCGGGAACTCGAAGAGCAGATAAATTCCATGCTCACCGAGCGTGAAGACCTGTTGAAGGCCATCGACAGGCTGCGCCGCGGGATCAACGAACTGAACCGGGAAGGCCGCCAACGGCTGCTGGCGTCGTACGAGGAAGTCGACAAGCACTTCCAGGAACTGTTCACCCGCCTGTTCGCCGGCGGCCGGGCACACCTGACCTTGGTCGATTCGGACGATCCGCTGGAAGCGGGGATCGAGATCATGGCGAGCCCTCCCGGCAAGCGGCTCCAGGTGCTGTCGCTGCTGTCGGGCGGCGAGCAGGCCCTGACCGCGCTGGCGCTGCTGTTCGCCGTCTTCCTCACCAACCCGGCGCCGATCTGCGTCCTGGACGAGGTCGACGCGCCCCTGGACGACAGCAACGTCGACAGGTTCTGCTCCCTGGTCGAAGAGATCGCGCATTCCCTTTCGACCCGCTTCCTCGTGATCACCCACCATCGGATGACCATGGCCCGGGTGGACCGGCTGTTCGGCGTCACCATGGGCGAACAGGGGGTTTCGCAGCTGGTATCCGTCGACCTCGGCCAAGCCATGGCATTGCGGGCGACCGCATAAGGGAACAGGGGTCGGAGGACCCAGGTTTCGCGTCCGTCAAACTTCGGAAAAATCTATATATTTCAGTGCCTTGACGCCGTCCCATTGTTCCTTGACAGGTCCGGGCACGATGGATAATGTCCGCCCGAATTCGATGCCCCGAGGCACCCGCCAAGACACTCACACGACACCCACAAGGGGGTTTGAGCCGATCATCATCCGTCCGCGATGCGCGGGCTCCCCGAAATGACCGAGGACACGCCGAAACCTCCGGACCAGGATTTGGATTCCCGTCTCAGGGAGGCACGCAAACGGCTTGATGGCGAGGACGATGCGCCCCGCCACCAACGCTCGCAGGAAATGGGCACCGGCATCGCGCTGGCGGCCCGGATCGGGACGGAACTGGTGGCGGCCGTGGCGGTGGCGGTCGGTATCGGGCTGCTGTTGGACTGGTGGCTGGAAACCGGACCCTGGTTTCTGATCACCTTCATTATCCTGGGCGCAGGCGCCGGGATGATGAACGTTTACCGGGTGGCCAACAGGTTAGGTGGGACCGCCGGTTACCGGGAGCAGCGTCCAAGACAAAACGGCGCCGATCCGGACGGCGGAGAGGAAAAGTAAGGATTTAGAAGTTGGCCGAAGGATCCAGCCCGCTCGAACAATTCGTCATCCAGCAATGGGTGCCCGCCGAAATCGGCGGTGTGGACGTGTCATTCACGAATTCGGCAGCCTTCATGGTCGCCGCCGTGGTGCTGGCCTCGGCCCTGATGATCCTCAGCGTCCGCCAGCGGGCCATGGTGCCGAGCCGCTGGCAGCTCTTGGCCGAGCTCAGTTACTCGTTTATCGCCAAGATGCTGTCGGACACGGTGGGCAAGGAAGGACGGCCCTACTTCCCGTTCGTCTTCACCCTGTTCATGTTCGTGCTGTTCGGCAATTTCCTGGGCATGCTGCCCTACAGCTTTACCTTCACCAGCCACCTCGCGGTGACCTTCACGCTCGCCGCCTTCATCTTCATCGCGGTGACGCTGATCGCCGTCTTCAAGCACGGCATGAAGTTCTTCTCGTTCTTCCTGCCCCACGGCGTGCCCATCGCCATGGCGCCGCTGTTGATCCCGATCGAGATCATCTCGTACCTGTCGCGTCCCGTGAGCCTGAGCGTCCGGCTGTTCGCCAACATGATGGCCGGCCACACGCTCCTCAAGGTGGTCGCCGGCTTCGTCGTGCCGCTCGGGATCTTCGGCGTGGTGCCGGTCGCCGGCCTCGTCGCCGTCACGGCCCTGGAACTGCTGATCTCGTTCCTCCAGGCCTACATCTTCACCATTTTGACCTGCATCTACATTTCGGATGCGGTCCATCTCCATTGATCCAACGAAATTTCCTAGGACAGAAAGGAAACCTCATCATGGACGTAGAATCCGCAAAGCTCATCGGCGCCGGTCTCGCGACCCTCGGCTTCGTCGGCCCGGGTATCGGCATCGGCCTCATCTGGGCGGCGCTGATCAACTCCGTCGGCCGCAACCCGGCCGCCGCCGGCGCGATCACCACCACCGCGTGGGTGTCCTTCGCGCTGGTCGAGGCGCTGGCCATCTTCGCGCTGGTTATCGCGCTGATCATCCTGTTCGGCTAAATGGTTTCTCCGTCCGGGCCGCATTCGGCGGCCCGGTCCGGAAGCGAACAGGATTGCTCCATGCCGCAGTTCGATATCACCGCTTTTCCGACCCAGATCGTCTGGCTGGCGATCTGTTTCGTGGCGCTCTATTTCCTCATGTCGCGCATCGCGCTGCCTCGGGTGGAGCAGGTGCTGGAGGAGCGGCAGAAGCGGCTGGACGACAACCTGTCGACGGCGGAGCAGCTCAACGCCGAGGCCAAGCAGGAGGAAGCCAGGTACGAGAGCTCCCTTTCCGATGCCCGCGCCCGGGCGCGCCAGGTCATCCACGAGGCTACCGCCGACATGTCGGCCGAAGGGACGCGGCGTCATGACACCCTCGGCGAACAGCTGGCGGCCGAGATCAAGGCCGCCGAGGCCCGCATCGCGGCGGCCAAGAACGAGGCCATCGCCGGCATCCAGGAAGCGGCCTCCGAGGTCGCGGCCTCGACGGTGCGGCACCTGATCGACGAGAGCCCGTCGCCCCGGGCGGTCGCCGCCGCGGTCGAAACCGCGCTCCGGGAGAAGGCCTGATGTTCATCTCTCCGGCCCACGCCGCCGCGGCCGACGGCGCCGCCTTCTACACCGATCCCACCTTCTGGGTGGCGGTATCGTTCATCATCCTGATCGGCGCCGCCGCCAAGCCGGTGTGGGGCATCGTCACCAGGATGATGGACGCCAAGATTGACAGCATCCGCCAGCAGCTCGACGAGGCGACCCGGCTTCGCGAGGAGGCCCAGGAACTGCTGGCCTCCTACAAGCGCAAGATCGCCGAGGCCGAACAGGAAGCGGAAGCCATCATCGGCGAGGCGCGGGAAGAGGCCCAGCGCCTGCGCGCCAAGATGACCGAAGACCTGGAGCACTCGCTGCAGCGCCGCGAGAAGCTGGCCATGGACCGCATCGCCCAGGCCGAGACCGAGGCGACCCAGGAGGTCCGGGCCATGGCCTCCGACATCGCGCTCACCGCGACCCGTACCATCCTCGAGGATACGGTCCAGGGCGGCAAAGCCGACCGGCTCATCGACGACGCCATCGACGAACTCCCCGACAAACTGAACTAGCGGCCCCATCGAGGCGCCCGGAACCCGGTCGGGCGACGCCGCTGGTCGCCCGGCCCATCCCGGCCGCCGGCGCCGCCGTTCGGCACAAGAACGAACGGGACATCCGGGTGCTGGGCAAGCGGTCCGATCCCGGCGACTTCCCGGTCCTCATGGCGGAGACCCTGCTGTCCAGGAACGGCGAGGCCGCCGCCCCCGAGGTCGCCGACCTGTTGGGCCAGATCTATGCCAAGGACCCGGACATGGGCCGCAAGGCCCGCATCGAACTGGCGGGCGTCATGGACGAAACCTCCATGCGCCATCTGGACGACGCGGCCAGGATCCCGCCCCAAGACCGGGAGCCGCCGCAGCGGCCCCGAGACCCGGAGCCGCCAACTCTTGAATTGACGGAAGCCCAGAGTGAAACCAGCATCCTGCCATTGCCGACAGACGACCCCATCGACGCTGATGGGCTTGAAGAAGCCTTGAATTACGGCGAATTCGGGCTGGGTGATGTCGCGAATGCAGTACTTCAAGGCCCAGTGGTCACCAGTAAGGTAAATGAACTGCAGACCAAAGCGTCTGAAGAAACTATGCGGCGCTTCCCCAACGCCATCGGACATAACGACGAGGCCGACGCATATCGTCATGCGTTGTGGTCGTTCAAAATGGCGCGAGAAATCGGTCCCCATGCTGCTAAGAGAATTGGCGATGGACATGAGCGCAAACCACTAGGATCGTATCCCCACAAAGACTTTGAACCTGCGCCGAGGGGTGAAAAGCTTATGGACCTCTACAACAACCGGATTGGACGCGATCTTGAGCAGGAGTTTCGTGACGATCCCAGGCCGGCAGAGGATATCGTTATGGAAGCGCTCCCGGCCGGTCGCCTTCAAACACGCCCATTCTCGCTTTCGCGTTGAACAATCAGCCAATAGATGAAGGCGGGAACCAGAAATACGCACAGGTGCATCACTTGAAGGGTAATTACCCCAAAGTACTCTGCCATGACCGGTTCCGAGTAAGCGGGTCGGAACCGGTCATATTCATCATTTCCGATCCCAACCCAGAGCATTCCACCGGTCAAACCGGCGACGTAGAGTACCGATAGGAAAGTCCAGAGAAACACTGCATACCGCATGAGAGTTCGAGCCCAAAACGACCGGCGGCGAAGAACTAGAAATCCCCAGGGAATTGCAATCAGAAACGTCAGTTGGACAGCTTCGATCACCATTGCCCAGAGCCTGTCGCGATATCCGGTTCTCCCAATCTCCTGTAGTTTCGCGCTATCCATCCAAAGGGGGTTCCAGAGATTGAACGGGCTCAGCACAATCAGGAGCAGAACAGTCGCGGCCAACGTCCAGACAACCGCATAAAGCCAAATTACTTTTTCACCCATATCGTTCACCCACCAAAAAATATGTTGAGCGCGGTTCGGCGCATGCTGGATCAACCTCTACCACTCATAAGCGATAGTATGGCCTAGTGTGCAATTGTGGCAACGATGTGACCGAAAGCCAAGCTAACCAACGGGAGATCCGGGCGTCGAGGGGGGGGGTATGGAAATTCCCCCTCACCCGGCGCCGGCCTTCAGTCGGCCGAAAACGGTTTTCGGACGGCGTAGGCCCACCGGATCGGCTCAGGCATCGCCGATCAGCTTCAGCCACTCATCCTCGGTGAGGGTCGCGATACCGAGTTCGGCGGCCTTCTTGGCCTTGGACCCGGCGCCGGGGCCGGCGACCACATAGTCGGTCTTCTTGGAAACGCTGCCCGCAACCTTGGCGCCGAGACTTTCGGCGCGCACCTTGGCCTCGGATCGGGTCACGGTCTCGAGCGTGCCCGTAAACACCACCGTCTTGCCGGCGATGGGCGAACCGCCGGTATCGGGCGCCTCGAAATCCTGGACATCCAGCAACTCTCCGAGGTCATCCAGGACAGCCCGGTTATGGGCTTCGCCGAAGAACTCGAGGATGTCCTCGGCCACCGCGGGGCCGATGCCGTCGATGTCGATCAGTTCCGCATAGGCTTCCGACTCCCGGTTTTCCGCCACCCCCATGGCGTTCCGCCAGTTGTCGAGGGTGCCGTACTGCTTGGCCAGCAGCCGCGCCGTCGCCGATCCCACCTGCGGGATGCCGAGGGCGTAGATCAGCCGGTCAAGGTCGATAGCGCGACGGTCGTCGATGGCGGCGATCAGGTTGTCGGCGGACTTGTCACCCCAGCCCTCGCGGCCGGCAATGTCGTCCCGGTGACCGCCGAGCCGGAAGATATCCGCCGGGGTCTTGAGGATATGGTCGGCCATGAAGGCCTCGATGTGTTTGGCGCCGAGACCCTCGATGTCGAAGGCGTTGCGGGAGACGAAGTGCTTCATCCGCTCCAGCGCCTGGGCCGGACAGATCAGTCCGCCGGTGCAGCGCCGGGCCGCTTCGCCCTCGGGCCGAACCGCATGGGAGCCGCACTCGGGGCACACGTCCGGGAACACGAAGGGTTTCGATTTCTTGGGCCGCTTGGCGGTCACCACCTCGACCACCTGGGGGATCACGTCGCCGGCCCGCTGGATCACGACCGTATCGCCGACCCGGATGTCCTTGCGCCCGATCTCGTCCTCGTTGTGGAGCGTTGCGCGGCTGACCACCACCCCGCCGACGGTGACGGGCTCCAACTCTGCCACCGGCGTCAGCGTGCCCGTCCGTCCCACCTGGATGGTGATGTCGTTGAGCAAGGTCTCGGCCTTCTCGGCCGGAAACTTGTGGGCCGCCGCCCAGCGGGGCGCGCGGCTGACCATGCCCAGGCGCTCCTGCCAGTCCAGCCGGTTGACCTTGTAGACGATCCCGTCGATGTCGTAGTCGAGGCCGGCCCGCGCCTCGGAGAGTTTTTCGTAATTCTCCAGAATTTCCTCGACGCTGCCGCAGACCTTGGCCAATGGGTTGACCGGAAACCCCCAGTTCTTCAGCGCGGCGAGGAAATCCCACTGGGTCCCGCCCACCGGTTCCGACAGTTCACCCCAGGCGTAGGCGAACAGCTTCAGGGGCCGGGTGGCGGTAATGGCGCTGTCGAGTTGCCGCAGGGACCCGGCGGCGGCATTGCGCGGATTGGCGAACACCTTTTCGCCCGCCGCCTCTTGCCGTTCGTTCATTTCCAGGAAGTCGGGCCTAGTCATATAGACCTCGCCCCTGACTTCGAGCACTCCGGGCGCGCCCTCGAGGGTCTTCGGAATCTCATCGAGGGTGCGGAGATTTTCGGTGACGTCCTCGCCCACCGCCCCGTCGCCCCGGGTGGCGCCGGTAACGAACTCGCCGTATTCGTAACGCAGCGAAATGGAGAGCCCGTCGATCTTGGGCTCGGCGACGAACTCGATGGCGATGGCCGGATCGTCGCGGAGCTCCTTGAGGAACCGGCGAAGCCCGTCGACGAAATCCCGGAGTTCCTCTTCCGAGAACACGTTGCCGAGGCTCAGCATTGGCCGGGCGTGAGTGACCTTGGCGAAGCCGCCGGCGGGCGCGGCGCCGACCTGCCTGGAGGGGCTGTCTTCACGCACCAGATGCGGGAACCTGGCCTCGATGGCGTCATTCAATCGCCTGAGCGCGTCGTACTCGGCATCCGAGATCACTGGCGCATCGTCCGCGTGATAGGCCTTGTCGTGGGCGGCGATCTCGGCGGCCAGACGCTCCAGTTCGGCGGCCGCCTCCATCTCGGTCAGATTGCCGGGATTGATTTCCGCCATCGCCCTACTCCGCCGCCTCCATCTCGGTCAGATTGCCGGGATTGATTTCCGCCATCGCCCTACTCCGCCGCCTGCGCTTCGCCGGCCAGCAGGCTGAGCGCGGCGGCTCGGGCCTCGTCGGTCACCTTGGCGCCGGACAACATACGGGCGATCTCGTCGGTCCGGGCTTCGGCGCCGAGCCCCTCGACATGGGTCCGGTTGCCCTCGCGGGCGCCGGATTTCGATATCCGCCAGTGGCTGGTCCCGCGCGCCGCCACCTGCGGCGAATGGGTGACGACCAGCACCTGCGCATCGCCCGCAAGTCGGGCCAGGCGTTCGCCGACCGCCGCCGCGGCCGCGCCGCCGATCCCCGCATCCACCTCGTCGAAAATCAGCGTCGGGATCGCGTCCGCATCGGCCAGCACCACCTTTATGGCCAGCATCAGCCGCGCCAATTCGCCGCCCGACGCGATGCGATGCAGCGGACCCGCAGGCGTGTTGGGGTTGGTCCGGACGTTGAACCGGACCCGTTCGCGGCCGGCCGCGCCCCAATCCCCCGGGTCCAGGGGCTCGAGGCCGGTCGAGAACGCCGCATCGCCAAGCTTCAAGGGCGGCAGTTCCTTCGCCACCGCTTTATCAAGCCTGCCGGCCGCCGTCTCACGCTTCTTCGACAAGGCTTCGGCGGCGGCTTCGTATTCGGCCTTGGCGGCATCTTCCTCGGCACGCAGACGAACGAGAGCATCGGATCCCTCTTCCACCGTCGCCAGTTGACCCGCCAGCCTCTCCCTGACCGCCGGCAGCTCGGCGACCGCGCAGCTGTGTTTCCGGGCCAGCGAACGCAGCGCGAACAGGCGTTCCTCCACCCTTTCCAGTTCCGCCGGGTTCAGCTCCACCGCGCGGCTCGCCCGTTCGATTTCGGACGCCGCATCCGCCGCCTCGTTCAACGCCCGCTCGAGCGCCGCCACGGCATCGTCGAAGGCGCCTTCGGCCTTGCCGGCGACCCGCTCGACCGCCGCAAGAGCGGACCGCAGCGCCCCTTCGACGCCTCGCCCGTCGCCGAGGTCGGCCGCCGCCCCATTGGCCGCCTCGATGATCTGTTCGCCGTACATCAGCAGGGCGCGACGGCCGGCGAGTGCGGTTTCCTCATCCTCCAGGGGGTCCAGGTCGGTCAATTCGGCAACCACGTGGCGCAGGTATTCTTCATCCTCCTTGGCCCGCCGGAGGTCCATTTCCGCCTGCTCGCGCGCCTGCTCGGCCGCCCGCCAGGCCCGGTAGGATTCCGCGGTCTTGGTCAGTTCGGCCGCATAGCCGCCGAACGCATCCAGCAATCGGCGATGATTGGCCGGATCCAGCAGGCCATGGGCCTCCATCTGCCCGTGAACCTCGACGAGATTTTCGCCGACCTGACGCAGCAGCCCAACGCTGACCGGCTGGTCGTTGATAAATGCCCGGGACCGGCCGTCCGCCGACAGCACCCGGCGCAGGACCAGGAACTCCTCCCGCCCGAGGCCGTGTTCATCCAGCAGTTCGGCAATGGGCTGGGACAGCTCTCCCTCGAATTCGGCGCTGACCGTCGCCTGCTCTTCACCCGACCGGACCAGACCCGCATCGGCCCGGTTGCCGCAGGCAAGCCCCAGCGCATCGAGGAGAATCGATTTTCCGGAACCGGTTTCTCCGGTCAGCACGCCGAGACCACCCTCGAATTCGAGAGCCAGCCGTTCGATCAGCACCACGTTCTTGATTGAAAGCGACCGGAGCATGGACGTCGAAGCGGTCCCGGCCTAGTTGCCGAACGGCCAATACCAAGGGGCCTTCTTTTCTTCCTTGGGCCGGATCTGCTTGCCTTCGACAATCTGGTAGGAATCGATGTACCATTCGCTGCCGGGAAAGTTGTGGCCCAACGTCGCGGCGGTTTTGCCCGCCTGATCGGTGAGCCCAAGCTCAAGATAGGATTCGGTCAAACGGTGGAGCGCTTCCGGTACGTGGGTCGTGGTCTGATAGCGGTCGATGACAAGTTTGAACCGGTTGATGGCCGCCAGGTGCTGGCGCTGACCCTGATAATAACGGCCGATTTCCATCTCCTTGCCGGCGAGGTGATCGCGGGTGAGATCGATCTTCAGTTGTGCATCGCGGGTATACTTGCTGTCGGGAAACCGGTTGACGAGATCGGAAAGGTTCCGAAGTGCCAACTCGGTCATCTTTTGGTCCCGGCCCACATCGACGATCTGCTCGTAGTAGCTCAGCCCCCTCAAATAGTGGGCATAGGCGATGTCCTTGTTCCCCGGATGGAGCTGGATGAACCGATCGAGGGCAATGATGGCCTCGTCGTAGTCGTTGTTCTGATAGTAGGCGTAGGCCGACATCAGCTGGGCCTTGATCGCCCATATGGAATAGGGATGCTGGCGTTCCACCTCATCGAAGGCGACAGCCGCCTCCTGGAACTCGCCGGCATTGAGCTGGTTGAGCGCCGTATTGTAAAGCGCCGCCACCGGCCGTTCGACATATGCGTTTTCATCGTCCGACGATGAACAGGCGGCCAGCGCGAATGCCGCAAGGCCAAGCACCAAGAGCCGTGACGACGGGAGTCTGATCCGCTTGAAAATTGAGGATCGCATTTCAGCCATGGAATTCGTGAGTTCCCGGTTTCCTCGCTGGAGACCAGCATAAATATAGCACTTTTTTGGCCTCTGTCTGCCCCGCGGCGGTCACGATTCCACGACGGTGCCGCCGACAAAAAATGCCGCCCCAAAGGAGCGGCAAGCCTGGCGATCCTCGGATACGGATTTAAGCCGCGGCGAATTCCATCCCGTGAATGGCGATCGCCGGATCAAGGGTCGTCTCCCGCCAAGCGGTGTCATCGGCAAACAGCGCCCGGAGCAGCTCGTTGTTGAGCCGGTGGCCCGAGCGTACGCCGCGGAAATGACCGCGAACCGGTGCGCCGGCGAGATACAAGTCGCCGACCGCGTCCAGTACCTTGTGGCGGACGAACTCGTCGTCGTAGCGCAGTCCGTCTTCATTGAGGACCCGGTCCTCGGAGACCACAACCGCATTATCGAGCGAACCGCCACGGGCCAGGCCGGCGGCCCGCATCTGCGCGACCTCTTCCGCGAACCCGAAGGTCCGGGCGCGGGCAATTTCCGTCTTGAATGAGCCGTTGATCAGCGTCACCACCAATTCCTGGCGGGCCACCGCCCGATTGGCGAAATCGATCTCGAACCCGACCGAGAAAGACGGGCTCGGGGTCAGCTCCACCAGCCGGTCACCGTCTTCGACGGTCACCGGCTTGAGGATTTCCAGCACCCGGCGGGCCTCGGCCTGCTCCACCACGCCCGCGCACTCGATCAGGAGGACGAAGGGCTGGGAACTGCCGTCCATGATCGGTACTTCGGGGCCATCGACCTCGACATAGAGGTTGTCGATGTGACAGCCGGCCAGGGCCGCCATCAGGTGCTCGACCGTCGAAACGCGCGCACCGCCCTCTGTGCCGAGGGTGGTGCAGAGGGTGGTATCGACCACGTGGTCCCAACGGGCGGGAATTTCGGGGCTTCCGTCCAGGTCCGTGCGGCGGAAGATGATTCCGGTACCGGCTGGTGCCGGACGCAGGGTCAATGCCGTTTCGGCGCCCGAGTGCAACGCGACCCCGGAACAATCGACCGTCTGAGCGATGGTCTTTTGGGAAATCGTAAAACCAGGAGTGCCAGGCGCCACGGCGGTACCCGCAGGGCCTTCGTTTATCGCCACGCTATCCAAGTGATTCATCTCTTGCCTTATCAGGCCGTCTGGGACCGTTACCCGGCCCGATTTAACTCTCACCCCGGAACCGTTGGGTCAATTCGTTGAAATTGCACCCATTTGTATGGCTCCGAGGATGGTGTAACAACCCCCCCGGAGACACACAAATCAACAAATGTTTCCAAATGTTGCGGTTTTCCCGAGCTTCTCCTCAGTTCGCCTGACGCCGTAAAAACGCAGGAATATCAAGGAGGTCGTCGTCGTCGCCCGTGTTTTTGTCGCCATCACCGGTATCGAGGGTGCCAAGCAACATGTTGGCCGGCGACGCACTCCGCGCCGGCTGCTCGGCAGGCGGCGTCGGAATCGGTGTTTCATGCTGCGTTTCATGCTGCGTTTCATGCTGCGTTTCAGGGGGCGATTCGGGTGCGGATTCAACCGACTGGGCCACAGGCGCGGGTTGGGGCGCCGGTTGGGGTGCCGGCTGAGGCGCGGCCTCCGGCTCCGGCGCAGATGCCGGAGACGGAATCGGTTCGGGTGCCCGAGGCGCCTTGGCGACCGCCGGTGGTTGCGGCTCGCGGCGCTCCTGGCGGCCAACACCGGTGACCCGTTCAAACAGGCTCGGGCCCTTCTTCTTGGGTGCGGGGGCCTCGTCCACCGAACGCGCGTTCATCATGTCCGCGACGGCGATAGGATCAGGCGTGGCTGCTTCGGCAGCCGCGGGCGCAGTCTCGACCGGCGCATCCGGAATGAACGGTGCCGGGCTGTCGTCGGCGGCGGTATCGGTCTCGTCATCCGCCGGTTCCGGCTCGGAGGCGTCTTCCTGCTCGGCCGCGGGTTGGACGACGGCCTCGGGGAACCGGGCCACCTCCGCCGGGGCGGTAGGCGCGTCCTCGTCCTTGGAGGCTTCGATTTGCGCCGGCCGATGGGCCTCGGTCACCTGACGCACGATGGGCTGTGGCCGGGCGCCGGCCTCGGCCTCGATCCCCGTGGCAACCACGGACACCCTGATCCGCCCTTCGAGCTCCTCGTCGAAGGTCGAGCCGAAGATGATGTTTGCATCTTCGTCCACTTCGTCGCGGATCCGGTTGGCGGCCTCGTCGACCTCGAACAGGGTGATGTCCATGCCGGCGGTGATATTGATCAGCACCCCCCTGGCGCCGCGCATGGAAGTATCGTCGAGCAGCGGATTGGCGATCGCCGCTTCCGCGGCCTCGACCGCGCGGCGTTCACCCTCGGCTTCGCCGGTTCCCATCATCGCCTTGCCCATCTCGCTCATCACCGAGCGGATGTCGGCAAAGTCGAGGTTGATCAGGCCCGGCATCACCATCAGATCGGTGACCCCGCGAACGCCGGAATAGAGGACGTCGTCCGCCATCTTGAAAGCATCGGCAAAGGTCGTCTGCTCGTTGGCAACCCGGAACAGATTCTGGTTGGGAATGATCAGCAGCGTATCGACGAACTGATGCAGCTCTTCAAGGCCCGCCTCGGCGATCTTCATCCGGTTGGCGCCTTCGAACTGGAACGGTTTGGTGACCACGCCCACCGTCAGGATGTCGCGCTCCCGAGCGGCACGTGCGATGACCGGGGCGGCGCCGGTACCGGTTCCACCACCGAGACCGGCGGTGATGAACACCATATTGGCATCCTGCAGATTGGCGAGAATGTCTTCGAGGGATTCTTCGGCCGCCGCGCGACCGACATCCGGATTCGACCCGGCACCCAGTCCTCGGGTGATTTGGGTCCCCATCTGAATTCGCAGATCCGAATGGGAATGGGCCAGAGCCTGGGCATCGGAATTGGCGACCATGAAGTCGACCCCTTCCAATCCAGACTGGATCATGTTGTTTACGGCGTTGCCACCGGCGCCCCCGACGCCGATGACGGTGATCCTAGGTTTCAGTTCGGGCGTCTCGCTATTGTTCGGCACTGTTAGGTTTATACTCATTTTGGCCTCCAGATTTAGAGTGTACGACCCGCCGGGAGCACCGGATTCTCCGGCGGGCGAGTATGGAAGTCCCGCTTTGACGGGACGGATGAGATGCCCCGGTCGACCGGAGCGGTGAGGGGTTGAGGCGAGTTACATGTTTTCACGGATCCACATCCCGAGCCGGCCGAAGCGGCTTGCCGGGACCTCCATTGCACGGAGCGCGGCATGTGCAGTCTCCGATTGTGAATTGATGATGAACTTGATCAGGCCCGCGGCGGCCGAGTAGGCGGGGCCGTTGGTTGCCTCCGCCAGGCCTTTGAAACCCGCGGGACGGCCGATGCGTACGTTCTTATCGAGCATCTCGGCGGCCAGTTCCCGAATACCGGTGAGTTGGCTGGCGCCGCCGGTCAGAACCACGCGGCGTCCCGCCACCTTGTCGAAGCCGGTCGCCTCCAGCCGGTCGCGGACCAATTCCAGAATTTCCTCGACCCGGGGCCGGATGATTCCGACCAGCATGGAGCGCGGCACGTGGGCCGCATCGTTTTCATCCTCGCCGACCAGCGGCACACTGATGCTCTCGGTGTCGTCGGAGGGCGACGCCACACAGCTGCCGTAGAGCGTCTTCATGCGTTCCGCGAATGCCACCGGGGTCGACAGCCCGCGCGCGATGTCATTGGTGACATGGCCGCCGCCGACCGGAACGCTATCGGCGTGGACGATTTCACCATCGAAAAACACCGAGACCGTCGTCGTGCCGCCGCCCAGGTCGATACAGGTGGCACCGAGTTCGGTTTCGTCATCGACCAGACACGCCAGCCCCGAGGCATAAGAGGCGATGACATGATCCGCGACCGCCAGATGGCACCGGCTGACCGCGGTCTCGAGGTTGCGAAGCGGGCCCGATGCCGCGCTCATCACCACCATGTTGACACCCAGTTTCTCGGCGAACATGCCCCTGGGGTCACGCACACCGCGGTTGCCGTCGATGGAGAATGCGACCGGGATGGTGTGAATGACCTGACGGTCCTCCTCCACCTGGGTCATGAGCCAGGCCGGATCGAGGGCGGGGCGAAGATCGGCATCGCCGATTTCGTGACCCGCGATGGAAACGTCAAAGGAAATCAGCTTCGAGGATGGTGACGCGCCGGAGATGCAGGCGGCGACGTCCTTGACGTTTTCACCCGCCATCTGTTCCGCCGCCTCGACGGCCGCCCGGATGGACGATTCCACCGCCTCCAGGTCGACAATGTTGCCGGACCGCATACCGGCCGCCAGCTGATGGCCGATGCCGACGATCTCGGGTTCGCCGGATGCGGTCATCCGGGCGATAAAGCAGGCGACCTTGGTCGACCCCACATCCAAGGCGGTGATCAATCCGCGGCCGCTGCCATTCTGTTTCGAGTTCCGTTTCATCCGTCGGTCTACCCTCAGGTCTCTTTCTGCTGTGGCGTCGGCTTGATGCCCGGGCGCCGGGGTGCCGGCCGGATCACCACCCGATCCGGATAACGAAGATCTATGCCGGATACGCTGCCCCTCAAAAGCCCGCGATCCCGCTGCAATTCGGCAAGACGGCGCCAAGCGCCGCCGGGGTCTTCCTCGGGCAGCCGCACCACGACACCATCCAGCAGATGCAAATCCCAGCGCCGGCCGGAGACCCGGACCGCCGCCTTCACGTGACCCGCGAGTTCGGGCGACTGGGAGATGACATCCATCAGGGCGCCGGCGTGCCGGGGCGCATCCCCGCCGACGATGACGATCAAATTCTTGAACGCTTCGAGGGCGCCGATGGGGACGACCGCCCCGTCGGAATCGACCAGTGAGAACACCCCATCCCGCTGCCACAGGGCTAGGGGCCGGCGTTCGGCGATTTTCAAGTGCACCAGGTCGGGAAGTTGCCGCTCCACCTCCGCCCGGCGGACCCAGGGCAGCGCCTCGACACGGATGCGCGCCGCGTCGGGATCGAATGCCAGGATCGGGGCGCCGCGCTCCAGCCGGAGGGCCTTGCGCAGTGCCTCGGGAGAGGTGCGATGCCGTCCTTCGACGATTATTTCGGAAACGGTAAAGCCGGCCTTCGCCGTGACGCCGATGGCGGTCCATTTGGCGCGCTCCAGGGAACGCTGGATGAAGCCTTCGTTCCAGATCCACCAGCCGCCGAAACCCGTCACCGTGACCACGGCCAGGATCCCGGCGGCAATCAATTGCGGCGTCCGCCAAAGGGGCTTCGCCCGGGGCCGCTTCTTCGGCGGCCGCGAGGTCCGCGGGGCCGGGCCCCTATCCGCCTTGCCCGTCAATCGTCCCATGCTGCGTTCTCCACCATCCAGGACACTAGGTCCTGGAAAGAAATGTTCGCGTAAGCCGCCTGTTCGGGGACCAGCGAGGTCGGGGTCATCCCCGGCTGGGTGTTGATCTCCAGCATGTAGAGGTCCTCGCCGTCGAACCGCAGGTCGGCGCGGCTGACGCCGCGGCATCCCAAGGCCTGGTGGCCCAGCAACGAAATCCGGCAGGCTTCGTCATAAACGTCCGAGCCGATTTCCGCCGGGACCGTGTGCCGGGATCCCTGGTGTGCGTACTTGGCGTCGTAGTCGTAGAACTCCCGGTCGGTCAGGATTTCGGTGACCGCGAGCGCACGATCGCCCATCACCGCGACGGTCAGTTCCCGGCCCGGAATGAATTCTTCCACCATCACCCGGCGGCCCCAGCGCCACCCGCCATCATCGCCGGGTTTGAAATTATCGCCCTCGTGGACGATGGTGACACCGACACTGGATCCCTCATTCACCGGTTTCACCACATAGGGCCTCGGCAGCACGTCGCCCTTCAAGATCTCGTCGCGGGTGGTGATGACATGCTTGGAGACCTTGATGCCGCAAGCGGCGAACAGCGCCTTGGCGGCAGGCTTGTCCATGGCCAACGCCGAGGCCAAAAGGCCTGAATGGGTATAGGGAATCTCGATGATATTCAGCAGGCCTTGAATGCAGCCGTCCTCGCCCCAACGGCCGTGCAGCGCGTTGAACACGGCGTCGGGTTTGGGATTGAGCCGGGTCAGCAGCGCGCCCGCGTCCCGTTGCACATCGATCGACGTGACGCGGTAACCGGCCCCGGTCAGCGCGTTGGAAACCGCAGCGCCCGAGACCAGGGAAACCTCCCGCTCGGCGGACCACCCGCCCATCAGGACGGCGACATGACGGCTCATTTGCCCGCCTCCTTCACGATCGGAGTTGCCGGCACACCGATGCGCCGGATTTCCCAGTCCAGCGAGATGCCGGTGCTGTCGAATACCCGCCGCCGAACCTCTTCACCGAGGCCTTCGATGTCGGCAGCCGCCGCGCCGCCGGTGTTGATCAGGAAGTTGCAATGCTTCTCGGACACCCGGGCGCCGCCGCGGGTCAGCCCGCGGCATCCCGCCTTGTCGATCAGCTCCCACGCCTTGTGCCCCGGCGGGTTGACGAATGTGCTGCCGCCGGTGGGCGTCTTGGACGGCTGGCTGGCGTCACGGATGGATTTGATCTCATCCATGCGGGCCGCGATCGCGTCGTGATCGCCGGCCTGTCCCCTCAGCACCACGTCGACGAATATCCAATCCTCGGGCGCCGTCGAATGACGGTAGGCGAATCCCATCGCGGCGGGGTCGGCATCGTGCGGTTCTCCGCGACCGTCGAGCGCCGTCGCCGAAACGAACACGCCGCTCACCTCGCCGCCGAACGCGCCGGCATTCATCCGCGCCGATCCGCCGACCGATCCCGGGATACCGCTCAGGAACTCAAGGCCCGCAAGCCCCGCATCCCGGGCCGCGTTGGCCACCTTGAGGTTGGACGCGCCGCCGCCGGCTCTGAGATCTTTGCCGTCCACGGTGATATCGCTGAAACCATCCGCGAGACGGATCACCACGCCCGGGACCCCGCCGTCGCGGACCAGCAGATTTGACGCAACGCCGATGACCGTCACCGGAACATCACCGGGCTTGGCGGCGAGAAAAGCGGTCAGGTCACCGATGTCCTTCGGCCGATACAATATTTCCGCGGGCCCGCCGACCCGGAACCATGTGGATTTGGCGAGCGGCGCATTGGCCGTGTAGTCACCCTTCACGGGGGGCAGCCGGTCGATCAAACCTTGAGGGAACTTGGGCGCCGTCATCATGCTCGCGCCTCCTCGACGGCACCCCGACGCTCTCCGAGTTCGCCGGGCAGGGCGTTGGCCCATGCGGTGATATTTCCGGCGCCCAGGCACACCACCAGATCCCCCGGCTGCGCAACCCCATCGATCAGGCTCGCCAAACGCTCGGGTCCCGGTAGTGCCAGCACCTGACGGTGACCGCGGGAACGGAGCCCGTCCACGAGGGCCTCCCGGTCTATCCCCTCTATAGGCTCTTCTCCGGCCGGATAGACATCCGCAACGATCACCGTGTCGGCATCGTTGAAGCAGGTGCAGAACTCCTCGAACAGGTCGCGAAGCCGGGTGTAGCGATGGGGCTGGACGACGGCGATAATGTGGCCCGAGGTGGAGCTTCGGGCGGCATCGAGCACCGCGGAAATCTCCACGGGATGGTGCCCGTAATCGTCGATCACCGTGATCCCGTCGACCTCGCCGGTCTTGGTAAAGCGGCGCTTCACGCCTTCGAAACCGGCCAGACCGCGGCGGATGATCTCATCTTCGATATTCATCTCGGCGGCCACGGCAATCGCCGCCAGTGCATTTTGGACGTTATGGGCGCCGAACATGGGCAGAGGGAGATTTTCGAGGGTTCTCGACGGCCCGCCGGCCCGGTCCGAAATGGTGACATCGAATTGGGAGCCGTCGTCCGTGGATTCGATGGCCGTGACCCGAACCTCCGCTTGTGGGCTCCGTCCGTAAGTAATGATGCGCCGGTCCGAGACCCGGGGGATCATGGCCTGCACTTCGGCGTCGTCGATGCACAGTGCCGCAAAGCCGTAGAACGGAATGTTCTCCACGAAGGTATCGAAGGCCCGCCTCAGCGCTTCGAACCCGCCGTAATGATCCATGTGCTCGGAATCGATGTTGGTCACCACGGCGATGGTCGCCGGCAACTTAACGAACGTGCCATCGGACTCATCGGCCTCGACCACCATCCAATCGCCGCTGCCCAAGCGGGCGTTGGAGCCCCAGGCATTGATGATGCCGCCGTTGATCACCGTCGGATCCAGTTCGGCGGCATCCAGCAGCGCGGCGATCATCGAGGTGGTGGTGGTCTTGCCATGAGTGCCGCCGACGGCGACCGACCATTTGAGGCGCATAAGCTCGCCCAGCATCTCGGCCCGCCGGACGACCGGCAGCAGACGTCGCCGGGCCTCTTCAACCTCGGGGTTGTCGGCTTTGACCGCCGATGAAATGACGATCACCTGCCCATCGTCCAGGTTCTCGGCCCGGTGTCCGATCTCGATCGGAATGCCCATCGCGCGCAAGCGCCGGACATTGGCGCCGTCCGCAATATCCGAGCCGCGCACCGAATAGCCCAGGTTATGCAGTACTTCGGCGATGCCGCTCATCCCGATGCCGCCGATGCCGACGAAGTGCACGGTGCCGATGTCCAAGGGAAGCGCTCTCATGCGGCGGCCCTCCTCGGTTCGGCATCACCGTTGCCCGGCACCATATCCATCACCATGTCGGCGAGCGTCGCGACTGCGTTGGGAACCCCGGCGGCTTTGGCGGCGGCGGCGGCCTTCTCGAGCAACTTGGGCAGGGAGAACAGGGAATCGAGGCGGGCGGCCAGCGCATCGGCGGCAAAGGATTTTTCGGGCATCAGCCAGCCGCCACCGGCATCATCCAAGGCGTGGGCGTTGAATGCCTGATGATCGTCGATGGCGTGCGGATAGGGCACCATGATCGCCGGGCGGCCGATGGCGGTCAGCTCGGCGACGGTCGATGCTCCGGATCGGCAGATGACCAGGTGCGCGGCCGCATAGCGCTCGGGAATATCGTCGAAGAAAGGCCTGAGGTCGGCGTCGATCCCGAACGAACCATATTGCCCGCGGACCGCCGCGATGTCCTCTTCGCGGCACTGTTGAACGACGCGAAGCCGATCCTTGAAGCGTGGATCGAGCATGCCCAGGGCCTGCGGTACCACCTGCGAGAGCGCATGGGCACCCTGAGAGCCGCCGAATACCAGGATGTCGAGGGGTGAGTCTCCGTCAAGGGGCGGGTAGGCGCGGTCGCGAACGGCACCGATCATCGGCCGCACCGGCATACCCGTGCGCACGACCTTGGCCTCGGCGCCGGCGGGCACCGACCTCACCTCCTTAAAGGCCGTCGCGATGCGGTTGACCCGGCCGGCCAGAAGCCGGTTGGCGCGCCCGAGTACTGCATTCTGTTCATGGATGGCGGTCCGCATGCCGGTGAAGGTTGCCGCCGTCATCGTCGGCACCGATGCATAGCCGCCGAAACCAACGGCCGCGGCCGGGCGCAGTTGTTTCAGCAATTGCCACGCCTGCATGGTCCCAAGACCGATTTCGGCGGTGGACATCAGCCGGTCCACCGGGCTCTTGCCGGCGATCCCGCCCGCCCGAATGCGGTAGGTATCGATTTCATTCAGCCGGCCGCCGAACGCACCGCCCCGGCGGTCGGTGAACAACGCCAGCCGGCAGCCGCGGGCCGCCAGTTCGGCGGCAAGCGCTTCGGCGGGGAATACATGCCCGCCGGTGCCGCCGGTGGCGAGGACGATCAGCGGCCCGGTCATGGCGCCCCCCGTCCGGTGAACCGGCTCAAGTCATTTGCCCGGGGCCGCTCGCGCGTGAGCGCCAGCACCATGCCCATGCCCAGCGCCATCGCCGCCATCGACGAGCCGCCGTAGGATATGAACGGCAGCGTCATACCCTTGGTGGGCATCAGGTTGATGGTCGACGCCATGTTGATGAGCGCTTGGAGGCCGAACTGCACCAGGAGTCCGGCTACGGCGAGCTGCACGAACAGGTCGGTCTCCCGCATCACCAGGGCGAATCCGCGGAGCACGATGAAAGCAAACAAGGCGACGATGAGCAGGCCCGTAATCAGGCCGAATTCCTCCGCCGCGACGGCGAATATGAAATCCGCATGGGCGTCGGGAAGGATGGATTTGACCTCGCCCTCGCCGGGCCCGCGGCCGAAGATGCCGCCGGCGACCACTGCCTCCAGGGACCTTGCCACCTGATACGCTTCGCCGCCCGCCGGATCGAGGAACCGGTCGACCCGGATCTGGACGTGGGCGAAATTGGAGTAAGCCGCGATGCCCCCGGCGATGAACAGAATGCCGATGCCCAACACCAGCAACATGGGCAATCCGGCGAGGAAGAACTGCACCCCCCAAACCACCGAAATGAGGATCGTCATCCCCACATCCGGCTGCAGCAGCAACAGCCCGACCACCAGCGCGTAGAGAGCGATGGCCACGGCGTGGCCCGGTATGTCCCCCTTTATCCGCCACTGCGAGAACATCCAAGCCGCCACCACGGCAAAGCAGGGCTTGACGAACTCCGACGGCTGCAGGGAGAAACCGGGCAGGCTGATCCAGCGGGCGGCGCCCCTGATCTCCTGGCCGACGAACAACGTCATTCCCAGACCGATGACCGAAATGATGAAGCCGAACACCGCCAGGCGGCGAACGCCGGCGGGATTCAACAGGGAGACGCCGATCAGGATGGCAAACGACAGCGGAATGAACAGGAACTGCCGTCGAATGAAGTGGAACGCATCCAGGTCCAGCCGGTCGGCGACGGCCGGTGACGCCGCCATGGTCAGGACGATGCCGATGGCCGATACGGCGACCAGTGCCGACAGTGTCCAACGGTCGACCGTCCACCACCAGCGGCCGAAGATGCTGATATCCGTCCGGGGAAGCGCGGTCATGACAGGGCCTCCACCGCAACCCGGAATGCCCGACCTCGCGCCTCGAAGTCGGTGAACTGGTCGAACGATGCGCAGCCCGGCGACAGGAGGACCACCGCGTCTTCGCCGCTTTCCCGGGCGGCGGTATGGGCACTGCCCACCGCGGCTTCGAGGGAGTCTGCACGCTCGGCGGGCACGATCCCCGCAAGGGCCGCCTCGAATTGGGCCGCCGCCTCACCGATCAGATAGGCCCGGCGAATCCGCGGATACAAGGCTTCGAGGGCCGAGAGGTCATCTTCCTTGGAGCGTCCTCCGGCGATCCAGTGGATATTGCCGTACGACGCAAGCGCCTTGGCGGCGGCATCGAGGTTCGTCGCCTTGGAATCATTGACATAAGTCACCCGCCCGATCCGGCGGATCACTTCCTGGCGATGGGCCAGGCCGGCAAAGGACCGAATGGCCTCGGCGGCGGACGCGGCGGCAACGCCCACCAGCCGCGCTGCGGCGTAAGCCGCGGCCGCATTCTGCCAATTGTGCCGGCCGGGAAGGGTGCCGACCGCCCTCAGGTCGAGCACCCCCGCCCGGCCGTTATCCAGATCGTCAATCAACATGCCGGTCCCGTCGGCGTAGACGCCGCCGGACACCCGTTGATTTCCCGAGATCGGGACAATTTTCACACCGCCGCGCATCAACGGATCGAGCCACAGGCCGCGGCCATAGTGGTCATCCACGCCGACGATGGCGTGAGCGCCATCGGCGGTCTGATCGAAAATTCGCGTCTTGGCGGCGACATAACCGTCCATCCCGCCGTGGCGGTCGAGATGATCGGGGGAGATGTTGAGCAGGATGGCGACATCAAGCGCCAGCCGCGGTACCCGTTCGAGCTGATAGGAGGACAGTTCGAGCACATAGGTCCCGGAAGGCCCCAGTTCATTCAAGTCGAGAACCGGATCACCGATATTGCCGCCGACCGCCACTTCATTGCCGGCGTGGGCCAGAACGTGCCCGATCAGCGCGGTGGTGGTCGACTTGCCATTGGTACCGGTGACCCCCACATAGCCGGGCTCGGTGATCTGGCGGGCCAGCAGGTCGACATCGCAGATGATCTCGCATCCGGCGTCCCGCGCCTTCGCCGCCACCGGGTGAGGTTCGGGGTGCAAATGGGGGATGCCCGGGCTCAGCACCAGGGCGCCGGCGTCACCTAAATTCCGCGCGGCCAACTCCACCAGAGCGATACCTTCGCCGGCGGCGGCCTCGCGCCGCGCATCGTCATCGTCCCAGGCCCACACCTCGGCGCCGCCGGCGGCGAGCGCACGGGCGGCCGTGAGCCCGGTGCGGCCCAAGCCCATGACCGCGACCGGCTGTCCCTTGAATGTATCGATCTGGATCACGCCCGCGCCCCCGTTATCTCAGTTTGAGCGTTGCCAATCCGGCCAGAGCCAGAATGGTCGCGATGATCCAGAAGCGGATGACGATGGTCGGCTCGGCCCACCCCTTCTTTTCGAAGTGATGGTGGAGCGGCGCCATCTGAAACACCCGTCTGCCGGTAAGTTTGTAGGAAATCACCTGGACGATGACGGACACGGTCTCGAGAACGAACAGGCCACCGACCAGCGCCAAGACCAACTCGTGCTTGGTGACGACACTCACGGTCCCGAGCGCACCGCCCAATGAGAGCGACCCCGTATCGCCCATGAACACCATGGCCGGCGGCGCGTTGTACCAGAGGAAGCCGAGACTGGCGCCCAGCAGAGCACCGAGAAATATGGACAGCTCTCCGGCGCCCGGCACGTAGTGAACCTGCAGGTAGTTGGAAAACACCGAGTTGCCGGTCAAGTAGGTAATGATGCCGAAGACGGCGGCTGCAATCAGCACCGGCCCGATGGCCAACCCGTCCAACCCGTCGGTAAGGTTGACCGCGTTGGAGGCGCCGACCATCACGAACGCGGCGAATGGTATAAAGAACCAGCCGAGATCGAGCAGCACGTCCTTGAAGAACGGAATGGCGAGCGAGGTGGAGAGCGGATCACGGGTCAGCTTCATGATCCACAGTGCCGCCGCCAAGGCGATGACGATCTGAAGGGACAGCTTGAGTTTGCCCGACAATCCCTTGTGACTGCGCCTGGTCACCTTCAGGTAGTCATCGATGAAGCCGATGATCCCGTAGCCGATGGTCACCCCGAGCGCCGCCCAGATATAGCCGTTGCCGAGGTCGGCCCACAGTGCCGTCGACAGGATCAGCGCAATCAGGATCAGAAAGCCGCCCATGGTCGGGGTGCCGGCCTTGGTCAGGATATGGGATTCGGGCCCGTCATCGCGGATCGGCTGACCGCCTTGCTGATGCTTTTTCAGCCACTCGATAAGGATCGGGCCGAGAATGAAGCTGATGGCCAGCGCGGTGATCATGGCGGCCCCGGTCCGGAAGGTGATGTAACGGAACAGGTTGAGGACCGGGATCTGATCGGCGAAGGCGGAAAGATTGTTCAGCATGAATCCTCCCTACCTCCCGCCGGCCATTCGCACCGGGTCGGAATCCAGGTTCCGCAGCGCGTCGACAATTTGACCCATCCGCATACCGGCCGAGCCCTTGACCAGAACCACGTCACCGGAATGGACCGATGCCAAAATGACCGGTGCCAACTCCTCAGCCGTCTCTGCCCAGCCGCCCCGCTTTTCGGGCGCAACCGCGTCGAACAGAAACTTCATTTGGGCTCCGACGGCGAACACCAGATCGATCGCCGATGCCTCCACATCGTCCTTCAACGCCTGGTGAAGGGCCGGCGAGTCTCCGCCCAATTCAAGCATGTCCCCCAATACCGCAATGCGGCGGCCGGACGGGCCCGGCGCCGATTGGCCAAGCACCGACAAGGCGGCCGTCATGGCCGCCGGGCTGGCGTTGTAGCTGTCATCGATGATCTCGAAACACATGCCGGCGAAACGCACCTGATGGCGCTCGCCCCGGCGCTTGGCGGGCTTCAATCCGCTGATGTCATCGGCAGCCTGTTTGAGATCGCCGCCCGCCGCCGCCAAGACCGCGAGCACGGCCAGCGCGTTGGCGACCCAGTGATCGCCGGGCAACGGCAGATGGAAGGCGATCCGCTTGCCGTCCGCCATGGCTTCGACGTCGGAGCCGGTGCCGGCGGCCTCCGACTGCACCACCCTGAAACGGGCGTCGTCATGACGGCCGAAGGTGATGATCTCGGCGTCTGCCGCCCGCGCCGCCTCGGCCATGAGGTCGAAATACGGATTGTCCCGGTTGAGCACGGCAATGCCGCCCGGCTCGAGGCCGGCGAAAATCTCCGATTTGGCCAGCGCGATGTCGGCGAGTGAGGCGAAGAACTCCAAATGCGCCACTTCGACGGTGGTGATAACGGCGACGTTCGGCCGGACCAAATTGGACAGTTCGGTCAACTCGCCGGCGTGGTTCATGCCCAACTCGAACACGCCGTAGGCGGCGGAGGGGGACAGCCGGGCGAGGCTCAGGGGCACGCCGAACTGGTTGTTGAAGCTGCCGGCCGAGAAATGGGTTTCCTTTTGGCAGCCGAGCAAAAACGCCAACGCCTCCTTGACGCCGGTTTTGCCGACGCTGCCGGTGACGGCGATGATGGTCCCTTCGCTGCGTTTCCGCCCCGCTTGGCCCAGATCCCCCAGTGCCCGGAGGGTGTCGCCGACGGTCAGCAGGAAATCCCCATTGACCGGTTCCGCCGGGGCGCGGGATACCAGCGCGGCAACCGCGCCGCTCTGCAAGGCTTGGCGGACAAAATCATGGCCATCGAAGTTCGGACCTTCGATCGCCGTGAACAGATCGCCGGGCTGTACCGTGCGGCTGTCTATGGACACACCGGTGGCGGCCCAGGACCCGCCCGCGGTTCCGCCGGTGGCCGCCGCGGCGTCGGCCGCCGTCCAAAGAGGAGGCGCTGCCGCCATCATTCGTCCAGCTCCGTGATAGCGTCGCGGATTACGTCGGCGTCGTTGAAGGGCAAAATGTCTTCGCCGACGATCTGACCTTCCTCGTGACCCTTGCCGGCGACCAGAACGACATCGCCGGGGCCGATCATCCGAACGGCCTGCCGAATGGCGTCGCGCCGATCGCCAATCTCCGTTGCCGCGGGTGCGCCTTCGAGAACCGCGGCACGAATGGAGGCGGGATCCTCGGTGCGGGGATTGTCGTCGGTGACGATCACTTCATCCGCGCCGCTGAGCGCAGCCGCGCCCATGGAAGCGCGCTTGCCCGGATCGCGATCGCCGCCGCAGCCGATAATCGCAATCAGTTTCCCCTCGGTGTGGGGCCGGATGGCACGAAGCGCGGTGGTCACCGCATCCGGCGTGTGGGCGTAATCCACGTAGACCGCACCACCCCGATACTCGCTGATCTTTTCGAGACGCCCGGGCACGCCTTTGAGGTGCGAGAGGGCCTCGACAGCGGTTCCCGCATCACCCCCATCGGCGACAACGATCCCAAGCGCGATCAATGCGTTCATTGCCTGAAACCCGCCGGCAAGCGGCAACCGCACATGGTGCCGCGACCCGGCAAGGATGAATGCCATGTCCAAGCCTTCGGCGGCCGGCGACATTGCACCGAGCCTGATGCCGTCGCCGGCGAGCCCGACCGTCGTGACCGTCGCCCCAACACCGGTCGCCGCATCCCTTACCTTCCGGGAGACCGGATCGTCGGAACTCATGACCACCGCTCCGCCGGGCGTCAGCACCTCGGTGAACAGGCGCAGTTTCGCGGCAAGGTAGTTCTCCATGTCGCCGTGGTAATCGAGATGGTCCCGCGACAGATTGGTGAAGGCGGCCACGCCGATGCGCACCCCGTCGAGACGGTGCTGGTCGAGACCGTGACTGCTGGCTTCGAGGGCGGCGTGCGTGACACGGTTTTCGGCCAGCGCCTTCAGCGAGGCATGGAGGTCGGCGGGATCGGGCGTCGTCAGGCTCCCCCGCCGCCACCCGTTGGAAGAAATGATTCCGAGGGTTCCGACGCTGGCGGCGCGGCGTCCCTGATGAGACCAGATCTGGCGGGCGAAATCGGCAACCGAGGTCTTGCCGTTGGTCCCGGTCACGGCGGCCATATGAGCCGGCTGCCGTCCGTGGAACTTGGCTGCCATCCGGGCATAGAGGCGCCGGGGATTCTCGGTGGCGACGACGCCGATGTCTTTAGGAACCTGGAACGCGGTTTCCGCCGGCGCCAAGACCGCCGATGCGCCGCGCTCGATGGCGTCGACGATGAAGTCCCGTCCGTCGGCACGGGAGCCGGGCAAGGCGGCAAACAGATAACCCGGCTTGACCAGACGGGAATCCGCCGTCAGTCCCCTTATCTGTGTTGTTTTGTCGCCCGCCACCTGCATGCCTTGTTTGTCTTCCCCTTCCAAGAGATCAGTAAGTTGCACGAGCCGGTCCTCGTACGGATTGGCCTCGGACTCCCTGGTTTCGCGCCGTTTGGCTCGGTTTGTCGGCGGCGATATAGAGGGAGTCGCCCGGCCGGGGCGGCCGCTCGGTTTCCCTGCTCGGTGCCATGCCCATCATCGGACCCAGCGCAGTGACGATATCCCGTACCACCGGGGCAGCGACCCAGCCGCCGGTTGCGTAGCCGAACGTCTCGGCGGTTCCTTTCGGCTCATCCAACATGGCCAGCACCACGTAGCGCGGCCGGTCGATGGGAAACGCGCCGACGAAAGAGGAGATCACCCGTCGGCTGTCGGAATAGCCGCCGGCGGCGGGCTTATCGGCGGTGCCGGTCTTGCCCCCCACCAGATATCCCTCCACCTCGGCGTTTTTGCCGGTGCCGCGACGGACCACCAGACGCATGAGCTTGCGCATCTTGATCGATGTGTCGGTCTTGATGACCTGGACGCCTGCCGGCTCCGCGTCCGGGGCGCTGAGCGCCAAGGTGGCATCGCGTAAAATCCCGCCATTGACCAGCGCGGCGATCCCGTTCGCCATCTGCAAGGGCGAGACGGCGATGCCGTGACCGTAGGAAATGGTCATGGTGCTGATTTTGCGCCACGGCGACGGGATCAGCGGGACGCCGATCTCAGGCAATTCGAGCTTGGCCTTGCGGGTCAAACCGAGAGCGCGGAGATAGGCCTGTTGGGTTTTGGTCCCAACCGCCACCCCCATTTTTGCGGCACCGATATTGGACGAATGGACAAGGATCTCGGGCACGCTCAGCCAGCGCTTCTTGGCGTGGTAGTCGTTGATGACGAAGCGCGCCACACGCAGCGGCCTAGTGGCGTCGAAGCCTCCATTCAAGCCGATCGTCTTGCTGTCGAGCGCCATCGCCGTAGTGAACAGCTTGAATGTCGAACCCATCTCGTAGACGCCCTTGGTAACCCGATTGAACCGGGCTTCGGCGGTGACGTCGCCGCCGAAATGGGGCTCGAAATCGGGTAGCGAAACCAAAGCGAGGACCTCGCCGTTGGTAACGTCGACAACGATGCCCGCGCCTCCGACGGCGGAAAACTTTTCGATGGCCGTATTGAGGGCCCGGCGGACCACCGACTGGACCCGGACATCAAGGGACAGCGCCAGTGCCTGCTCGGAATCCTGCAGCCGGCGGTCGAAATTGCGCTCAATGCCGGTGAGGCCCTTGGCGTCGATATCGGTGGTGCCGACAACGTGACTGGTCAGGCTGCCGTGCGGGTAGACCCGGCGCTCGGTGCGGCGGAAGTAAATGCCGGGCAGGCCCAAGGCATTGATGGCGAACTGCTGGTTGGGCGTGATGTTGCGCCGGATCCAGACGAAAGTCCCCTCCGAGTTCAGCCGCCGGAACAGCTTCGCCTCGTTCACCTCGGGGAGGACAGTGACGATGCGCCGGGCCGCATCGCGGGCGTCCAAAAGATGGCGGGGATTAGCGTAAACCGAGGCGGTCGGTACGCTGGTGGCGAGGAGAATCCCGTTGCGGTCAAGAATGTCGGCGCGGGAATTGGACTGCACCACCGTTCTGGACGCCTTTGCGGTGGCGCGGGCCTGCGGGTCTTCGAACACCGCCAATTCCACCAGCCGGCCCGAAATGACGGCGAAGGCAACGGCGAACAGCACACTCGTG
Source organism: Rhodospirillales bacterium (assembly GCA_965207535.1). Lineage (GTDB taxonomy): Bacteria > Pseudomonadota > Alphaproteobacteria > Rhodospirillales > UBA2165 > JAJDXO01. Next base: position 200,457 of record CBDBMR010000004.1, on the reverse strand, counting down.
ACCGTCAACCGGCTGCGACTGGTCTCAAGCGCTTCCTTTCGTGCGCCTTTCAGGTGGACCCGACGCGAGTGAGAGCTGTCCGTCATCGGACCTCCTCGGTGGTGGCGAGGGCGGGGATGGGCACGCTGGCAATCTGGGCCGGGCGGACCGGCTCCAGCGTAAGATATTTCTCGGCGAGTTCCCTCAGGCGCCCGGTTTCGTTGAGGTGGCTCCATTCCGCCCGAAGGACGTGAATGGCTTCCTGGTCGCTGACGATCGTCTTGTTCAGCAACTCGAGCTCCTCTTCGAGGGTCGTCACCTCGTGTTTGAGATAGAACAGCGCGACGGTCATCACGCCGACGGAGAGAAGTGTGATCAGAGTTGTCTGGCGCATGGGTTCTCCTTAGGCCGCCGCCATTCGAGGCCACGAAGGCGCGGCGGTGCGTTCGGCGACGCGCAGCCGGGCGGATCGGCTGCGCGGGTTGCGTTCGATTTCGGCCGCCGAGGGTTTGAGGGCGCGGCGGGCGATCAACTGGAAGCTCGGGTCCGGGGAACCGGTCTCGGGCAAATGACGGGATCCCCGGCCGGCACGGCCGGAACGTGCCGCCAGGAACTGTTTCACAATGCGGTCCTCGAGCGAGTGGAACGACACCACGGCGAGGCGGCCCCCCGGCGCCAGGACGTGCTCCGCGGCGACCAGGCCGCGGCGAACCTCGCCCAACTCGTCGTTGACGTGAATGCGCAGCGCGAGAAAAGTCCGGGTGGCGGGGTCGACTGCGTGGTCCTTAGCCGAGGTCTTGACGATGCCGCGGACAATTTCAGCCAGTTCGCCGGTGCGCAGGATGGGGCGTTCGGCCCGGGCGGTGACGATGGCGCGGGCAATCCGGCGGGCCTGCCGCTCCTCGCCGTAGCGGTGGAGGACATCTGCGAGTTCGGCTTCCGGTGCGGCGTTGACGAATTCGGCGGCGGTAGCCGTTCCATCATCGCCGCCCATCCGCATATCGAGCGGCCCGTCGGCGCGGAACGAGAAGCCGCGTGCGGCCTCGTCGAGCTGCGGCGAGGAAACACCAAGATCAAGGGTCACCCCGTCGACTTGGGTGACGCCGGCTTCCTTCATCAGGGATTCCATGTCACCGAAGCGGCCGTGAAGCATGGTCAAGCGGCCGGAATGGCGGCGTCCCAGTTCGGCGCCGATGGTAACGGCCCGGGGATCCCGGTCGATGCCGAGAACGGTCGTGGCGGCGGCATCGAGTATGGCCTGGGAATAGCCCCCCTCGCCGAACGTGCCGTCGACGTACACCCCGCCGTTGCGAGGAGCTAGGGCGTCGATGACCTCCTTGAGCATGACGGGGACGTGTCCGGGCACTAGTCGTCGTCTCCCTTGGGGCGGAGTTTGAGGGTTGCGCCGCGGGACCGGGCACGGTCGACGGCACGTGCACGATGGGTTTCGTAGGATCCGGGCTCCCAGATCTGGAACCGGGTGCCCCGGCCCACGAAGGCGGCATCGGCGGTGATACCGGCGTAAACGAGGAAATCCCGCGGCAGGATGACCCGCCCCTCGGTGTCGAACGGCAGGGCCTGGGTGTTCTCGAGAATAGTGGCGGCGAGGTCGTCCTGCTCGTCGGAGAACAAATCCAGATCGTCGAGGCTGGTCGCGACCCGGTTAATGAATGCTTCGTCGCAGGCCTCCAAGGCCGCGGCTTTGAAAGACGGATAGACATAGATGCCCTTGAAGCTCTGGTCCTTGAACACCGAGCGAAACGGCTTCGGAACGGAAATGCGTCCCTTCTTGTCGATCCTATTGATGTGCCGGCCGATAAACACAGCCATCTCCGCCTATAACTACCGCCCGGAGACCGCACCCCCTTGACCCGGCTGGTTGCGCGATCCCCGAAACCCTCACCCATGTCCCAAACCCCGCGGTCCTCCGCCATTTGGGACATTTTGGGATATCATGGGATTTTATGGGCGTCAATGGGTCACATTGGTCCCGGATGGGTTAACAAAGCCTTTCCGCGGCCGATGGAAGGGCGAGAAACCAAAATCCCGCGATTCGGCGGGTTCCAGTCACGGGCCGGCGCCGTCGGACACCTCGATTCACCATTTGAAATTGGCGAAAGTGTGTTCCGTTAATGTTCAGAGTTTGACAATTTTGTGGCGGGCCGCCACATTTGGCCGCACGCCAACGGCTAAGTATCTGATAACACTATCGAAATAAGCGATGCTTTTGTTTGGGCCGCCCCTAAGCGCGAAGGACGGCTCCCAGCCCGGTTGCCCCGTGGCCGGCGTGATGTCGGGACAACGCCGAGTGGGGTCGTTCTCGGGCCAAACCCCCTGTCTTCAGGAGGCGGCAGTGGCCAGGAACCGTATATCGGCGCCCTCGAGGACCACCGAGGTCAGCACGCCCGTCATATAGGCCCCCGTATCAATCCCGATCCGTACGGCCGACACCTCCGGCGCGAGGCGGATCGTGTGGCCGTGAACCACCCGCTTTTCGAACGGCTCGGGATGGTCCAGGAACTCATCCCGAATCCAGATCATGTCGTGGTCCGACTGTTCGCTTAACGGCACGCCCGGTCTGAGCCCGGCGTGAACGAACCGGTAGCCGCCCTCGTCATGATAGATGGGCAGCGTCCGCATGAATGACAGGTGCTCCGGTGGCAGGGCGCGGGCGAGATCGTCCCGGATAAACTCCACCGGCCGGTCGGATCCGGCATCGACGCCGTACGACGCCAGGGTCTCACCGCCGCCGTTGCGGAGCCAAATGCCGATTTCGTCACCGGGATCGACGAGGAACTTCAACAGATGATCCTCGTGATTGCCCTTGAGGCAAACATGCTCGAAACCATTCAGTGGTTTCCGGCGCACCGCGTCCAGAACCGCCGGTGAGTGCGGGCCGCGATCGATGTAATCGCCCAAATACACGATCACCCGACGGCCGGTATATCCCCTACTGTCATTTAGAATTCGGTCGTGCAGCTCGCCCAGCAGGTCGATCCGGCCGTGAATGTCACCGATGGCATAGATCCGCGTGTCCGCAGGCACGCGAAAGGGAGGGCCAGCATGGGTTTCCGGTTCGGTTGACATGCCGGCATCCTAGCCCGCATTTCTCACCAGTGTCATGGTCTGCGCGGCGTTGTCGGGTCGACAGAGCGGGAGAGGCTCGCACCGGGAAGGCAGCTCGCGCGACGCGAAAAGCCCTGACCTACCCTCTGGCCTATCCTTTGGCCTATCCTTTGGCCTATCCGGCGTCGATTTCCCGCTGAAACTGCCGCTTCGGCGCCGTGTGGCCGCCGTGGGCGTCCGAGCCGGTCTTGGCGTGGAACTTAAACTTGCGGAGGCTGTCCGGATCCGCGGCGGGAACGCCGAACGGCTTGTCGCCCTCGATGGTCACCCGCTCCATGAACCGGCGGCTGGGGTAGTAGTCATGCACCGCATAGTGCTGGACCGAGCGATTGTCCCACATGACGATGGTGTGGTTCCGCCATTTGTGACGGTACTGATATTCCGGAATCAGCGCCTGGTGGAACAGCGTATCGAGCAGGGACTGGCTTTCGCGCTCGTCCATTCCCTTGATGGCAATCGTGAACTGGGGGTTGACCCATAAAACCTTCTTGCCGGAAACCGGGTGAACCCGGACCACCGGCTGGACCTGCGGCGGATAGCGAAGCTCGTATTCAACCAGATTCTTCCGGTCCTCCTCAGTTTCACCGAACAGCTTCTTGAACACCTTGAAATCGTGAACCGCCTCCAGTCCGGAGATGAACTGCTGCATCCGGTCGGAGAGGCCCTCGAATGCCGCGCTCATGCTGGCATACATCGTATCGCCGCCGACCTCGGGCACATCCTTGGCGCAAAGGACCGTGGCCATGGGCGGGCACTCGCGGAAGGTTTCGTCCGAGTGCCAACAGTCGGTGCCGAAGGGCGGATTGTTTTCGTCGTTCTTAAAGAGAATCAGATAAGGCCGATCGCCGTCGTTGGGCGAAAACGGATGAACCGTCAACTCGCCGAAGCGGCGCCCGAAGTCGATCAGGTTCTCGGATGAAATTTCCTGGTCCCGGAAGACGATCACCTCGTGCTCCACGAGCGCCGCATTGACGGCCTCGAAGGTCGCATCGTCCATCGGCTGGGTGAGATCAATATCGCTGATCTCCGCGCTGAGATTGACCCCGGTCTTCGTCACCGTGATCGGGCTCGACGTGTCTCGCTCAACCAGTTTGTCCATGGGAGTCCTCCCGTACTTCCTCACACAAACTTACGGCAGACGGATTGCATTAATCCAATTCATTTTTATAATTCTTTCCTATGAATGAAATTAATTTACGTACCGTCGACCTCAATCTCTTGACTGTGTTCAAGGCGATCTACGATTTTGGCCAAGTGACCAAGGCCGCCGAGACCTTGGGCCTCACCCAGCCGGCCGTAAGCCATGCCCTGAAGCGCCTTAGGGAGCTGTTCGATGACAAGCTGTTTACCCGGGTCAAGGCACGCATGGTGCCCACGCCACTGGCCCATGAGCTGTCGGGTCCGGTCGGCGATATCCTCGGGCGCATTCAGGGGCTGATCGGCGGCGGCGTTGCCTTCGATCCGGCGGCCGCCGGCCGTACGGTGCGGATCGGCATGCTCGACTACGGCATCGGATATTTCGCCACCCGGCTGGTGGAGCTCCTCCTGGACGAAGCGCCGGGATTGACCACCGATTTCCGGCATACCGAAGCCGAAGCGGCGCTGGCCATGGTCGAGGATGGCGAGTTGGACATCGCCATCGGTCCCTTCGGCGCGGTGCCCGGCACCTGCCGGAAGTCGCTTCTGGTGCGTGACCATTGCGTCGTCGCCGTCCGCGCCGGCCATCCGGTGATCAAGCGCAAACCGACCCCCGAACAGTTCTGCCGCCTCGGCCACGTCCGGTTCGCCAATCTTGCCGGCATCGATCAGCAGATCGACGAGCAGTTGGCGCGAGAGGGCATGACGCGTCGGACGGTCATGGTGGTCCCTCATTTCTCGAGCGCTCTTTTCGCCGTCTCGACGACCGATCTGATCGCCACGATCACCCGGGGACCGGCCGAGCTCTATAAGGAGTTCCTCGGCCTCAAGCTGTATGCCTCGCCGTTCGAGCTGCCGTCCAACGAAACCTCGGCGATCCGCCATCAACGAACCGCCAACGATCCGCTCATCGACTGGCTGTGGGAGAAGATCCACACGGTATGGAATTGAGCGGCCGGCGGGATCGGCATTTCGCTCGAAGCCCCCCCGGGGGGGGTATGCCGGGGGTTTATGATTGGTTAAAGGTTCCCAGCTAGAGAGTATTCACTTGCCCTGATTTTGGCCCCGATTCTTGCCCCGATTTTGGGACGCTTTTGCTTGGACTGGCGATGGCCGACGAAGCAACCCCCGTATCGAACGTCACGGAATGGCGCACGCCGGTGAGCCGGCTGCGGAACCACATGGAGCGCATCACCCATTCGAGGGCCGGCCTGTCCAACATGGTGCGCCGGCGCCCGGGCAAGGAATTCACCGACCCATGACCGATGGTTCCCATCGACCGGACGGCATCGCCATCACCGCCCGGGACCTCGAAAAGCGCTTCGAGAACGTGACTGCCGTCGGCGGTATCAGCTTCGATGTCCAGTTGGGCAGCGTCACCGCGCTGCTCGGCGGCAACGGCGCAGGCAAGACAACCACCATCGCCATGCTGCTGGGGCTGCTGGTCCCGACCGGCGGGACCATTAATGTGCTCGGTACGGACATGCTCGCCAATCGGCACACGGCGCTTCCACGGATGAATTTCTCCTCTCCCTACGTGGACATGCCGCAGCGGCTAAGCGTCTACGAGAACCTGCTGGTCTACGCCAATCTCTATGGCGTCTCCAAACCCCGGGACCGGGTCCGCGAACTTGCGCGGGACCTGGAGCTTGCGGCGTTTCTAAAGCGGCCGCTCGGCAAGGCGTCTGCCGGTCAAAAGACCCGGGCGGCACTCGCCAAGGCGCTGATAAACCAGCCGGATTTGCTGTTGCTGGATGAGCCGACCGCGTCTCTGGACCCGGACACCGCCGACTGGGTGCGGGGATATCTGGACGATTACCGCCGCCGCACCGGTGCCACAATCGTGCTCGCTTCTCACAATATGGCCGAGGTCGAACGGCTCTGCGATGACGTGCTGATCATGAAGGAGGGCCGCATTGCCGACAGAGGCGCGCCGGAGGAACTGTCGGCACGTTACGGGCGGCAGAATCTGGAAGAGGTGTTTCTGGAAATTGTCCGATCGCGCAATCGGACGGAGGCAGCCCGGTGATGCCTGTGCTGCTCGATCCGCAGCGCCTTTGGGGCATGATGTTGCGGAATTGGTATTTGCTGCGCTCCTCATGGCCGCGCATATTGGAGCTCGCCTATTGGCCCACATTCCAGCTGTTGCTTTGGGGCTTCATCACCAGCTTCTTTCTCACCCACTCATCTTGGGTGGCGCAGGCCGCCGGCGTTCTGATCAGCGCCGTCCTGCTGTGGGACGTGCTGTTCCGCTCAAACCTCGGCCTGTCGTTGATGTTCCTGGAGGAGATGTGGTCGCGGAACCTGGGCCAGTTGTTTATCAGCCCGCTCCGGCCCCTGGAGATGGTCGGCGCGCTGATGGTCATGAGCTTTCTCCGCACCATCATCAGCGTCACCCCCGCCGCCCTGCTCGCGCTGCCGTTCTTCGACGTATGGATTTTCGATCTCGGCCTGTCGCTGGTGGCGTTCTTCGTCAATCTGATGGTGATGGGCTGGGCGGTCGGGATATTGGTCTCCGCCCTGGTCCTGCGCCTTGGCCTCGGCGCCGAGAGCCTCGCTTGGCTCGGAATTTTCCTGGTAGCGCCGATCTCGGGCATCTATTACCCGATCGAAGTACTGCCCGACTGGCTGGAACCGGTCGCATGGTCGCTGCCGTCATCCTATGTATTCGAGGGTATGCGGGCGGTGCTGTTCGACAATGTTTTTCGATGGGACTTGTTTGCCGGCGCGGTGGGCCTCAACGTGCTCTATCTGATACTCTGTACCGGCGTGTTCCTCTACCTGTTCGGCGTTGCCCGAAAACGGGGATTGCTGCTACAGCAAGGTGAATAAACTGCATTGGGAATAACAAGATGAAAATATGGTTTCGGACTATCGGCGCGGCCGCCACGGCCGTCGTTTTGGCCAGTTGCGCCCACGTCACCGACGCGACCAAAACAGCCAATTTAATCGCCGCGGCACAGGACACCGTCCAGGCGATGAAGCGCAACCCGGATATTCGCGGCTTCAACAAGATGCTTGCCGAAGCGCAAGGAGTGGCCGTCTTCCCAGCCTTGATCAAAGGTGGCTTCCTGATCGGCGCGGAAGGCGGCTCCGGTGTGGTGCTGAGCCGCAAGGCCGACGGCGGTTGGGGATACCCTGCCTTCTACACCCTTGCTGCCGGCAGCGTCGGCATCCAGGCGGGGGCGCAGACCGCTGGGGTGATTTTGGTCATCCGCAAGAAGAAGGCTATCGAGGCCATCGTCAAGCACCAGGGCAAGCTGGGTGCTGACATCAGCGCGGCGGCGGGATCACGGGGCGTCGGCTATGAAGGGGCGGTCACCACCAACCTCAACTTCGATATCGTCGCTTTCTCGAGCAATTCGGGCTTCTTCGCCGGCGCATCGCTGGAAGGTTCGGCGATGATCCGCCGCAACGACTACAACCGGGCCTATTACGGCGGCAACCCGACCCCGGCCCAGATTCTCCTTGAGCACACCGTTCAAAATCCAGCGGCCGACCGGCTGCGTCAGGTGATTGCCGGCGGGTAGCAACAGGCAGCCCAGCCTTGGCCTCGGGCGGTTTTTTTGGCAAACAGGGGCCGCCAAATTGAGGCTCCGATGACCGAACACGCCCCCGACACCGAGACCGATCCGGAAACCGCCGAGAGCCGGGATTTCATCCGTGAGATCATTTCGGATGATTTGGCGACCGGCAAACACAAGACGGTCATCACCCGGTTTCCGCCCGAACCAAACGGCTTCCTCCATATCGGGCATGCCAAGTCGATCATCCTCAATTTCGGGATCGCCGAGGAATTCGGCGGCCGCTGCCATCTGCGGTTCGACGACACCAACCCGGCAAAAGAAGAGCAGGTCTATATCGACGCGATTGAAGAGGACGTGCGCTGGCTGGGCTACGATTGGGGCGAGCACCTCTATCACGCCTCCGACAATTTCGAGCAGCTCTATGCGTGGGCCGAACACCTGGTTGAGAGCGGCGATGCGTATGTGGACGACTTGTCGGCGGACGAGATGCGCGAGTACCGGGGCACGCTGACGGAACCGGGTAGGAACAGTCCCTATCGGGACCGGCCCCCGGAGGAAAATCTCGATCTGTTGCGCCGCATGAAAGCAGGCGAATTCGGCGAAGGCGCCAAGGTGCTGCGCGCCAGGATCGATATGGCGTCCGGCAACATCAACATGCGCGATCCGGTGCTCTACCGAATCCTCCATGCCGAGCACCCCCGGACCGGCGATGCCTGGAAGATCTACCCGACCTACGACTTCGCGCACGGGCAGTCGGATGCCATCGAACACATCACCCACTCGCTTTGCACATTGGAATTCGAAGATCACCGGCCGCTCTACGACTGGCTGGTGGAGCACCTGCCGGTGCCGGCCCGGCCCCGCCAGTATGAATTCGCGCGGCTCAATCTCACCAACACCGTACTCAGCAAGCGCCGCCTCACCCAGCTTGTCGACGAGGGTCACGTGACCGGCTGGGATGATCCCCGGATGCCGACGTTGGCGGGTCTCAGGCGGCGGGGCGTACCAGCCGCCGCGATCCGCGATTTCATCGGCCGGCTCGGGATTTCCAAGTCCAATGCGACGGTGGAGATGGCCTATCTGGATCACTGCACCCGCGAATACCTCAACAAACATGCGCTCCGGCGGATGGCGGTCTTGAAGCCGCTGAAGGTGGTGATCGAGAACTACCCCGAAGGCGGGGAAGAGCTGTTGGATGCCGTCAATAATCCCGAAGACCGGGCGGCGGGCAGCCGGCAGGTTCCGTTTTCCCGGGAGCTCTACCTCGAGCGGGACGATTTCATGGAAGACCCGCCGAAGAAGTTCTTCCGTCTGGCGCCGGGCCGGGAGGTACGGCTGCGCTACGCCTACTACGTCACCTGCACCGATGTGGTGAAAGACGATCAGGGAGAAATCATCGAGCTTCGATGCACCTATGACCCGGCAACCCGGGGCGGCGCTTCCCCTGACGGACGCAAGGTGAAGGCGACCCTGCATTGGGTCTCGGCGGCGCATGCGGCCGAGGCCGGGGTCCGACTCTATGACCAACTCTTCGAAACCGAAACCCCGGGCTCGGAGGGCGATTTCCTCGACGACATCAACCCGAACTCGGTCGAAACCCTTTCAGGGTGCAAACTGGAGCCGGCGCTCGGCGAGGCGCCGATCGGCGAAACCGTTCAATTCGAACGGCTGGGCTACTTCTGCCGGGACGGGTCGGAGGGGGACCGGTTGATCTTCAACCGGACCATCGGCCTCCGGGACAGCTGGGCAAAAGCGCAACGGCAGGCCAAGGCCAAGTCCTAGATCGGGTCATGTTCTGACGGAACCACGGCGCGGTTTCGTCAAAACATGTGAATCCGATCTATTTCAATGTGTAGAGCCGATTCACATGGTTTGTCGGCATCGCAAAGCGATTCCGACAAACCATGGTCGGCTCTAGCCCGGCTTGTCGCCGACCCCAAACACCTGAAAATCCTTCATCCGGATGTTGAACGCAATTGAGATGCGCGCGTCATCGCCCATATAGGGCGTCACGCTGTGTCCCAGCCAGGCAGGAAACGCATACATGCGCCCGGCTTCAGGCTCGAACCGCCGGCGTTGGCCGAACGGCTCGCCAGGCAGAGGCACCATTTCCACTGCGGTGCGCGGGTCGATGAACTCAATGCAGCCGCCGCCGTCGCCGCTTGCCGCCGCACCGCCGGTATCGACGTAGTAAACCCCCGACCAGGCGCAGCCGGGATGGGTGTGTACGGAGTTGTAGCCGCCCTTGCGGAGAATGGTCGCCCAGGCGATGAACTCCGCCTCGCCGCCGAACTCGCCTTCCTTGTGGCCCGTCGTGGCGGACGTCAGCTCGATCATGGCGCGGCGGACGAAGTCGCGGACCGGCGCGACCTCTGGGTGGGGCCATTCGAAAAAGTCTTCCTTCGAGTGCCATCCGTGCACCACGCTCTTCGGCACCCCCGGGTCCTGCCGCTCGCGCTCGAGGATGATTTTGGCCAAGCGGGCGTTCAGATCCTCCGTGTCATCGAATTTGCGGGTGAAGATGGGCGTCGCCCAATAGAGCTGCACCCCGTTTTCCAGTTTTACGTCGAGACCCATGAGTCCCCCCTTGCACGTCCACGCATACGTTTTAGGGCAAATTCACCCGACGTGAAATATCCGGACAGATGACGGCTGCGTATTGCCCCAGCGGCGGCGCTCTCTAAGATGAAGCCAAGTGAATGACAGGGGTGGGAGGACCCGACCATGACAAAGAATATCGAACACCTTCACTGGCCGGATGCGCCGGATATCTGGATGCCGTACGCGCCGGCGATCAAAGTCACCGGCGGCTCCATGCTGTTCTGCGCCGGCGTCACCGCGGCACCGGTTTATCACAGCCATCCTCACATTCCCGAGGAGTTTGAATCCATGCCGGATGACATGGACGGCCAGGCGCGCGCCGCGCTGGAAAACCTGAAGAAGGGTCTGGAGGCCGCCGGCGCGACGTTCGACGATGTCATTTCGGCGGACCGGTTCCTCACCGACATGGAGGAGCAGGACGACCTCAATAAGGTGTGGGCCGAGTATTTCGGCGAATCCAAACCGGCGACGACGACGGTTCAGGTGGTGCGAATGGCCACCGACCCCCGCTGCAAAATCGAGATCAACGCCATCGCGGTCATTGACTGACCACCGTCTTCGCGGTCATTGACTGACCGACGCCATCGCGGTCATTGACTGACAACCGTCATCGCCATCGTCAACCAGGTCCAACCCCATATGTCCAAGCCCAAGGTCTTCATCTACAACGTCGTCGACGAGGACGGCGCGTCCCATGATCAGCTCGGCGCCGCCGGGATCGATCTCAAGGTTAGTCCCGGCATATGGGGAGATTCGGCCAACGACACCGAAGTGGTGAACGTCGAATTCGAACCCGGCACCGTCGGCGCCATGGGGGTCGCCAACCGGCGGTTCTTCGTCACCCGCGAGGCGCTGGCCGCCAACCCGGATTTCCGCATCGTCGCCAAATACACCGTCGGCGTGGACAACGTGGACGTGGACGCCGCGACCGAGCTCGGCATTCTGGTCACCCATTCGCCGACCGAGAGCAACTGGGGTGCCGTCGCCGAGGGCACCATGGCGATCATGCTCACCCTCCTCAAACGGACGCGCGAAAAGGACCGCCATGTCAAGAACGGCGGCTGGCGGGACCCCTCCCTGGTCACCACCTTTCTCGGCCGGCGGATGCAGGACGATTATCCCGGCATTACCGTCGGCATCGTCGGGTTGGGGCGGATCGGACGGCGGGTCGCCGACCTGCTGGCGCCTTGGCGGGTGCGGCTGCTGGCCTGCGATCCCTATATCGACGATTCCGTCTTCGTTCATCACGGCTGTGAGGATGTGAATCTGGAGACATTGCTGACGGAATCGGACGTGGTAACCCTCCATACCAACCTGACCGAAGAGACCGCCAACCTCATCGGGGCCGCCCAGTTCGCATTGATGAAGCCGGAGGCGGTGCTGATCAACGCGGCCCGGGGCGCCATAGTGGATGTAGATGCCCTGTTCGACGCCCTCGATCGCGACCGGATCGCCGCCGCCGGTCTGGACGTGCTGCCCGAGGAGCCGCCGGACCCGCAACTGCCGCTGATCGGCCTCGGCGACAAGGTGCTGCTCTCGCCCCACATGATCGCCTACACCAAGGGCGGCGGGCTGGGCCCGGCCATCCCCTGGGCAACGGACGCGATCCTGAAGGCGCTGCGCGGCGAGTTGCCCAATCACGTATTCAACGAGGAAGTCATCCCGCGCTGGCTTGAGCGGTTCGGCGGCAAGAATTTGTTGGACTAGCAGCTATTGCGCCGCGCTGGGTTTGGCCTCAACCGCCGGGCCCGGCTGCGAGTCCCCGTCGCCGGCTTCCAGCATGTCCCGAAGTTCGTGGCGGCGGCGCATAAGCCACAAAGCCGCCACCGCACAGAGACCTGCGCCCAGCACCACCGGCGCCTGCAGGCCCAACAGGGCCGACAACCCGCCCATGAGCAAGGTGCCCAGCGCCGGTGCGGCCCGGTAGTTGAGGGTATAGAGACTGACTACGCGCGCCCGCATGGACCCGTCGACCGCGTTCTGGACCAAAATCTGGGCACCGCTTTGGCAGGCCGTCCCGGATGCGCCGATCACCGCCATCATGACGACGGCGGCGGCGTAGAGGGGAGCAAGGGCAAAGGCCACAATGGCCGCGGCAATCAACAGGGAAGAGACCAGGAATATGGTCGTCATTCCTTCGATCCGGCCCCGGTTGGCGAGCCATAGACTGCCGAGAAATCCGCCGAGACCGAACGCGGAGAGCAGAGTTGCGACCCCCTCCTCCACCGAGCCCCGGCCAAACACCACGTCGACAAATCCGGGCACGAGCTCAACCACCGGCCGGCCCAGAAAGGCGATGAAGACGGTGAGCAGCAGTACCGGGCCGATCCCGCGGTGAGTTGCGGTGTAGCGAATGCCCTCAAACACGTCCGACATCAGCCCGCCGCCGCCCGCCTTGTGTTCCTGACGAAGCGGCGTGACGGTGAAAAGCAACGCCCACATGACCAAGTAGGACGCCGCATTGACCACAAAAGCCGAGCCAATCCCGGCTTGCGCGATCAGCACCCCGCCGATGGCGGGGCCGATGAAGGACGTGGAATGAAACAGCACGGAGTTGGTCGCGAGCGCCGCCGACAAATCCTCGCGCGGCACCAGGGTCGGCGCGATGGTCATAAGGGCCGGGAGGCCGATCGTGTTGGAAACACCGAGGACGATGACCAGCCCCGCCAGCCAGTAGATGGTGATGGCGCCCGATATGACCATCCAGGCGAGCACCCCGCCGACCAGGGCACTGAAAACCTGCGCCGTGCGCAGTATACGCACGCGGTCGATCCGGTCGGCAATGGCGCCGGCAAAGGGGACCAGCACCATGGACGGAAGCGCCTGGGCGAGCGCGATACCGCCGAGCCACGCCGGTGAATGGGTCAGATCCCAGGTCAACACCCCGATGCCGACCCGCTGTACCCACATGCCGGCGGCGGACACCCAGGACCCGGCCGAGAAGACGGCGTACTCCCGATGCCGAAAGGCGCGGAAAATACCCGACTGGCGAAAACGGCCGCCGAGCGGCGAAGAACGGGTCACGCGGCGATCATGCGTTGGTCAGCACGAAATCCACCATATCCGCGCTGACCGAGGTGTCCTCGGTCCCGAAGCAGCACACCTGAGAGATATGATTGTGGCCGATGAGTTGTTTAAAGCGGGGCGCACAGCCGTTCTTTTCGGTCAGTTCGTTGATCAAAGCCAGTGTCGATTTCTCGAACGGGACCGTGTCCAACTCGCCGATGGTGCAAAAGACGGGGCAGTCCGAGAAGGTGACGTTGCCCAAGACCTGCATTTCCTCGAACTTGGATTCATCGGTGCCGTAATAGGCGTCCCGTCCCGGCGATGCGTTTCCGGCGCTGAGGCCATAGACGCCGGACATGAGAATGACGCCGGCGAAGCCAGGCCCCGAGTCCGGATGCAGTTCTCTCCGGAATGCATAGGTGGCCACATGGGACGCGCCCGCCGACTGACCCATGAGAAAGATCTTGTCGGGATCGCCGCCATAATCGGCGATATTGTCCCGCACCCAGGCGAGCGCCGCGCCCACATCCCGCGCACCTTCGGGCCATTGGACGTTCGGCGCCAATCGGTAAGTCGCGTTGACGCCGACGATGCCCTGGGAGGCGTAAGTATTGGCGATATTGGCGTACATGACGCCGTTGGGCTGGTTCTTGTGGCCGAGGACAAATCCACCGCCATGAAAGAAGATCACCGTCGGCAGGCCCGCCTCGCCTTTGTCGGCCGGTGTGTGGACATCAAGCAAATGACGCTCGGCGTCCGGTCCATAGGCCAGGTCCGAGGCGACGTCGATTCCCGGCCATTGGACCGCCTCGAGCGAGGGAACATAGATCGCGGTGGTAACCGGCGGCGTATCGTCGGTGAATTCCTTGCCGAGCGCCGCGACCTGGGCGGCGATCTCGGGCGGGCCGGCGCGATTGGCGTTCAGGCCCCGTGGTCCCATTTCATTCATCTTCTTCCTCCCCTTGGTTCAGTCGCGGGCGGCACCAAGCCGCGAAGCCCGATTGTTCACGATTCCGCCACCGGGCAAAAGCCCGTTGTGCGCCAGAACGGTTTCAAGCCTTGCCGGGCGCGCTGGCCGTCTCGGGGCGGTAGTTCGCGATGAAGATAGCCAATACCACCAACGGAAACCCGATGATCACGTTGGTCGTCACGGGCTCCGCCAGGATGACCGCGGCAATTGCGATTGCCGCCACGGGATTGAGACTGACCGTCACCGCCGCCTGGGTCGGCGAGATCAACTGAATGGCTTTCCCCCAACTGACCATCATGATGGTGCCGCCGGGAATGGCGAGCATGAAGAAGACGAACCACCCCGTCGCATCGAAGGCGAGCGACCCGCCGAGCGGATTTCCCAGAAACAGGGCGACGATAAACAAGGTCACGGAGCCGATCAGCATGGCGTAGACGTTCACCGGCATGGAGCCGTAACGCATCAGATACTTCTTCGAGAACACATTGAACGAAGACGCGCAGATCATCCCGGCGATCATGAACATATCGCCCCGCAGGGCTTCGGGCGCGATGGCGTCCACTTTCTCCGACAGGACGATGGCCGCACCGGCAAATCCGACCAGAATGCCCAGCGCCTTGTACCAGCCGAACCTTTCAACCCGGAACGTGACAGCGATCAGCATGGTCAGCAGCGGCATGGACCCGAAGATGATGCCACCCCGGGCGGACGTGGTGTCCTCCAACGCCCGGGCCATGAAATACGGAAACACGGCGAACATGACGACACCGAGCACGAAGAACGCCAGCCAGTCCTTGCGAAGGATCGGCGGCACGCCCATACGCCAGACCATCAGGCCGAGAAGCACCACCGCACCAATGAAATAGCGCGAGCTCGCCAACGAGAAGGGGTCGGTATCCTCGATGATGAAGCGGGTGAGGGCCACGGTCATGCCGCCCAACGTCGTCGACAGGCACCCGTAGCCGACGCCTTGCAGGGTGGTTTTGAGGGATGCGTCGGCCAATTTACCCCGCGCGTTCCGGGTAAAGCGCCGACAGCCCCTCTTCGGATGCCGCCGACACCCCGCGCTCGGTGATCAAGCCGGTTACCAGCCGCCGGGGAGTGACGTCGAAGGCGAAATTCGCAGCGGATGAGCCATCGGGTGTGAGGGTGACGTCCATGATCTCCCCGGCGGCGGTCTTGCCGGTCATCACCGTGACCTCCGCCTCATCCCGCTCCTCGATGGGGATTTCGGCGACGCCGTTTCCGACGGTCCAGTCGATGGTTGGGCCTGGCAGGCCGACGTAGAACGGCACGCCGTTGTCGTGGGCCGCCAGCGCCTTCAGGTAGGTGCCGATCTTGTTGCACACGTCGCCGGTGCGCGTGGTCCGGTCGGTGCCGGTGATGCAGAGATCGACCATTCCGTGCTGCATCAGGTGGCCGCCCACATTGTCGACGATGACCGTGTGCGGCACGCCGTGCTGGCCCAACTCCCAGGCGGTGAGGCTGGCGCCCTGGTTGCGGGGCCGGGTCTCGTCGACCCAGACGTGGACCGGAATTCCCGCATCGTGCGCCTTGTAGATGGGGGCGAGTGCGGTGCCCCAATCCACAGCCGCCAGCCAACCGGCATTGCAGTGGGTGAGCACGTTCACCTGCTCCGGCTTGCCGCGGCTCTCCCAGGCCTCGCGGATCAGCGGCATGCCGTGGTCGCCGATGGAGGAACAAATTTCCACGTCTTCGTCGCAAATCTCCGCCGCCCGGCGATAGGCCGCCTCGATGCGCCGTTCGGCGGGCAGGTTGGTCAGCACTTCGCGCAGATCGTCGCAGGCCCAGCGAAGATTGACCGCCGTCGGGCGGGCGGCCATCAGCAGATCGTAGGTGGCGCCCATGCTCTCGTCCGAGGGATCGGCCCGCATGGCGAGCGCCATGCCATAGGCCGCCGTCGCGCCAATCAGCGGCGCGCCCCGTACCCGCATGTCGCGGATCGCCGCCGCCGCTTCCTCGACGGTCTCCAGCCGCACGGTGACGAACCGGTGGGGCAGCCTGGTCTGATCGATGATCTCTGCCGCGCCGATCCCGTTCCCGGCGTCCTCGGCGAGCCAGATGGTGCGGTAGGGCGTGCCGGCGACCTTCATCGGCTAGTCACCCAACACCCGGCCCGCCACCGCGTCCAGCTTGGCGAGCACCGCGGGATCGCGGGCCTCGGGCGCGGTGATGAGCGCGTTTTCCAGGGCAGTGTGATGCCCGTAGGGACAGCTCTCGGTCCGGCCTCCAAGCCGGGGCGCCACGTCCCTGACCAGCGACTTGGCCTTGTCGGCATTGTCCAGCAATACCGCGATGATCCCGTCGACGGTCACGCTATCGTGGTCCGGATGCCAGCAATCGTAATCGGTGACCATGGCCACAGTGGCGTAGCAGAGTTCGGCCTCCCGGGCGAGCTTGGCCTCCGGCATATTGGTCATGCCGATGACGTCGCAGCCCCACGACCGGTAAAGCTCGCTCTCGGCGAGGGTGGAGAATTGCGGACCCTCCATGATGAGATAGGTGCCGCCCCGCTGCATCGGGATGTCCAGCGCCCTGCAGCTTTCTTCCAGTGCGTCACCCAGCCGGGCGCAGGCCGGATGGCCGAACTCCACATGGGCGACCATTCCGGTGCCGAAGAAGGATTTCACCCGCGCGAACGTCCGATCGATGAACTGATCGACGATAACGAAAGTGCCGGGCGGCAGCTCTTCCTTGAACGATCCACAAGCCGACAGGGACAGAATTTCAGTGACGCCGGCCCGCTTCAGGCAGTCGATGTTGGCGCGAAAATTGAGATCGGAGGGAGGAATGCGGTGGCCGCGGCCGTGGCGCGGCAGAAATACCAGCCGCAATCCGTCCAGTTCGCCGAACAGCAATTCATCCGACGGTTCGCCGAACGGGCTCTCGATCTTCTCCCATCTGGTGTTGGCGAGGCCATCGATCTCATAGAGGCCGCTGCCGCCGATGATCCCGATAACCGGAGGGGTGCCCGGTGCTGTCATGTCTGTCTCCCCCGCCCCGATCAGGGTCAATATTAGTTGATGATTTCGGCCTTTTCGATGATCACCGGGGTTCGGGGCACGTCCTGGCGGAATGGGCCGCCCGGGCCCCGCTCGACCCGGGATATCCGGCTGATGATGCGCATTCCGTCGATGACCCGGCCAAACGCCGTATAGCCCCAGCCGTTGCGGGTTTTGGAGGTATGGTCGAGGCCTTTGTTGAGCCTGATATTGATATAGAACTGGTCGGTCGCCGAATGAGGATCGGACGTCCGCGCCATGGCGATGGTGCCGCGTTCATTGGAGAGACCCGTATCCGCCTCGTTCCGGATTGGTGCGCCGGCGCGGCGGCGCTGATATTCCCGGCTGAATCCGCCGCCTTGCACGACGAAGCCCGGAATCACCCGGTGAAAAATGGTGCCGGTATAATGGCCGCCTCGGACGTAACCGAGAAAATTCTCCACCGTCCCGGGCGCTTTTTCCGGTTCCAATTCAACAATGAACTCGCCGAGGCTGGTGATGAACTTGACCTTGGGCTTTCCCTCTGCCAGCGCGTCACCGGCGCCTGCGAAGGCGAACAAAGCCGACAGAACGCCGACAATACGGAGCAACCGCATCCCTCACCTCTCCCGAACATTGGCGGCCGCGGTCGCCGCGGCCGATTTCGTTTAGTGCAGGTCGGACCAGACCCGGCGCTTCACCGCGTAGAGCATGGCGGTCAGGATGATCAGGAACAACAGCACTTTGACCCCCATCCGCTTGCGCTCTTCCATCTCCGGCTCCGCCGCCCAGGTCATGAAGGCGGCAACGTCGCGGGCCTGCTGATCGATGCTGGCCTTGGTGCCGTCTTCGTACTCGACCCCGTCTTCGGCCAACGGCGGCGCCATGGCAACCTGATTGCCGGCGAAATAGGTGTTGTAGTTCATGCCCTCGCCCATGGTGACGCCCGCCGGTGCCTTCTCCAGATACCCGGTCAGCACCGCATGAATGTAGTCGGATCCGCCGACCCGTGACTTTGCGATTAGCGACAGATCGGGCGGCAGCGCGCCGTTGTTGGCCGAACGCGCCTCGTTATCGTTGGCATACGGGCTTGGAAGCCGGTCGAAAAGCTGGGCCGGGCGCTCCGTGGGTTCGCCGTCCTCGTCGGGCTCGCCGGCCACGTCGAACTCGGCCGCGATCGCCTTGATCGCGTTTTCCGACAGGCCGATGTCGACCAGATGCCGGAAATAGACTTGCTTCATGGAATGGCAGGCCGCGCAGACCTCCCGATACACCAGATAACCCCGTTGGAGCTGGGCGCGGTCGAACGTGCCGAAGACGCCCGAGAAGGACCACTCCTGCGGTGGCGGCGGGGTCGCCTTGCTGGCGGCCCGGGACTTTGAAACGTCCGAAACCGAGAACGCGGCGAGAAGGGCTGCGGCAGCGGCAATTCCCTTAAATTTCCGGGTCATCTCTTTAGGCTCCCTGAGCTTGGGCGCTCTGGGACGAACCCTGAGGCGTCACAGCCGCACTGATGCTGTCCGGCAGCGGCCGCGTCTTCTCGTACCTGGACAGCAACGGCATGAAGACCAGCAGATGAACGAAGTAATAGAGCGTCGCAATGCGGCCGATGACCAGCATGGTGCCCTCCGGTGGATTGGCACCGACCCAGCCCAGGATGATGCAATCGGCCAGGAACAGCCAATAAAGCTGCTTGTAGATGGGCCGGAACCTGGCGCTCCGGACCGGGCTCCGGTCAAGCCAGGGCAGGAAGAACAGCACGATGATCGAGGCGAACATCAGGATCACGCCGGCCGTCTTCGCGGTCACGAGGATCGGCAGGATGCCCCAGATGTCGATGAAGTTGTCGGGCACCGCGCGCAGAATCGCGTAGAACGGCAGGAAGTACCATTCGGGCACGATCTCCGGCGGGGTCACCAGCGGATTGGCCGGGATATAGTTGTCCGGGTGGCCCAGAAGGTTCGGCGCGAAGAAGGCGAAGGCGAAGTAGACGATCAGGAAAACCCCGAGCCCGAAGGCGTCCTTCGCGGTGTAGTAGGGATGGAAGGGAATCGTGTCTCCGTCCGTCTTGATATCCACGCCCAGCGGATTGTTCGACTTGTGCACGTGCAGGGCCCAGAGGTGCAGGAACACCAGCCCGAAGATCACGAAGGGCAACAGGAAGTGAAAGGCGTAGAAACGGTTCAACGTCGGATTGTCGACCGCGAAGCCGCCCAACAGCCACTGCACGATGGCATCGCCAAAGAACGGGACCACCGAGAACAGGTTGGTGATCACCGTGGCGCCCCAGAAGCTCATCTGACCCCAAGGCAGGGTGTAGCCGACGAAGGCCGTCGCCATCATGGCAAGGAAGATGAACAGGCCGATGAACCACAGCACCTCGCGGGGCGCCCGGTATGAGCCGTAATACAGCGCACGGAACATATGGATGTAGACCACCAGGAAGAACATGGAGGCGCCGTTGGCATGCATGTACCGCATCAGCCAGCCGTAGTTCACGTCGCGCATGATCCGCTCGACCGAGTCGAAGGCATGATCGACGTTGGGATTGTAGTGCATCGCCAGAAACAGTCCGGTGGCGATCATGATCACCAGGACGACGCCTGCCAGGGAGCCGAAGTTCCACCAGTAATTCAGGTTCCTGGGCGTCGGATAGTCGACGAGGCTGTGATGGGTGAACGTGAAGACCGGAAGACGATGGTCGATCCACCTGACGACCGGATTTTTCCATTCTGGGGCTGCGCTCATGGGTGGATCTCCTAGCCGATTCTAACGGTCGTATCGTTGGTAAAGGCGTAGGGCGGGATCGCCAGATTTTTGGGCGCCGGCCCCTTGCGGATGCGCCCGGACGTGTCGTAGTGCGAGCCGTGGCACGGGCAGAACCAGCCGCCGAACTCACCCCTCGTATCCGTCGCTTTCTGTCCTGCCGGGATGCAGCCCAAATGGGTGCAGATGCCGATCATCACCAGCCACTCATCCTTGCCTTCCTTGACCCGGTCGGCATCGGCTTGCGGATCTTTCAGATCGGACAGCAGCACTTTCTTCGCCGCATCGATTTCGGCGGCGGTCCGGCGACGGATGAAGACCGGCTTGTTGCGCCAGGTCACCGTAACGGCCTGACCCGGCTCCATGGAGGACAGATCGAACTCCAGACTGGCCAGCGCCAGAACATCGGCCGACGGGTTCATGAAATCGATAAACGGCCAAGCCGCCAGCGCGACACCCGCGGCGCCGACGACGACGGTCGACGTCAGAAGAAAATCGCGGCGATCCTCCTCATGTTCATGACCCTCTGCGGTCGCTGTGCTCGTATCAGCCATATTCGTGTCCTCTTGCGTCCGTTCTCGGCTCGTATCGGGATCGTCTCGACTAAGACCGGGGTTTTCTGAGATACGTTGGTGCTCGATCGTGGAATTTCACCTGGGTCCCCGGCGATTGTGATGCTGCTCCCTCTCCCGCAGCGCTCCCCGTACCGTCGGTTTCCGGGCTAAGATCATGCAATTGCTGACCAACCTCATGGTAGGAACTTGGCCTCTGATATAATGCAGATTCTCCGCCGTGGAAAGCACAATTCCCCCTGTTTTTTCGCGGCTAATCGGCGGAAAACCTAGCGTAATGCAGGCCCGGTGAATTCCATGCGAATAGCCCTCTTCGAACCCGATATCCCAGGCAATACCGGCGCCGTTTTGCGGCTCGGCGCCTGCCTCGGCATCGGCGTCGATCTGATCGAGCCGGCGGGCTTCGTGCTGGACGACAAACGGCTCCGCCGCGCCGGCATGGACTATTTGGAGGCCGCCGAACTGGTACGGCACCCGAACTGGGCGGCGTTCGAGCGCCAGGCGCGGGAAAGCGGGCGGCGTCTGGTGCTGCTGACCACATCCGCCGAGCTCGCCTATACCGGGTTCGATTTCCGAACCTCGGATATATTGCTGCTGGGGCGGGAGAGCGCCGGCGTGCCGCCGGAGGTTCATCGATCCGCCGATGCCCGCATTCGAATTCCCATGGCCGGCAGCGCCCGGTCCTTGAACGTGGCGGCCGCCGCCGCCATGGTGATGGGCGAGGCGCTGCGGCAGACGGATCTGCTGCTGGCGGACGGCAAATGACGGGGAGGGACGGCGAATGACCGGCGAACTGGAAACCCGCAAAGCGGAAGCGTCGCGGTGGTTCGCGTCCCTGCGCGACCAGATCTGCGCCAGCTACGAAAAGCTGGAGGACGAAACCGAAGGCCCGAACGGCACGGACGCCTCGGCGCCGGGGCGATTCGAGCAAACGCCCTGGGACCGGCCCGAAGGCGGCGGCGGCGTCATGTCGGTGATGACCGGCCGGGTGTTCGAGAAGGTGGGGGTCAACGTCTCGACCGTGTTCGGCGAATTTTCAGACGAGTTCCGCAAACAAATCCCCGGCGCCGAAGAAGACCCGCGGTTCTGGGCTTCGGGCATCTCCCTGGTCGCGCACCCGATGAACCCGAAGGTGCCGGCCGCCCATATGAATACGCGGATGATCGTCACCACGAAATCCTGGTTCGGCGGCGGTGGCGATCTGACGCCGGTGTTTCCCATCGATAAGGACACCCGGGATTTCCACGCCGCCTTCAAGGCGGCCTGCGATGCCCACCCCTCCGGCGACTACGACAAGTTCAAGAAGTGGTGCGACGACTATTTCTTTATTCCCCACCGGGGCGAGGCCCGGGGCGTCGGCGGCATCTTTTTCGACTACCTGGATACGGGAGATTGGGAGGCCGACTTCGCCTTCACCCGGGACGTGGGCGGCGCCTTCCGTGAAATCTACCCGGAGTTGGTCGCACGGCACATGAATGAGAGCTGGACCGGCGAAGACCGCCAGGCCCAGTTGGTAAAGCGGGGCCGCTACGCGGAGTTCAACCTGGTCTACGACCGGGGCACCAAATTCGGCCTGATGACCGGCGGCAATCCCCAGGCCATTCTCATGTCCCTGCCGCCCTTGGCCTCATGGCCAAAGGAGTAATGAGCCCTCATGACCAAAGGAGCAATGAGCCCTCCTGGCCGAAGGAATAGTCAGCCGTCCAAGAACCGGCCGATGTCAGCGGGATAGCGCAGCCGTTCCGGCTGGTATTCTAGAATGATGTGATGGACCTGATGCGCCCGCAGCATCGCCTATTCCGAACCTGGGGGACTTGCCAAAATCGCCCGCGACGATTACCAGTCCGGCCATTGGTTAATTTCTTCAAATTGTTTCAGGGGACAGACCCATGGCCGGACCGCCGGAAAAAGACGAAATCGATCTCGCCGCGCAGCAGAGCGTTCGCGATGCCAGGCAACGGACGAACCCGCTCGACGACGATGGCCTCGATTTATTGTTTCGTGAGGCCCGCAGCTTCAACGGCTGGAAGGACGAGCCCGTCTCCGGGAACGAACTCAAGGCGATCTACGATCTGGCCAAGATGGGGCCGACCTCGGCCAACTGCTGTCCCTTGCGGATCAAGTTCATCACGTCGCCCGAAGCGAAGGAAGAATTCGCCCCGGTCATGTTCGAGCGCAACCGGGCCAAGACCAGGCAGGCCCCGGCGGTCGCCATCTTCGGAATGGACCACGAGTTCTTCCACAGGCAGGCGCAGCTGACCCCGTTCCGGCCCGACGACATCCCCAACCGGATGAAGGAAAACCCCGACCTCATTCCCCACTGGGCGTCCCAGAACGCGACCCTCCAAGCCGCCTATTTCATGATGGCGGTGCGGGCCGCGGGGTATGACGCCGGCCCCATGCAGGGTCTGGACAAGGCCATGTGCGATAAAGTGTTCTGGGCCGGAACCGCGGTCAAGACCCTGTTCGTGTGCTCCATCGGCCGGGGTGACGAAAACACCATCTTCAAGCGCAATCCGCGCCTGCCCTTCGACGACGCCTGTGAGATTCTGTAGCGGCTAGTCGCGGTCGGGTGCGGGCGGCCATGGCTCGATGCAGGCCGGGCGGTCGCTCGTGGTCTTCCTGAGCTCGTTGCGGTCCACCGCGTGGACCGTGATGTCTTCTTCCGGCCAGCTTGCGAGCCTGGAGACGGCATGCTCCGCCGACACCTCCTCGGTGTCGAGCCATGCATCCCACGCCTCCTCGGGCACCAGGGCCGGCATCCGGTTCTTCACATTGTACTGGGCGATCAGCGGATTGCCGTCGACGGTGACCATGGTGCAGGACGTCACCGGCTCCGGCCCCCTGGCTGAGACCTGCCAGAGGCCGGCGGCCGCGAACCGGGCCGAGCTCTTCAGCGAGAAGTAATAGGGCTGGCGGATGCCGCCCTCCGGGTGAAACTCGAACCAGCCGGTCATCGGGATCAGGCAGCGCTTGTTGCGCGCCGGCTCGGCGTAGGCCTTGCGGTCCAGCAGGCTCTCGGAGCGGGCATTGAACATGGGGTACTTGTTGTTGGGCGCGTCCGCCCACGGCGGGATCAGCCACCAACTCGCAAACACCGGTTCGCGCCTTCCCTCGGTCAATCGGATGATCACGACCGAATCCGTGGGCCGGATGTTGAAACGGAGCGGCAACTGCCAGTCCTCGTCTTCAAATCCGAACAGATTCCGAAGCTCCTGAAGCGTAGCTGCCTGGGCGAAACGCGGACACATGGCGCTGGTTTAGCCCACCTCCTGCTTGAGACGGGCGAGGCAGGCCGCCCGGTCGGCGGTAAACCCGCCCTCTTCCCACCAGGCCTCGACCGCATCCAAATGCCTGGACACTTCCGGCCCCTCCTCGATCCCCAACGCCATCACGTCATGACCGTTCAGCGGGAATATCCTGGCTTCCCAACTCTCGGTCCTGGCGATCAGCGCCTGCCAATTGTCGGCATGGCCGAGGGGCAGCCGAGGCGCCTCGATCAGGCTGTGCGCCCAGCCGATGAGAATAAGATCGAGGGCGGTCTCCGGGCCCAGGCGCTGCAGCACCCGCTCGAAGTCGGCTTCCGAGATCTCCGGATCCGCCTGCCAACTCGGATGGCGGAGTGCCTTGAGCCGGCGTTGCTCCTTGTTGGTCAGCACCAGATTGCGGCAGACCGACTCGACACCCTCATCATCCGTATCGAGAATGCAGGCCAACCGGCGGATCGGGTCCGGCCGCACGCTCTCGAAGCTCGCGGCGGCGGTCTCCAGCCATTTCAGCCGGTCCAATGCCGCCGGCTCGCCGATCTCGGGCAGGATTTGCTCGAGGATGCCGTTATTCCGCATCATCCGGATGACGTCGCAATGCATCTCGGACGACAGGATTTTCATTATCTCGTCCCGGATACGCTCGCGGGAGAGCTCGGTCAGCCGCGGCGCGGCCCGAATGCAGTCGTCCAGATCCCCCTCGCGGCCGATCCGCATGTCCAGCGTCCCGATGAAGCGGAAAAACCTCAGCACCCTCAGCCGGTCTTCGTCGATCCGCTCCCCGGCATGGCCGACGAACTTGATCACCCGGTCGTTCAAGTCCTGCAGGCCGTTGAAATAGTCGTAGACCATACCGTCGGGCGCCGCCGACAAGGTGTTGAAGGTGAAGTCGCGCCGCTCTGCATCGGTCCGCCAATCGTCGGTGAAGGCGACGGTCGCTCGCCGCCCATCGGTACCCACGTCACGCCGGAGGGTGGTGATCTGGCATGTCTCGCCGCCGATGACCGCGGTCACCGTGCCATGCTCAATGCCCGTCGGCAGCGCCTTGATGCCGGCGGCTTCCAGCAGCTCCATCACCCGGTCCGGCGTTTCCGGCGTGGCGATATCCACGTCCTTCACCGCCAGCCCAAGGAACGCATCGCGCACGCAGCCGCCGACGAACCTCGCCTCCTTGCCGTCGGCGGTGATCGCCGCCAGGACCCGCTTCACGCAGTCGGTTTCCATCCACGGCTGGATGGCGATGTGTCCTTCGGCGCCATGGCTTTCGTCCCGTTCCATGATCATTTCCCGGCCGTTTGCGATCAACGGAAGCGATCGGACTCCACGGGACCGATGTCCCGGGCCGGCGGCGTGTTCTCCAGTTCCCGCTCAAAGCCCGTGGCGGCGAGATACCCGAAGCTGCCGAATGCCAGTACGAAGCCGATCATCACGGCATAGAACCAATGCCCCTCCTCCCAGCCGGGCAGGCCCTTGCCCTGCCGCTTCCGGGTGAAGTAGCTCCACAGGCCGTAGATGATCACCGGGGCCAACAGGGGCAGAATGACTTGTAAAACGATGCGTGCCACGAATTCCGGTCCTCAGTTGATCACTCGCCTCGCAGGCGTTCGGCGAGATTACATAACATCCCCGCCGTTGCCCCCCAGATATAGTAGTCCTGGTAGGTAATGGCGAAGAAATGGCGTACCCGGCCGTTGAACTCCCGGTGATGGCGTTCGACATTTCCGGGGTCGATCAGAAACTCAAGTGGCGCCTCGAATACTTCATCCACTTCGTGATCATGTTTTTCGACGTCTATGGGGGGCTCGATGAAGCCGACCACCGGACGGACCAGAAAGCCGGTACCGACCACGTAATCGTCTAAATGGCTGATGATCTCGATCCGGTTGCGGTCGATGCCGACCTCCTCCTCGGTCTCGCGCAACGCCGTATGCTCGGGGCCATCGTCCTCGTCGTCGACACGGCCGCCGGGAAAACTGATCTGGCCGGCATGGTTGTTCAGATGCTCGGTCCTTTTGGTCAGCAGAACCGTCAGGCCGTCGCCGTGATTGACCAGGGGCACCAGGACCGCCGCCTGCCGCAGTTTGCCGTCCTCGGGATACCAGGGGTTGTCGTCAAAGGGGTTGGGGTTGCTTCCCCCCCGCCCGATCCTGGCGTCGTCGTTGGTCCGCACCCGCCCGCCATCGGGCGCCCGGTCCAGCCGTTCGATTACATGTTCACGGGTCAGCATCAGGGATTCAGCTCACCGATCTGGAAAAATTCGCCCGCGCTCCATACACCGAAGACGGTACGGCCGTCCATCTCCCGCTCGATCCCCAGGTCGACGAGTTGGTAGTAGACCGCTCGGGTCAGACGGGCATCCAGTTCGCCGCGCACCCTGACATAGGGCGAAGGCTCGCCGGTGGAGGGATCGGTAACGATTCTCAGCGGATGATCGCGATCCGCCATCACAATATCGTCAACGTTGGTCCGGAACCGCAGGTTTTGGGCCTCTCCGGATCCGTCGACGGTCATTTCGACCGCCGCGAATGGTACGTCTTCCACCTGAATCCGGGCCATTTCCGCCGGTGTCACCATCCAGTAATCACCGGCCTCGTCACGCTGCAGAACACCGGCAAACAATCGCACGAGTTCTTTGCGGCCTATGGGGCTGCCGTGATAAAACCATTGGGCGTCCCGGTCGATGCGGATGTCGACGTCACCGCAAATCTCCGGGCCGGTCGCGGATGCGGCGGAATCCCCGACGGAGTCGCGATTTTCCCCCGTTTTATTTGCGGTCAGGGACGCCAAACTGTCGAGCGTGGGGCGTGCCAAAGCTGGTTCCTTCAGAAACGACACCGGATCAATAAGTGAGATAATGCCGTGAGCGAAGCCGCTAAATCAAACGAAAGCCCGGAGATGATCGACGAACTGGAGGGCGTCAGCCGTAAGTTCGTCGACGCCAAAAAGGGAATCGGACGGGTCATTTTCGGCCAGGAAGAAGTCATCGAGGAAGCCCTCATCACCCTGTTGGCCGGCGGTCACATGCTGCTGATCGGCGTACCCGGCCTGGGCAAGACCCGGCTCGTGGAAACCATGGGCACGGTGTTGGGGATGGAGGATCGGCGGGTCCAGTTCACGCCCGACCTGATGCCCGCCGACATTCTGGGCTCCGAGGTGCTGGAAGAATCGGAGGCCGGGCGCCGCTCATTCCGCTTCATCGAGGGACCGGTGTTCTGCCAACTGCTGATGGCGGACGAAATCAACCGGGCGAGCCCGCGGACCCAATCGGCACTGCTGCAGGCCATGCAGGAACGGCGGGTTTCTGTCGCCGGCCGTTATCATGAGCTGCCGCAGCCATTCCATGTTTTGGCCACCCAGAACCCATTGGAACAGGAAGGCACCTATCCGCTGCCCGAGGCGCAGCTCGACCGGTTCCTGATGCAAATCGACATCGACTATCCTCAGCTTGCCGCCGAGCGCGAAATTCTTACCGTCACCACCGGCGCCAACGAGGAAAAGGCGGTCAAGGTGATGGAGGCTTCCGCGCTTCTGTCGGCGCAGCGTCTGGTTCGCCACGTGCCGGTCGGGGAAAGCGTTATGGACGCCATCCTTGAGCTGGTTCGCGCAGGCCGCCCCTCCACCACGGACATCGGCGACGTAGCAGACCACGTGGCCTGGGGGCCGGGCCCCCGCGCCGGTCAGGCCCTGATGCTGGGTGTTCGCGCCCGCGCCGTCCTGCAGGGCCGGCTCGCGCCGTCCATCGACGATGTCGTTGCCCTGACCCATCCTATTCTCCGGCATCGCATGGCGCTCAATTTCGCCGCCCGGGCCGAGGGAGTGACCATGACAAGCATCATCAACAAGCTCGTCGAACGTATCAGCTAGGCGGTCCGGTCGGATGAGCGGATCTGTTGCGGAACTTCATCAACGGGCGGAACTGCTCGCTGCCAACCTGCCGCCCCTTCTTATCCGGGCGGACCGGGTGGCGGCGACGGTGTCGCAGGGCGTGCACGGCCGCCGCCGGGTCGGCCAGGGCGAGACATTTTGGCAATACCGGCGCTACGAGGCCGGTGATCCGATCCAGAAAATCGACTGGCGGCGCTCGGCCAAGTCGGATCCGGTCTACATTCGTGAAAACGAATGGGAAGCGGCGCAGAGCGTCTGGCTGTGGAGCGACGGCTCGCCCAGCATGCGCTATGCCTCCAATAGGCGCCTGCCGCAAAAGGTTGATCATGCGGACCTATTGATGCTGGCCACCGCTTCTCTTCTGGTCCGCGCCGGCGAACATGTGGCGCCGCTGGGCTGGGGCATTACCCCGACCGCCGGGCGCACCGCACTGTTGCTGCTCGCCCAGGCTCTTGAAGACCGGGCGGTCACCGCCAATGACAATCATCCGGACAGCCTGCCGCGGTTTGAACCCCTGCCCCGTCACGGCAGCATCGTCATGTTCGGCGACTTCCTGGAGCCTCTGGAGGATATCCACAAGGCCATCGGGCGCTATGTCGACCGGGGAATCACCGGCCACATGCTGCAAATCCTCGATCCGGCGGAACGGGAACTGCCGTTCGGCGGCCGCACCCGCTTCGAAGGCATGGAAAACGAGGGAACGGCCTTGATCGGCCGGGTCGAAGGAATTCGCGAGCAATACCGCGACCGGCTGGGCCGACACCGGGACGGTCTCGAAGCCATCGCGCGGACCGCCGGCTGGACATTCGCCACCCACTACACCAATCAACCGGTGGAGACCGCGCTGCTCGGACTTTTCATGACGCTGACCGCACCCCGCGGCACTCAGGAAACGTACTAGGACATGGTTAGTATCGGCGCCCTGTCATTCGTCGCCCCTTGGGCATTGCTGGGCCTGTTGGCCCTTCCGGCCCTGTGGTGGCTGCTCAGGATCATTCCACCGGCCCCGCGGCGGGTCCAGTTCCCCGCCATCCGGCTGATCATGCGGCTGGTCAACCCGGAAGAAAGCTCGGCCAAGACGCCGCTGTGGCTGGCGCTGTTGCGCTTCGCTTTGGTTGCCGCGGTCATCATCGCCGCGTCTCATCCCGTGCTGAACGCCACCGACCGGGTCGAAGGTGACGGCCCGTTGATCCTCGCCATCGACGATGGCTGGTCATCGGCCCGCAACTGGGAAGACCGCCGGGACACCATGACCGCGCTGATCGACCAAGCGGCCCGCGAAGGCCGCGCGGTCCGCCTCATCACCACCGCCCGCCAATCGGGCGGCGGCCAGGTATCGGTATCGCTGCTGCCGGCGGCCGAAGCCAAGGAGCGCGCCTTGGCGTTGCAGCCCAAGCCGTGGCCGGTCGACCGCACCGCCGCCGTCGCCTTGGTCAACGCGGTCCAATCTTCCGGTGATGCCCAAGTGGTTTGGCTGAGCAACGGTCTCCATATGGGCAATGCGGACGCCTTCGCCGAAGCACTCGGCAAACTCGGCGCCCTCTCGGTCCTCGCCGATCTGCCGGGGGATTTGCCCACCGTCATGCTGCCGCCCAAGGCCGACAGCCAGGGCCTGGGGCTCACCATCCGGCGGGCGGCGACCAGCGCGCCTGACAATCTGGTCATCCGGGCCCGAGACGAAGATGGCCGTGTCCTGGCGCGGCGCGAGGTGAGCTACGGGGCCGGCGAGACCGAGACGGAGCTGCGCCTCGATTTCCCGGTCGAGATCCGCAACCGGTTGGATCAGCTTGAAATCGAGGGTGAGAACCACGCCGGCGCGGTCGTGTTGATGGATGAACGCTGGCGCCGCCGCCCGGTGGGCCTGGTCTCGGCTTCCGAACGGCGCAACGATCAGCCGCTTCTGGACGACGCCTTTTACCTCGACCGGGCGCTCGACCCCTTTACCGAAGTGCGGAACGGCGCCGTCGCCGACCTGCTGAAACGCGAACTGTCGTTGATCGTCCTCGCCGACCCGGGACGATTGGCGGAAGCCGACCGGCGATCGCTGGTCCGGTGGATGGAAGACGGCGGCGTGGTTGTCCGCTTCGCAGGGCCACGGCTTGCCGGTGAGCGGGATCCCCTGCTGCCCGTACGTCTCCGCAAAGGCGACCGGGAATTGGGCGGAGCGCTGTCATGGACCCGGCCGGCGCGGATGGCCGCGTTTCCCGAGACCAGCCCTTTCCACGGCATCGGCATACCGAACGACGTCGTCGTCCGCCGTCAGGTGCTCGCTCAGCCCTCCGTGGACCTGCCGGACAAGACCTGGGCGCGGCTGGCCGATGGAACGCCGCTGGTCACCGCCGAGAAACAGGAGAACGGCTGGCTGGTGTTCGTGCACACCACCGCCGATCCCAAATGGTCGAGCCTGGCGCTCTCCGGGCTGTTCGTCGAAATGATGCAGCAACTGGTGCAATTGGGCCGCGGCATCGCCGCCGATGCCGAGGACCGGGTGCTGGCGCCGCTGCGCTCGGTCAACGGATTTGGCCGCATCATCGCGCCGCTGCCGGGCGCGCAGGCGATCCCCACCACCGATATATTGTCGGCTCAGCCGGGACCCGCGAGCCCGCCCGGCTTCTATGGTGATGAAACCTCCCGGCGGGCCCTCAACCTGTCGCCCGTGCTGCCCGTGCTGGCCCCCATGGGCGGGCTCGGCGCCGGGATCGAACCCCAGCCCTATCAAGAGTCTCGCGAGACCGACATCCGCCCCATCGTGCTGACCTTGGCGCTGCTGCTCGCCCTGGCCGACATCATCGCGTCCATGGCGCTGCGCGGCCTGTTCGCCTTCAACCGCGCCGCACCCGCGGCGGCGGTGCTGCTGGCAGCCGTGATCGTGCCATCCGTCAATGCTCCGGCCCAGGCCCAGACCTTGGCCGACGGCGAGAGCCCGTTCGATGCGGCACTTCGGGTGCGCCTGGCATATGTCCCGACCGGCGACGGCACCATCGACGATACGGTGCTGGCCGGGCTTCGGGGCCTGAGCCTGGTCGCCAACAGCCGGACCGCCGCCGAACTGGCCGAGCCCATGGCGATCGATCCTGCATCCGACGAGCTCGCGTTCTTCCCGCTGATCTATTGGCCGGTCACCGAAAACTCGGAAACCATTCCGCCGGAGGTGGCGGCACGGGTGAACACCTATCTCAAGCGGGGCGGCACCATTCTGTTCGATACCCGCGACGAGGGCGGTGCCAACTTCATCGGCCAGCGCCTCCAGGTCATGGGCCGCCATCTGGATATTCCGCCGCTCACCCAGGTGCCGCCGAACCACGTGTTGACCCGATCCTACTACCTGCTGCGGGATTTCCCGGGGCGCTGGACCGGCGGCCGGGTCTGGGTCGAACGGGACGGCAGCCGGGCCAATGACGGCGTCTCCTCGGTAATCGTCGGCTCCCACGACTGGGCCGGCGCCTGGGCCATCGATCAGACGCGCAGGCCCCTGTATCCGGTGGTTCCCGGCGGCGAACGGCAGCGGGAGATGTCCTACCGGTTCGGGATCAACATGCTGATGTACGCGCTTACCGGCAACTACAAGGCCGATCAGGTTCATCTGCCAGCTATCCTCGAGAGGCTCGGCCAATGATGACCGGCATCACGGGCGTCGGCTTCGCACCCCTTATTCCCTGGCAGGCGATTGCGCTGATCGGGGGTATCGCCGTTCTGCTGATCCTGTTCTCCGCATTCCGCGGCGCGCGCGGCGTTTTCCTGCGCCTGTTCTCCATCGCGGTCCTCGTCCTGGCGCTGTTCAATCCCAGGCTGGAAAGCGAAACCCGTCAGCCGCAACCGGATGTGGCGGTCATCGTGGCTGATGAATCGTCGAGCCAGAACACCGGCGACCGGCGTGAGCAACTCGCCCGCGCGCTCGAAGATGTGGAGGAAAAACTGGCCAAATTCGACGATTTGGAGGTCCGGGTGGTACGCGGCACGGAAACCGAAGACGGCACCCAGCTGTTCGGGGAACTCAACCGGGCATTGGCGGATCTGCCCAAAGACCGGTTTGCCGGCGCGGTGATGATTACCGACGGCCAGGTCCACGACGTTCCGGCTCCCGCGGCCCGGGCGCCGGACGCCGCGGCGGACGATTCCGAACCGGCAATCAACGACGCCGAAGCGGCCGGGCTGAATGCGCCTTTGCACGTGATGCTCACCGGATCACCCGAAGAGCGCGACCGCCGTCTGGTGGTGGTCCGGGCCCCCGCCTTCGGAATCGTCGGCAAGACGGTCCAGTTGTCTCTCCGGGTTGATGACCGCCCGTCGCGGGCGGGCACTACCGTCGAGGTCACCATCGCCGAGGCCGGCGGACCAGCGACCCGCGCCCTGTTGCGGACCGGCGAGGAGCAGACGGTTGAAGTGCCCATCGAGCATGGCGGCGCTACCATCTTCGAGATCGAGGCCGCCCCAATGGCCAACGAGATGTCGCTGATCAACAACCGCGCCGTGGTCACCGTCAACGGTGTCCGCGACCGCCTGCGGGTGCTGCTGGTCTCGGGCCAGCCCCACGCCGGCGAGCGTACTTGGCGCAATCTCTTGAAATCGGACCCGTCGGTGGATCTGGTTCACTTCACGATCCTCCGGCCGCCGGAGAAGAACGATTTCACCCCGCTCAATGAGCTGGCGCTGATTTCGTTCCCGATCCGCGAGCTGTTCGAGATCAAGCTCCATGAATTCGATCTCATCGTATTCGACCGCTACGTCATCCGGTTTGTCCTGCCGCCGGCCTATCTCGGCAATATCAGCCGCTACGTGCGGGACGGCGGCGCGGTGCTGGCGGCAGTCGGTCCCGATTTTGCCGGCGTTCGCAGCCTCTATCACACACCCCTCGGCCAAATATTTCCCGGACTGCCGTCCGGCCGGGTGATCGAACAGGCGTTCCGGGCGCGGGTATCCAACAAGGGCCGCCGCCACCCGGTAACCGCCGGACTGCCGGGCGCGGCCACGGGGGATGGCGAGAGCGCCTGGGGCCAGTGGTTCCGCCAGATCGAGGCTTCGGAACGGGACGGCGTTACGTTGATGACCGGTGTCGACGAGCGGCCGCTCCTCATCCTCAACCGGGTGGGCAAGGGCCGCGTCGCCCAGTTCATGAGCGACCATATCTGGCTCTGGGCCCGCGGATTCGACGGCGGCGGCCCGCATGCCGAGCTGCTGCGGCGGCTGTCCCACTGGCTGATGAAGGAACCGGATCTCGAGGAAGAAGACCTTCGCGCCATCGTCGACGGCAAGCAGTTGACCATTCAGCGGCGCTCCCTCAGCGAGGAGATTCCGCCGGTGACCGTGACCGCGCCCTCGGGCACGCAACAGATCGTCCGCCTGGAAGAGAGCCAAGACGGCAGTTCGACGGCGACCATCACGGTCGAGGAAACCGGGCTTTACAAGATCGAAGACGGCACCCGCGCCACCACGGCGGCGGTCGGCAAGCTCAACCCGCCCGAACTTTCGGATTTGCGGGCCTCGCCCGAAAAACTGATGCCGCTGATCAAGGCATCCGGCGGCGGGGTTTCCTGGATCGCCGACGGATTGCCCGACTTCCGCCGGACCCGGCCCGGCCGAACGGCATCCGGCAATGACTGGCTCGGCCTGGTCCGCAACGGGTCCTACGTGGTGACCGGTGTCCGCCAAGTGCCTTTGCTGCCGGCACTGTTATTCCTGCTGCTCGCCGCCGGCGGTCTGACCATGGCCTGGTGGCGCGAGGGTCAATAGCCTCGATCACGCTCCAATCGATCGGAGGATCCGCCAAGGCCTGCTGAGCGAATTGTCCTAATCGAGGGCCGGCCGCCAGCGCAGCACAGGCGAGCGCGCGGCCGTGGTCTCGTCCAGCCGCCGGCGGGGGGTATGGCGGGGCGCTTCGCTGAACAACTCGGTGTTTCCCGCCTTGGCCTCGGACGCCAGACCCTTGATCATCCGGACGAAGCTGTCGAGGGCCGCTTTGCTTTCCGTCTCGGTGGGTTCCATCAACAGGGCGCCATGCACCACCAGCGGGAAATACATGGTCATGGGATGAACGCCCTCGTCGATCATCGCCTTGGCGAAATCGAGGGTTGTGACGCCGGTATCCTTGAGGAAGTGATCGTCGAACAGCACCTCGTGCATGCACGGGCCGGGATAGGGCAGCGAGAGATCGTCCTCCAGCGCGGCGAGAAGGTAATTGGCGTTGAGCACCGCATCGCCCGAGGCCTGCCGGAGCCCGTCCGCCCCCATGCTCATCATGTAGGCCAGCGCCCGGACGAAGACCCCGAACTGGCCGTGGAACCCTTTCATCCGGCCGTAGGGTTTGCCTTCCGCGTTATCGGCGTGTTCGACCAGATGAAATCCATCCTCGCCGGCAACCACGTACGGCAATGGCGCGTACGGCACCAGCGCTTCCGACAGCGCCACCGGCCCCGCCCCCGGGCCGCCGCCGCCGTGGGGCGTGGAGAACGTCTTGTGTAGATTGAGGTGCATGCTGTCGATGCCCAAATCCCCCGGCCGAACCCGCCCGACGATGGCGTTGAAATTGGCTCCGTCGCAGTAGACGTAGCCGCCGGCGGCGTGGACGGCATCCGACATGTTCTTCATGTCGCCCTCGAACAGGCCGCAGGTGTTGGGATTGGTGATCATGATGGCGGCGACGTCGTCGTCGATCCGGTCCCTGAGCGCCGCCAGGTCCACCCGGCCCGTCTCGTCCGCCGGGATGGCCTCCACCGTATAGCCGCACATATGCGCGCTCGCCGGATTGGTGCCGTGGGCGGATTCGGGCACCAACACCCGCTTACGGGGGCCGCCCTGGTCTTCGAGCGCCGCGCGGATGGTCATCAGGCCCGTCAGCTCTCCGTGGGCGCCGGCCGCCGGCGACATGGCGACGCCCGGCATCCCGGTGAGCGTCGTCAGCCACCGGGCGCATTCGTTGATCAGCGCGAGCGCCCCCTGCACCGTGCTTTCGGGCTGGAGGGGGTGGATGTCGGCAAATCCGGGCAGCCGCGCCATTTTCTCGTTGAGCCGGGGGTTGTGCTTCATGGTGCATGAGCCCAACGGATACATACCGGCATCAATGGCGTAGTTTTTCTGGCTGATCCGCAGGTAGTGGCGCACCACCTGCGGCTCCGAGAGGCCGGGCAGGCCGATGGGCGCGGTTCGCGCGGCGTCGCCAAGCCGGGATGCCACGGCATCCGGCGCCGGCAGATCGACGCCCGATTGACCGGGTGAATCCTGCTCGAAGATCAGCTCTTCCTCTTGCTGAAGTCCCTTATTTCCGGTGATCGTCCCGGCCATCTACAAAGCCCCGCTCAGCGCTTCGGCGAGCTTGTCCATCTCGGCCTCGGTATTGGTTTCGGTCGCTGCGACCACCAGCAGGTTTTCCAACGCCGCTTCGCCGGGCAGCAGCCGGGAAACCGGAACTCCCCCGAGCACGCCTTGGCCGGCCATCGCCTCAACCACCGGCGCCGCGGGCCGGTCGAGCCGGAGCGTGAACTCGTTGAAGAAGGTGTCGTTGACGATTTCGACGCCGTCCACCGCGCCCAGCCGCTCCGCCAACTTGACCGCCGCCGCGTGATTGAGTTCCGCCAAACGGGTGAACCCCGCCTCTCCGAGCATGGTGAGGTGGACGGAAAACGCCAGGGCGCAAAGGCCCGAATTCGTGCAGATGTTGCTGGTCGCCTTCTCGCGCCGGATATGCTGCTCGCGGGTCGAGAGGGTCAGCACCCACCCCCGGTTGCCGTCCACATCAACGGTCTGGCCGGCGAGGCGGCCGGGCATCTGGCGGATAAACCGGTCCTTGACCGCAAACAGGCCCACATGCGGGCCACCGAATCCCATGGCATTGCCGAGGGACTGGCCCTCGGCGGCAACGATATCGGCCCCCATATCGCCGGGTGATTTAAGGGCGCCCAAGGATACGATCTCATTGACCACGACGATCAAAAGCGCGCCCGCATCGTGGCAGGCGGAAGCCAACGCCGACAACTCGCGCACCCGGCCGAAAAAATCCGGGTTCTGGACCACGATGCATGCCGTCTCTTTGTCGAGGTGGGCGGCAAGATCCTCGGGCGCCGAGGGGTTTGGGCTCAGCGCATCGATCTGCAGATCGAGAAACCGGGCATTGGTCTCGGTCACTTGGCGATAATGGGGATGCAGGCTGCCCGACAGCACGACCCGGCTTCGCCTGGTGACCCGGCAGGCCATCATCGCCGCCTCGGCGCAGCCGGTGGACCCGTCATACAACGATGCATTGGCGACATCCATGCCGGTGATCAGGGCGACCTGGGTCTGGAACTCAAACAACGCCTGCAGCGTGCCCTGCGACACCTCCGGCTGATAGGGCGTGTAGGCGGTCAGAAATTCCCCCCGCTGGATCAGATGATCCACCGCCGCCGGCACATGATGCCGGTAGACCCCGCCACCGACGAAAAACGGCGCCGATCCACCGTCGAGATTTCGGGCGGCTAGCGCCGCTAGGTCCCGGCCTACGTCAAGCTCACCGGCATGGAACGGCAGGTCGACAGGGCCCGCGAGGTGCAGCCCCTCCGGCACATCCTTGTATAGATCTTCGATGGCCGGCACCCCGATGGCCGCGAGCATCTCTGCCCGGTCGGCATCGGAGAGCGGCAGGAACCGCATCAATCGAGTTCCGCGGTGTAGGCGTCGTAGGCCGCCTTGTCCATCAGTTCATCCAGCTGCGACGCATCGTTGATCCTGATCTTGAAGAACCAGCCGCCCCCAAGGGCATCCTCGTTAACGGTGCCGGGGGCGTCTTCGAGACCGGAATTGACCTCAACGATTTCACCATCCACCGGGGCGAACACTTCCGAGGCGGCTTTGACCGATTCGACCACGGCGGCTTCGTCACCGCGGTTGAACGACTTGCCGACGTCCGGCACCTCGACGAACACTACGTCGCCCAACTGTTCCTGAGCGTATTCGGATATGCCCACGGTACCGACGTCGCCGTCAACGGCGATCCATTCGTGTTCCTTGGTGAATTTCATGTCGGCCATGAGATTTAACTCCCTGATCTGGACCCGCAGGCCTCTCCCGATGTCACCCTCTGAAGTAGCGCTGCTCGACGAAGGGCAATCTAACCACGGTGGCCGGCAGGGGCTTGCCGCGAACCATGATGTCCACGGGCGTTCCCGCTCCGGCATGTTCACTTTTTACATAGCCCATCGCGACCGGTCCGTCGACGGTCGGTCCGAAGCCGCCGCTGGTGACCTCACCGACGGTCTCGCCGAGCTTGCCGCGGATCTCGGCGTGCGCCCGCACCGGCGCCTTGCCGTCCGGTTTCAACCCCACCCGGCGGCGCTCCGGACCATCGGCGATCTGCTGCTGAATCACCGGTGCGCCAGGGAATCCGCCCTCTTCGTGGCGTTTGGCGATGGACCACGTGAGCCCCGCTTCCACCGGCGTCGTGGTCTCGTCGATATCGTTGCCGTAGAGACAAAGCCCGGCCTCCAGCCGCAGCGTGTCCCGCGCGCCCAGTCCGATAGGCTCGACCTCGGATTCGGCCAGCAAGGTTTGCGCGATTTCGACGGCCGATTCGCCGGGAATGGATATCTCGTAGCCGTCTTCCCCGGTATAACCGGACCGCGAGACCAGACATTCGGCTCCCATGACGTCGACCGTGGAAATGGTCATGAACTTCATTTCGGCAACACCTTGCGCATGGCGGCCGAGCACCGCCGCCGCCTTCGGCCCCTGAAGCGCGATGAGGGCGCGGTCAGCCAGGATTTCGAGCGCGGCGTCCGAACCGACGCCCCCAGCAATGTGCGCGAAGTCACTTTCCTTTC
This sequence comes from Rhodospirillales bacterium, assembly GCA_965207535.1. GTDB lineage: Bacteria > Pseudomonadota > Alphaproteobacteria > Rhodospirillales > UBA2165 > JAJDXO01. Next base: position 162,832 of record CBDBMR010000004.1, on the reverse strand, counting down.
TCGACGCATTGACCACCAGGAAGATCGCATCGCCGATTTTGGACGCCATCAGGTCATCCAGAATACCGCCGTGCTCATTGGTCAATTGGGTATAGCGCATGCGGCCCTCGGCCAGCCCCTTTATGTCGCCCGGGACGAGCGCCTCCAGCGCCGCGGCGGCCCCTGCCCCGGTGAGACGTCCCTGACCCATGTGTCCGACATCGAACAATCCGGCACCGGACCGCGTGTGGAGGTGCTCGGCGATGATGCCCGTGTACTGGACGGGCATGTCATAGCCGGCGAACGGCACCATCTTGGCGCCAAGCGACACATGCAGCTCATGGAGATGCGTCGTTCGGGATGCACCGGCGGACACGGCGCTACCTCCCATCCTCGCCGGCAGCGCTTCGCCGTTCCTGGTTGGCCTTCAGTTGCTCTTCGGTCAGGACGAAGCCCAGAAAGATATCGGTATCCGGCGCGCTACGCCCGCCCGACAGAGGGATGGTCAGCGAGACTTCCTCGTCCTGAACCCGAATGTTCGAGCGATTTTCCGGAAACAAGACGCGGACGGACATTTCCTGGCGTCCTGCCGGGCTCGGATAGAAATCCGGAATTGCGACAAAGTAATTCAGGTCGAGCGTGCGGCCGGTCGCCGCCGGTCCTCGCGAGATGTCCAACACCGGCCGCATCAGCACCTTGACGTGGGTGAAATTCGGAGAATCCCCGATGAACTCGCAGTTGCCGCTAAACCCGACCAACTTGGATTCGTGGACGATATCCGTAATGTCCCGGCCGGGGCCTTCCCGGTACTGGACGATTTCACCGGCAGCGCCAAGCAACTTGACGGGCGGACAACCCGGGAGCGGCACCTTCCCGCCAATTCCGAAATCGGCGAGACTCGGCGGGTCGACCTCGCAGGCGGCGAGGACCGCGGCCAGGACCGCCAGTCCGGCCGTCCGCCGAATAATCCGCAACTTCATCTGGCCGGGGGCACTCACGTCGGCGGCCGGCTTCCTAGAGCGAGCTGTGCGTGCCGTCGCAGTAGGGCGGCGTCTTGGTTTGCTTGCAGCAGCAGAAAAACACCGTCTGGTCCTTGTCGCTGTCGACCTTCATGGGCGCCATCCCATGCTCCTTGTGGGCGCCGTTGCAATATGGCTGGTTGTCACTGTAGCCGCAGGCGCACCAAAAGTATGATTGCCCCGCCTCAAGTTCCTGCTTGATCGGGCTTTTTTGAGCTACGACAGGTTCGCTCATCTCGAAGGACCTCCGTTGTGTTTTTCTCCGCCGGTTCGGCGGAATTCATGGGTCTGACTTTAGTTGAGGCCCCGGGTACTCACAAGGGCGCTCACGATTGCGCTCACAGGGGGGGCCTGGGCAACGGTTTTCATAACCCCATTTCTGTTCTAGAAGGCGGTATGGCCGATACCGACCATGTCGAGTTATTCACCGACGGCGCCTGCAGCGGCAATCCCGGGCCCGGGGGCTGGGGGGCCATACTCCGCTTCAACGGGCACGAAAAGGAACTGTCCGGCGGCGAACCCGCCACCACCAACAACCGGATGGAAATGACTGCGGTGATCGAGGGCCTAAAGGCGCTGACCCGTCCCTGCCGTGTCGCGGTGTATACCGACAGCACCTATGTCCAGAAGGGCATGACCGAATGGCTCGCCGGCTGGAAGGCCAAGGACTTCAAGGCCAAGGGCGGCGGATACCGCGTCAATCACGAACTGTGGCGGGAACTCGACGAGTTGGCGCGGAAGCACGATGTGTCATGGCACTGGGTCAAGGGTCATGCCGGCCATCCGGAGAACGAGCGGGCGGACGAGTTGGCGCGCAATGGGGCAAAGGCGGCGGCAGGGTTCTAGGCCGAGCCCGCTACTTCCCGGGCTTGTACTTCACCAGCGAGGCGATGATGCCCCTGAGCGTCCGGACCTCTTGCTCGGTCAGGCGGGCGCGGCCGAACAGGTTGCGCAGATTGCGCACCATGGTCGGACGCTTCTCCTTGACGTGCAGAAACCCAGACCCGTCGAGGGCGCTTTCCAGGTGCTCATAAAATCCCAGGAGCTCCTCCTTGGTCGCCGGACGGGTGCCCTTTTTCTCCAGGGGATCGTCCGCCGGCTCGAGACCGAGCTTGTAGAATTCGTACGCCACCAAGAGCACCGCCTGGGCGAGATTGAGCGACGAGAATTGCGGATTGAGGGGCGCCATGATGACGGCGTCGGCAAGCGCGATATCGTCGTTCTTGAGCCCCTTGGCCTCGCCGCCGAACAGGATACCGGTGGAAGCGGGGTCTTCGGCCATCAAGGGCGCCGCTTCATCCGGCGCATAAACCAGTTTGGTCATGCCGCGCAGCCGGGCGGTGGTGGCATAGACCGTGGTCAGATCGGCAACCGCCGCTTCGGTGGTATCGAACAGCCGGGCGCCGTCGACCACCCGGTCGGCGCCGGACGCGGCGGCGATGGCCTTGTCGCTCGGCCAGCCGTCCCGCGGCCGTACAAGCCGCAATTCGGTGAAGCCGCAATTGAGCATGGCCCTTGCGACCATGCCGATATTCTCACCCAGTTGGGGGTCGACGAGGATGATCGCCGGGCTTTCGCCGGCCGCGCCCGGCTCGCGTGTGCGGTCGGTCCCCGCCACGGCAGGCTTATGCGGCGCCGGCGAGCCTGCCGCCGACGGGGGCCTCGTCCCGAAAAAGCTTGTAGGTGATGGCGTCGTGGAGCGCGTTGTACGACGCATCGATGATGTTGGTCGAAACCCCCACCGTCGACCAGCGCTCCCCCTTTTCATCGGCGCTCTCGATCATCACCCGGGTCACCGCGCCGGTGGCCTCCGACGGTGTCAGGATGCGCACCTTGTAGTCGACCAGCCGGACGTCCGAGAGCTCGGGGTAGTGGGGCACCAGAATATCGCGGAGCGCTGAATCAAGCGCATTCACCGGACCGTTGCCCTCGGCAACGTTCATAAATGTCTTGCCGTTGAGTTCAGCTTTCACCGTCGCTTCGGAGAGGGTGATCAGCTCGCCCCGGGCATTCCAGCGCCGTTCGTCGATCACCCGGAAGCTGGTCAGCTTGAAATATTCCGGGAACTCGCCAAGCGCCCGGCGGGCCAACAGCTCGAAGCTCGCCTCGGCACCGTCATAGGCGTAGCCGTCGAATTCCCGCTCTTTGACCACCTCAACCAGCCGCATCACCTTGGGATCGCTGTCCTCGATCTCGAGGCCGATGTCGCGGAACATGGCGAGAATATTGGAGCGGCCCGACTGGTCCGACACCACCACGTGGCGGTGATTGCCGATAGCCTCGGGGTCCACGTGCTCGTAGGACTTGGGATCCTTTTCCACCGCCGAGACATGCAGCCCGCCCTTGTGGGCGAAGGCACGTTCGCCGACATAGGGAGCCGAGCGGTTGGGGGCCTGATTGAGGCGCTCGTCGAGCAAACGGGAAATGTGGGTGAGCTGCTTGAGCCCGTCCTCGGTAATCCCGGTGTCATAACCCATCTTCAGCATCAGATTGGGGATCAGGGTCACGAGATTGGCGTTGCCGCAGCGCTCGCCGAGGCCGTTGAGGGTGCCCTGCACCTGCCGCACGCCGGCGCGAACCGCCGCCAGCGAGTTCGCCACCGCGTTGCCGGTGTCGTCGTGACAATGAATGCCCAGACGGTCACCGGGCACCACCTCGGTCACCTTGATGACGATCTCCTCGATCTCGTGGGGCAGCGTGCCGCCGTTGGTGTCGCACAGCACCACCCAGCGCGCCCCCGCATCGTAAGCCGCCTTTACGCAGGCCAAGGCGTAGTCCGGATTGTCCTTGTAGCCGTCGAAGAAGTGCTCGGCGTCGAAAATGGCTTCCCGGCCGATTTCCACCGTATGGGCGACCGAATCGCGGATCATTTCGACGTTCTCGTCCAGCTCCACCTCGAGCGCCACATCGACGTGGAAATCATGGGTCTTGCCGACGATACAGACGACGGGCGTACCGGGCTCGGTCAGCGCCTTGAGGCCGGGATCGTTGGCCGTCGAGCGCCCGGCCCGGCGGGTCATGCCGAACGCGGTGAGTTTGGCGTTCTTGAATGCCGGCGGCTCGCCGAAAAAGGCATCATCCGTCGGGTTGGCGCCCGGCCAGCCGCCTTCCACATAGTCGATACCCAACGCATCAAGGTCCGCCGCGATGGCCGCCTTGTCCGCCGAGGAAAAGTCGATTCCCTGGGTCTGCGCGCCGTCACGCAGGGTCGAATCGAATATGTAGATGCGCTTATCACTCATCTTTCATTTTGGATCCCAATGTGCTGGCCGGCACATCCCGGCCCCAATTGCCGGGAAAGCGCGGGAGAATGCCCAAAAAGCGGCAAAATCACAAGTATTTCAGTGCTGAGCCGCCACGCCTTGGAGATCGGCTTTCGGGTCCCCCTTTTGAGCCCATGCAGGAAATGCGGCAAACCAACCCGGGGATCGGCGGAGAAATTCCGCGGAAAGGGCTGAATTTCAGCGCCTTCGGGAACGGGCGCTTGGACGATCCTTAGCGGCGAAGGGTCAATTTGTCGCCATCAACCGAATAGCCGGACAGCCGGCCGAGAAAACTCATGCCCAGCAGGGAACTCGACAAGGGGGCTTGGTTGACGGAGGCTCGGACGTTGCGGAGTGAGATGGGGCCGGCGCTGACCCGGCCCAGGACCACCGGCGCGCCCCGGACCGTCCCATTCGCCGTCTGATAGATCCGGCTGTAATTCAGGCGCGAAGGATCGAGGCCCAAACGTTCGGCATCCCGGGGACTGAGCACGACGTCGGAGGCGCCGGTATCGACAAGGAACCGAACCGGCACCCCGTCGACCAGGGCTTGAACCACGAAGTGGCCGTCGTCCCGGGCCCGCAGCAGCAGCGTCTCGCGCACCGCCTGGCCGCGATGGGGCAGAAGCTCGGCACGCATCCGGTCGAACAGGCCTCGGGCATCGTCCTTGAACGAGAATGCCAACAGCAGCACCACGAAGACGGCGCCCCAAATGGCCGCGTGCTTGAACATGATCCCCGGCCGGGCGCGCCACCGGACGATGAGCGACGAGCCAATCAATACGGCGAATCCCAGCGAGGAAACGACGCTGATCCTGGTTCCCTCTTGCGCCCAAATTTCGGGGAACGCCCGCGCCAGGAGGAATACCAGGAACGCGAGGCCGGCGCCGCCCGCCGCCAGCCACAACCACAACGGACCGCGTCCGCCGCCCCGGGGCGGCGGCCGATTCCACGGAGATCGAGGCGGCGGACTAACCATCCCTGCTCATATAGTGAGCCCACGGCGGGGCCGCAAATGGAACAAATCGGTCATCGAGCCACGGCCGTAAAAAAAATTAATTTTGCGAATGATTATCATTTACAAACCCGCACCATGTCTGGTACATACCTAGTTATTGCGAATGATTTGCAATTTCAAAATCAAAAGCGTCAGGGCACCGTCGATGACCACACACTCCCACCCCCTTGAGCCAAATGCCGGGAACCTAGCCACCTGTGACGTTGGCCGGTTCGAAGATCTACGCCCACCGGAACAATTCACTCTTTGGGCCATCCGTATGTGGGTGTTGGGTAAGCGCCGCGATCGGCAAGTAGGCCGTAGGCTGCGGGAGGGCTTCGCTCAGATTGGCGCCCCGTCAGCGGCCGTGTGGCTGGAAACCATGATGCGGACGCTTACGTCGAACCTCTGCCGCAATGTGATCGTTCACTGTGTCTGTGACCGGCGGACCAGCGCCGACGAACACATGCTGCTCGAACTGATGGCGCGCGGCCAAGTTGGTGACGAGGAGACGGTCCTTCGGCGTTTGAACGAATTCATAATCCCGTCCGCGGTTCATACGGCCGGCCCGCTGGTCACGCGCTTCGGCGAAACCCTGGCAGACGGGGGCCTGCTGTTGGGCTCACCCCGCTACCGGACCGACCCGGCGGCCATGCCCGCGGTGACGAGGACACAACAGAGCTTCAGGCTCCATTAGAATCAATCCAGGCCAGCGATTCGAGAATTTAAGACCATGACCCCGCATAGCAAAGCCCGTACACCACCTCACCGAAGTGATAACAAGAAAGCAGCGTAAGCCGGCTTCGTCGCACGGCGGCTTAACGCTGTGAAACGCCCTGCCCGTTGCAGATCGGGGCGCTTCAGGAAACGGCCGGGCCCTCCCATCCCCGGCCGTTTCTTTATGCGCGCCTCCAGGTGGTGCCTTGGGAGCCGTCCTCCAGGAGAATGCCGGCTTCGGCCAGCTGATAGCGGATTTCATCGGCGCGGGTGAAGTTCTTCTCGGCCCGGGCGGCGTCGCGTTCCTTGATCAGCGCATCGACGTCTTTGTCCTCAAGGCTTGCAGTACCTTCAGGCTGCCACTTGAACCAGTCCTCCGGATCAAGCTGGAGAAGGCCCAGGAGGTCGGCGCCGGATTGAAGCGTGCCCGCGTCCTCCGCCGTGCCCGACTTGTTCACGGCGCCCGCGGCTTCGTGCAACGCCGAGATGGCCAGCGGCGTATTGAGGTCGTCTGACAAGGCTTCGACCAGAGCGGATGGCGCATCCGCCGCCTCCCCACTCCCGCCTCTCAGCGCGCCGTACCAGCCGTCCAACTGGCTTTTCGCCTGGGCGAGCCCGTCCGCCGTCCAGTTGATGGGCTGGCGGTAGTGGGTCATCAGCATGGCGAGCCTGATGGTTTCGCCGTGATGCGCCTTCAGCAAATCGTGAACGGTGATGAAGTTGCCCAAGGACTTGGACATTTTCTCGCCCTCCACCTGCAGATAGCCGTTATGCATCCAGTACTTGGCGAAGGTCCCGGCGCCGTGGGAGCAGGTGGACTGGGCGATCTCGTTTTCGTGGTGGGGAAAAATCAAATCCTGGCCGCCGCCGTGTATATCGAAGGTGACGCCCAAATGCTTTTCCGACATGGCCGAGCATTCCAGGTGCCAGCCGGGCCGTCCGAAGCCCCAGGGGCCGTCCCAGCCGGGCTGGGAGCCGGTGGACGGTTTCCACAGCACGAAGTCGGTCGGGTTTCGCTTGTAGGGCGCAACCTCCACCCGCGACCCGGCGATCAGCTCATCCTGTGAATGCCTCGACAGCCGCCCGTAGTCGGCCATGGAAGAAACGTCGAACAGCACGTGGCCGTCGGCTTCGTAGGCATGATCCTTGGCGATCAGATCCTCGATCATCGCGATCATCTCCGGGATATGGCCGGTGGCGCGGGGCTCCTCGTCCGGCGGCAGGGCGCCGAGCGCGGCCATGTCGGCCTGAAACGCCTGGGTTGTCCGGGCGGTGATCGAGCCGATCTCCTCGCCGCTCTCGTCGGCCGCGGCGATGATCTTGTCGTCCACGTCGGTGATGTTGCGGACGTACTTGACGTTGCCGACACCAAATTCGCGCCGCAGCAGCCGGTAGAGCACGTCGAACACGATCACCGGGCGCGCATTGCCGATATGGGCGTCGTCGTAGACCGTCGGCCCGCACACATACATGCCGACCCGGTCCGGGGTCACCGGTTCCAGGTCCTGCTTCTCGCGGGCCAGGGTGTTGTAAATCCGGATAGTCATTTGGGCGGAGTGTATAGCGGCGCCGGACACCGTGAACAAGGTTGCCAGCCTTTATTCGGCCGCCTTGGCGCCCTTGCTCTTCTTGTGTGCCTCGTAAGCCTTTTGAGAGCTTTCCACCGCGGCGCCGACGTCCTTGCGCATCTCCTCGATATGCTCGGTCCCGAAATCATAGCTGGCGCGGCGGGCATCCAGATTATCGGTGAAATGCGGCACCACGTAGCGGGCAAGCAATTCATAGGAGCGCTTCACATCGGCAAACGGCGCCCAGTTGTGCGCCAAGGCCAGGAGCTTGCCGAAGCCGCCGGCCGCCGCCTGCATCCGTTCGATCTCGCGAATGGCATCATCCGGCGTTCCGATGATCGCCACCTGGTTGTCCAGCGCGTATTGCTTGGGATCCGGCGTATCGAACGGGATGGGAGTTCCGGGCAGGATGGCCTTGGAGTACTCGAACCAATCCAAAAAACCGTGGTCGATGTCGCTGATCGCCTTCTCCCGGGTTTCGGCCAAATGCACCCAGGCGGTGATCCGCCATTGATCGCGCGCGACGGTCCGGCCGTGCTCGGCGGCCGTTTCCTGACAGATTTCCCAGTTCTTGACGTGATGGGCGATGGCGTCGTCCGACGTGCCGCCGAGGACCAGCAGGCCGGCGCCGTACTTGCCCGCCTCGATGGCCCCGGCAGGCGAACGGATGGACGTCACCGCCATTTCCATCTTGGGCCGGGTATAGGGCTGCATCTGCAGGCGGGCATCCCGGATGGTGAACCAGTCGGTCTCCCGGGTGACCGTTTCGCCTTCGAGCAACGGCACAATGACCTCCAGCGCTTCGGTCATCCGCCGGCGCTGGTCCTTGACTTCAATCCCCAGGTGATGGGCGTCCGTCGGCAGCGCCCCCGGGCCGACCCCGAACATCACCCGTCCGCGGGTCAAATGATCCAGCAGCACCATCTCATCGGCGACGATCATCGGATGGTAATAGGGCAGCGACTTCACCCCGGTACCGAGACGGATGTGCTTGGTGCGCTCGGCCGCCGCCGCGATGAACACCTCGGGCGCCGGGATGATTTCGAACCCGCCCGAATGGTGCTCGCCGACCCACACTTCATCAAGGCCCAGCCGGTCGAACCACTCGATTAGCTCCAAATCCCGATGCAGCGCCTGCGTCGGGTCTTCGTGAAGAGCATGAAACGGCGCCAGGAAAACGCCGAAACCGAGTGGTTCTGGCATGGCTCCCGCCTGTTATTCCGCGACCAGGGAATTCTCCAGGGTGCCGATGCCTTCGATCTCCATGACGATGTGCTCCCCCGGATTGAGGAACTTGCCCGACGCGCCGGCGACGCCCGCGCAGGTGCCTGTGGCGATGATGTCGCCCGGATAGAGGGTCATCTGCGCCGACAGCGCGGCGATCTGTTCAGGTATCTGGAAGATCATCTGTTGGGATGAAGAATCCTGGCGAACGTCGCCCGAAACGGTCGTCTTCATGGCGAGATTGTGGACGTCGGCAATATCGTCCGCCGGCACGAACCACGGGCCCATGGGGGCCGAGCATTCGAAGGATTTGTGGCGCACCCAGTCCATGCCGAAGGGCCAGTCGTCCCGTTTGCCGCGCTCGCGGGCCGAAAGGTCGTTCATAATCGTGTAGCCGGCGACGTGGTCCATGGCATCATCGACCGAGACGTGGCGGCCCTCCTTGCCGATGAACAGCGCGATTTCCACCTCGTAGTCGTACTTTTTCGAATAGGCGGGCGACAGGCGGATATCGTCGCCGGGGCCGATCACCACGGACCCCGACTTGATGAAGAAAAACGGTTCGATCTCATCTTTCTTGATATTGGTATTGCCCATCTCCGCCGCATGGTCCCAATAGTTGGCGCCAGCGCAGTAAATCGCGCTGGGGCGCGGCACGGGCGCCAGCAACCTGGTCTCGGACAGGGGCTCGGAAACACTGCCGTCCGGATTGTTCGAAATGGCCCTGAGGGCAGGCCCGGCGGCGGTCCAATTCTCCAAAACGCCCCGGACATTTGATCCGTCGAAGCCGGCCGCACCGGCCGCTGCCGCCTCGGCGCTCAGATCATAGACCGTATCGTCGATCACCATGCCGGCGCGGGCCGAGCCGTCGGACGCCTTGTAGGAAGCCAATTTATAGGATGCCATGTCAGGACCTCTCCCCTGTCAAGAAATGTTTGGTGCCGGGACTATAGCAAGTGGCTCCGGGAAGGAAATCACATGTGGGCGCGGGCCCCTTGCCCGTCCGAGCCAGCGCGGATATATAAGGCGCCCGAACTCAAGGAATTGCCGCCGTGAGCGCTGACAACAACGATCTCTTTCAGGCCCGCACCTCCATCGAACAGGTGGAGGAAGGCCATGAACTCGCGCCCAAGTTCGATGACGACGGGCTGATCCCGGTGGTCACCACCGACTTCGAGACCGGCGAGTTACTGATGCACGGCTATATGAATGCCGAGGCGCTGGCCAAAACCATCGAAACCGGCGAGGCCCACTACTGGTCCCGCTCCCGCCGGACCCTCTGGCACAAGGGCGCGACCTCGGGACTCACCCAGCGGGTCGCCGAAATGCGCATCGACGACGACCAGGATGCCGTATGGCTCCGGGTCAATGTGGACGGCAGCGGTGCGTCGTGCCATGTGGGCTACCGGTCGTGCTTCTACCGCTCGGTGCCGACGGGCAGCGCGGAAGGACCGCTGACCTTGCAGTACGAAGAGACCGAAAAGGTTTTCGATCCCGAAGACGTCTACGGCGACGCCCCCAACCCGACCAAACTCTAAGCCATGTCCGGGTGGCGCAGGCAGAGAAAGCCCGGCCGCCGCAACGCGATTGCCGCCAGCCTGCGTTCACCCTTGTTCAAGATGAAGCGCGTGAAAGCCAAGCGGGGCAAGGGCTCCTACCGGCGGAAACCGAAACACGGCTCGGCCGGGAACGACGGTTAGACCAATCCGGTAAAGCCGTTGGTGATGGGATAGCGGCGGTCGCGGCCGAATGCACGTGACGTGATCTTGACGCCGGGCGGCGCCTGGCGGCGCTTGTACTCCGCACGATCAAGCATCTGCCACACCCGCCGGACGGTCTCCGGGTCATGGCCGCGGGCGACGATTTCGTCGACTGCCCGCTCACCCTCGATCAGGCACTCGAGAATATCGTCGAGCACGTCGTAGGGCGGCAGGGTGTCCTGGTCGGTCTGGCCGGGCTTCAGTTCGGCGGACGGCACCTTGGTGATGATGCGCTCGGGGATCACCCGGCCCGCCGGGCCCAGGGCGCCCGCCGGATGGTGCTGATTGCGCCAGTTGGAGAGCTGGTAGACGGTGGTCTTGTAGACGTCCTTCAGCACCGAATAGCCGCCGCACATGTCGCCATACAGGGTGGCGTAGCCCACCGACATCTCCGACTTGTTGCCGGTGGTCAGCGCCATGTAGCCGAATTTGTTGGAGATCGCCATGACGATCAGGCCGCGCGAGCGCGCCTGAATATTTTCTTCGGTGGCGTCCGGTTCCGTGTCCTCAAAAATTCCGCCCAGCATTTCACCGAAGGCATCCATGGCCGATTCGATCTCGACGGTGTCGTAGCGCAGTCCCAACAGGTTCGCGCACTCGGCAGCGTCCTCAAGGCTCTCGTTCGAGGTATAAGGCGACGGCATCATCACACAGTGGACCCGTTCGGGCCCAAGGGCATCCACCGCCACGGCCGCCGACAAGGCCGAATCGATGCCGCCGGACAACCCGAGAATGACCCCCGGAAACCGGTTCTTGTTCACATAGTCCCGCAATCCCACGGTCATCGCCCGGTAGACGTTTTCGATGGGCGCTTCACCGTTCTCCGGCGCGGCCATCGCGCCCGGCGCGCATTCCCAGCCATCCGCGCCCCGCGTCCATTCGGTGAGCACCGTTTGCTCGACCCACGAGTCCGCCTGACATCTGAGGGCCCGGTCGGCGCCAAGCACGAACGAGGCCCCGTCGAAAACCAGCTCGTCCTGGCCGCCCACCTGGTTGACATACAGCAGCGGCAGGCCGCTCTCGGTCACCCGGGCGACCGCCAGATTGAGCCGCCGGTCCGCCTTGTCGACCTCGAAGGGGGAACCGTTGATGACGACGAGAATTTCGGCCCCCGACTCTTCCAGAGTCTCGGTGACGTCGGCCTCCCACATGTCCTCGCACACCATGACGCCGAGCCGGACATCCCGGAACGCGATGGGACCCGGCATGGGACCGGCATCGAACACCCGGTCCTCGTCGAACACCCCGTACGTGGGCAACAGGTGCTTATAGCGGCTGGTGGCGATCCCGCCGCCATCCAGCAGCAATGCCGCGTTGTGGAGTTTGTCGCCATCCCGCCACGGCGTACCGACCAAGAGCGCGGGCCCGCCATCCGCCGTCTCGGCGGCCAAGGCCTTCACCCCCGCCTCGATCCGATCGACCAAAGCGGGTTTCCGGACCAGATCTTCCGGCGGATAACCGGAAACCGCGAGCTCACCGGTGACCAGCAAATCGGCGCCGCCCGAGGCCGCGTCGGCGCGGGCTTGGCGGATCAGGTCCAGATTGTCGTCGACCGCGCCGACGATCGGATTGATCTGGCCCACGGCGATGGAAAGTCGATCGGTCATACAGGTTGCATCGTCGAGATTGCCGGTTCCGTACCGCCCTTCGGCGGGGCGTAACATGTAGAGATGGGCCTGTAGCGTGTCAACGCACCCCTGATCATGGCAGCCATGCGCGGCGGAACTCCCGGAAACAAACCGGTTGAACAGTTACTTTCGAGACATGGCGGGCGCCCGGGAGGCCAAAAAATTCTACCCCAACGTGGCCGCCGCCTTACGATGCGACTCCAACAGGTCCGGCACCCGCTCCGGATCACCCCGGCCCCAGCCGCACTCCGACGACACCCCATCCACTTTGACGACTTTTCGCGCGGCCGCGAGACGCGCCGCGTCCCCTGCCTCATCGTCGTGATGGATCAGGCCGAGATAGAGATCGCAGCCCGCGGGCAGCTTCAGTTCCGCGAGCGCCGCGAAATAGCCGTCGTCCGAGCGGTCCTTGGGCACCGGCAGGTGAATGAACTGCACGGAGCGGTTGATCGAGGCAACGATGCCGTTGGTCATCTCGACCATGTTGGCCGAGTCCTGGGGCTGCACGATGTGCTCGTCCCGGGGACTGCCATAGCAGAGATGGTAGCCGAGCTCGGCCGGTTCGGGCACGGCATCGCCGACCTCGCCCAGCACCCGGAATATCTCTTCCTTGTAGTCGACCGGCTGGACATCGTAGTAGCCCTCCCACATGAGCACTTCCTGACAGACGTCCCATTGGAAGGCGATGCGGTCGTTGGGAAGCGCGGCACAGATGCGTTCGACGGTTTCCACGACATGCTTGGTGTAAACCTCGATGAAGTCGTCCTGGGCTCCGGGGGCGACATAGTTGTAGCCGGGCGCCAAGGGCGTCGGGATGGAAACCTGAAACTTGGTCCCGGACGGAATGACGCCGTCGTCCTGCAGCTTGCCGAACAACTCGAACGACGCGATGGCCTCGTCGCCGTAGGGCGTATTGAACGTCACTGCGGAGAGGTCGGTCCCGGGCTTGAATCGATATTGAGGAATCTCCCTGAGCAGCACGCCGTCCCATTGGGTCCATTTGAGCGGCGGCGTGTCGGGGTCCTCCTCCATGTCCGAATGGTTGGCAAGCATTTCCTGCATGAAGCGAATCCAGCCGATCCGCTCACCGGTTTCACCATCGGGCAGCCGGGCGAGATGGTCAGGTACCGCACCGGCGACGGTGCGAAAGACGTTCTCCGCATTGTCGAGCGGGATCGACCCCACCAAGTGCACGATGCCGTGCGAATGTGCTGACATTTCGACCTCCCCGGATATTCGTTAACCGCTGATCGTCTGCCGGACATGTTAGCCGGACCCGCCGCCCGGGCAAGCCCGGCTGATTGCAAGGGTGGGATTCATTCTGCAAGATATGGCTCGAATCCGGACGAAATTCACCAAGGGAGGGAACAGATGGGCCAGTTCGGAATGGGCCAATCGGTGCCTCGCACCGAGGACCCAAGGCTGCTGACCGGCCGGGGCCAATATGTCAGCGACGTCAGCTTTCCGGACATGGCCTGGGGCTATTCGGTCCGCTCTCCCCATGCCCACGCCAGAGTTACCTCCCTCGACATCTCCGCCGCCGAAGCCGCGCCGGGGGTGCTGAAAGTCTTCACCCACCGGGACCTCGAGGCGGCCGGGCTCGGTGTCACCAGGCCGCACTTTCCGCCCCGCAAACGGCCGAAGGACGGCTCCGACGTCTACTGGGCGTCCCATCCCGGCCTGATTCCCGCCGGCGACAGGGTCCGGGTGATCGGCGATCCGGTGGCGTTCGTGGTCGCCGAAACACTGGCCCAGGCGAAGGATGCGGCGGAGCTGGTCGACGTGGGATACGACCCCCTGCCCGCGGTCACCGAGACGGCCATCGCCACCGATGCGGACGCCCCGCAACTCTGGGAGGATTATCCCGACAACATTTCCAACGTCTCCGATCTCGGCGACAAAGAGGCGGTGGATACGGCGTTCGGCGGCGCGGCCCACGTCACCAGCCAGCGCTTCGTCATCAACCGCATCTCGACCAACGCCATGGAAACCCGCGGCTGCGTCGGCGAGTACGATGCGCGGGAGGAACGCTACACCATGTATTGCGACACACAGTCGCCCCACTCGTCGCGCAGCGCCCTCGCCCGCGAAATCTTCAGGGTGCCGGAAACCCAGGTCCGGGTGGTGTCGCGGGATATCGGCGGCGCGTTCGGCTTGAAGGACGTCCACTTCCCCGAAAACCGGCTTTGCCTGCTTGCCGCCAAGGTGCTCGGCCGCCGGGTCAAGTGGGTGTGTGAGCGCTCGGAAGGCTTTATTTCCGATGACCACGCCCGCGACCAGGTGTGGGACGCGGAGCTGGCGCTCGACGATGCGGGCAACTTTCTCGCGCTCCGCTTCAAGAGCCGCTGCAATCTCGGCGCCTACCTCACCTCAGGCTCCGCCATGGTGCCGACCTTCCTCAACCTCGGCAGTCTGGCGGGCGTCTACACCACCCCGGCGATCCACGTGGAAGTGACCTCGGTTTACACCAACACCCATCCGACCGGCCCCTATCGCGGCGCGGGCCGGCCGGAGGCGTCCTATGTCCTCGAGCGCCTCATCGATATCGCCGCCCGGGAGACCGGGATCGACAAGGGCGAACTGCGCCGGCGCAACCTCATCCCGGCGGACGCCATGCCGTTCCAAACCGGCCTGGTGTTCAAATACGATTCCGGCGAGTTCGAAAAAAACCAGGACATGGCCCTGGAGATGGCGGACATCGACGGCTTCGAGGCCCGCCGCCGGGAGGCCGAGGCTCGCGGCAAGCTCCGGGGCTACAGCGTCATCCACATGATCGAGAGTGCCGCCAGCCCGCGGCCCGAACAGGCGGAGATACGGTTCGATGCCGGCGGGACGGTCACGGTTTTGGCCGGGACCAAGTCCAACGGCCAAGGCCACGAAACCATGTACAAGATTTTTCTCTCGGACATGCTGGGTATCGATACCGACGACGTCCGGGTGGTCGATGACGACACCGACCAAGTGACCTTCGGGATCGGCACCATCGGCTCCCGTTCGGCGGTCGCCGGCGGCGGCGCCATGCGCATGGCCGCCGACAAGGTGATCGAAAAGGGAAGGAAAATCGCCGCCCATATGCTGGAGGCGGCGGAGGCCGACATCGAATTCGAGAACGGGAACTTCACCGTCGCCGGCACCGACAAGCAGGCCCACATCCAGGATGTGGCCCGCGCCTCGTTCAACGCCATGGCCGTGCCGCCCGGTATGGAGATCGGCCTCTACGAGCGCGCCACCTACACCTCCGAAGCCTCCAGCTTCCCGAACGGCTGCCACATCTGCGAGGTGGAGACCGACCCGGATACGGGGCGCACCGAAATCGTCCGCTATGTGGCCGTGGACGACGTCGGCACGGTGGTCAACGCCCTCACCCTCGAAGGCCAGGTCCACGGAGGCATCGTTCAGGGGGCGGGCCAGGCGCTGCTGGAAAACGTCGCCTACGATGGCGAAAGCGGCCAGATGCTGTCCGGTTCCTTCCTCGATTACGCCATGCCACGGGCCGACGATTTCTGCGCCTTCGAAATCGGCAACAACCCGGTGCCCGCCAAGACGAATCTGTTGGGCATCAAGGGCGCGGGCGAGGCCGGGACCACCGGCGCGCTGCCCGCGGTGATGAACGCCGTCAACCACGCGCTCCAGCCTCTCGGCATCCGGCACCTGGAAATGCCGGCGACGCCCGAGAAGGTGTGGCGCGCCATTCAGGACGCTCAAGCGGCGCAAGCCGCGGAATAAACGGGAGAGAAGACATGAAATACCTCCACACCATGATCCGCATTTCCGATGTGGATGAGTCCCTCGATTTCTGGTGCAACAAGCTGGGACTGGTGGAACTGCGCCGCCGGGAATCCGAAGCCGGGCGGTTCACCCTGATCTTCCTCGCCGCGCCGGGGGACGAAGAGGCTCAACTGGAGCTCACCTACAACTGGGACCCGGACGAGTATCCGGAAGGCCGGAATTTCGGTCATGTGGCCTACGCCGTCGACGACATCCACGAGACCTGCGGGAAGCTGATGGATGCGGGCGTCACCATCAACCGCCCGCCCCGGGAAGGCAAAATGGCCTTCATCCGCTCACCGGAGAACATCTCCGTCGAACTGCTGCAAAAGGGCGACGCGCTTGAACCGGCCGAGCCGTGGAAATCGATGGAGAATACGGGCCACTGGTAGGCGGCGGGGCGCCTTACACCGCTTCCACCGCCTTGATGATGCGGGCGCGAAGATCGGCATCGGGCATGGGGCCGGTGGCGGCGTCCATGTTTTCCGCTGCGTGGTCGGGCCGGCGGGTCGCCGGGATGGCCACCGTGACCGCCGGGTGGGAAATCACGAACTTCAACAGAAGCTGCGCCCAGGTCCGGGCGCCCAGTTCGGCGGCGAAGCCGGGAAGCGGTTCGCCGTCCAGACGGTCGATCAAGCCTCCCCGACGGAACGGGCGGTTGACGATCACGGCGATGCCCTTGTCGGCGGCCAGCGGCAACAGCCGATCCTCCACCTCCAGATCCAAGGGGTTGTAGGTGAGCTGCACGAAGTCGAGCCGCTCCGACCTCATCACCCGTTCAAACTCCCGGTGGCTCCGGCCATGGGAGGTGGTGATCCCCACATAGCGGATTTTGCCTTGCTCTTTTCGCCGGTGAAGCTCGGCGAGGTGGGCCTCCCAATTCAGGAGATTATGGACCTGAAAGAGATCGAACCGGTCCTCGCCCCACAGCCGCGCGGAATTTTCGATCTGCTTGACGCCGCGGCCGGCGAACGGCGTCCACACCTTGGTGGCCGAAAATACCTTCTCCGGGTTTTTCACCCGCTTCAGGCAATAGCCGATCACCTCTTCGGAGGCGCCGTACATAGGCGATGAATCCAGCATCCCGCCGCCGGCATCGATGAAGGTCTGCAGCACGCGTACCCGCTGGGCCCGCGCCCTCTTGTCGCGCCCGACACTGAATGTCAGGTAGGACCCCATCCCCATGGCGGGGATGCGCTCGCCCGTCGCCGGGATCACCTTGGCGAGCGCCGGGGAAGCTTTCGCGGTCAAGGGGAAGCCGCCCGCCAGCAATCCCGCACCCGCGGCGGCGGCGGTCAGGAAGCCGCGGCGCGACAGGGTCGGATCATTTCCTTTCATGCCCGGCACCATAGCGAAAACGGCGGGCCAGGGGACCCGCCGTTTCATGATTTCACGGGGATTTGACCCGCTTCAGATCGTCGCCGCCACCGCCTTGTCCACACCGTTCATATGACCGTTGGAGCGTTCCTCCTTCAGCCGTTCGGCGATCAGGAAGGTGAGTTCCAGGGCCTGACCCCCGTTTAGGCGCGGATCGCAATGGGTGTGATACCGGTCCGAGAGATCGGCCTCGGTGATCGCCTGGGCGCCGCCGACGCACTCGGTGACGTCCTTGCCGGTGAGTTCCAGATGAATGCCGCCCGGGTGGCTGCCCTCGGCCCGGTGAACGGCGAAGAAGCCCTCCACCTCCTGCAGGATGCGGTCGAAGTGGCGGGTCTTATAGCCGTTGGCCGATTTGACCATGTTGGCGTGCATGGGATCGCAGGACCAGACCACATGGCGGCCCTCCTCCTTCACCCGGCGCACCAATGCCGGCAGCACCTCTTCGACCCGGTCGGCGCCCATCCGCGAGATCAGGGTGAGGCGGCCCGGCTCGTTTTCCGGATTGAGGATGTCGATCAGCCTGATCAGGTAGTCGGGCTCCGTGGCCGGGCCGACCTTCGAGGCGACCGGATTGCCGATGCCCTTCAGGAACTCGATTTGCGCGTTCTCCAACTGGCGGGTCCGTTCACCGCACCACAGCAGGTGGGCCGACGTGTCGTACCAGTCGCCGGTGGTGGAATCGACCCGGGTCATGGCCTGCTCGTAGGGCAGCAGCAGCGCCTCGTGCGAGGTAAAGAATTCGGTCTCCGAGATCTGCGGCGCGCTCTGGCTGGTCAGGCCGCAGGCCGCCATGAAGGCCAGGGTCTCATCCAGA
This sequence comes from Rhodospirillales bacterium, assembly GCA_965207535.1. Taxonomy (GTDB): domain Bacteria; phylum Pseudomonadota; class Alphaproteobacteria; order Rhodospirillales; family UBA2165; genus JAJDXO01. The sequence continues at coordinate 144,715 of CBDBMR010000004.1, read as the reverse complement.
CGGTTGGCGAGGTCCGTGTAGCGCTCGCCCAACGGCGAGTCCGCGACGAAACCCATGTTCCACTGATGCACCCGGTGGAGATCGGCGAATCCGCCCTGGGCAAATGCCCGCAGCAGGTTGAGGGTCGAAGCGGCCTGATTGTATGCCTGCTCCATACGCTTGGGATCCGGCACCCGGGCCCCGGCCTCGAATTCGATGCCGTTGATGATGTCGCCCCGGTAGCTCGGCAACTCGACGCCGTCGATTGTTTCCGTCGGCGCCGAGCGGGGCTTGGCGAATTGACCGGCCAGCCGGCCTACCTTGACGACCGGCAGGGCCGCGCCGAAAGTCAGCACGACGGCCATCTGCAGGATGACCTTGAACAGGTCGCGGATGTTGTCGGGATGGAATTCGGCGAAGCTTTCCGCACAGTCGCCGCCCTGGAGCAGAAAAGCGTTTCCCGCCGCAACGTCGGCGAGAGACCGCTTCAGGCGCCGCGCTTCGCCGGCAAAAACCAGCGGCGGATACCCGGCAAGCCGGGCCTCGACGTCGGCGAGTTCCTTGGCGTCCGGGTATTCCGGCACCTGTTCGATGGGTTTGCCACGCCAGCTGTCCGGCGCCCACTTCGCAGCCATTTTCCTATCCCCAGGAAATATTCTTTTCAGAGCGCGGGGTTATACGCCGGAACGCCGCGGAATTCCAGGGAAATAAGCTTGGGTCACGGAACAACAACCCGCCACCCAATGAAAGAAACGTCTAGGTGAGAATCCGCTCCAGGGTCGACGGCACGAACAGGTCTTCCGGCTTCAGTTTGCGGTGCGCCACGCCTTGGGCATGGCCGAAGCGAAGGAAGGCCTCGATGGTGGTCCGGTTGGGCTCGAGACCGTACGGAAACACGTCGCCGCCGAACAATTCCCGGGCTTCCAGGGCCGCGTCATAGCCCCAGGGAATGGGATAGACCGAGTGCGAGCCCCGCAAGGTCCGCTCGATGGCGTTCCGCTTGGACTGCTCGAACGCTTCGAGCAGATTGACCGCGACCCAGGGGTGTTCGGCCAGCACCTCGTTGCGGACCGCGATGACGTGCATGATCGGGAAGATGCCGGTCTCCTTGAAGTAGGCGATCTCGGCTTTCCTGGAGTCCTTCACCAGCCGCCGCACCCGGCCGTCCCCGTCCCGGAACGGCTTCGGCGGCAGTGCCGTCATGGCGCAATCGATGCCGCCGTTGACGAGCAACTCGGAGAGGGAATGCTCCGTGTCCGGCCGGACCTCGATGCCCTTGGGAAGCTTCACCGGCGACGGCTCGGGCCTGCCCGGCTCGTCGACGCCAGTCTGCACCCACTCGATCGATTTGAGATCGACGCCGCAACTCTCGGCCAGCCAGCCCCGGGAATAGATGCTGGCCGTCTGGGTCCATTCCGGGATGCCCACCCGCTTGCCCTTCAGGTCCTCGGGCGATTTCAGCTTCGAGCCGCCGGGCACGTAGAAAGAGCCGATCCTGGCGACGCGGGACGGAAACACCGGGATCGCCGTCATGTCGTTGGCGCGGCGCGACACCATGGAGATGTAGCGGCCGAACGACATCTCGGCGATGTCGAAATCCCCATGGCTGGCCGCCCTGTGGAAAACGAAGTGCGGCTCGTCGAACAGCATGGGGATGATTTCGATCCCCCTGGCCTTGACCTTTCCTTCGGCCAAATCCCGGACGTGGTCGTATTCGCAAGCGGCAAAGGAAAGAGGGAGATCGGCCATTCGCTGTTCCTCCGTCTACTCCGCCGCCTGGGCGCGTTCCGGTTCGGGGCGCTTGTCCCGCATGGTGACGAATTCCTCCGCCGCCGAGGGGTGGATGCCGGTCGTCGCATCGAACTGCGCCTTGGTGGCGTCGCACTTGATGGCGATGGCGACGCCCTGGATGATTTCCGGCGCATCCAAGCCCATCATGTGCGCGCCGAGCACCCGGTCGGTGTGGGCGTCGACCACCAGTTTCATGAAGGAGCGCTCGTCCCGGCCCGACAGGGTGTGCACCAGCGGCTTGAACCGGGAAACATAGACGTCGATGTCGCCATAGCGGGCGCGGGCGGCCTCTTCCGGGAGCCCAACCGAACCCACCGGCGGGGTCGAGAATACGGCCGACGGCACGTCGTCGTAGTCGACCGTCAGCGGATTGTCGTTGAAGTTGGTCTCGGCGAACGCCCTTCCCTCCTGGATCGCCACCGGGGTCAGCGCGATGCGGTCGGTGACGTCGCCGACGGCGTAGATGCTCTCGACGGAGGACTGGTTCCACTCATCGACCATCACGGCGCCGTTGCCGGAAAGCTCGACCCCCGCCTCCGCCAGGCCCAGGCCGGCCGTATTGGGCGTTCGGCCGGTGGCGTACATGACGAGGTCGGTCTCGATGACCTCGTTGCCGGCACAGCGCAGCGTGTAGATATCCCCGTTCTTTTCGATGGAGCGGATGACGGTCTCCGAGAGGACCTTGATGCCGCGCTTCTGCATTTCATCGGTCAGGTTCACCCGGATGTCGTGATCGAAACCCCTAAGGATCGCCTCGGCGCGGATCACCTCCGTGACCTCGACGCCGAGCGCCGCGAAGATGCCGGCGAATTCGACGGCGATATAGCCCCCGCCGACGATCACCATCCGCTTCGGCAACTCCCTGAGTTCCAGCGCCTCGTTGGACGAGATCACGTGCTCGATGCCCGGGATGTCCGGCGTGGACGGCCAGCCGCCGGCCGCCACCAGTATCTTCCCGGCGGTCATCGATTTGCCGTTCACTTCCACCGTATGGGGATCGGTGACGACGCCCCGCCCGTCGACCACCTCCACATTGTTCTCCCTCAAGATTCGGAGGTAGATGCCGTTAAGCCGGTCGAGCTCGACATTCTTCGTGTCGATCATCTGCGCCCAGTCATGAGAAGCGCCGTCGACGGACCAGCCGTAATTGACCGCATCCTCCAGATGTTCCGCGTAGTGGGCGCCGTAGATCAGCAGCTTCTTCGGCACGCAGCCGCGCAGCACGCAGGTGCCGCCGACCCGCTCCTCCTCGATGATCGCCGTCCGCGCGCCGTAGCCGCCGGCGAGGCGGGTGCCGCGGACGCCGCCGGAGCCGGCGCCGATGGTGATGAGATCGTAATCGTACTTGGGCATGTAAATCGTTCCCGTGATGAGCGGTGCCGAGAGGCGGCAACCGGACTCTGGATGCAATGTAATCCATGAATCCTTGACCTTCCAGTAAGGGGATGGGCTATGTAACTGGAATGGAACGAAGACTTCGGTTCGTCCTTGGAATTGGCTTCGCCGTCCTCGCGGCGGGGACCGGAATCTACTACTTCGCCGGCCCGGGCAACGGGGCGACGTCGGCCGATGCCTCCGACCCGGCCCTGGTTGCGGAAGGCAAGCTCGTCTACGCCGAACACTGCGCCTCCTGCCACGGCAAGAATCTGGAGGGGCAGCCCAAGTGGCGGGCGACCTTGCCCGACGGGACCCTTCCCGCCCCGCCCCACGATGAGACGGGCCACACCTGGCATCACCCCGACCGGTTGTTGTTCGATTACACCAAGCTGGGCGGCGAGAAATTGATCCCCGGCAACGATTTCAAAAGCGCCATGCCGGGCTTCGAGGAAAGTTTATCCGATCACCAGATCTGGGCCGTGCTAGCCTACATCAAAAGCACTTGGCCCGCGGACGTCCGGCGGCGCCAGGAGCTGATCGACCAGCGCAGCATCATTCAACGGAGCAACCGATGAGGAAGTCTCCGATCCCGTCCCTGGCCTTCGGCGCGGCGGTCCTGTTCGCCGTTCCGGCCGATGCCACCCACCCGGTCGACACGGGAAATCGCCATCAGGTGTCCGTCGGCAAAAAAGTCTATTTGGAGAATTGCGCCGAATGCCACGGCGAGAAGCTCCGGGGACCGGTCAATCCGGCGAAGTTCCCGAAGAACCTGATCCCGCCGCGCCTCGACGAGCGGGGGCACGGTTCCCATCATTCGGATCAGTACATGTTCGACCAAATCACCACCGGCACCGAAGACAAAAAGGGCAACCCCGTAACGGGCGGCATGCCCGCTTTCGGCTTTCGCCTCCACGACGACCAGATCTGGGCGGTGATCTCGTACATCAAGAGCAGATGGCCTGTTTCGTTACAGCGGAAGCAGAACGCCATGAACCCGGGCCACGGGCCGGAGAACACAAAGACCGGCGGACACGGCCACAAATAGGGTCACAAACAGGGTTAGCGGCCCTTGAACCCGGGGATTGGGGTAATGAGCGGCTCCCCGGCGAAGTGGGCGGCGATGAGATCGTCGTTCTGGTGCTCGCTGGCATACAGAATATCGGGATTCGGGATGGCCCCTATTCCACCGTCACGCTCTTGGCGAGGTTGCGGGGCTGGTCCACGTCGGTGCCCTTGATGACCGCCGTGTGATAGGCGAGCAGCTGCACCGGGATGGCATGGAGGATGGGTGAAACAAACGGATCGACGCTGGGAAGCGCGATGGTCGCGGCGGCAAGATCACCGAGCTTCCGGGCGCCTTCGGCATCGGAAATGAAGATCACCCGCCCGCCCCGGGCGATGACCTCCTGCATGTTGGAAGCCGTCTTGTCGAACAGATCGTCCGAAGGGGCGATGACGATGACCGGCACGTTGTCGTCGATCAGCGCGATGGGGCCGTGCTTCATTTCGCCGGCGGCATAGCCCTCTGCGTGGATGTAGCTGATCTCCTTCAGCTTCAACGCGCCTTCCAGCGCGATGGGGTAGCTGGTGCCCCGCCCGAGATAGAGAACGTCCCGGGCATGAGAAACCTCGTAGGCCAGCGATTTCAGGTGCTCGTCGTGATTCAGCACCTCCGCCGCCCGCGACGGCACCTCGGTGAGGGCTTCGGCGAGTTCGGCCTCGCGCGCCTCGCCGATAACGCCGCGGGCACGGGCCATCACGACGGTCAGGCAGGCAAGCACAGTCAGCTGGGTGGTGAACGCCTTGGTCGAGGCCACGCCGATTTCAGGGCCGGCATAGGTCGGCAGGACGGCGTCCGATTCCCGGGCGATGGTGCTTTCCGGCACATTGACCACCGAGATCACCGTCTGCCCCTGTTCCTTGGCGTAGCGAAGCGCCGCCAAGGTGTCCGCCGTTTCCCCGGACTGGGAGATGAACAGGGCGAGACCGCCCGCCGGCATGTCCATGGCCCGGTAGCGGAACTCGGATGCGATATCCGCTTCCACCGGCACCCGGGCGATACTTTCCAGCCAATATTTGGCGGTCAGCGCGGCGTAGAAGGCGGTGCCGCAGGCCGAGACGGTGACCTTGGTCACGGCGGCCAGGTCGACCGGCAGTTCGGGCAGGGTGATGGTGCGGTCGGCAGGATTGAGGAAGCTGTGGAGCGTATCGCCGATCACCTGGGGCTGCTCATAGATCTCCTTGAGCATGTAGTGCGGATGACCGCCCTTGCCGGTCAGCGCGCCCGATATCTCCACCTTGAAGATGGAGCGTTCCACGTCCGCGCCGTCCGCATCGCGGATACGAACGCCGGTGCCGTTGAGCACCGCCCAATCACCGTCCTCCAAATAGGTGATCCGCTGGGAAAGGTGGGCGAGGCCGAGGGCGTCGGAACCGATGAACATCTCCCCTTCGCCGTAGCCGATGGCCAGCGGCGAGCCGCGCCGCGCCGCAATCATCAGATCCGAATGTCCGGCGAACACGATGCCGAGCGCGAACGCTCCCTCGAGCCGCCGAAGCGTCTTGGCGACGGCGGCTTCCGGCTCCATCCCGTCGTTGAGGTACTGGGTGATCAGATGCACCACCACCTCGGTGTCGGTTTCGGAGGCGAGGTTCCGGCCCGCCGCGACCAGTTCGTCGCGCAGCTCGAGGAAGTTCTCGATGATGCCGTTGTGCACCACCGCCGTTTTCTCCGTGGCGTGAGGGTGCGCGTTGACCTCGCTCGGCACGCCGTGGGTGGCCCAGCGGGTGTGGCCGATCCCCGTCGTTCCCCGGATTGGATCGTCTTCGAGAAGCTTTTCCAGATTGGAGAGCTTGCCCTCGGCCCGCCGCCGGTCGATAAGGCCATTGTCCAAGGTGGCGATGCCGGCGGAATCGTAACCGCGGTATTCCAGGCGTTTGAGGCCCTGCAGCAGCAGCGAACCGACTTCACCCTTCCCGATGATGCCGACGATGCCGCACATGTTCAGTCCGCCGCCTGCCTGCTCGCCCGGCTGATGGCCGCCCAGTCCTCGATTTGGCGTTGTTCGCCCCGCGTCACCGCCAGATTGCCGTCGCCGACATCCTTGGTGATCACGCTGCCCGCTCCGGTGACCGCGCCGGCGCCGACCGCGACCGGCGCGACCAGCGAAGTGTTGGAACCGATGAACGCTCCGGCACCGATTTCCGTCCGGTGTTTGAGATAGCCGTCATAGTTGCAGGTGATGGTGCCCGCCCCGATATTTGCCGCGGGTCCCACGGACGCATCTCCCACATAGGAGAGGTGGTTGATCTTTGCACCCTGCCCGACCGCCGCGTTCTTGATCTCGACGAAATTGCCGATATGGGCATCGGCGCCGATGTCGGCGCCCGGCCGCAGCCGGGCAAAGGGCCCGACGATGGCGCCGTCGGACACGCTCGCGCCCTCCAGATGACTGAAAGCGCGAATGGTTACCTTGTCGCCGACGGTTACCCCGGGCCCGAAGATGACGTTCGGCCCGACCGTCACGTCCCGGCCCAGCTTGGTGTCCCAAGACAAATAGACCGTCGCCGGATCGATGAGCGTGGCGCCGGCATCCATGGCGGCCGACCTGAGTCTCCGCTGAACGACGGTCTCCGCCCGGGCGAGATCGGCGCGGGTGTCGATCCCCATCACCTCTTCGTCCGGCGCTTCCACGTAGGCGCAGGCGGCGCCGTCGGAACGCGCCAGACCGACAATATCGGTCAGATAGTATTCGCCCTTGGCATTGTCGTTCGTCACCCGGTCCAGCAGCGGGAACAGCTGTCCGCGCCCGACCGCCATCACACCCGCATTGCAAAGCGGGATGGCGAGTTCCTCCGGGCCGGCGTCCCCAGCTTCGACGATCCGGTCCAGCAGATCGCCATCCGAGGTCACAAGCCGCCCGGCCCTGCCCGGCTCCCCCGGCCTTTTGCCGACGGCGACGACCGCCGGTTCGCCCGCGCCCCGGAGGCGCGCGAGGACAGTGCGGCAGGTGTCGGCGGTGATCAGCGGATCTCCGGCGAACAGGATCAGCGCGTCTCCGCCGAAGTCCGGCAGCGCGTCCCTCGCCGCCAGGACCGCATGAGCGGTCCCGAGCCGTTCCGTCTGATAAACGACGGCGGGGTTCGCCGGATGGGCCGCAATATCATCCTCATGGGATTCCAGCTCCGGCCCCGATACGACGACGACGCGATCGAGACCCAACGCCTCGACCGTATCCAGGAGCAGGTACAGCATGGGACGGCCGGCGATCGCGTGCAGGGTCTTGGGCAGCGCCGATTTCATGCGCGTACCCATGCCGGCGGCGAGAATGATGGCGGCGGTATTGGTCTCGGTCATATCAGTCGAAAATCAAAATGCGCCAGCAGGCGTTAAGCGATTGCGACTCCTGCCTGAATCGCGCGGCGCGACCTTGCCACAGGGGCAGAAATAGGCCAAGTCACTTCGTGTTACGCAACTTTGCATTGCCGAGGATTCATGACCGTTCCCTTCAAGGCCGTCATCTTCGATCTCGACGGCACCCTCGCCGATACCAGCCCGGATCTGCACGCGGCCCTCAACCGGGGACTGGCGCGGGAGGGCAAGCCGGCCCTGACGAACGAACAATCCATGCCCTTGATCGGCGGCGGCGCCGACAGGATGCTGAGAGGTGCATACGATATATTGGGCGAACCTCTTTCCGACGAGAAGCTGGATCGAATGTTCGACGAGTTCCTGGAGGATTACCGCGCCAATTGCGTGGTCGACACCAGATTTTTTCCGGGCGCGCTGGCGGCGGTAGCACAACTTCAGGACTGGGCGGTGGTCACCGGTATCTGCACCAACAAAAGGTCGTCGCTGACCGCGCCTGTCCTGGAGGGTCTCGGCGCGAACGGCACGTTCGAGCCCGTCGTCTGTTACGACCAGGTCGGCGCCCGAAAGCCGGACCCCGCTCCCCTCAATCGGGCCCTCGAGCTCGCAGGCGTGAACGCCGAGGAGGCCATAATGGTCGGTGATTCGGCAGCCGACATCGGCGCCGCCCGGAACGCCGGGGTGAAATCCATTGCGGTCAGTTTCGGGTACACCAACGTTCCAGCCGACCGGTTGGGCGCCGATGCCTTGATCGATCATTTCGACGAGTTGATCCCGGCACTTCGGAAATTCTGAGCACGCTCGATTTTCTTGTTTCCGGTCATCTGGGCGTCCAAGATAGCCACCTAGCGATGGGGAGGATCGGATGCCCGAAGCATCAGGAATTCGCGAGGTCAGCTGGGTCGACGTCAAGGGCGGCGGCCAGATCACCCTCAGTGGAACCACCGCCTATGTCGGTCACACCCTCGGCAAGGAAGCGACCACCGTCATCGATGTGGCCGACCCCAAGAATCCGAAGGTGGTCAAGACCCTCGACTGCAAACATCAGGGCTGCCACGCCCACAAGGTGAGAATCATGGGAGATCTGATGCTCACCAATTACGAATCCATCGACTATACGGGCGAGACCGAAGCCGGGTTCACGGGCGGGCTCAACATTTTCGACGTGTCCGATCCATTAGACCCCAAACACATCCATTTCTGGGAGACCGCCGGCGACGGCGTCCACCGGTTCACCGTGGATGACCGTTACGCCTACATCTCTCCCACGGCGGAGGGCTATGAAGGCCACATCTGCATGATCCTCGACATGTCCAATCCGACCAGACCGGAAGAGGTCGGCCGCTGGCATTGGCCCGGCCAGCATGTCGCCGCCGGCGAGAAAGCGGACGTGCCGGTCAAGCGGCTGCGCTGCCATCACCCGATCCGGCGGGGCGACCGGCTCTACGTCAGCTATTGGCATGCGGGCTGGGCGATCCTCGACATCACCGATATGAGCAACCCGAAAGAGGTTTGCCGCTTCTCCACCTTCCCGCCCTTCCCCTGCCCGACCCACACCTGCCTGCCGTTCCCGGAGAAAATTCAGGGCATGGACATCATGCTGGTGGCGGACGAAGACGTGGCGCGGCCGGCGGATGCGGGACCCGCTTTCGCCTGGGTGATTGACATCACCGACGAGGAGAACCCCATCCCCATCTCCAGCTACCAGGTCGAGGGATTGGGCAGCCGCGAGCCGACCCCGGTGCGGAGCGGGTGTCATCAGCCGGTGGAGGAAGTGCGCGGCACCGACATTCCGTTCGCCTGGTTCGCCCAAGGGCTGCGGGTCGTCGACTTCGCCAACCCCCACGCGCCCAGGGAGGTTGCCTACTTCGTGCCCGACAAACCGCCGGGATGCGATGAAGTGCTCTCCAACGACGTCTATGAGGATGACCGGCGGCTGATCTATCTGATGGACCGGGACCGGGGCCTGCACATCCTGGAGCGTACCTAGCCAGATTATTGGCCGGGCGACGGACAGCTAAGCGACCGCCGAATTGAACCGCCGGCCCCGCTCCCCTAACCTTTCGTGAGGGAGCAGGGAGAGGCATGGCGGACAACGCTTGGAAGAGCTTCGACTATGTGATCGTCGGCGGCGGCTCGGCGGGCTGCGTGCTGGCCAACCGGCTGAGCGAAGATCCGTCCAACTCGGTCTGCCTGTTGGAGGCCGGGCCGCCCGATCGCAGCCCGTTCATTCATGTTCCGCTCGGCCTCCTGCGCGGCATGAGCGATCCCAAGATCAACTGGCTTTTCTTCTCCGAGCCCCAGGCACACGCCAAGAACCGGCCGATCTTCCTGCCCAGAGGGAAAACCCTCGGCGGATCCAGCGCCATCAACGGCATGGTCTACATCCGCGGCAACCGGGGCGACTACGATGAATGGGCGGAACTCGGCAACCCCGGATGGGCGTGGCGTGACGTCCTGCCCTATTTCAAGAAGTCCGAAAACAATGAACATTTCGACGGCGGGCTTCACGGCATCGGCGGCGAGCTCAACGTCAAATATCTGGAGACGCCGAACCCGCTGAACGAGCTGTGGACGAGCGCCGCGGAAAAGCTGCAGTACAAGCGTTCGGCCGATTTCAACGGCGAGACCCAAGAGGGCTTCGGAACCTATCAGGTGACCCAGAAAAACGGGCGCCGGGCGTCCACGGCGGTCGCCTTCCTCAAGCCTGCACGGCGGCGCAAAAACCTCGAAGTGATCACCGATGCCGCGGTGGCGCGGGTGCTGCTCGACGGCGGAAGAGCCACCGGCGTCGAACTGATCGACGGTGAGCGGCGGATCGATGCCCGGAAGGAAGTGATCCTCTCGGCGGGTGCGCTGGTCTCGCCGAAGATTCTCCTGCAGTCCGGGATCGGGCCCGGTGAAGAGCTTTCAAAAATCGGCATCGGCGTCGTCCATGATCTCCCAGGCGTCGGCAAGAACCTGCAGGATCATATTTCGGCGGCCGCCCACTACCGCACCCAAAGCCGGGTGGGATATGGCCTATCGGTGGCGGCGCTGCCGTCTCTGGCCTGGTCCGGAATTCAATACTTCCTGCGCCGGCGGGGTCTGCTCGCCAGCAATATGGTCGAGGCCGGGGGGTTCTGGAAATCCGACCCCGCGGCCGTTCGGCCGGACATCCAGTTCATCTTTGTCCCCGGCTACCGCGAGCCGCCGCCCCGGATGGTCGGCTACGGCCACGGCTATCTTGCCAATGCGGTGCTGCTGCGCCCCAAAAGCCGGGGGGAGGTCACGGTTGCCGATAGTGATCCCTCGAAACCGCCGGTGGTGCAGCCGCGATTCTTCACTGAAGGCCAAGACCTGGACCTCCTGTTCAAGGGATTCCAGGAAGCCCGCCGCATCGTCACCAGCGAGACCTTCCGGCATCTGACGCCGGAGGAGTTTCTGCCCCAGCCCACTGTGATCACCGATGACGATGTCCGGGACTATATCCGGGGAAACGCCGGTACCATCTTTCATCCGGTCGGCACCTGCAAGATGGGGATTGGCGACAAGAGTGTCGTCGACCCCGAACTTCGGGTCAAAGGGATCGACGGGCTGCGGGTGGTCGATGCGTCCATCATGCCCCGCATCGTCGGCGGAAACACCAACGCGCCCACCATCATGATCGCCGAGAAGGCGGCCGACATGGTCCTCGGCAAACCGCCGCTTGGTCCAGCCACGCCGCCCTGATCGAATGTTCCGGTTAGGTTGACGGCGTTGCCCCCGGACTCCACGGGGATGAGAACCGATATGCCGATGGGCCGTTTCGGCCGCGAGATGGCCGCCGGCTGAACGGACGCCGGTTCAGCCCCACACCTTGTTGGCGGTGATGGTCTCCACCTCGCCGCCCCGGCCGACCAGCAATTCATCCACCAGTCCCAGAAACAGGCCTGTCTCGACCACGCCGGGGATGCCCTTCAAAACCCCGTCCAGCGCCCGCGGATCGGCGATGGACCCGTACGCGCAATCCAAAACCAGATTACCGTTGTCGGTGTGGTAGTCGCCGCCGCCCGATTGGCGCACCCGCGGCGTCGCCCCGGTTTGCGCGATCATGTCCAACACGTACTCATGGCCGAAGGGGATGACCTCGACCGGCAGATCGAAGGCGCCCAGCGTCTTCACCTGTTTCGACGAGTCGATGATGATGACCCGCCGCTCGGCGGCCGTCAGAACGATCTTTTCCCTGAGCAACGCGCCTCCGCCGCCCTTGATCATATGGAATTCGGCGCTGACCTCGTCGGCCCCGTCGACCGCCACATCCAGCTTGTTCACTTCGTCGAAGCCGACAACCTCGATCCCCCGGGCCTTCATCTTCTCCGCCGAGTCCCCGGAGGTCGGGATTCCGCGTATCTGGAGGTCTTCGTCCCCGACCCGTTCGCCGAGCGCGTCGATGAAATATTTTACCGTCGAGCCAGTGCCGACGCCGACGGCCATTCCCGATGCCACGTAGCCGGCCGCCGCGCGTCCGGCCGCGCGCTTCTCCGTATCCGCGTCTGTCACCTGAGCCCCCGAACGTGGTTTCCATGGCTCAGCCATAGCATACGGCCGGGGCAAACAAAACGGGGCGGCGCGCATCGCACCGCCCCGGCAAGTCATGTGGCAATGACTTGGAAGAAACGAACCTAGTTGCCGCCCTGGCCCTGTCCTTGGCCCTGGCCTTGGCCCTGGCCTTGGCCGGGCCCGCGGCGTTCGCCGCGCCGGCCGTCTCTCGGACCGCCGCGATTCCCGAACCGGTTCCGCAGGTCGTCCCGGGTGATGGCGCCGTCGCCGTCATTATCCATGCGGCGAACCATGCGCGAGAACCGTTCGGAGAACTCTTCCAGGGTAACTTCGGCATTGCCGTCGTCATCATGACGCTGGAAAGCATCGACCATGCGCTCCCGCATCACCGACAGCCACAGGTTCTGGTATTCCTGAAGGGTCAGCTTGCCGTCCTTGTTGGCGTCGTGCTCGTCGAACTGGCCCTTGCGGAAGGCATCGATCTCGGCCTGGGTAATCCGGCCGTCATCGTTGGCATCGAAGGTGTCGAACATCCGCCCGCCGCGGAATCCGCCGCGCGGTCCGCCCCGAATTCCTCGGGGACCGCCACGGCCGCGGAAATGAGCGCGCCGGTGCAGCCGTTCGTGCTGACGGGCCTCCCCGGCGGCCCCGGACACGACCGCATTGGTGACGCCCGCCGCCGGCGTACCGGCATCGGAAACGGAAACATAGGCGAAGCCTGCCGAAACCACCGCCACCGCGCCGGCCAACAGGGAAAGCTTGAGGGACTTTTTCATCACTAACCTCTTTCGCAAGAAAGTTGATTTCAGTTGGCGATTGGGGACCGGTCCTCGCACGCGCTGTCAATCCTCCTAACGCGGGGCGGGACGTTTTTCCGTCGAATTATTTTCCGGCCCCGCCGAAGCGGGCGCGGGCTGCATGTCCGCCGTCACGCAGTCCGGCGGTTTGGCGCATTCCAGGTCCGGGGGAGCGGATATCTCAAGCTCAGCCGCCCTCGCTTGACAGGCTTGGCGTGCACCACTTATATGCCCGTCCCCATCCCCGGAGCGGGCGCGTAGCTCAGCGGGAGAGCACCGTCTTCACACGGCGGGGGTCGCTGGTTCAATCCCAGCCGCGCCCACCATTCTTCGCCCTGCGGGCTTCAGGCGGCAAGCCGCAGCGAAAATGGACTGGTTCCAGCCCATACGGATCGGACCGGCGGCCACACCCGGCCGATCAAAACCGGACAGCAATGTTTGTTTCACGTGAAACACCCGCCGGCGGCGATCCGCTAATGGGCCAGGATTTGGCTCAGGAACAGCTGGGTGCGGTCGTGCTGCGGGTTGTCGAAGAACTCGTTGGGCTCATTCGATTCGATCACCTCGCCGCCGTCCATGAAGATCACCCGGTTGGCCACGGTTTTCGCGAAACCCATCTCATGAGTCACGCACAGCATGGTCATGCCGGTCTCGGCAAGTTCGATCATGGTGTCGAGCACTTCCTTGATCATCTCGGGATCGAGGGCCGAGGTCGGCTCGTCGAACAGCATGATCTTGGGGCTCATGCATAGCGACCGGGCGATGGCGACGCGCTGCTGCTGACCGCCCGAGAGCTGACCCGGAAACTTGTCCGCCTGCTCGGGAATCTTGACCCGTTCCAGATACATCATCGCCGTTTCTTCCGCCTCGGCCCGCGGCACCTTGCGGACGTACTGGGGCGCCAGGCAGAGATTGTCGAGCACGGTCAGATGGGGGAACAGGTTGAAGTGCTGGAAGCACATACCGACCTCGCGACGGATCTGTTCGATGTGCTTGAGGTCGTTGGTGAGCTCCACCCCGTCCACGATGATCCGTCCCCGCTGGTGCTCTTCTAGCCGATTGATACAGCGGATCACGGTCGACTTCCCGGACCCGGACGGTCCGCAGATGACAATCCGCTCGCCGGCGCCGACATTGAGATTGATGTTCTTGAGGACATGAAACTCGCCGAACCACTTGTTGACGTCGATCATCTGGATGATGCCATCCGATCCGCTGTCTTGTGACCTTGCCGCTTCATTCATGGGTTTTCTCCAGCCCTGAAGGGTTATCGATTATGCCCGGTGTCCAATTTGCGCTCCAGCGCCTGGCTGTAGCGGGACATGGCAAAGCAGAATATCCAGTAGACAAACGCAGCGAAGACAAAGCCCTCCACGGCCACGTTCTGCCACGCGGGATCAATAACCGCCGCCTGCACGCCGCCCAGCACCTCGAACAGGCCGATGATCAACACCAAAGTGGTGTCCTTGAACAGCGCGATGAAGGTATTGACGATGCCGGGAATCACCAGCTTGAGGGCCTGGGGCAGGATGACCAGCCACATGGAGCGCCAATAGCCGAGACCCAATGCCGCGGCGGCTTCGTACTGACCCCTGGGAATCGCCTGCAGGCCTCCCCGGACCACCTCCGCCATATAGGCGGACTGGAACATGGTAATGCCGATGAGCGCCCGGAGCAGCTTGTTGAAATTGGTGCCCTCGGGCAGGAACAGGGGCAGCATCACCGAAGCCATGAACAGCACCGAGATCAGCGGCACGCCGCGCCATAGCTCGATGAAGGCCACGCAGATGGTTCGGATGACGGGCATCTCGGAACGCCGGCCGAGCGCCAGCAATATGCCGATGGGCAGCGCCGCGACGATGCCCACATAGGACAATACCAGGGTGAGCATCAGCCCACCCCACTTGTCGGTATCGACGAACTCGAGACCGAAGACGCCGCCCAACAGCAGCACGCCGGAGACCACCGGGTAGACGGTCAGGAATATCCAGCCGAGCGCCCTCTTGTAAGGCGCATTCTCGAAGAAATGCGGGAAAATGAGCGCCGCCAGCAGGAAGAACATGACGTTTACCCGCCATTGCTCGGCGTCCGGATAGAACCCGTAGATAAAGAAGTTGAACCTGTCCTTGATGAAAACCCAGCACGCACCGTCGCCTTCGCAGGCCGATTGGTCCTTGCCGGCGAGGTCGGCGCTGAAGACCCCCCAATCCAATATCTGCCAGAGGAAGTAGACGGTGATGAGCGTCAGGACGACAGTGAACACGGTGCTCAGCCAGGTCGAGAACAGATTGCCGCGCGCCCAGCCGACGGCGCCGACGGTGGACGCCGGCGGCGGCAAATCAGGTGAAGGTCGCCAGGCCGTCGTCATCGTTCCACCAGCGCCATTCGTCTATTGTAGATATTCATCACCAGGGAAATCAGCAGGCTGATGGATAGATAGACGGCCATGGTCATGGCGACGATCTCAACCGCCTGACCGGTCTGGTTGAGTGTCGTCCCCATGAAAACCGCCACCAAATCCGGATAGCCGATGGCCGTCGCCAGCGACGAGTTTTTGGTCAAATTCAAGTACTGGCTGGTCAGCGGCGGGATGATCACCCGCATGGCCTGGGGGATAACCACCAACTGCAGTGTTTGGTTGTTCTTCAGCCCCAGCGCGCGGGAGGCCTCGGTCTGACCATGGCTCACGGCCAGAATACCGGCGCGCACGATTTCCGCGATGAACGCGGCCGTGTACATGGTCAGGGCCCACAGCAACGCCATCAGCTCCGGGATGATGCTGGCCCCGCCGGCGAGCCGGAAACGCTGCAGCTCGGCATACTCGAAGGTCAGCGGCGCGCCCATGACCAGGAACACCAGGAGCGGCAGGCCGATGATCAACCCAATTGAGACAAAAAAGACCGGGAACTGTTGACCCGTTTGATCAAGCCGTCGCCTGGCCCATTTTCTCAGGCAGAGAATCGCAACGACGGCGACAATCAGTGCGATCCAGACGAGGCCGAACCCATCGCCGAAAATGGGTTTGGGAAAGAAGAAGCCCCGGTTGTTGAGATAAAACGAGTCACCAAACGTGATGCTCTGGCGGATGCCGGGCAGCGCCTGAAGCACCGCGATGTACCAGAAGAAAATTTGCAGCAGCAGAGGAATGTTGCGGATGACTTCGACATAAACCGCCGCCAATTTGGCGATCACCCAGTTGTTGGACAGCCGCGCGACACCGATGATGAATCCGAGAATGGTCGCCAAAATGATCCCCAGGAAGGCGACCAGGACCGTATTGAGCAAACCGACGACGAAAGTCCGGCCATAGGAGTTGCTCTCGTCGTAGGGAATAAGACTCATCAGGATGCCGAACCCGGCGGCCCGGTCGAGGAAGGCGAATCCGGTGGAGATGCCTCGCGTTTCCATATTGGCGAGGGTATTGTTGAAAATGGTCCAGAAGAACCATCCCAACACGACTAGCGCCAGAGCCTGGAAGACGATTGAGCGGACGGCTGGGTCATTCCACGGCGGCGGCTTCGATGGTTGTGAACCGCCTCCGGACGTCGGTTGGTCGGCCATCGATCAGTCTTTTCTTAAGTCAGTGCCTCCGAAGATCAGAAAGTGAAAACCCCTGAGACCAGTGTCCTCAGGGGTTTTCCATTCCGTTTAGCGGATCGGCGGTGCGTAGAGGATGCCGCCTTTGTTCCACAGGGCGTTTAGGCCCCGTGAAATCTTCAGCGGCGAGCCAGCTCCTACATTGCGCTCGAAAATCTCGGAATAGTTTCCGACCTGCTTGAGGATCCGGTAGGCCCAGGCGTTATCGAGGCCAAGCTTCTTGCCCATGTCACCCGTGCCGCTGACGAGGCGGGCGACCGCCGGGTTCTTGTCGGACTTCTTGGCATCGACGTTCTTGGAGGTGACGCCGAGTTCTTCGGCATTGATCATCGCGTTCAGCGTCCATTTGACGATATTGAACCACTGGTCGTCGCCTTGACGGACCACGGGGCCAAGCGGCTCCTTGGAGATAACCTCGGGCAGCACGACCGTGTTGGCGGCATTCTTGATTTTGGTGCGCAGCGCATAGAGCTGTGACTGATCAGAGGTCAGCACGTCGCAGCGATTGGCCTCGAAACCGGCCAATGTCTGCTCGGAGGTGTCGAAGACGACAGCCTTGTACTGCATCTTGTTGAACCGGAAATAGTCGGCGAGGTTCAACTCCGTCGTCGTCCCGGCTTGAATGCAGACCGCCGCGCCGTCCAATTCCTTGGCGCTCTTCACGCCGAGGCTCTTGGTGACCAGGAAGCCCTGACCATCGTAGTAATGGACGCCGGCGAAGTTCAGGCCGAGCGAGGTGTCACGGGTGTGCGTCCAGGTCGTGTTCCGGCTGAGAACATCGATTTCGCCCGACTGCAGAGCCGTGAAACGCTCTTTCGCGGTCAGCGGGGTAAACTTGACCTTGCCGGCATCGCCCAGAACGGCCGCCGCGATAGCACGGCAAACATCAACATCAATGCCGTTCCAGTTTTTGTTGGCATCCGGCGCCGAGAAGCCGGGAAGCCCCGTGCTCACACCGCATGCTAGGACGCCCTTGGATTTGACGTCGTCCAAGGTCGCCGCTTGAGCGGCACCGGAGACGAGTGCAACTGCCGCCGCCGCGGCAACGAGAATAGGTGTGGATTTCATGATGAACCTCCGTGGTCGATTGGAACTGACATGCGTTCTGTTAGGATCCGGACTTGAATCCTGCACATGCAGTGTGAGACAGGACTGACAAGCTAGTCAATTGTAAATCCGCGTTAAAATTGTGACGGAGCAATGTTTGCTCAACGAAACGGTTAACGGGCCAATCGGGTAGCGGGGGACGGCAACCGGGCCGACCAAAACCGCTTTCGTCGGCGCCGTCACACGTCGTCACACGTCGGCGCTCGCCGGTCACTGGCCGGTCACGCACGTTTTACCCGTCGCCAACTGGCATTCGGCGCCGATGACCTTACATATAGGATCTGGCCGGCGGCGCCTCTTGGCGTTGCGGCCGTGGAAACCAATCGTGAGGAACGGGTTGATGACCTTGTCGACCGCCGGAACGAAGTTTGGCGCTTTCGCGCTCTCCGCCGTCGTCATCGCTTTTTCGGCAGCCTCGGCGCCGGCCCGTGCGGCCGATGGACCCAAGCTCGAAGGCCACATGGAGGTATTCCAGCTTGCACCCGGCACCCGGCCGCGGCCCGAGACCGCCTGGAAAGACGGCAACGGCAAGACGGTTTCGCTGAAGGATTTCGGCGGCAAGGTCGTCCTGGTGAATTTTTGGGCCACCTGGTGCGCACCGTGCGTACGCGAACTGCCCTCGATCGACCGCTTGGCGGCAAGCCTGGACGGCGAAGAGTTCAAAGTCGTAGCGATCAATATCGATCGGGGCGGCAAACCGGTAGCACGTAAAATGTTGCGCCGGCTGAAGCTCAAGAACCTGGACCTCTATTTGGATCGAGAGAACACCGCCGTACGCGGGTTTGGCGTCCGGCAGATGCCGACCACGTATATCTTCGACCGCAGGGGCCGCGAAGTCGGAAAGCTGGAAGGCGGCGCGGAATGGGATGAGCCGGAAGCGGTCGCCCTGGTCAAATACTTCATCGACAATTCAGATCACGGCGACAATCCGCCGGGCGGTTAATCGACGCTGCTCGTTTGCGCGTCGCGGGACTTCGGCCGTTGAGTCTTGACCCGATCCCTCCCAGGCAGCACCTTAGGCGTGCACCGTTCAGGGGGGTCGACAGGCAACGGATTTGGATGACGGGACGACAATTTCTCGGCCGTCCCCGGTCGAAATATCACACAAATATTTGATCAAAATTATTATTGGGAGGAACACTCATGCCCAACAGACAGGTTGTACCCGGGGTAAATCACTTCGATAAGGACAAGGCGACACCCGGCTTTACGTTGTTCACGCCGCTCGGCCTGCCGAACACCTACGTGATCGATATGAACGGTAAGGTGGCCCACTCCTGGGACTTGCCGTCCGATGTCGGCAACTACGCCTACCTGTTGGAAAATGGAAACCTGCTCGTCGCGTTGCGCACCAAAGAGGGGCCGCAGGGACTGCCCGCCAAGGGAGGTCATCTGGTCGAGTACGATTGGGACGGCAACATTGTCTGGGAGCATGTGGACAGCGGCCAGCACCATGATTTCCGGCGTTTGGACAACGGCAATACCATCTATGCCGGCTGGCGCCTGCTGACGGACGAACAGGCCGCGCGGGTGCAGGGCGGCCAGCCCGGCACGGAACATGAGGACGGAATTTATGCCGATACCGTGATCGAAGTGTCGCCCGAGGGCGAAACCGTTTGGGAATGGTTCGCCGGTACCGACATGGACCTGGAAAAGTGGCACATCCATCCCGGCCTGGTTCGGAGAGAGTATGGCCACGCCAACACCGTCGCCCCCACCAACGACGGCAACATCATCTTCAATCAGCGCTATACCTGCGTGATGGCGATCATCAACAAGCAGACCAAGGAATTCGACTGGGCGCTCCAGGACTATGAATTTGGTCAACAGCACGATGTCCAAATGCTGCCCAACGGCAATATCCTGTTTTTTGCCAACGGGGCGATCCCGGTCGGCTACCACGGCCCCGAGGTCGGCTCCCGTGTCATTGAGCTCGATCCCAAAACCAACGAAATCGTCTGGGAATATGTCGGCGACCCACCGCGCTCGTTCTTCAGCTGGTTTATCAGCGGCTGCCAGCGGCTGCCCAACGGCAACACGCTGATCTGCGAAGGCCTGTGGGGCCGCCTCTTCGAGGTGACCTCGGAAAAAGAGATCGTCTGGGATTACAGCAGCCCGTTCTTCGTCGAGTACGACCACCCGGCCTACTACAACAACAACGTGGTCTTCAGGTGCTACCGCTACGCGGCGGATTCGCCGCAAATCCAGGGACGCCTTGGAGACCCGATGTAGCCGAGACCGGCGCGGGGCCGTTCCTTTCGGCCCGCCTTGACAGCCGAAGCCTATCTGGGCTTAAACCAAAGCAACGTAAATAATAAGGCTTTGTCTACGGGACGGCTTCGGTCTCGCCAAATCAAAAAAATAACACCCGTCGCCCTACAGAACTGGGACAAGAATTATTTTGGGGATGGCATGCGCGACCAACGGTTGATTGCCCTCGAGGGCGGTCATGGATTCTAAAACCTCGGCTTCACCGCTGCTGGAAGTCGTCGATTTATATACGCATTTCGATACACCGCGTGGCGTGGCCCACGCCGTAGACGGCGTCTCGTTTCGTCTGGAGCGCGGACGTACGCTTGGGATCGTCGGTGAATCCGGATCGGGCAAAAGCGTGCTCTCCCGTACCATTATCGACATCCTGGCAAAGGACGGATCGGTCCTGAACCAGGGTGAGGTCCGGTTCGAGGGACGAGACCTGATGGCGTTGCCGGAAAAAGACATGCGGGAGATCAGGGGCCGCGAAATCGCCATGGTGTTTCAGGACCCCATGTCGTCCCTGAATCCGGTCAAGAAAATCGGCAAACAGATCACCGAGGTCTTGGTCAAGCGCTTGGGCATGCCGGGTGCGGAGGCCAAACGGCGCGCCGTTGAATTAATCGAGTCGGTCGGTATTCCCGATGCCGCCCAACAGCTCGATCGCTTCCCAATGCACCTGTCGGGCGGCATGCGTCAGCGCGTCGCCATCGCCATTGCGCTCGCCGGCGAGCCCAAACTGCTGATCGCCGATGAACCGACCACGGCACTCGACGTGACCATTCAGGCGCAAATCCTCGACCTTTTGCGCCGGCAGCAGGCCGAACGCAACATGGCGGTGATCCTGATTACCCACGATCTCGGGATCGTCGCCCAATATACGGACGATGTCGTCGTCATGTATGCCGGCCAGATCGTCGAGAGCTGTTCCACCGAGGAACTGATCCGGCGGCCGCGGATGCCCTATACCGAAGCTTTGATGAAATCCGCACCCAACCTGGCGGACCCGCCCCACACACGTCTCGACGCAATTCCGGGCCTGCCGCCGAACCTGCTGCGGGTGCCCCAGGGATGCCGCTTCGCCGAACGCTGCCCCTATGCAGCCGAAAAGTGCTCGACGGAAATGCCCACCCTCACCCATGATGACGATCCCAGCCACATATACGCCTGCTGGTATCCCCTTGAAGTCAAGGAGGCGGTCAGCGCATGAGCGCCCTCAACGCCCTCTTGTCCATCGAGGACATGACCGTCGAGTACACCAACCAGGGACAGCGGTTCGCGGCGATCTCCGACATCACCATCGATATTGCCGAAGGCGAAACTCTCGGCCTTGTCGGCGAGTCCGGCTGCGGCAAGTCGACCACCGGCCGGGCGATTATTCAGCTGCCGGCGCCGACCATGGGCAAAGTGACCTTCGAGGGCCGGGACCTCAGCGAACTCAACCATGAGGAAATGCGGCAGGTCCGCCGCCGCCTGCAGATCATTTTTCAAGACCCGGTCTCCTCGCTCAATCCACGGCGGAAGGTAAAGGATATCGTCGCCGAACCCCTGATGATTGCCGGGATGAAGGATGCGGCGGAACGGGAACGCCGAGTCCGGGAGGTGCTCGAGGCCGTCGGCGTTGACCCCGATACCGCCATGGAACGGCGCCCGCACCAATTTTCCGGCGGGCAATGTCAGCGCATTTGCATCGCCCGGGCGCTGATCATGGAACCCAAGCTCATCGTCTGCGACGAACCGGTGTCCGCCCTCGACGTCAGCGTGCAGGCGCAGATTCTCAACCTCCTCGAGGATATGAAGGAACGCTACGGCCTGACCCTGCTGTTCATCAGCCATGATCTGGCGGTGGTGAAAAACATCAGCGACCGGGTTGCGGTGATGTATCTGGGCAAATTCTGCGAGTTGGCCGATTCGGCGCGCATCTATGAGGCGCCGGCTCACCCGTATACCGCGGGGCTGATGGCGACCATCCCCGATCTTTCGACCATCGGCGCGGACGCGGGGCCGGCATTGATGGGTGAAATCCCCTCGCCGCTCAACCCGCCGAGCGGCTGCCGTTTCCGGACCCGGTGCCCGCATGCCCAAGAGCGCTGCGCCGCCGAGGAGCCTGAATTCCGCCAGATCGAGAGCGGCCATCATGTTGCCTGTCACTTCCCGCTGACCGAACAGGAAATCTGACACCGTGGCCTATTTGCGGCTCAAGACCCTCCACCTGATCCCGGTCTTCTTCCTGGTGACGTTCGCCAGTTTCATGATGCTCAACCTGCTGCCGGGCGACACCGTCGATGCAATCCTCAGTGATGCGGATACCGGCGAAATCGGCTCGGTTGAGGCCCGCGAGGCGCTGAGAAAAGAGCTCAATCTCGATAAGCCGCTCATCGTCCGCTATGCGCTTTGGCTCGGCAATATGGTGCAGGGGGATCTCGGCCGTTCATATGTGACCACCCAGCCGGTCACCGAGGCTCTGGTGCAGCGCATCCCGGTTTCCCTCGAACTGATGATCATGTCGCAGATCCTCGCCATCGCCATGGCCATCCCCATTGGAATCTATTCGGGCTACCACGGAGGCAGTACGGTCGATCGGGGCATATCGGCGTTTGCCTTCGGTGTTTTATCGGTCCCGGTGTTCGTCGCCGGAACGGTTTATATCTGGATATTCGCCATCGAACTTGGTTGGTTGCCATCGTCCGGCCATACCGACTTTTCCAAGGACCCGTGGGGCAATATCAAGGGGTTCATCCTGCCCGCCCTGACCCTGGCGACCATCGAGTTTCCGATCCTCATGCGGGTGTTGCGGGTCGATGTGATCTCGACGCTGCAGGAAGACTACATCGCGCTGGCCAAGTCCAAGGGAATGACCACCTGGTACATTCTGTTCCACCACGCGCTGCGGCCGTCTTCGTTCACCTTCGTCACCCTGTTGGGTCTGCAAATCGGTCAGTTGATTACCGGCACGGTGGTCATCGAAACCCTGTTCAGCATACCCGGGGTAGGCAAGCTGTTGATCGATTCCGTGGACACCCGGGATGAAATCATGGTCCAGGGGGTGATCACGTTCATCGCCATCGTCTATGTGGTGGTGAATCTGCTGGTCGATTTGCTCTACGCGGTCCTCGACCCGCGTGTGGCACGGCGGGCATAGGAGGCGAAAATGGCAAACGGCACATCTTCGTCGCTCGTCTCACGCCTCTGGCCGTTCGGCAAACGAGAGGAAATCCTCAGCGCCCGCATCGAAGATCAACGCCGGCTCGGCGTGATCTTCTGGCTCGCCACTTCGTGGATCTTGCTCATCCTGGCCGCCACCATCTCGACCAATTTCCTGCCGTTCATCGACCCGCTCGAACAGGACTACGCAGCAGTCAATGAACGCTGGGGTGCGCAATACTGGGTTGGGACCGATCACCTGGGCCGCGATATGTTCTCGCGGCTGATCCATGGCGCCGGCATTTCGTTCCGCGTCGCCTTCACCTCGCCGTTCATCGGCATGGCTATCGGGCTGACGCTCGGCATGTGCGCCGGCTATTTCCGCGGCAAGGTGGATTCCGGCGTCAGCATCCTCATCGACAGTATCCTGGCCTTCCCGAACATCGTTCTCGCCATCGCGGTGCTGTTCTTCGCCGGTCCGACGATCATCAATCTGGTGCTGGTCATCGCCTTCTACACGATCCCGCAGTTCACCCGGGTGGCGCGGGCCAATACCCTGCTGTATGCCCAGCGGGAGTTCGTTATCGCCGCGCGGGCCCAGGGCGCCTCACACCTGCGTATCCTGTTGCGCGAGCTGCTGCCCAACGTGATGGTTCCCGTCGCCGCCTACTCGCTGCTGGTGATGTCATTCACCATCGTGCTCGAGGGAACCCTGTCGTTCCTCGGCGTCGGCATTCCGCCCCCCACGCCAACCTGGGGCCGGATGATTTCCGAGGGTCTCGACGAGCTTTCGGAAAATCCGTTTATCTCCATGTACCCGTCGCTGTTCATGTTCCTGACCATCCTGTCGCTCAATCTGATGGGCGACCGGCTGCGGACCATGACCGACGTAAAGGCCTCAAGCCTGTAAGTCGTGAATTACCGGCCGGTTCAGCCGGCGTCCGGCTGGTTCTTCGGGTGCGCCCGTTCGAAGGCGGGCAGCGCGTTGCACGCTTCCTCGATCCTGAGCAGGTTGGGATAGGCCGAGAGATCCATTTTGATGCGCCGCGCGTTGAACATCTGCGGGATCAGGCAGATATCCGCCATGGTCGGGGTGTCCCCGTGGCTGAATGCCGCGCCGCCGGCCACCATCTTCTCGAAGGCGGCAAATCCCTTGTTGATCCAATGTTCCTGCCAGGTCCGGCCCTGGTCTTCCGCGAGACCTAAATCCTCGGCGATATATTTGCGGACCCTGAGATTGTTCAGCGGGTGAATATCGCAGGCGACAATCTGCGACAGGGAACGGACCCGGGCCCGCCCGGCCGGATCGGCCGGCAGGATTGGATGGTCGGGATATGCCTCCTCCAGATATTCCATGATCGCCATGGACTGGGTGAGGGTCACGTCGCCGTCAATGATCGCCGGCACCAGTTGTTGCGGATTGAGTCTTGTATACTCCTCGGTGAACTGGTGTCCGCCATCCTTGGTCAGGTGGACGGCCACCAGCTCGTAGTCCAGCTCCTTGAGATTCAGGGCGATCCGAGCCCGGTAGGCGGCGCTCGACTGGAAATAACCGTAGAGCCGGATCATCGGCGGGGCCTAGATATCGAGAACCAGGCGCTCGCCCGGCAAAGCACGGGAAATGCAAATCTGCATCTTGGTATTGGTCGCTTTTTCGTCGTCGGTGAGACACTCGTCCCGGTGATCCACCTTGCCGGCAATCAGTCCGGTTTCGCAGGTGCCGCACCAGCCCTCCTCGCACACATAGACGGTATCGACCCCCTCGTCGCGAAGCACTTCCAGGATCGTCCGGTCGGCGGGAATGGTGAATACCTGACCGGAACTCTTGAGCTCGACCTCGAAGGGTTGATCACCCTCCTCGTGGGCCGGCGCGGCGCCGCCGCTGAGGGCGCTGGAGAACAACTCGAAGTGCACGGAGTCGTCCGACCAATGGGAAGCCGCTTCGCGGGCGGCATTCAGCAGGCCGCCGGGACCGCAGATATAAACATGCGCACCCTCCGGCTGGTCCTTCAGTACTTCATCCAGCTTGATGCCATCGGCCGGATTGCCGCCGTCGTGGTGGAAGGTCAGGTTGCCGCCGAATACCTCCTTCACGTCGTCCATGAAGGCCGTGCCCTCGGGCGTTTTGGTGCAGTAGTGGAGATGGAAATCAGCGCCGATCGATTCGAGCCGGTGGCCCATGGCCAACATGGGCGTGATTCCGATGCCGCCGGCGATCAGCAGATGGCTTTTAGCGCTCTCAACCAGCGGAAAGTCGTTCAAGGGTCCCCGGGCCTCCATGACGTCGCCGACCGACAATTCGTCATGCATCCATATGGATCCGCCGGAGCCGCCCTCTTCGCGGAGAATACCGGTAATGTATTGGGCGGTCTCACTGGGGCTGTTCGCCAGCGAATATGAACGCCAGAGATCGTTGCCGGTGTGGACATCGATATGCGCGCCGGCTTCGAAGGCCGGCAGCTCACCGCCTCCCTCGTCGACGAACGTGAATTGCTTGATCTCCGAGGTCAGGTCCCGGATGTCGGTGACCTTGAGCTTGAGGTCCATTTTCGCGTTCCCAAGTGCTTGGCGCAGAACCGCGCCGGTTTGGTTTTGCCGGTCGAGCGGACGTTAGTATACCCAACAATTCCAGGGGTCAACGGGTGACTCCCCGCATGTCCGCTTCAGGACGGTGAGCCCCGGGGGCACGTCGTTTGCGCCGCCCGAGTTGATCGGCTAACTATGCCGAACGCAAGACAGCACGGAGTGGACCATCCGGTCC
This sequence comes from Rhodospirillales bacterium, assembly GCA_965207535.1. Lineage (GTDB taxonomy): Bacteria > Pseudomonadota > Alphaproteobacteria > Rhodospirillales > UBA2165 > JAJDXO01. The sequence continues at coordinate 119,019 of CBDBMR010000004.1, read as the reverse complement.
AAGGATCCCATGAGCGAAGCCTTTATTTGCGATGCCATCCGCACCCCCATCGGACGTTATGGAGGAGCGTTGTCCTCGGTTCGGGCCGACGATCTGGCGGCCATTCCCATCGCCACGCTGATGGAGCGCAATCCGGATGTGGACTGGAATTCGGTCGACGACGTGATTTACGGCTGCGTCAACCAGGCGGGCGAGGACAATCGGAATGTCGGGCGCATGGCCCTGCTGCTCGCCGGCATGCCGGAAAGCGTACCCGGTGCGACGGTCAACCGGCTTTGCGGCTCGGGGATGAATGCGGTCGGCAGCGCCGCTCAGGCGATCAAGACCGGCGAGGCGGATCTGATGATCGCAGGCGGCGTCGAGAGCATGTCCCGCTCACCCTTCGTCATGCCCAAGGCGGACGCTGCGTTCTCGCGCCAGGTGGAAATTTACGACACCACCATCGGCTGGCGTTTCCCCAACCCGAAGATGGAACTGGAGTACGGACTGGATTCCATGGGCGAGACCGCCGAGAACGTCGCCGAAGAGCATCAGGTCTCCCGGGACGATCAGGATGCCTTCGCCGCCCGTTCCCAGGAGAAAACCGCTGCCGCCCAGGCGGACGAACGCCTGGCCGAGGAAACCGTTCCCGTCACCATCCCCCAGCGGCGTGGCGATCCGATCGTCGTCGAACTGGACGAACACCCCCGTGCCGGCACCACGGCGGAAAAATTGGGCAAGCTGCGGGCGGCCTTCCGCGACGGCGGCTCGGTCACGGCCGGCAACTCGTCGGGCGTAAATGACGGCGCCTGCGCCCTGGTGCTTGCATCCGAGCAGGGCGCCAAGGATCACGGCCTCGCGCCCAGGGCGCGCGTGCTCGGCATGGCGTCCGTGGGCGTGCCGCCCCGGACGATGGGCATGGGACCGTCCCCCGCATCGGCCAAGCTGATGGACCGGCTCGGCCTCAAGATCGGCGACTTCGACGTCATCGAACTCAACGAGGCCTTCGCCGCCCAGGCATTGGCGGTGCTTCGCGAACTCGGCGTCGAGGACGACGACCCGCGGGTGAACCCCCAAGGCGGCGCCATTGCCCTCGGCCATCCCCTGGGCGCCAGCGGCGCGCGGCTGGTGACGACGGCCATGTATCAATTGCTCAGAAGCGGCAGCGGCAAGGCGCTCTGCACCATGTGCGTCGGCGTCGGCCAGGGCATCGCGATGGCGATCGAGCGGGTATGAGGCCGGCCATGTACCCTTGACCGGCCTAGGTCTTGTGGCACAATCGGCCCGCAATTCAGCCAAGAAAAGTGTGGATCAAGCACCCGTCCAATTTCCAGCCGACCTTCCGAAGACTGAACGAATGTGGCCTCGGCGCGCCGGCGCCGGGATGATGGGAGACAGATTTCTATGACGGCCCGATTCGCCATCGTGGGTTCCGGCCCTGCCGGTATGTACGCCGCCGACGCCTTGCTCAAACTGTATGAAGATTGCCGGATTGACGTCTACGAACGCTTTCCGTCCCCTTTCGGGCTGATCCGCTTCGGCGTCGCCCCCGATCATTTCAAGACCCGCAATACGGCACGCCAGTTTTGGCGAACGTTGGAGTTGGAGACCGTCGACTATTTCGGAAACGTGGAAGTCGGCCGGGATGTCTCGCTGGACGAACTGCAGGAGCATTACGACGCCGTCATTCTGGCCGTCGGCGCCTACAACGACCGCAAGCTGGGAATCCCCGGCGAGGACTTGAAGGGTGTCTATGGGGCGTGCGCGTTCGTCGGCTGGTACAACTCTCACCCCGATTACCGCCACTTGGATCCGCTGCTGGACGGCGAAGGCGTCGCGGTCATCGGCATCGGCAACGTGGCGCTGGATGTCTGCCGGGTGCTCGCCAAGACCCCGGCGGAAATGGTGGATTCGGACATTGCCGCCCATGCGGCCGAAGCCATCGAGGCGGCGAATTACACCGGCCTCCACATGTTCGGCCGCCGCGGCCCCAACGAGGCCGGCTTCACGCCCAAGGAACTGGGCGAAATCCGCGAACTGGAACGCTGCCAGGCGATTGTCGATCCGGCCCAATTGCCAAGCGAAGTCCCTGACACGTTCGAGGCCCGCGAAAAAGGCGTCAAGGAGAAGAACCTCAAAATTCTGAATGAACTGGCGGCCCAGAATAAACCGGACCTCCCGATCAGGATGAACATCCAATTCTACGCCTCGCCCAAGGAAATCCTCGGCGGCGACCGGGTCGAAGGCATCCGGCTGGAGCGCACCGAGGTCGTCGACGGCCGCGCCGTCGCCACCGGCGAAACCTTCGATGTGCCGGTGGGCGCGGTGGTCACCGCCATCGGCTATCACACCGTGCCGCCGGGAGAGCTGGATATGAACGGCGGCCAGGTCGCCAACGAGGACGGCCTCGTCAAGAACAACCTCTACGTGGTCGGGTGGGCCAAGCGGGGCCCGACGGGAACCATCCCCACCAATGGGCCGGACTCCCGGGGTGTCGCCGACGTGATTTCGCAGCGGGTCACGGCTTCGGGCAAGGGCGGGGGTGAGGCCGTCCGGGCGCTGCTGGCAGAACGCAATGCCCGGATCGTCAGCTTTCCCGAATGGGTGAAAGTGGCCGACGCCGAAACTGCCCAGGCCACCGGCGGCCATCCGCGAGAGAGATTTCCGACCGTGGAGGAGATGCTCGCCGTCCTCGACGGCTGATACACCGGCGAGCCTGGATCACCCATGGAGTGGTATTACCTCGCCGTACTCGGCCTGTCCCTCGCTTACGATCAGCGCCGGGTCCTTGTGGTCGAGAACAAGACCCAGGCCTATCTCGGGCCCTATCCCGATTTGTTCAGCTTTCTCGCACGGTTTTGCGGCGGGGCGGTGATCGCCATGCTGATCGCCGGCTTTTTCGTCGGGCGTTGGTGGTGGCCGCTGGTCGCCATGGCCCTCGGCACGTTCACCAATCTCTACGGGCGGATCGCCATCCCTGACGATTGGCGCTGGCTGGCCTCCTTCACCGCCGCCGCCGTGGGTATCGGCGGCAGCGTCGTGGTGGTCCTCAGCTTTTAGCGCCGTCGGAGGACAAGCGTCGTCCAATCGTCAATGACGATGCGCCGAACCGGAAATAGACCGAGCCGCCGATGCGCCGTGAGCACCCGCCGGGCATCGCGGGTCAGCAGTCCGGAGAGGATGGCGGTGCCGCCCGGCGCCAGATGACGGGCGAGGTCCCCTGCCATCCGGGTCAGCGGACGGGCAAGGATGTTGGCCAAAATCAAATCATATGAATTTCGGCGGACCGGCCGGGCCTGATAGCCCCGGGACACGACGCTCTCGACCCGGTTCCCAACGCCGTTCGCGGCGAAATTCGCCGCGGCAATCTCGATGGATTCGGGATCCATGTCGGCGGCGACGATTTTCCTTGCCCCCGGCCACCTCTTCGCCGCCGCCAGCGCCAATATCCCGGACCCGCATCCCATATCCAGGACGTGGCGCGGGGCGGCGCCGCGCATGGCATCCAGGGCCAACAGGCAGCCCCGTGTGGAGCCGTGATCACCGGTCCCGAAGGCCGCTCCCGGCGGAATTCGAAGTCCGATCTTCCCGGCCGGCACGGTTGCCTCGTAATGGGCGCCGTAAACGAAATAGCGCCCCGCCGTCAGCGGCGGAAACTCCTTCAGATTGCCGGCCACCCAGTCACGCACTTGAACCTGGGCGATGTCGATTTCCGGCATCTCCAGTCGAGCGGCGTCCGCCGCCGCGGCGGCCGCGTGGTGGATGGCCACCTCGTTTGGCGGGCCGGATGCAAATCCGGTGATCACCGCTTCGGCGAGCATCCCGTCTTCGTCGTGGGTCCAGGCGACGGAATCGAGATGGGGTTCGAGGGCCGCGACGATGCCGTCGGCGGCCTCGGGCGGTGCGGAAATCCGGACCCGGAAAATGTGGGAGGGCGTTGCCAACGGGCGAACGGTCAGGCGGGTTCGACGAAGCTGTCGATGACTTTCTTGGTGCCCGCCTTGTCGAAAGCCACTTCCAGCTTGTTGCCGTCCCGGGATTCCACCCGGCCGTAACCGAACTTCTCATGGAATACCCGCGCGCCTTCCTCGAACCGGGAGTCGCCGTCCGCCGTATCGATCTCCCAAGCCTCGCCGTCCAGGATCACACCGTCCCGCCGGCGCGGGGCGCGGCCGGTCCGCCGAAACGAAAACGTCTGAGGCGTTTCCCGCAATACCGGGCGGGCTTGAGCGCCGTAGAGCCCGCTTTCCGCCGTGGCGTCCACATGTTCCTCGGGCAACTCGTCGACGAACCGGGACGGCAGGGCGCTTTGCCACTGATTGTAGATGCGCCGGTTGGCGGCATAGGTGACATGCGCCTTCCGGCGGGCGCGGGTGAGGCCCACGTAAGCCAGGCGGCGCTCTTCCTCGAGGCCCTTCAAGCCCTCTTCGTCGAGGGAACGCTGATGGGGAAACAACCCCTCCTCCCAACCGGGCAGGAACACCGTGTCGAACTCCAAACCCTTGGCCGCATGGAGGGTCATCAGGCTGAGCTTCTCGTCGGTGGCGTTGTCCTCGTTCTCCATCACAAGGCTGACGTGCTCCAGGAAACCCTGCAGGTTCTCGAAATCCTCAAGGCCGTTGACGAGCTCTCTCAGGTTTTCCAGGCGCCCGGATGCTTCGGGGTTTTGATTTTGCTGTTTCTGCCACATCTCGGTGTACCCGCTCTCGTCGAGAACCACTCCCGCAAGTTGGGCGTGATCGAGGATTTCCAACTGGGATCGCCAGCGCTCGAAATCGGCAATCAGCGCGGTCAGCGTCGTCCGCGCCCTGGGCCGCAACTCGTCGGTCCCGGCGATCATCCGGCAGGCGTCATGGAGGGACGCCCCCTGGCCCCGCGCCAGCCGGTGGATCGATTGCAGCGTCGCTGGCCCGAGACCCCGCTTCGGCACGTTGACGATCCGCTCGAAGGCAAGGTCGTCGTCCGGGCTGACGATCACCCGGAAGTACGCGATGGCATCCCGGCATTCCTGGCGCTCGTAGAACCGCGGGCCGCCGATGACCCGGTAGGGAATCCCAAGGGTGATCAGCCGCTCTTCGAACGCACGGGTCTGGAATCCCGTTCGCACCAGGACCGCCGTCTGCTCCAGCGACTGGCCGCCGCGCTGTCTGGCTTCCACTTCGCCGCAGATAACCCGCGCTTCCTCCTCGCCGTCCCACACGCCCTGGACGCCGACCTTGTCGCCCGCATCGATCCCGGTCCACAGGGTCTTGCCGAGCCGCCCTTCGTTGTGGGCGATCAGGCCGGAGGCGGCACCCAATATGTGCGGCGTCGAGCGGTAATTGCGCTCCAGGCGGATCACCTCCGCACCCGGAAAGTCCCTCTCGAATTTCAGGATGTTGCCGACCTCGGCGCCGCGCCAGGAATAGATGGATTGGTCGTCGTCGCCGACGCAGCACAGGTTCTTGTGGGACAGAGCAAGCAGCCGCAGCCAAAGATACTGGGCCACATTGGTGTCCTGGTACTCATCGACCAGCAGATAGCGGAACCGGTTCTGATACCCGGCCAGAATATCCGGGTGCTCGGCGAACAGGGTCAGATTGTGGAGCAGCAAGTCACCGAAATCGGCCGCATTGAGGGTGCGGAGCCGGTCCTGATACGCGGCGTAGAGCTGCATCAGACGCCCGCCAGCGATGTCGCCGCCTTCCTCCTCCGACACCTTTTCCGGCGTCAGGCCACGATCCTTCCAGCGCTGGATGACGCCAAGCAGCATCCGGGCCGGCCACTTCTTGTCGTCGATATCGCGGCCTTCCATCACCTGCTTCAACAGCCGCAACTGGTCGTCCGCATCAAGAATGGTGTAGTTGGGTTTGAGGCCGACAGCCTCGGCGTGGCTGCGGAGAATTCGCGCCGCCAAGGCATGGAACGTCCCCAGCCACCATCCCTCTACCGGATGGCTGGTAATCGCGGCGACCCGGTCTTTCATTTCCCGGGCGGCCCGGTTGGTGAACGTGACCGCGACGATCTCCCAGGGCCGCGCCAGCCCGTTCATCAGGATGTGGGCGAGCCGGGTCGTCAGCACCCGGGTCTTGCCGGTGCCGGCACCGGCAAGCACCAGGACCGGACCCTCGGTCGCCTCCACGGCGCGCCGCTGTTCCTCGTTCAGGCCCTTGAAGTAGGGCGGCTCGGCGGTTGGAGCGCGTGACCCGGACGGGGCCGGCGGCGCGGGCGCCGGATCACTGAGATCGGAGGCGTCGGACATGCTTCCGTTATATCACGCCGGGTCCGGCGACTCAGTCCAAAACCGCCGGATCGCAAGGATTCGGTCACGTTCCTGTGTTGAGCCGAACATTGGCTTTGACTCGCCGCGGGCGTAGGATCACTGTTGAAGCCTGGGGCGATTCGTATCCGTTTCGAGGTAACAGATATGACCTTACGGCGCGCGCCTACCCTGTTCACCATTCTGATCTTGGCGGCAGCCTCTATGCTCCCGCGGTCCGTTGCCGCGCAGTCCGGCGATCGGGCCGGCGACCGGGCGGGCGAGCTGCTCAACGCCATCGTCAACGTCAAGGCGGAAGTGCCGGCGGAAGCACGGACTGCCCGGTTCCTCGGAACCGAACGGCAAGGCAGTGGCGTCGTCGTCGACGGTAACGGCTTGGTACTGACGATCGGCTATCTGATTCTGGAAGCATCGGGGGCGGTCGTCACCGGCGCCGACGGCAACCAGATTCCCGCCGGCATCGTGGCTTACGATCATGAGACCGGCTTCGGTCTTATCAAGGCGCGGCGGCCTCTCGGCGTCGAACCCATCAGGTTCGGGCGGTCGGCGGAATTGAACGTGACGGATCAGGTCCTGATCGTCAGCCGGGGCGGCGCGCAGCCCATATCGACGGCACAAGTCGTCTCCCGCCGGCCCTTCGCCGGCGCCTGGGAGTACCTGCTCGAAAAGGCCATATTCACCTCGCCGCCCCATGCCTTCCACAGCGGCGCCGCATTGCTCGGCCCGGACGGAAAACTGCTGGGAATCGGTTCCCTGTTCGTTGGCGATTCCTCGGGCCTCGGCCATCCGCTGCCGGGCAACATGTTCGTGCCCATCGACGAGTTGAAGCCGGTGTTCGCCGATTTGCTCTCGAAGGGCCGCCGCGCGGGACCGTACCGGCCTTGGATCGGCGCCAACACCCAGGAATTCCATAGCCGGGTTATCGTGTCACGGGTAAGTCCCGGCGGCCCGGCGGCCCGCGCCGGCATCGAGCCGGGCGATATGATTCTCGGCGTCGGCGGAATTCCGGTCTCCGGTCAGGCGGACTACTTCCGCAAGCTTTGGAATAGCGGGGAAGCCGGCGACACGGTGCCGCTCAACGTGCTGCGCAGGGGCGCCGTCAGCCTGACATCCGAGGTAATCGACGTCAGGTCGATGGACCGCTACGACTGGCTGCGGATCGACAACAGCCTTTAGCCTCTAGATTCCCGACTGGTGCTCTTCTTCCCGCGCTTCGACCAGCGCGCGGTTATAGGCGACCATCACTTCGGTCTCGTGCAGCGTCCCCTGGAACTTCATCGATTTGTGGTCGTCGACCACCGCGATGTAATGCTCGCCCGAGTCCCGGATCAGCTTATTCGCCGTCTGGAGGTCGTCATCGAGATCGATGACCGGCGGGTGCAGCCGCGCGACATCGCCCGCGTTGATCAGATTGTCCATGTCGAGGTCGGATTCGAAGGCAATGTCATGGAGATCGTGCAGTGTGATGGTGCCGAAAAGCTCCCCGTCCTCCTTGAGCACGAACAGCTCTCCCGTCGGCGATTCCTGCAGCAAGTGACGGATTTCGGCGATGCCGGCGGACACCGGAATGGTCTCGCTCTCCTTGGTCATTACCTTGCTGACCTTGATGGAGCGCAATAGCGCGGCTTCGAATCCGCCTTTGAGGTCGAGACCGGCCCGCTCGAGCTGCCAGCTGAAGTAGGATCGGCCGTTGAACTGCTGCACCATCACCGTCGCGATGACCACAGCGACCATCACCGCGATGGTCAGGGGGTAGTTGTCGGTCAGCTCGAAAACGATCAGGGTCGTCGAGATGGGGGCACCGAGCACGGCCGCGGCGACCGCACCCATGCCGATGATGGTATAGGCGCCGGGGCCGGAGGAGAGGTCGGGAAAGATACTGGTGGCGACTATGCCGTAGGCCCCGCCCAGCATGGCGCCGACCATCAGCGACGGCGTGAAGATGCCGCCGCCGAACCCGCCGCCGAGACTGAGCGCGGTCGCGAGTATCTTGGCGAATACCAGGGCGATGAGGAACTGCAGCGGAATAATGGTCTGCATGGCGTCATTGGTTGCCGCATATCCCACGCCCAGCACCTGAGGAAATACCAAAGCGATCAGCCCGACCAGAAATCCGGCGATGGCCGGGTGAGTCCAGGTAGGGCCCGGCACCTTCTTGAACTGATCTTCGACCACCATCACCGAGCGCATCAGAATGATGGCCGTAATGCCGCTGGCGACGCCCAGTCCGATGACGGCGGGGAATTCCCAGATCGATACCAGTGACTGCTCGAAGACGCTGAACGCCGGAAAGTCGCCGAAATAGGCACGCGCGAATATGGTCCCGACCACACTCGCGATAACGATCGGCGCGAAGGCGCTGAGGGCGAAATGGCCGACCACCACCTCGTGAGCGAACAGGGCGCCGGCGATGGGGGCGTTGAACGAAGCGGCGACCGCGGCGGCCGCGCCGCAGCCCAACAGGGCGCGGGACAGGGATCGTGTCAGGTGCAGTCGCCGGGCGACCCACGCGCCCAAGGTGGCGCCCAGGTGGATGGCCGGGCCTTCCCGACCGACCGATGCCCCCGAACCGATTGAAATGACGCTCGCCACCGCCGCCCCGAAGCCTTCCCGAATGGTCATGCGCCCGCCGCGAAGCGCGCTCGCCTCAATGACCTTGGCAACGCTTTGCGGTTTTTTCTCGGGCATGACCCAGTAAATGAACAATCCGACGATCAGCCCGCCGGCCGTAGGCACCAGCAGGACGACCCACCAAGCCAGGTCGGAGGCCATGGAAAAGATGCTTTCCTCGGGTGAGCCGAAGCCAATGGTCTGGACCCAATCGATGCCTTCGCGGATCAGGATGGTGCCAATGCCGGCCAACGCGCCGACGACAACCGCCAGCACCACGAGAATGAGCTGATCGTTCCTGATGATCCGGCGTGCCCGCATGAGCAGCCGGCTGGGCCGCAATTGGCGTCCGAACATTCCTCAATCGAATCAATGGATTACGAACGATACAGTAATACGCGCCTGGGCCGCGGACTGCAACATGGCGCGCGCCGGTCATACGGCAGGCGAGAGCAATCGTGTGCCGGTATTCAACATCCCGGCGAATTCGAATTAACCGCAAAACGCGTCCGGTTGATGGGGCGGCGGGGCGCGGCTAGGGTTGCGGGCAAACAGGGAAGGTGAACCCGCATGGTCAAACCGGCGCAACGCCTGGAATCCAACGTCGACGGCGAGTTTTTCGTCGATTCGTCCTGTATCGATTGCGAAGCCTGCCGGTGGGTTGCGCCGGACAGTTTCGACGGTGACGGGGCGTATTCTCGGGTCTACAGGCAGCCCGCCAACGACGACCAGGTTCAGCAGGCATTGATGGCATTGCTGACCTGTCCCGTCTCGGCCATCGGCAGCGAGTGCAAACACGACATGTCGGCCGCCAAGGCGGCGTTCCCCGAGCATCTGGCGGACGAGGTCTACTACTGCGGCTATCACTCGAGCGCGTCCTACGGCGCGTCGAGCTATTTCATCCGCCGGCCCCACGGAAACGTGCTGGTCGACTCCCCCCGGTTCGCCCGCGACCTGGTCAATCGCCTGGAGGCGCTGGGCGGCGTCGACATCATGTTCCTGAGCCACCGGGACGACGTCGCCGACCACCAAAAGTTCGCCGATTATTTTGACTGCCGGCGCATCATGCACACGGACGACATGGGCAGCGGGACCCGAATGTTCGAACAGCCGGTCGACAGCGCCGATCCCGTCGCCCTGGGCGACGACCTGCTGATGATTCCCGCACCCGGCCACACCCGGGGATCGGCCTGTCTGCTCTATCGGGAACACTTCCTGTTTACCGGCGATCATCTGTGGTGGAACCCGGACCAGGAGCGCCTCCGTGCCGGCCGGCGGGTATGCTGGTACGACTGGCCGACCCAGATCCGATCCATGGAACGCCTCAGGGACCACCGGTTTTCCTGGGTCCTACCGGGCCATGGCTGGCGCCATGAGGTTGGCGCCGCGAACACGCCCGCAGCGCTCGACGAATGCATCGCCTGGATGAAGTCGGTCGCTTAACTCCCGTCGATTTGCGATGAGATCGCCGGTCCCCCTTGAAGGGTCTGCAGGACGACGCAATAGCGCTCGGTCAGCTTCAGCAGCGTTTCTAGCTGATCCGGTGCGGCGTCGGTTTCCAGGTCAAAGAACAGGCGAATATGGGTGAACCCGACCGGCGCGGTCTTGTCGACGCCCAGGGTGCCGCGAAAATCGAGGTCGCCCTCGGCCCGGACCGCGCCGGACTCGATATGGATTTCCATCGCGGCCGCCACCGCCGTCATGGTGACCCCGGCGCACGCCGCCAAGGTTTGCAGCAGCATGTCACCGGAACAGGCCCAACTCCCGTCTCCGCCCGCCGCCGGATGAAGCCCGGCTTCGGCAACACCGAAACCCATGTCGACCCGGCAGGAAAGATTCTCGGGTACCAGAACGCCTTCGCCATGCAGGACCCGTATGGCCGCCCCCGGTTCATCCTTGTATTTGGCTTTCAATGGGGACTGGAGTTCTCTCAGTTGCTGGGCGTTCATCAGGACCCTCCCGAATTTTGAGCGGCGGGAGGGAAAATAGCCGCCCCGCGCTCTAAATAAAACACGGACTATTCAATTGCCGCTCTTCGGCCCCAGGCGCTTAGCGTCCATACCCGAGATTTGGCGCCAACCACTTCTCGGCCTGCTCAACCGGGACGCCGCGACGCGACGCGTAATCCTCGACCTGATCCCTGGAGATCCGGCCGATGCCGAAATATTCCGCTTCCGGATGGGCAAAATAATAGCCCGAGACGGATGCCGCCGGCATCATGGCGAAACTCTCGGTGAGTGAAATGCCGATCCGGTCTTCGGCGGAGAGCAGTTTGAACAGCTGTGGTTTAATGGAGTGATCCGGGCAGGCCGGATAGCCGGGGGCGGGCCGGATGCCGCAGTACTTTTCCTTGATCAGCTCAAGGTTGGTGAGCGCACCCCGCGCCTCGTAGCCCCAGAACTCCTGGCGCACCCGTTCGTGCATGCGCTCGGCGAACGCCTCCGCCAGCCGGTCGGCGAGCGCCTTCAGCAAGATAGCGTTGTAGTCGTCGTGGGCATCCTCGAAGGCCGCAACATGCTCCTCGATGCCGATCCCCGTCGTGACCGCGAAAGCGCCGATATAGTCGTCGATCCCCGAGCCTTTCCGGGCAATGAAATCGGCCAGGGAAAAATTGGCGCGGCCGGAGCCCTTCTCCATTTGCTGGCGCAGCATCGGCACCACGGCCCGGACCTGTTCTCGATCGCCATCTTCGTAGATCTCGATGTCGTCGCCCACCGCATTTGCCGGGAAGAATCCGATCACTCCCTTGGCGGTCAGCCATTTCTCCCCCGCCAGCCGCTGCAGCATGGCTTGCGCATCGCCATACAGGGACTGGGCCGCCTCACCGACCACCGGGTCATCGAGGATACGCGGATAGGTCCCGGCGAGCTCCCAACTCCGGAAAAACGGCGTCCAGTCGATCCGCGTCGTAAGCTCCGCGAGATCGAAATCCTCGAAAACCCGGAGACCAAGTCGACCCGGCACCGGGGGTTCATAGCCCGACCAGGACAGTTTGGCGTGGTTGGCCCGGGCGTCCCCGATGGACAGCCCCCGGTCCGTCTTGTCGCGGGCCGCATGACGGTTGCGAACTTCCTCGTACTCGGCGGTGATCTTTGCCAGATAGTCACCGCGCAAGCTGTCGCTCAAGAGACTGCCGGCGACGCCGACGGCGCGGGAGGCGTCCACGACATGCACAGTGGGTCCGCCATATTCCGGCTCGATCTTGACCGCCGTGTGAACCTTGGACGTCGTTGCCCCGCCGATCAGCAGCGGCAGCTTGAACCCGTCCCGGCTGAGTTCGCGCGCCACCGAGGACATCTCCTCCAGTGACGGGGTAATCAGCCCCGACAGCCCGATGACGTCGACGTCTTCGGCCTTCGCGGATTCCAGTATCTTCTCGTAGGGGACCATCACTCCGAGGTCGATGATTTCGTAGCCATTGCACTGCAGCACCACGCCGACGATGTTCTTTCCGATATCGTGAACGTCGCCCTTTACGGTGGCCAGCAGGATCCTGCCCTTGCTGCGCGGACCGCCGCCGCCTCTCTCTTCTTCGATGAATGGGATCAGGTAGGCGGCGGCCTGCTTCATCACCCGGGCGCTTTTCACCACCTGAGGCAGAAACATTTGCCCGGACCCGAACAAGTCGCCGACGATATTCATTCCATCCATCAGCGGGCCCTCGATCACCTCGATGGGCCGCGCCGCGGCCTGGCGGGCTTCTTCGGTGTCTTCCTCGATAAAATCCGAGATGCCCTTCACCAAGGCGTGGGCGAGGCGAGACTCCACTGGTTCGTCCCGCCACGAATGGTCTTCCTCCTGCGATTTGACTTGGCCCTCGACCTCCGAGGCGACTTCGAGCAGCCGTTCGGTGGCATCATCGCGGCGATTCAGGATGACATCCTCTATGCGCTGCCGCAGGTCTTCGGGAATATCCGCGTACACCGCCAACTGTCCGGCATTGACGATGCCCATGTCGAGACCGGCATTGACCGCATGATACAGGAACACGGCGTGCATGGCCTCGCGAACCGGGTTGTTGCCCCGAAAAGAAAACGACACGTTGCTGACCCCGCCGCTGGTCATGGCGCCCGGCAGCGTCTTCTTGATGCCGGCGACCGCCTTTATGAAATCGGCGGAGAAATTCCGGTGTTCCTCGATCCCCGTGGCGACGGGAAAAATGTTGGCATCGAAGATGATGTCGTGGGCGGGAAAACCGGCCTCATCGACCAGCAGCCGGTAGGACCGGGTGCAGATTTCCACCATCCGGTCATAGGTGTCGGCCTGGCCTTGCTCATCGAACGCCATGACGATGACCGCCGCGCCATACTTCCGAATCTCGCGGGCCTGTTCGAGGAGCGGTTCCTCGCCCTCCTTCAGACTGATGGAATTGACCACGCACTTGCCCTGGAGACACTTGAGTCCGGCCTGGATGACCGGCCAACGGGAAGAATCAATCATCACCGGCACCCGGCAGATGTCCGGCTCGGTGGCCACCAACTTCAGGAACCGCACCATGGCGGCTTCGGAATCCAGCATCGCCTCGTCCATGTTGACGTCGATGACCTGGGCGCCGTTCTCTACCTGTTGGCGGGCAACCTCGAGGGCGGTCGCATAATCCTCTTCGACGATGAGCTTCTTGAACCGGGCCGACCCGGCCACGTTGGTCCGTTCGCCCACGTTGACGAAGCCGGTTACGTCCCCGAAGTCGAGAGGCTCCAACCCGCTCAAGCTGCAGCGTGCGGACTTTTCCGGCACCTCGCGCGGCGCGAGCCCCGCCACCGCATCCGCCAATACGCGGATATGTTCGGGGGTGGTGCCGCAACAACCGCCGACGATATTGACCAAACCGTCTTCGGCAAATTCCCGCAGCATCGCGGACATATGCGCCGGCGTGTCGTCATATCCCCCGAAGGCATTGGGCAACCCTGCATTGGGGTGAATGCTGACCGGCACGTCGGCCACTGCGGCCAGGGATTGGATGTGAGGCCGAAGCTGGTCGACGCCGAGCGCGCAGTTCAGGCCGACCGCCAGCGGATTGGCATGAGCCACCGACGTCCAAAAGGCCTCCGGGGTCTGGCCCGAGAGAGTGCGGCCCGACGCATCGGTAATGGTGCCGGAAATGATCAGGGGAATTTCCGCCCCGCGCGCCTCGAAAACCGTAAGGATCGCGTATATGGCCGCCTTGCAGTTGAGTGTGTCGAAGACCGTTTCGACCAGCAGGATGTCGGCACCGCCCTCGATTAGGCCGGTCGCCGATTCCGTATAGATGCGAACCAATTCATCGAACGAGATATTGCGGAATCCGGGATCATTCACATCGGGGGAGATGGATGCCGTCCTGTTCGTCGGGCCGAGCACGCCGGCAACGAAACGCGGCCGGGTTCCGTCGGCCGCCTCGGCCTTGTCGGCAGCCAGCCGAGCGAGGCGGGCCCCTTCGCGGTTGAGTTCCAGAACCACGTCCTCCATGCCGTAGTCGGCCTCGGCGATGGCTGTCGAGTTGAACGTGTTGGCCTTGAGAATGTCCGCGCCGGCTTCCAGGTACGACTCGTGGATGTTCTCGATGAATGCCGGCTGGGTGAGATTGAGGAGATCGTTGTTGCCCCGTTGGTGATGGGCGTGATCGGCAAACCGTTCGCCGCGAAACTCCTCTTCGTCGAATTTTCGGGCCTGGATCATGGTCCCCATGGCTCCATCCATGACCAGGATGCGCTCGGACAGCAATTGCGTGAGACGCGCCGTGCGTTCCGCCGGCACCGCCCTGGACCGCCCCCTCGCCTGGTCGATCACCGCCGCAGTCATGCCCGCACCTCCGCAGCGGACGAACCGGTCCGGGCTCGCACGCCTAGCATGTGGCAGATGGCGAACGTCAAATCCGCCCGGTTGAGCGTATAAAAATGAAAATCGGTCACCCCGTCCGCCGCCAGGGCCCGGCATTGCTCGGCGGAAACCGTTGCGGCAATGAGCTTGCGGGTTTCCGGATCATCGTCCATGCCATCGAACAGGTCTGCCATCCAAGACGGAACGGCAGCGCCGCACATGGCGCTGAACCGGCAAACTTGTGCGTAGTTAGTCACCGGCAAGATGCCCGGGACGATGGGTACGTCAATGCCGGCCGCGCGCGCCTGGTCAACGAACCGGAAGTAACAATCGACGTCGAAAAAGAACTGGGTGATGGCGCGGCTGGCGCCTGCATCCACCTTGCGCTTCAGATTGTCGAGATCGGCATCGGCACTGGCGGCTTCGGGATGGGTTTCAGGATAAGCGGCGACGCTGATCTCAAAATCGGCGACTTTCTTCAGGCCTGCCACGAGATCAACTGCATACACAAAGCCATCGGGATGGGGCGTGTAGCTGTCCTCTCCTTCCGGCGGGTCACCACGTAGCGCGACGATATGTTTGATGCCGGCCGCCCAATAGTCCCGGGCCACCTCTTCCACCTCCTCCCGGCTCGCACCGACACACGTAAGGTGGGCGGCAGCTCGCATGCCGCGCTCGTGGGTGATCCGCCGGACGATGTCGTGGGTGCGGGACCGGGTCGAGCCGCCGGCGCCATAGGTCACGGAAACAAAAGCGGGATTGAGCGGCTGAAGCCGGTCCACGGTTTGCCACAGGGAGGCTTCCGCCTTTTCGTTCTTTGGGGGAAAGAACTCGAAGGACACGTTGAGCGGAAATTGCGGCGCGGCGGCAATTGTCGGAAGGAAGCGAGGCTTCTCAGGCATCGACCTCGACCCCTGCCCGCGCGCTTGTGGTGAGTGGAGCGTTGCCCTCCGCATGCCGGCCGCCGGCTTTGTCACCGTGCCAAACCACAACGGTTAGCCTGCCCCCGGTGAGGTGGGCCACCGGACCGGCATTCAGTCCGGATTGCCGTGCCCATTCGGCAAACTCCTCGTCTGCGAACCCCAGGCGCCGATGCTGATGGCGGTCGCGCAATTCCTCGAGATCGTGAGGTGCGAAATCGACGACGACGATCCTTCCGCCGGGACGCAAGACCCGCTCGGCTTCGGCGATCACCCGTTCGGGCTCGCCCGCATAGTGAAGGACCTGATGGATGGTGATGAGATCGAAGCTGTCATCAGCGTAGGGCAGCATGTACATGTTGCCGTGCCGAATACGGCAATGGGCCGCTTCTCGGCTATCAAGGTTGGACCGTGCGATTGCCAGCATTTCGTGGGACAAGTCCACACCTTCCGCTTCGTCGAAATAGGGCCCTAAAAGCTCCAACATCCGGCCCGTCCCGGTGCCGATATCCAATAGGCTTCCGCGGTCGCCGCGATCCACCAGATCTGTAATCGCCGCCTCCACGGTCTGCTCCTCGACATGAAGTGACCGCAGCCGGTGCCAATCCCCGGCGACCTGCTTGAAGTAGGCCGCCGCCGCCGCCAGCCGGTCTGCTTTGACCAACACCAGCCGCGCGTGATCCGATTGAAATTGAGCGTCGTCTTGGGAAATCAGTTCCAGCAGCCGTTCGATCAGTCCGCCCGACAGCTCGGATGCCGGCACCCGATAGAATACCCAGCTTCCCTCGCGCATCCGCTCAAGCAGCCCCGCATCGGTCAGGACCTTTAGATGCCGAGACACCCGGGGCTGGCTTTGGCCGACGATATGGACCAGTTCGCTAACCGTGAGGTCGCTATCGGCGCACAAAACCAGTAGCCGCAAGCGGGTCTGCTCGGCCGCGGCACGCAGGCATCGTAAGAGGTCGTCCATAGCAGCATCTCAATTCCGACAGATATATGATCATATAAATATATCTTTATATTTATCAAGCGCCGATTCGTGCGATCGACCAGCTAGCTTGACCGCGATTTCCGATGGGTACCCGGCCCCGTCGCCGCCCGGCTGCTCGCCGGTCTGTTCGGCGCCGAAGGCCAATTCGGGAAGCGTTCGAAAACCGTACGCATTCCATGGGCTTAGAGTAAGGTGTGACATACTCGCCACAGGCCTGGTCCCCCCGCCAATCGCGGGACTTCCGTCACTGGTGTTTTCCACATCTCTATGTTACCGACAAGGCCGTGGTTTCGACGTCACACAGTTGGCGCGAACCTCGGTGGCCGGTCTCGGTTACGGGTTGGATTCACTACCCCTCAATACGAGATTGTCTATAAGGCGTCGGCGTGAATTTGGCTACTGGCCGCGCTCGGCGGCGATGGGTCAACTTGGAGATGAGGGCAATTGGGCGGAATGGCGAACCCGGGTAACCTAATGGAGTTCGTTCGGCGCGCCGCCATGGTCCTCGCGGTTGCCGTCCTGGCGGGGTGCGCCGCCGCACCGGCCAACGACCCCAAGGCCCTGGCCGAATTCCAAGAGATAAACGACCCTGGCGAACGGGTGAACCGGGCCATATTTAGCTTCAACCAGGGCCTTGACAAGGTGGTCATCAAGCCGGTGACCGGCGCTTATCGCGCGGTTGCGCCTGACCCCGTCCGCCGGTCGGTACATAACTTCCTGCAGAATTTGGGTTCGCCGGTTACCCTCTTCAACGACATCCTCCAGGGTGAGTTCAAACGGGCGATGACCACAGCGGGACGGTTCATAATCAACTCTACGGCCGGATTGCTCGGTTTGTTGGACCAAGCGAGACCTATGGGCCTTGAACCTCACCGGGAAGACTTCGGGCAGACCCTCGCGGTTTGGGGATTTGAGGAAGGCCCCTACCTGATGCTGCCGGTCCTGGGCCCCTCCAACTACCGGGACGCCATTGGCTTTGTGGTCGATACACTGATGGATCCCCTGAACCTTTGGGCCGATAACACCGACCGCGAATACATCGCCTACTCTCGCACCTCCGCCGCCGGCATCGACACCCGTGATCAGCTCTGGGACGTGTTGGACGACCTCGAGAAAAGCTCCATCGATTTCTATGCCGCCATTCGCAGCCTCTACCGGCAGCGGCGTGCCGACCAAATCAAAAACGGTGCAGAACCCGACGCCGATCCGGCGCCCGGATTTGGCGGCAACTTCGAAATCGCGGATCCCGGAACCAAGCGGTAACCCCAACGGGTTCCAGATGTTCGCCACGCATCGTGACCTCCGCCTGGCAGTTTTGGCGGCGTTTCCCGCGTTGTCCGCGCCGGCCGGCGAAGCAAGGGCGGATGCCCTCGCCGACGGCGCCTAGATCGGGTCATGTTTTGACGAAGCCGCAAATCCCGGCCCAGCGCGTTTGGCCTAGTCGCGGGTGAGCGGCTTGTATTTGATCCGGTGCGGCTGATTGGCCTTCTCGCCAAGACGCCGCTGCCGGTCGGCTTCGTATTCCTCGTAGTTGCCCTCGAACCAGACCACCTCGCTGTTGCCCTCGAAGGCCAGGATGTGGGTGGCGATACGATCAAGGAACCAACGGTCGTGGCTGATCACCGCCGCGCAGCCCGGAAACTCCAAGAGGCCCTGTTCCAAGGCGCGCA
Source organism: Rhodospirillales bacterium (assembly GCA_965207535.1). Taxonomy (GTDB): domain Bacteria; phylum Pseudomonadota; class Alphaproteobacteria; order Rhodospirillales; family UBA2165; genus JAJDXO01. The sequence goes on along the minus strand of CBDBMR010000004.1, from coordinate 100,791 downwards.
GGGTTTCCACATCAAGATCGTTGGTCGGCTCATCCAGCAGAATCACGTTGGCGCCCGACTTCAGCACCTTGGCGAGATGCACCCGATTGCGTTCGCCGCCCGAAAGCTGGCCGACTTTCTTTTGTTGGTCGGGGCCCCGGAAATTGAATTGGCCGACATAGGCCCGGCTCTGGATCTTGCGGCCGCCGAGATCCACCTCGGCCTCGCCCTCGGAAATCTCTTCCCAGACCGTGTTGTCGTCATTGAGGGCATCGCGGGACTGATCGACGTAGCCGAGCTCGACCGTGCCGCCGAGCCGGATGGAACCGCCATCCGGCTCTTCCTGGCCGGAAATCATCCGGAACAACGTCGTCTTGCCGGCGCCATTGGGTCCGATGATGCCCACGATACCGCCGGGCGGCAGCTTGAAACTCAGATCGTCGATCAGCAGGTGATTGCCGTAGCCTTTACGAAGATTGACCGCCTCGATGACCAGATCGCCCAGCCGGGGACCTTCGGGGATGATGATCTGAGCGGTGTCGGGATTTCGTTCCGCGGCCTGCGCCCGCAGCTCCTCGAAGGCCTGGATTCGGGCCTTGGACTTGGCCTGCCGCGCCCGCGGTGACTGGCGAATCCATTCCAGCTCCTGGGCAAGGGTCCGCTGGCGGGCCTTTTCCTGCTTCTCTTCAAGAGCCAGGCGCTGCTGTTTCTGCTCGAGCCACGACGAATAATTGCCTTCGTACGGGATGCCGCGTCCCCGGTCGACCTCCAGGATCCACCCCGCCGCATTGTCGAGAAAGTAGCGGTCGTGGGTGACGGCGACCACGGTGCCTTCGTACTCCTGCAGATGAAGCTCCAGCCAACCCACCGACTCGGCGTCCAGGTGGTTGGTCGGCTCATCGAGCAGAAGAAGATCCGGCTTCTGCAACAACAGGCGGCACAGCGCGACGCGCCGGCGCTCACCCCCGGACAGTTTGGAGACATCGGCGTCACCCGGCGGGCAGCGGAGCGCATCCATGGCAATTTCCACGGTGCGCTCGATTTCCCAGCCGTTGACCGCGTCGATCTTCTCTTGCAGTTCTCCCTGCTCGGTGAGTAGGGCATTCATCTCGTCATCCTCCAGGGGCCCGGCGAATTCTTCGGATATCTCGTTGAACCGGGCGATCAGCCCGGTGGTCTCGCCAAGTCCTTCGACCACGTTCTCCTCGACGGTCTTGTTCGGATCCAGCCCCGGCTCCTGGGGCAGGTATCCGACGGTCGCGCCGTCGGCTGCCCAGGCTTCGCCGTTAAATTCCTTGTCGATCCCGGCCATGATCTTGAGCAGGGTCGATTTGCCGGCGCCATTGACGCCGAGCACCCCGATTTTTGCGCCCGGAAAAAACGACAGCGAGACATCCTTGACCAATTCCCTCCCCCCGGGCAGGACCTTGGTCAGCTGTTTCATCACATAGACGTATTGGTAGGAGGCCATGGAAATTCCGCTGTCCGAGTTGTCGTGGACCGGGCTTTTTTAGCCCCGCCCCCGGCGTGAATCAAACCTCAACGGCGGCGCCTATTTGCGTACCGGGAATGGATTGGCATAGGCCGGGTTGGTCAGAAACGCCTCATCGGTCAGGCTCTCCAGAAACGCGATCAAATGGAGGATTTCATTCTCGCTGATTTCAAACCCGCGGACCAAAGAGCTCCGGCTTGCTCTGCCTTCAGGGCGTCCGGCGGCGGCGTAGAGTTCGATCACCCCGCGCAGGGTTTCGACGCTGCCGTCATGCATGTACGGCGCGGTGACGGCCACATTGCGTAAACTAGGCGTACGGAACCGGCCGCGATCTTCCGCCCGGCCGGTCACCGCCGCCAATCCCGGATCATCCGGATCACCGAGCCCGGTGTCGTGAAACGCCGCCTCGTCAAAGGCCAATCGCCCGTCCCGATGCGTGTCAGTGAAGTGCAGTCCGCCGTGGCACTGAAAACATTGCAGGCGCTCCGAAAAAAACAGATCGGCGCCGGCCTGGGCAGTAGGAGAAATGGCCGGCCGGTCACCGGCCCGAAACCGATCGTAGGCGGAGCGGGCGGATATCAGCGTGCGTTGGAATTCGGCAACGGCCGCGGCCATCTGTTCCAACCGGTCTCCGCCGGCACCGAAAGCCGCATCGAACATTCGCCGGTAGGTTTCGTCCTGCCGGAACAGCCGGCGCAGTTGATGCTCCCGCCCGTTCATCCCCATTTCCGGCGGGTCGGCGCCGAACAGCGGCCGCAACAACTGGTCCTCCAATCGGCGGACATCGGGATTGGCCCAGAGGAGAACGGGCCGGTAGGCCACGTTTGCGAGGCTGGGGGCATTCCTCCGAAGCCGATCGCCGTGGGCACCGGCCGATACGCCGCGTGGGTCCGAAAACGCCCGGTCCTGGCGATGACACGTTGCGCAGGATACGTCCCCGGTCACCGACAGCCGGGTGTCGTAAAACAGCCGCCGACCGAGCTCGGCCTTCCGTGGCGATAACCGCTCCCAGCCGGCGGGCGGCGGCAGCCATTCGGGCAGATCGGGAACGGGATCCGCGGCGCGCGCCGGTGCGGTCTCGGTCAATAGCCAGAAAAGGCCGGCAATCAGGGGAGCGAACAGCTTCATGGTGGAAGCCTAACGCTCATCGCCGGCAGGCAAAATGAAAGGTTCGTGTCCTGGTTCGCCAATCAGTTTGCCGATTAATTCGTCCTGGCGTCGATGGCGTAGCCGCCGCCGCGGACCGTGCGAATTAGGTCGGCCTCTTCCGCGCCGTTCAAGGCCTTGCGCAGGCGGCGAATATGGACGTCAACGGTACGTTCCTCAACGTAGACATCGCGGCCCCAGACCGTGTCCAGAAGCTGCTCGCGGGAAAATACTCGGGTGGGGCGTTCCAACAACACTCGCAGCAGCCGGTATTCGGTCGGGCCCAAATGTATCGACCGGCCTTCGCGGCGTACCTTGTGGGCGGCGAGGTCCATCTCGACGCCGCCGTAACTGAGGACCTCTTCGGCGATCGCCGGGCGGGTACGCCGGATTACAGCGCGGGCGCGGGCCACCAACTCGTTGGGCGAAAACGGCTTGACCACGTAGTCGTCGGCGCCGGCATCGAGACCGCGAATCCGATCACCTTCCTCGCCGCGGGCCGTCAGCATGATGATCGGCGTCGCCCGGATTTTCCGTCGCTCACGGATCATCCGGCAAACCTCGATCCCCGACAAGCCGGGCAGCATCCAATCGAGCACGATCAGGTCGGGGCTTTCCTCCTCGACCATGATCAGGGCTTCCTCACCGTCCATTGTGGTCAGCGTATCGAAACCGGCGCTCTGGAAGTTGTATCGCAGCACCTCTACGAGAGGCGGTTCGTCTTCAACGATCAGGACAAGGGGTTTCACATTCGACCTCGCGTCAGCCGTTGGACCCGTCAGCTGTTTCGACGACGGTGAAGCTTGAGCTGTCTCCCTTGGGCCGTTCATCGGACGGGAAGGTCCCGTGGACCATGAAGTGAATCTGCTCGGCGATGCTGGTTACGTGATCGCCGATCCGTTCGATATTCTTGGCGATAAACAGAAGGTGTGTGCATGTCCCTATCTTCCGCGGATCTTCCATCATGTAAGTCAGGAGTTCCCGGAACAGGCTGGAGTGGATCTGGTCCACTTCCTCGTCCCGGCGGCGGACGTCCGCCGCCTTGTCGGCGTCGCGGGCCACATAGGCATCGAGCACGTTCTTGATCATCACCTGAACCACGCCGCCCATGCGGGCGATGGAATTTACCGAAGACCCGATGGCCGAGGTCTTGGCCAGCGTCATGGTCCGCTTGGAAATATTCTTGGCGTAATCCCCGATTCGTTCAATGTTGGATGCGATTTTCAACGCGGCGAGCACCACGCGAAGGTCATCGGCCATGGGCTGACGGAGGGCGACAAGCTGTACCGCGAGTTTGTCCACCTCGGTCTCCAGATCGTCAATTTTCTGGTCATCGGAGACGATCCGATTGGCGGTCTCGGTATCGAACCGGATTAAGGCATCAATGGAGTCGGCGAGATGCGCTTCGGCAAGCCCCCCCATCTCGGCGATCAGGTTGTCCAGCCTTTCCAGATCCTCATCGTAACTGCTGACGATATGTTCGTCATTCATCGGCTAAACTCCTGCGTGTCCGTCAACCAATTCGCCCGGTGATGTAAGCCTTGGTCCGGTGGTCATCGGGGTTTGTAAAGATGTGCTCGGTATCACCCTGTTCGACCAGGTTCCCGAGATGAAAGAACGCTGTTCTCTGCGACACCCTGGCGGCCTGCTGCATGGAGTGGGTCACGATGACGATGGTGTAGTTCTGCCGCAACTCGTCGATCAATTCCTCGATCTTCGCCGTGGCGATAGGATCGAGGGCCGAGCACGGCTCGTCCATGAGGATCACTTCGGGCGATACGGCAATGGCCCGGGCAACACACAGCCGCTGCTGTTGGCCGCCGGAGAGTCCCGTGCCGGGTTCGGCGAGACGGTCCTTTACCTCTTCCCAAAGACCCGCCGACCGGAGGCTGCCTTCGACAATAGCGTCGAGTTCGCCTCCGCGGGAGGCCATGCCATGAATGCGGGGTCCATAGGCGATATTGTCAAAAATGGACTTTGGAAACGGATTTGGTTTCTGGAATACCATGCCCACACGTGCCCGCAGTTCCACCGGATCGACATCTTTTGAGTAGATATCACGGCCATCCATGATGATGGAACCAACAACCCTGCATGAATCGATGGTGTCATTCATCCGGTTGAGGCATCGAATAAAGGTTGATTTTCCGCAACCGGACGGACCAATCAGCGAGGTGACCTGATTAACCTTGAAATCGATATTCACGTCGCGGAGCGCATTCGCTTCTCCATAATAGACGCCAACATCCTTGGCCGACACCTTCGTTTCCTTGGTGATCGCTGGATCATTAATCGCTGGTGAGGCCAGAGCCATCGCCACGTTTTCCATTCTACCAACGCCTTTCGAATTTCTTTCTTAGTAAAATCGCTGCGAGATTCATAGCGACGAGAAACACGAGCAGTACAAGCGTTGCCGCAGATGTGCGCTCGACAAACGCTCTCTCCGGCGCATCGGCCCAAAGAAAAACCTGTACGGGGAGAACGGTGGACGCGTCTGTGATGCTTCCCGGTATATCAACAATGAAGGCGACCATTCCGATCATCAGCAAGGGTGCCGTTTCTCCCAACGCGCGCGCCAAGCCGATGATCGTTCCGGTCAACATGCCCGGCAGTGCCAAGGGAAGCACGTGATGCGCAACCGTCTGCATGTGGCTGGCCCCGACACCCAGTGCGGCTTCTCTAATCGAAGGCGGAACGGCCATGATGGCCGAACGGCTGGCGATGATGATCGTCGGCAGGGTCATCAGGGCCAGCACGATGCCGCCGACGAGCGGCGCCGAGCGGGGCAGCTCGAAGAAGTTCAAGAACACGGCAAGGCCCAACAATCCGAAGACAATGGAGGGGACGGCCGCGAGATTGTTGATATTGACCTCGATAATGTCGGTCCATTTGTTCTTCGGTGCGAATTCCTCGAGATAGACCGCAGCCGACACCCCGACGGGAAACACCAGGACAAGGGTAACCGCGAGGGTCAGAAATGATCCGACGAGCGCCCCCAATATACCTGCCTGCTCGGGCTCGCGGCTGTCGGCGGTCGTGAAGAAGGTCGTGTTGAATCGCCGTGATACGAGCTGCTGTTCGTCCAGTCGGTCATACCAACCCAGACTCTTGTCGTTTACCCGGCGATTGGATTCCGGCACATCGCGGTCGATGAACCCCTTGGTGAGCATGTCGATATCGGCTCCCGCCTTCAGCCAGACCTGCCTGGTCGTGCCGATCACCGATGGATCGTTCCGCGCCATCCGCATCAACTGGAAATCAATCTCGGAACTGAATATGCGGTAGAGCTGCCGCCGGTCCCGGCGGCTGGTCACGTCGGGGAACATCTTCCGAATTGCGCCTCTTGCAATACCTCGGAAATTGGCCTGCGAGATAACCTCCGGGTCATTGGTGTTGTCCGGATCAATCACGTCGCGGTCAAACGTCACCTCGACCAATATGTGCGTTTGAACAAACGCCGAGTAACCCTTCGAGATAATCACGACCATCAGCAATGCGAGCATGAATATCGCCACCGCAATGGCAACCAGGCCATACAGGCGAAACCTGCGCTCCGCGGCGTAGCGGCGACTTATGCGCTCCGGGGAAAGATCGGGTTTCAGCGCCCGGATATCGACAACCTGATCAGTCATATTTTTCCCGGTATTTGCGCACCACTGTCAGCGCGATCACGTTGAGGATGAGGGTGACGACAAAAAGCACCAGACCGAGGGCGAATGCCGCCAATGTCTTGGCGCTGTCAAACTCCTGGTCGCCAACGAGCAGGGTAACGATCTGCACGGTAACGGTGGTTACGGCTTCCAACGGATTTGCCGTGAGGTTGGCCGACAGGCCGGCCGCCATGACCACGATCATCGTCTCACCAATCGCCCGACTGACGGCCAGGAGGATGCTGCCGACGATTCCCGGCAACGCAGCCGGAATGACGACCTGTTTGACGGTCTCCGATTTGGTTGCGCCGACGGCATAAGCACCGTCTCGCAGCGATTGCGGCACGGCATTTATGATGTCGTCCGACAGCGACGAGACGAAGGGTATGATCATGATCCCCATGACCAGCCCGGCCGCCAGCGCGCTCTCGGATGCGACGGAGAGTCCGACGCTATCGCCGAAGTCGCGAATAAAGGGACCGACGGTGAGTGCCGCGAAAAATCCGTATACGACCGTTGGAACCCCGGCGAGTATCTCGAGCAAGGGCTTCACGATGCCCCGAACCCTGGGCGTCGCATACTCCGCCATATAGATCGCCGACATCAGACCGATCGGCACGGCGACGAGCATGGAGATCATCGTAATCAACAGCGTGCCGGCAAATATCGGCACCGCGCCAAAGGCGCCGGTCGAGCCGACCTGGTCCGCCCGCAATGCGGTCTGGGGGCTCCAGTGAAGACCAAACAGGAACTCCAGGGCCGAGACCTTGGAAAAGAAGCGCATGGCTTCGAACAGCAGGGACAGGACGATCCCGATGGTCGTCAAAATCGCGATGGTTGAGCAGATGACCAGCACAATCATGATCATTCGCTCGACACTGTGCCGACTGCGGAATCGGACGGAAATTTGACGCTTTGCCAGCGCCAATCCGACACTACCGGTAATCAGCACAAGAACGACCTGAAGCCCGGTGCTTACCAGACTCAAATCGGAATATTGCCGGGCGGCGGCAATCTTGTACGGATCGATGTCCGCCCCTTGTCGAGTGCCGGCGGCAATATTTGCGATCTCGTTTAGAAGCAGTCCTAGCTGAGATTTGGGGAGCGCTTGCTGCTCGGCAGGCAGCGAGGTGACAAGTATGCCGTTGATAATTGTGGTCTCAAAGATCAGCCAGGCAAAGACGACAATTACGACCGGAACAAGGCACCAAAGCGCGACATAAGCGCCGTGATATTCCGGTAAGGAATGAAGCCGGCGGCGTTCGCCGTTCACGGCGCCAAGGGCCCGGCGGCAGCCAATCTGATAACCGCATGCCGTTAAACCGAGGATCGCGATTAGAAGAATGAAGGTGTTCACGTCCTAGTCCCTGATCCTCGGCGCTTGCGGCAATGTACACATTTCGTCAGGCGGTAAATTTTCTTGTGCGAATTTCCGGGTCGCCGCCCAGGTCTGGGTGAAGTGCGGGGCGGTGACACATTACCTGTCACCGCCCCGAAATCCGCTACATGCTCAGCGGTGCAAGGCCACGCGCGCTGGTCATGATTTTCTTGCGGTCGGCGTCGGGAAGCGGGATCAGGCCCTTGTCGACCAGATATCCGTCCGGACCCCAGGCCTTCTCGGAGGTGAACTCGTTCACGTACTCCTTGATGCCTGGGATTGCGCCAACGTGCTGTTGCTTGACGTAGAAGAACAGGGAGCGGGAGACGGCGTACTCGCCAGAGACGATGTTGTCGAAGGTCGGTTGAACGCCGTCAACGCGGGAACCCTGAATCTTGTCGGAGTTCTGATCGAGGAAGCTGAACCCGAAGATGCCGAGCGCGGCCGGGTTGGCTTCGAGCTTCTGAACAATCAGGTTGTCGTTTTCGCCAGCTTCGATGAAGGCGCCGTCCTCGCGAATGGCGTGGCACTTCTTCTTGGTTAGGCCGAGGGCCTTGGCGGCCGGGAGGGCCTTGCAGCCGCCTTCCATGACCAGTTCCACGAACGCGTCGCGGGTACCGGAGGTCGGGGGCGGGCCGAGAACCTCGATTTTGGTGTTCGGCAGGCCTCGGTCGATGTCGCTCCAGTTCTTGTAGGGGTTGTCGACCAGCTTGCCGTTCTGCGGAACCTTGTGGGCCAGGGCCAGGAAGATCTGAGCCTTGGTCAGACTCATGGGCCGGGCCTTCTTGGAGTTTCCGAGAACGATGCCGTCAAAGCCGATCTTCACCTCGGTGATGCCGACGCCGGCCGCCCTGCACTTCTCGAACTCGGACTTCTTGATCCGGCGGGAAGCGTTGGTGATGTCGGGATAGTTGACGCCGATACCGGCGCAGAACAGCTTCATACCGCCGCCTGAACCGGTACTCTCGACAACCGGGGTTTTGAAGTTCGCCGACTTGCCGAAAGCTTCGGCGACAGCCGTCGAGAACGGGAAAACCGTGGACGAACCGACAATGCGGACCTGATCCCGGGCTTCCGCTGCACCCGCGAAGGCGACCGTCACGGTCGCGGCGGCGAGTACGAAGGACTTCCTCATCATGATAGGCACTCTCCAGTGAGATCCTGTGATCGAGCGGTCGATGGCGTTTCATGCCTGACGAACAGCGATTCTAGGAACCGGGCGAGCACCTTTTATGACATTGTGATTACATTTTTATGACGCTCACAGCCCATATATTTCAATAGGTTACGACGGTTAACCCTGGGCTGATTATGGGGTTGGTTCGGTGGGTAGATGCACCGTGAATGTGGCGCCCTCCCCGACTTCGCTCTGGATCGCCAAATGACCCCGGTGACGGTTGACGATGTGCTTGACGATAGCCAGTCCGAGACCGGTCCCCCCCATCTCCCGGGAGCGCCCCTTGTCGGCCCGATAAAACCGTTCCGTGAGGCGGGCCAGGTGTTCCCGTGCGATCCCTCCGCCCTCGTCGGTAACGGCGATGGACACGCCGGGTTCCCGTGATCCCGGGACCGGGACCGCCGGGATGACCTTGACATTCACGACCGTCCCCCGCCGGCCGTACTTGACGGCGTTATCGAAGAGGTTGTGAAAAACCTGCACCAACTCGTCGTGGTCGCCGATGACCGGCGGCAGGTTCGCGGCGCAATCCACCTTGATCATCATGTTCTTTTCTTCGGCGCGCAGCGTCAGCATTTCCGCCGTCGAACGTAGCACGATACCGATATCCAGCTTATCGCCGGGGCGCACATGCTCCATGGTTTCGACCCGGGACAGCGACAGCAGGTCATCGATCAGCCGGGACATGCGCTGGGCTTCCTCTGCCATCATGGCAAGAAACTTTTCCCGTGCGCCTTCGTCGTTGACCGCCGGGCCCCGTAACGTCTCGATGAAGCCGACGAGTGATGAGATGGGTGAGCGCAACTCGTGGCTGACATTGGCGACGAAGTCGGCCCGCATCTCCTCGGCCGCCCGGGCGCTGGTGACATCTTCGAAAATCAACATGGCCGCCGCCGCCTCGTCGTCCAGGGCCACGGTGCGGACCAGGAAGTTCCGGTGTACCGGGGACGGAACCGAAATATCCACGGTCAGGCTTCTGCCCGTCTCCATCACCCGATCGGCAATCTCAAGGACCGCCGGGTGCCGGAACGACATCGCCAGATCGCGCCCGGCGAACCGCCCGCTCAGCACGTCGCCCGCAGCGGTATTGGCGAACAGCACCTCCCGTCGCCGGTTGAGCAAAATAACCGGGTCGGGAAATTGATCGAGGATGACCGTGTCGGGCATCGGCCCGAGCGCGGTCGGCTGCTGTACGTCTTGATCAGCCACGCGTGGCTCCGTGGATAGCGGCCGGCTCCGCGATTTATGCACGGAATCGCCCACTTTTAGCGCCTTTTGGCTAATTGAGCAAAATCAGATGACGATTTTATGACTTAGCCGGCGGCGGACGGGCCGGGTCCACGGGCGCGAGATAGAGAACGGCAGCCCTCCATGCCGAAGGGCCGCCGTTGGTTCATGCCAGTCAACCGGCTACTTGCCGGGATCGGGAACGTACCGGAGATACGGGAGCGGCGCGTTCCAGCCGTCCGGGTACTTCTCTTTCGCCTGTTCGTCGGAGATGGCCGGCAGAATCACAACGTCTTCTCCGGGGTTCCAGTTGACCGGCGTCGCGACCTGTTCGCTCGCCGTCAGTTGAATCGAATCCAGCAAGCGCAGAATTTCATCGAAGTTCCGCCCCGAACTCATCGGATAGGTGAACGTCGCCTTGATTTTCTTGTCGGGCCCGATGATGAACACGGAGCGCGCCGTGGCATTGTCTGCGGCCGTCCGGCCTTCCGAAGTGTCTCCGATATCCGCCGGCAGCATGTCATACGCTTTGACCACCTTGAGCTCGGGATCGCCAACCAGGGGATAATTGAGCGCATTGCCCTGAGAACTCTTGATGTCCTCGGACCACTTTTCATGCTCGGCAACACCGTCGACGCTTATGCCGATGATCTTGCAGCCACGCTTTTCGAATTCGGGTCTCAGTCCGGCCATATAGCCCAGTTCGGTGGTGCAGATCGGCGTAAAGTCCTTGGGGTGCGAGAACAAGATCGCCCAGTTCGATCCGATCCAGTCGTGGAAATTGATCGTGCCTTCCGTCGATTCGGCCGTGAAATCCGGCGCTTCGTCATTAATTCTGAGTGCCATGGGTCCCTCCAGGGTGCTTGTGTTTAGCCGAATTATAGGCCGCGCGGCCGAACACGGCATCAAAAAAACCGGTTCGGTTGCCGTGGCGTGAACACCTCCGCCGATGACTCCGCGATCCCGATGTCCGACCGTAGGTGGTCGGACAAGCGCTCAACCTCCGAGGCATTCCGGCGCTCGGCGTTGCGCTCGAGGATGAAGCGGATACCGTCAGCCATGCCGGCGGCGAACCGTTTGATATCATCGATGGTCAGCCGCAGGCCGTTGCTCAAATGCCGGTAGCGCGCGTATTCCCGGGCCGAATCCGGGTCCAGCCGCTGGGCCGGGAAGCCGGGCAGGCTCAGCTGATCGACATGGATGGAAGCGTCTTTTGACAGGGCATTCATGGTAGACTCTCTTTCTTTTTGATTGTCATTGCCGTTACCAGGGATATAGCCGAAAAGTTCAATAATTCGAGCCGCTTGCTAGTCATTTCTGCTTTGCAAAAATTGCATGGCTCGTCAGATTCGAGCGGAAATCCGGGATAGTTGCGAAGCCAGGCCAATGGGGTAAGCTTCTCATCATGAGCAACGACAACAAGCTTCCAGGCGGCGGTCCGACCGCCCATTTGGACACTTTCGCCGCCGAAAATCTGCCGCCTGAAGAGCTGTGGCCGGACTTCGATTATTCGCTCCCCGAACTCAGCGCCTACCCGGACCGGATCAACGTCGCCAAGGTTCTGCTCGACGATCAGGTCGCCGCGGGCAAAGGCGGCAATCCCGTCCTGCACCTCGCCGAGGAGACGTGGACCTACGCCGAACTGCAGAGGCGCGCCAATCGGATTGCTCGGGTACTGGTCGAGGATCACGGCCTGGTTCCCGGCAACCGGGTGCTGCTGCGCGGCGCCAACACGCCCATGCTGGTCGCCTGTTGGTTTGCCGTCCTGAAAGCCGGCGGCATCTGCGTCACCACCATGCCGCTGCTGCGCGCCCGGGAGCTGGTCTACACCATGGACCGGGGAGGCGTCACCCACGCGCTCTGCGAGGCCGGCCTGTCGGACGAGATGGAGGAAGCCGCCGCCGGCTGGCCGGAGCTGAAACACCTCGCGTTCTTTTCCCCGGCCGGCGACGGCGCGAATTCCCTCGAGACCGCCATGGAGAGCAAACCCACCGATTTCGAGGCGGTGGACACCTCGGCCAGCGACGTCGCCCTGATCGCCTTTACGTCCGGGTCCACCGGCGGGGCGAAAGGCACCATGCATTTCCATCGGGACGTGCTCGCCACCTGCGATTGCTTTCCCCGCCATATCGGCAGGATCGAGGAAACCGACATCGTGACCGGAACGCCGCCGCTGGCTTTCACTTTCGGTCTCGGCGGCCTGACGGTGTTTCCCATGCGCTACGGCGCCTCGACCCGCTTCCTCATGGCGCCGGCGCCCGATGAGGTGCTGGACACCATCCAGCGTTACGGCGTAACCCAGATCTACACCGCGCCGACCGCCTACCGGGCGATGGCCGATCTGTGGGGCAAATACGATATTTCATCGCTGCGTCAGGGAATTTCAGCGGGGGAAACATTGCCCAAGGCGACGTGGGAAGCCTTCAAGGACGCGACCGGTATCCGGCTGATCGACGGCCTCGGCGCCACCGAGATGTTCCATATTTTCGTCTCCGAGACCCCTGACGATATGCAGGCCGGCTTTACCGGCCGCGCGATTCCCGGCTACCGGGCCAAGGTGGTCGACGACGACGGAAACGACGCGCCGCCGGGCACGCCTGGCCAACTCGCGGTCAAGGGCCCCACCGGCTGCCGCTACCTCAACGACATCGAGCGGCAGAAACTTTACGTGAAGGACGGCTGGAACTATCCCGGCGACGTCTATGAGATGAGCGGCGAAGGCTACTTCCGCTACGTGGCGCGGGGCGACGACATGATCATTTCGTCCGGCTACAACATTTCCGGCCCCGAGGTGGAGGCGATGCTGCTCGAACACCCGGCGGTCGCCGAGTGCGCCGTCGTCGCTTCGCCGGATCCCGACCGCACCAACATCGTCAAGGCGTTCATCGTCCCCCGCCCGGACGCCGAGACCGGCGAGGCGCTGACCGCCGAATTACAGGATTTCGTCAAGAATGGGATCGCGCCCTACAAGTACCCCCGCGCCGTGGAGTACATCGGCGAACTGCCCAAGACCCAGACCGGCAAGGTCCAGCGCTTCGTGCTCAGGCAGCGGGAACAGGAGAAAGGCTAGTTCCCCCGCCCCCTCTTCCTTGGAAAAAACGCCTGCCAGGGATCGAATTCGCCCACCGGAACGTCAATGAGCACCGGGGCCGAGTAGCTGAGAGCCTCCCGAAGCGCGGCGGTCAGTGTTTCACTGCTGGACACTTTCCCCCCTTGCCCCCGTTTCTTGCATCCGATCATGGCAGGGAACATTGCGCGTACCAAGGGCCTGCGCGTTTCTCCGGCCCGTTTGCCCCGCTATAGTGGTGCACCGCGAGGACAGGCAGCGGGAGAGGACGACATGCAGAAACTGCGTTTGGTGGAGCCGGAAGGCGGCAACCTGATCGCCGCCGGCGCCAATCAACTCAACATCATGGTCGGCGCCGGTGATACGGGCGGGTCGTTCGAGCTCATCGAAGAGACCTGCCAGCCGGGTTTCGTCTCCCGCATGCACAAACACGACACGCGCTCCCAAACCTTTTACATCATCGAAGGTTCGGCCGAGGTAACCGTCGGAGAAAAATCCTTCACCGCCGAACAAGGCGCCTGCGTCCATGTGCCGCCGGGCCTTCCCCACCAGATCGAATCCGAGGGCGGGATGAAGATGCTGATGGTCTTCTCGCCGGGCGGCATGGAGGCGTTGTTCCAAGCGGTCGAAGGCCTGACGCCCGAGCAAAAGGCCGATCCGGAATTCACCAAGGCCCTCTCCGCGTCTCACGACACCACCATGATGGATAGCGAGAGCAAGGGCACGGTCCTGGGGTAGACGGCGATGAACGAACAATCCCCCATTCGCATCGGCATGGTGCTGTTCCCGAAGTTGACCCAGCTCGACCTCACCGGCCCTTACGAGGTGCTGAACACCGATCCCCGCACCCGGATCGATCTGCTGTGGCACCGGTTGGAGCCCATCGAGGCGCAGGGCGGCCTGATCCTGACGCCGAGCGCGACCTTCGGGGATTACGGCCGGCCGGACGTGCTCTTCGTCCCCGGCGGCCCCGGCGTCCTGGATGCGATGGACGATGAGGCGCTGCTCGATTTCATCCGGGGTGCGGCCGATGACGCCCAATACGTTACGGCGGTGTGCACCGGCTCCCTGGTACTTGCGGCGGCGGGGCTGCTCGTCGGCAAGCGCGCGACCTGCCATTGGAGTTCCATTCATCTGCTGGAACTCATGGGCGCGACGCCGGTAAACGAGCGTGTCGTCGAGGACGGAAAGTTCATCTCCGGCGGGGGCGTGACGTCAGGCATCGATTTTGGGTTGGTGCTAACTTCCCGGCTGTTGGGCGAGGATACCGCGCGGCGCATCCAGTTGCTTCTGGAATACGATCCGGCGCCCCCGTTCGAAGGCGGCCACCCGGACACCGCGGCGGCGGAGACCGTCGACGCGGTCACCGGGCTGATGTCCGAGGTTATCGAAAAACGCCGCCAAGCAGCCGAACGTATCGCCCGGGAACGGCTGAAACTGTAACCCGCGGCGCGCATGCGGCGAAGCGGGTGTACAGGCGTGGTTCGACGCCCTTCCTAACCAGCTACCAGAATGGCGCGGAAATCATTGACGTTGGTCTGGGTGGGCCCGGTCGTGACCAGATCATCGAGCCTGGCGAAAAAATCGTACGAATTGTGATCCCGAAGATATTGGGCGGGGTTCATGCTCATTCGCTCGGCCCGGACCAGGGTATCCGGATCGACGAGGGCACCGGCATTGTCCTCGCTGCCGTCGATGCCGTCGGTATCCGCCGCCAGCGCATAGACCAGCCGCTCTCCGCCAAGCGCGTCCGCCAAAGCAAGAGCGTATTCGGCGTTGGGGCCGCCGCGGCCCCGTTTGTCCAGGGTTACGGTCAATTCACCCCCCGACAATATGATCGTGCCGGCTTCCGCCTTGAGCGCCATTTGCGCGTGTTCCCGGCCGACCTCACGCGCCTCGCCCTCGATCCGGTCACCGAGGGAAATCACTTTGTATCCGGCCGCCCTCGCCGACGCCGCGGCCGCCTCGATGGAAGCGGAGGGCGCGGCAACAATCGTCGTCCGGACACGATCAAATACCGGATCGCCCGGCTTGGGCGTCTCGTCCGCTTCGTCTTCGAGAATCCTGATTGATGCCGCCGGCAGTTTGATATGGTAGCGCTCGACATAGGCGCGGGCGTCGGCGTAGGTGGTGGGATCGGGCACCGTGGGTCCCGACGCGATGGTCGAGAGGTCATCGCCGACCACATCCGAAATTACCAAGGTATGAACCGGCGCACCGCCGGACGCGGCGGCAAGCCTCCCGCCCTTGATCTTCGACAGATGCTTCCGGATGCAGTTCATGGCCTCGATGGGTGCTCCGGAATTCAGCAGCGCCCCATTGACGGCCTGTTTGTCCTCCAACGTGAGGCCGTCTGCCGGCAAGGTCAGCAGGGCGGACCCGCCGCCCGATATCAGCACCAGAAGCAGATCGTCCGGCCCTGCCTGTCCGGCGATTTCGATAATCCGCCCGGCTGCCGCCAGTCCGGCCTGATCCGGAACCGGGTGAGATGCGCAGGCGATTTCGATTTGGTCGCAGTTGGCCTCGAAGCCATACCGCGTCACGACCAGGCCCGATATCTCGCCGGACCAGGTCCGTTCCACCGCCCGCGCCATGGCGGCGGATGCCTTCCCTGCCCCCACGACATAGGTCCGGCCAACTGGCGGTTCGGGCAGATTGGCGGGCACGCAGGCGGCAGGCTGGGCAACCTCGACGGCTCGATGAAATAGCTCCAGAAGGATTGAGCGTGGATCCGCCATATCTACCCGTGACTAGGCTCCATTCAAGCGGCCAAACCCAGCCAGACCCGGACAGGCCAAGCCAGGTCGGCGACCGCTAGAGCTCAGGATCACAGAACCGCCCGGGAAAGTGAAGCCGGCCGCCCCTAGATCGGGTCATGTTTTGACGGAACCACGGCGCGGTTTTGTCAAAACATGTAAATCCGATCTATTTCAATAGTGTAGAGCCGATCGCTACCGCGCGGCGGAGCGCGTTCGGACAATCTGATACCCGGGCCGCCAGATGTAGCGCACCGGCGCGCTGAACATGTGCACCAGCCGGGTAAACGGGAAGATTAGGAAGATGGTCAATCCGAGCAGCAGATGAAGCTTGAAGATGGGATGCGCCCCGGCAACCAGATCGGCCGCCCCCGCGTTGAAGGTGAAGATGCCCTGCGCCCAAGCCATGAACTTGAGCATCTCACTGCCGTCCAGGTGGCCCATGGAAAGCGGGATGGTCGCCAGGCCGAGCGCCAACTGCACCCATAGCAGGATGATCACCGCATGATCGCCGAACGTCGAGGTGGTGCGGATCCGGGCATCGAACAGGCGCCGGTGGATGAGCATGGTTGCGCCGATCAACGCCGCGAGCCCGGCAATACCGCCCAGGACGATCGCCAGTATTTGCTTGGCGCCGTGGGATACGCCAAGCGCGTCAAAGACCTCGATCGGGGTCAGGAGGCCGATGAGGTGACCGAAGAAAACCACCAGGACACCAAGGTGGAAGAGCACCGATCCCCAAATCAGTTGGCGGCGGCGAAGAAGCTGGCTCGATCCGGACCGCCAGGTGTAGGGCTCACGGTCGTAACGAATGATGGAGCCCAGGATGAACACCGCGAGAGCGATATAGGGATAGATCCCGAAAGCGAGTGTGTTTAGGAAATTCTCCATTCGCCGTCTCCTCAGTTGACCGGGTTGCCGCCCGGAAGGTTCCCGCCGCACGCCGGACCGCGGCTCTCGATGCCCTGCCCGGCCGAATCGGGACCGAACTGGACGGCTTCCTCCTCCCAAATTTCGTCGAGCGCCTCGAGGTCATCGGGGTCGTCCTCGGGCTGCGACATCAGTTCCGCGACCACCAATTCGTTGGGCTCCGTCGCGGCAAGCGCCTCCAGCACCCCGAACACGGGCGCATAGACGGTGCCGCGCTTTCGATGGCGCTGATGGAGGGTGGCGAGAACGTCCACCGGTTCGGCCAACAACGCGCGCGCCTCGTCCGCCCGCAGGGTCGATAGGAATTCGAGGAACAGGGGCAGATAGTCGGGGAGCTCCCTGGCCGACAGCTCAAGGCCATGCCGCTCGTACAGCAGGCCCAGATCGACCATCGCCTGCCCGCGGTCCCGGCTTTCGCCCCAAACGTGCTCGAACAGGTGCAAGGACAGGGACCGGGTGCGGTCGAACAGCATCACGTAGCGTTCCTGCATGTCGATCAGATCGCCGGCGGCCAATTCGTCGATGAAGAGCAACAGCGCCGTACGGCCGTGAGACGGCAGTTCGGCGGCATCCCTCACGGCAACCCGCATGGCCGGCGCGGCGTCCACGATTTCCGCGGTCGGATAGCTGAGAAGCGCCGACAGCACTTTGTAGATCCGGCTCATTATCCGCGCTCCTTTTCCAGGGCATCGATCGGGGTCAGATGCCGCTTGCCCGTGTTGCCGAACAGATTCGCGGTGCTGGTGCCGCCGGAGCAGCCGTTGCCGAAACTGAACCCGCAGCCGCCGCGCAGATCGTACGCATCCTCGGTGACCTCGCGGTGCGAAGTCGGAATGACGAAGCGGTCCTCGTAATTCGCGATGGCCATTATGTGGTACATGTCTTCGATCTGCTGAGGGGTCATGTGGACCCGCGCCGCCATCGAGGTATCCGGCTCGCCTCTGATTTTCTTGGTCCGCATATAGGCCCGCATGGTCAGCATACGTTCCAGGGCAAGGACGACCGGCTCCTCCTCGCCGGCGGTCAGCAGGTTGGCGAGATATTTCACCGGAATGCGCAACGAGCGCACGTCGGGAATCTCGTTCTCGAAATCCACCAGGCCGGAATTGGCTGCCGACTGGATGGGCGACAGGGGCGGCACGTACCAAACCATGGGCAGCGTCCGGTATTCCGGATGCAGCGGAAAGGCCACCTTCCATTCCATGGCCATCTTGTAGACCGGCGAGGCCTGCGCCGCCGTCAGCCAGGCCTCGGGTACGCCGTCTTTGCGCGCCTGAGACCGCACGTGGGGATCGTCGGGGTCGAGAAAGACATCCAACTGCGCTTCGTAGAGGTCGGCCGTGCTTTCCGTCGCCGCCGCCTTTTCGATGCCGTCGGCGTCATAGAGCACCACGCCCAGGTAACGGATGCGGCCGACGCAGGTTTCGGAACACACCGTCGGCTCGCCGGCCTCGATGCGCGGATAGCAGAAGGTGCACTTCTCGGATTTACCGGTCGACCAGTTGTAATAAATCTTCTTGTAGGGGCAGCCCGACACGCACATCCGCCAGCCCCGGCACTTTTCCTGATCGATGAGCACGACCCCGTCTTCTTCGCGCTTGTAGATGGCGCCCGAGGGACACGCCGCGACACAGGTCGGATTGAGGCAATGCTCGCACAGCCGCGGCAGATACATCATGAAGGTGTTCTCGAATTCGCCGTAGATTGATTTTTCGATGTCGTCGAAGTTCTTGTCCGCGGACCGTTTGGAAAACTCGCCGCCGAGAATCTCCTCCCAGTTGGGTCCCCATTCGATCTTCTCCATCCGTTCGCCGGTGATCGCCGAACGCGGCCGGGCCGTCGGAGTCGCTTCCAGCTCGGGGGCGGTTTGCAGATGCTCGTAATCGAAGTCGAACGGTTCGTAATAGTCGTCGATCTCGGGCAGGTCCGGATTGCCGAAAATCTTGGCGAGGATCTGCCATTTATTGCCCATCTTGGGGTGGAGCTTGCCGCTGCCGGTGCGCTTCCATCCGCCGTTCCACTTGTCCTGGTTCTCCCATTCCCTGGGATAACCGACGCCGGGCTTGGTCTCGACATTGTTGAACCAGGCGTATTCCATGCCTTCGCGATTGGTCCACACGTTCTTGCAGGTCACCGAACAGGTGTGGCAGCCGATGCACTTGTCGAGATTGAGCACCATTCCGATTTGTGCGCGGATTTTCATCAGACGATCTCCTCGGCATCGGGCGCCGGGCGCTCGAGCCAATCAACGTTTTCCATTTTGCGGACAATGACGAACTCGTCCCGGTTGGACCCGACGGTTCCGTAGTAATTGAAGCCGTAGGACTGTTGGGCGTATCCGCCGATCATATGGGTGGGCTTGACGATGGCGCGGGTCACCGAATTGTGGATGCCGCCCCGGTTGCCCGTCGTCTCCGCGCCCGGGGTATTAATGATCTTCTCCTGGGCGTGGTACATGAAGATGGTGCCCTCCCGCATCCGCTGGGAGACCACCGCCCGCGCCGTCAACGCGCCGTTGATGTTATAGGCCTCGACCCAGTCGTTGTCCTCGATCCCCGCCTTCCGGGCGTCGACCTCGGAAATCCAGACCACCGGCCCGCCCCGATTGAGGGTCAGCATCAGCAGATTGTCGGTATAGGTCGAGTGGATGCCCCATTTCTGGTGCGGGGTGATGAAGTTCAAGACCACCTGGTCGTTGCCGTTCGGTTTCTCGTCGATGATCGGCTTGACCGTCTTGAGATCGACCGGCGGACGGTAGACGCAAAGCGCTTCGCCGAACGCCCGCATCCACAAATGATCCTGATAGAGCTGTTGCCGTCCGGAGAGGGTCCGCCACGGAATCAGCTCATGGACGTTGGTGTAGCCCGCGTTGTAACAGACCTTCTCCGATTCCAGGCCCGACCAGGTGGGCGACGAGATGATCTTTCGGGGCTGCGCTACCACATCCCGGAACCGGATCTTCTCATCCTCCTTGGGAGCGGCGAGATGGGAGTGGTCGCGTCCGGTATTCTTGGACAATGCCTCCCACGCCTTCACGGCAACCTCGCCGTTGGTTTCGGGCGCCAACATGAGGATCACCTCGGTGGCGTCGATGTCGCTTTCGATCCGGGGCATGCCCTTGGTCGGACCTTCCTCGGTCACAACCCCATTGAGGCCTGCCAGGTTCTCCACCTCGCGGGCGGTGTTCCAGTTGATCCCCTTGCCGCCGTTGCCGAGTTCGGTCATCAGGGGTCCCAGCGCCGTAAACCGCTTGTAGAGGTTCGGATAGTCCCGCTCGATCACGGCGATTTGGGGCATGGTCTTGCCGGGGATGGGATCGACCTCCCCCTTCTTCCATTCCTTCACGTCGAGGGCCTGAGCGATCTCCGCCGGCGTGTCGTGCTGGATCGGCACCATGACCACGTCCTTCTCGACCCCCAGGACCTCGGGCGCCACCTCGGAGAATTTCTCGGCGATCCCCTTGTAGATGTCCCAATCCGAACGGCATTCCCAAACCGGATCCACCGCGCCCGTCAGCGGATGGATAAACGGATGCATGTCGGAGGTGTTGAGGTCGTTTTTCTCGTACCAAGTGGCCGTCGGCAAAACGATGTCCGAATAGACGCAGGTGGTGGACATCCGGAAGTCGAGGGTCACGAGAAGATCCAGTTTTCCTTCCGGCGCTTCGTCGTGCCAGGTCACGTCGTTGGGTTTGGCGCCTCCCTGTTCGCCGAGATCCTTGTTCATCACCCCGTGGGAGGTTCCGAGCAGATGCTTGAGGAAATATTCGTGCCCCTTGCCCGATGACCCCAACAGGTTGGATCGCCAGACGAAGAGATTGCGGGGCCAGTTGGCGGGATCGTCCGGGTCCTCGCAGGACATCTGCAATTCGCCCGAACGCAGCGCATCGACCACGTACTCCTTGGGCTCCTTGCCGGCCTCGGCGGCCTCGTCGGCGATGTTGAGCGAATTGCCCTTGAGCTGGGGCGCCGACGGCAGCCAGCCCATGCGCTCGGCGCGGACGTTGTAGTCGATCAGCGCCCCGTCCCACGGTCCCTCGGGGGCCGTCGGGGAGATGATTTCGTCGACCCCCAAAGTCTCGTAGCGCCACTGGTCCGTGTGCGCGTACCAGAAGGACGTGGAGTTCATATGCCGGGGCGGTCGCCCCCAATCGAGGGCGAAGGCCAACGGCAACCAGCCGGTCTGGGGCCGGAGCTTTTCCTGCCCCACATAATGGGACCAGCCGCCCCCCGATTGGCCGACGCACCCGCACATCACCAAGAGATTGATGATGCCCCGGTAGTTCATGTCCATGTGATACCAGTGGTTGAGACCTGCCCCGAGGATGACCATGGACTTGCCGTTGGTCTTCTCGGCATTGTCGGCAAAGGCGCGGGCGACCGAGATGATCTGCGCCGCCGGAACGCCGGTGATCGCTTCCGCCCAGGCCGGCGTGTAGGGAACATCGTCCTCGTAGCCGGTGGCGACATGTTGGCCCTCGAGGCCCCGGTCGAGACCGTAGTTGGCGACAAACAGGTCGAACACGGTTGCGGCCAGCGCCTTGCCGTCCTTGAGCGCGACCTCTTTTGCCGGCAGCCGGCGATAGAGCACGTCAGGATGGTCGGTACCCTTGAACACGTCGTGTTCGCGATTGCCGAAATAGGGGAAACCAACCTCGACCACACCATCGTGGTCCTCTTCCATGATGAAGGTCAGGCTCAGTCGGGTATTCCGACCGGCGGCGTCCTTTTCCTCCAAGTTCCACTTGCCCGGCTCATCCCAACGGAAGCCGACCGAGCCTCGGGGCGCCACGGGCTCCCCGCTTTTTGCGTCGATGCCGACGGTCTTCCATTCGGCGTTGGTCGTCTCGCCCAAGCCGTCGGCGAAGTCGGATGCCCGGAGCATCCGGTCGGGCACGTAGTGACCGTCCTTTTCAACCAGCCGCACCAGCATGGGCATGTCGGTGTACTGACGGGCGTAGTCCTCGAAGTACGGCACCTGGCGGTCGAGATGGAACTCGCGCAAGATGACGTGTCCCATGGCCATGGCGAGGGCCGAATCGGTGCCTTGCTTGGGATGCAGCCACAAATCGGCGAACTTGGACGCCTCCGAGTAATCCGGGCTGACGACCACCGATTGGGTGCCGTTGTATCGCGCCTCGGTATAGAAGTGGGCGTCTGGGGTTCGGGTCTGCGGGACGTTGGACCCCCATAGCATGAGGAACCCGGAATTGTACCAGTCCGCGCTTTCGGGAACGTCCGTCTGCTCACCCCAGGTCTGCGGCGAGGCCGGCGGCAAATCGCAGTACCAGTCGTAAAACGACATGCAGACGCCGCCCATGAGAGACAGGTACCGCGACCCCGCGGCGTAGGAAACCATGGACATGGCCGGGATCGGCGAGAAACCGATCACCCGGTCGGGTCCGTAGGTTTTCGCCGTATAGGCATTTGCCGCGGCAATGATCTCGTTCACCTCATCCCACGACGAGCGGACGAACCCGCCGAGGCCGCGCTTTTTCGTATAGGCGGCACGCTTCTCGGGGTTCTCGACAATGGATGCCCACGCGGCCACGGGGGTTTGGACCGCGCGGGCTTCGCGCCACAGCTTGATCAGCCGGGAGCGGACAAGCGGGTATTTCACCCGGTTGCCGGAATAGAGGTACCAGGAGTAGCTGGCCCCCCGGGAACAGCCGCGAGGCTCGTGGTTGGGCAAGTCCGGGCGAGTGCGGGGATAATCGGTCTGCTGGGTTTCCCAGGTAACGATGCCGCCCTTCACATAGATCTTCCAGGAACACGAGCCCGTGCAGTTGGCGCCGTGGGTGGAACGGACGATCTTGTCGTGCTGCCAACGGCTTCGGTATCCGTCCTCCCAATCCCGGTTTTCGCGCCGGGTCACCCCGTGACCATCGGCGAACTTGCCGACGTTGGCCGGTTTGAAGAAATTCAGTCGGTCCAGAAGATGGCTCATGGTTTTTCTCCTCCTTCCGCTCAGCACGGAACCGGCGCGTTGCGCCTTGTGTAATAGAACCAGGTGATGACCACACAGACGGCGTAGAAGGTCATGAATACCCAGAGCGCGAGCTCGGGGCCGCCGGAGAGCGTGATGGACGTGCCATACGCCTTGGGAATGAAGAACGCGCCATAGGCTGCGATAGCCGAGGTGAAGGCGATGATCGCCGCCGACTCCCGGTCGGCCTGCCGCTGGAACTCGGTTCCCTGCTTATCGGGCATCAGCCGGCCGACCTCCTGGCCCATGATCATCGGGATCATCTGGAAGGTGGAGGCGTTGCCGACGCCGGTGGCGAAGAACAGCACCATGAACATGGCGAAAAAGCCCCAGAAGGCACCCGGCGTCTCCTTGATGCCGAGGAAGAACAACACCCCGCCAACGGCCAAAATCATCACCAAAAACGTCCAGAAGGTAACCCGTCCGCCGCCATACTTGTCCGACACCCATCCGGTGGCGGCCCGGCTGAGCGCGCCGATCAGCGGTCCCAGGAACACGAACTGTAATGAGTTGACCTCGGGAAATTGGGTCTTCGCGAGAAGCGGAAATCCCGCCGAATAGCCGATGAACGAACCGAAGGTCCCGGTGTACAGAACGCACATGATCCAGTTGTGCTTCCGTTTGAAGATGATCGACTGCTCCTTGAATGAGGCTCGGGCGCTTTCGATGTTGTCCATTCCAAACCAGGCGGCGATGGACGTGATCAAAAGGAACGGCACCCAAACGAAGCCGGCATTCTGCAGCCACAGCTTGGTTCCGTCCGTAGCGGTCTGCGGTTCGCCGCCCATGGCGCCAAACACGCCGGCGGTGATGGCCAGCGGCACGGCGAATTGCATGACGCTCACGCCGGCATTGCCGAGCCCGGCGTTCATCGCCAACGCATGGCCCTTTTCCGACTTGGGATAGAAGAAGCTGATATTGGCCATTGACGAGGCGAAATTGCCGCCGCCCAATCCGCACAGCAAGGCGAGCGCCAGGAACAGCACATAGGGCGTGTCCGGGTTCTGCACGGCAAAGCCGATGCCCACCGCCGGGATCAGGAGGGAGGCCGTGGACAGCGCCGTCCACAGCCGGCCGCCGAATATCGGCACCATGAAGGAATAGAAAATGCGGAGCGTCGCACCGGATAGACCCGGCAGCGCGGCGAGCCAGAACAGCTGGTTGGTGTTGTACGCAAAACCGATGGACGGCAGCTTGGCGACCACCACGCTCCACACCAGCCACACCGAAAAGGCCAGGAGCAGGCACGGGATGGATATCCAGAGATTCTTGGACGCGATCCTACGGCCGGAGAATTTCCAGAATTCCGGATCGTCGGGCCGCCAATCGGTCAACGTATGTCCCTGCCGTCCCCCGGTCTGGTCTGCTGTGCTCATCTCGTCCGCTCCTCCATGCGTTTGCGGGTGCCGTCCGGATTACTGCGCCGGGGTGGGCCGGTTGGTCAGGCCGGAAGGCGGATCTCCCGGCTCGGCGCCCCGTGGCCCCAGCGCGCCCTCGTGCTCCGGCCGGTGGACGTGAGCGAGCTCGGGAAGTTGCGGCAGGCCGGCGCGCTGCGCCACCGTGGCCTTCTTCTCCATGTGCAGGATGGCGCCGTGCATCCAGACGAACGCGGTGGCGACCAAAATGAACAGCAGCATGAAGCAGCTGGTCCAGACGCCGGTAAGGTCATTCATCAGGCCGAAGGCGATGGGCAGCACGAAACCGCCGAGGCCGCCGATCATGCCGACAAGGCCGCCTACCGATCCGACATGGTCGGGATAGTAGACCGGGATATGCTTATAGACCGCCGCCTTGCCGAGGCTCATGAAGAACCCAAGGACAAAGACCAGCACGACGAACGGGACCAGGTTCATATTGATGGTGAAGCCAATGGGACCCTCGATCCCTCGCACGACATAGTCGGTGTCCGGATAGGACAGCAGGAAGCAGCACACCGCCGAGACGCCGAATGTCCAGTACATGATTGTCCGGGCGCCGTATTTGTCGGAAAGGTGACCGCCGTAGGCCCGGAAGATACTCGCCGGCACCGAATAGAACGCCGCCAGGATACCGGCCGTCTTGATGTCCAGTCCGTAGACGCCAACCAGATAGCGCGGCAGCCAGAGGGCCAGCGCGACGAAGGCCCCGAAGACGAAGAAGTAGTAGATCGCGAAGCGCCAGACCTGCTGATACTTCAGCGGATCGAGCTGCAGAAAAGCGCTTCGGGCCTTTTCCCCTGTTTGCTTCCGCGACGCGAGCTCCGGGTCATCGTTGGTGGTGAACCAGAACACGACCGCCATGACCACCAGGGCGGCGGCCCATACCTGGGCGACCATCTCCCACCCGAACGCCACCAGGACGAAGGGCGCGGTAAACTTGGTGACCGCCGCACCGACGTTGCCGGCGCCGAAAATGCCGAGGGCGGTTCCCTGCCTGTCGGGCGGGTACCATTTGGAAACGTAGGCAATACCGACGGCAAACGAGCCGCCGGCCAGTCCTACGCCCAGGGCGGCCACGAGCATGAGTTCGTAGGTCGTCGCGAAGGACAGCAGGAAGGTGGCCGCGGCCGCGGACACCATCGTGAGGAAATAAACGATCCGGCCGCCATATTGATCGGTCCAGATGCCCAGGAAAATCCGGCTGAGGGAGCCGGTCAGGATCGGCGTGCCGACAAGCAAACCGAATTCCGTATCGGACAGCCCAAGGTCCTGTTTGATCTTCACGCCGATGATGGAAAAGATCGTCCACACCGCGAAGCACACGGTGAAAGCCAGTGTGCTCATCCCGAGAATACGGTTCTGTGCCGAGCCGCTCACCCCATCCAGTTCATTCATCGCCTTGCCCCTCTTTGACGCCATCAGCGGACTGAACGGGTCGACATTGAACGAGGCGGGACGAGATGAACTTGACGGCGGTCAAGGATCAGGGCTGCCGACGATAAAATAAGTGTCGTCGAATCAATTGTTTAGTTGCCGATTGATCGAGCTGTTGTGACCGGTTCGGTTTTCTGAAAAGCTGTTTGATAATTGTCAAGAAGCCGCTTGCCGCGTAGGGGAGGCACAGGTTGCGACCAGATGATTTGCCGGTGATTCGGGAGCTTGAGCTGTTCGCCGGGATGGCCGAGGACAACTTTGAGGAAATCATGCAGGCGGCGTACCTGCAGCGGTTCCCGCCACAGGTTGAACTCATCGCCGAGGGCGACGCCGCCGACTTTCTCCATGTGGTGGTCGAAGGCAGCGTTGAATTGTTTGCCCATGACAACGGCCGCGAAACGACACTGGCCATCATTCAACCGGTGGCCACGTTCATTCTCGCCGCCGTGCTCCGTGATGCGCCCCATCTCATGTCGGCACGGACACTGGCCCCGTCGCGAATTCTCATGATCCCCTCGGAAAATGCCCGCGCGGTCTTCGAACGCGACGCCGAGTTCGCGCGGTCAATCGTTCAGGAACTGTCGATCCGCTATCGCGACATGGTGAAATCGCTGAAGAACCAAAAGCTGCGCACCTCGGTGGAGCGGCTCGCCAACTATCTGCTCCATGAATATGAACAGCAGGGAACGACCGGCATCGTCAATCTCGCAATCGACAAGAAGACGCTTGCCGCCCTGCTTGGTATGACCCCGGAAAATCTATCGAGGGCGTTCAACACGCTGGCACCCTACGGCGTGATCGTGGACGGCGCCAAAATCAGCCTGACAAAAGTGCCGGATCTTCGCGTGCTGGCGAAACCCAACCCGCTCACCGACGATCCGGGCATCTGAACTTGGATTCAACCTCGGAGATATATCAAGGTGGAGGCGGCAATCGCTCGGTGTTCGGCCATACGCCGGACTTCGAAGCCCGGCCGATTTGGCGGCCCGAAACTCTCACCTGGTCGATGAATGCTTCGATCCCCGGGGAGAGATGCACATCATTCCGGGTCATCGGGCAGGCGACGGAATTTCGAATTGGCGTCGTTTGAGCGGAAACGGTTCAGGTATGTCACGCGGAAAAGTCGGGAATTGACAACGTGGCGCGCGAAGGAAGCGGCCGGAAGATAAGCCGCCGAAAATTACTGGGATGGTCGGGCGCGACGCTCGGTGCCGCCGTGGCGTCCAGCTCACTTGGCGCGAATGGTTTGGTTGCGTCGGCAAATGCAAAAAGCAAGAAATCCGGCTTCGCCGGTGTTCATTTGGACGTGGGCCGGGCCGGGCGCCGCTATACCTACAACGGAAAATCTCCGGGACCGACTATCTATACCAATCCGGGAGAGGTGCTGGATGTGCACCTCACGAACAGTCTTCCTGCTCTCGACGACGATTGTGTTTCCGATCACAACAACTTTCACGGCCTGAATACGACGAACCTCCATACCCATGGTCTGCATGTCTCTCCAACGACCGATTCCAGCGGCCGGTATGATGCCGACGATATGTTCCTTGAGGTGGTCCCGAGAGAACAGAGGCTGAACTGTGACTCGCCGAATTTTCGCCGATACGAAACAAGGTATCGTTTCGAAATTCCGGCGGACCATCCCACCGGAACGTTTTGGTACCACGCACATAAACACGGTTCGACAAATCAGCAGGTCGGTGGCGGGTTGTTTGGTCCCCTGGTCGTCAAAGACCGCCCAGGCGCCATGCCGAGCTATATCGAAAATGCGGTCGAGCAGATTTTCATGATCACCAATCGCGGATTGGTCAGGGTGGATCCCGCGGGCGGCGGAGAACCCGATCCGACAATTACCATGAGGCCGGGGGAAGTTCAGAGATGGCGCATCATAAATGCGGCAACGACGGCGGATTCGTTCGTTCACGTTTCCTCAAGCAACCCCAGCCTCGAACTCCACCAGATTGCCTTTGACGGAATTACCCTGTCGAAACGCCATAGAGTCCTGTCCACCGGACGCGAACAGCCTTGGCTGAACCCGGCGGCCCTGTCACCGGGTAATCGCATGGACCTCATGGTGCGCGTTCCCCCCGATGCGGCAACCGGACTGACGATGGTTTCGGCGCTGCGCTCCCTAGCCCATTTTCTCCACTTGGACGGCGTATTGACGAATACCGAGCCGGTCCAGCTTGCAGTCCGCATCGCGGGCCGCCCGGTTGACCATGAATGGTCCGAGGAAGACACCCTGCCGGGCCCCGGACCGGGACTACCGAGTTTCGATAGTCACGAACTGAAAACGAGAACCATAACGTTTGGACCGGGTTTTCGGATCGACGGAGAGGCTTATTCGGGCCAAGTTCGGCAAACCATGAAGCTAGGCGAGTCGGAGGAATGGACGGTCCGAAACAACTCGAACGGCGTACATCCCTACCACATCCACGTGAATCCGTTTTTCGTGACCCATATCGACGGAGTGGAACTGGCAATCGACTCCCCGCTGCGCCGTTGGCAGGACACGATCGCCCTGCCGGTTCGGCGGGGCCGCGAACCCGGCTCGGTCATCTTCAGGACAAACTTCAAGAAATTCAGAGGGAAGTTCGTCATTCATTGCCACATACTGCGCCACGAGGATTTGGGCATGATGCAGGCCGTCGAGGTCGTCTAGTCGCCTAACCTAGAGCGCCGGTATCGGCTCAGGTGCAACTATCCGGCCCACAGCGGACAGCTGCAAAGCCTACCCAGAGGGCGGTGGATCAGCCTTGAAAATCGAAACCGTGATAGTGGGGTAAGGCTTAACTGCCTAATACTCCACCTCCAACGACTCATCGGCGTAGCCTTTAAGATCGTCGAGGATACCCTTCAGCATGGCGAACTTCTCCGCTCCCAAAGCCTCTTTCTGACGCATGCTGAAATCATAGGCTTTGGGCCAAACATCGAAGAACATGTCTCGCCCTTCCTCGGTGAGAGACAGCAGAATCTTGCGGCTGTCATTGGGGTCGGATGACCTCCGCAGGAAATTTTTTGCTTCAAGCTGCTGAGCGACGCGGCTGGTATGTGCCGCATGCAGCTGAATCAAGCGGGAAATTCCACGGAGATGGGAGTCCCCAAACTGCGCCAAACCAAATATCAGACGCCATTCCTGTAACGTCAGACCCGCGGGGACGAGGGCCTCCCGCTGGAAGGCAAGGGATAGCTTTGCGGCAAGCCGAACAATTCTGACATTCAGGATGTCGTCGATTTCCATCTCGGGTACCAACGTGGATGTCATCGTGTTCAGGCCTCGAAATTTCGGTTTTGCAAATACTTGAGACGGATGCAGGCAGCCTATTGCACTTGTACGGTCAATATTGTAGCATATGCAACAATAAATTTTGATCCAGTAGAAGCCAAGCAATACAACGGGAGGCGATTCATGCTCAATTCCAAAGTGTTTTCCTTTGCAATAGCCGCATCATTGATGGCCACACCGGCCCTGTCTCAAGTCAAACTGACCGCGGATACGGGCTCGCCCGGTGACGCTCCGCATCTGACAACGTCCCACCTGGCCGCCGTGGCCAGTGCGAGCAACATCGCCAATCTTCAGATCAACGCAGGTCAGACACTCTCCAACTCCGTGCAAAAGGTGGGGTCGGGCAATACCGACATTACCGTCGCACCGATGATCCTGGTCCTTTTGATGAAGAAGGGGTTGGCCATGTATGGCGGACTGGGCAAGGACAAGGGTGCTGAACTGGCCGGCAACCTGCGTTTGCTCTTCCCCTACTTCCTGGGCAGTTACCACCTGGTTGCCTACCAGAGTTCCGGTATTGACAGCTTTCAGGACCTGAAAGGCAAAAAAGTCCACAATGGCCCGCCCCGAGGCGGCGCGCTGAATGACGCCCGCAATATTATCCGCCTTGTCACCGGCATGACCGACGGCAAGGAATATACCGGCCGGCAGGTCCCCTGGCCCCAGGCCCCTTCTGTGATGCTGGACGGCTCGGTCGACGCTTCGTTACGTCCGGGTTCCTTTCCCTCCAACTGGATGACCGTAGTTGGATCCGCCGGCAAGATGAATCTGATCTCCGTGCCTAAAGCGGTGTTCGAATCCAAGAAATTTCAAGGCTTTTCCCGTAGCCCGGGCCATGCGCCGATTATCCTGGATAAAGCAGCCACCGGCTACGGCGACAATGTGAAATTAATCTCCGAGGATGGAAAATA
This sequence comes from Rhodospirillales bacterium, assembly GCA_965207535.1. GTDB lineage: Bacteria > Pseudomonadota > Alphaproteobacteria > Rhodospirillales > UBA2165 > JAJDXO01. The sequence goes on along the minus strand of CBDBMR010000004.1, from coordinate 70,955 downwards.
TCGCTCCATTTCGATCACCGGCGGTGACGTGGTGCACAAGCGCATGTCCAACGATCTGGCCGAGAAACTAGTTACCGCGTTCATGGGATCTTTGCCGGATTTCTACAAAAAGGCCCCATTCGCCAAAGCCATGGGCCATGCCGGCATCAACACCAACGTGAGCATGTGCGGGCCGGTCGGCCTAAAATACCATCCGGGCGCCGTTACCGCCTTGGAAAAAGCAGGCTACAAGGTTCCAGACTGCGCCAAGTAACACGGGAGACCGGCTAAGGCGGCGGACGCCCGCCTGGCGCCGCCTTAGCCATCGCCCTCCGACATGCCGGACCGGAATCCCGAGACGCAGGATTGGGCCCAGCGCTTGGCGCTGGGGTTGGGTCTGATCCTGGTCGTTATCGGCATGATCAACAATTTGCCGACGGTGCCGGGTCTGCTCGAACTCGTGCGGATGGTTCCCGGATTGGGCGGCATCCAACGCATTTCCAAATTCGATGCGGAATTCCTGTTCCCCATCGTCTTTTTGATAATGATGGTTGTCGTCGTTCTGAACGATTCCTTCGCCCGGGACTGGAGGGACCGCGGGGCGGCGCGATTTTCCGTCGGCCTCACCACCGACGTGGTCATGGTGCTGACGACGGTACTGCTGGTCCTGGCCTATTGGATTCAGAATGATCAGGTCTGCCTGATCGATCAGATCACCGGGGAACGAGACCGTATTCTGGCGGCCAATGCCGCCCGCGCGGAGGAATACCGAACCTTATTCGGAACCGACCCGCCGGAAGAGTTGCCCCAGTGCCAAGCGCAGCTGGGCGGATGGGTGATCCCCATCCTTCTCGGCATCGTCTCCATGTTCTTCGTCTATAACATCAAGGTCTGGGGCTTTCCCTTGGTGGCCATCGCCATCATTTTCACGATTTACACAATCCTCAGTTCGCTCTCCTGGCTGTTCGACTGGTCGGGCAACAAGTACCTGATCACGGTTATAGGCGCGGACCTGCCGTCGGGACGCACATTCGACAAGGCGATCACCGGGGCCAGCGATGCCATTACCCTGGAATCACACGGCCTGTTGGGTCAGTTCCTCAACGTGCTCATGAACATCGTTTTCCCCTATGTCATTCTGGGGGTCCTATTCGGCGCTTCGGCCGGAGGCCGCTCCTTGATCAAGCTGGCCGTGGTGATAACCCGGCATTTACGGGGCGGCCCTGCCCATGCGGCAATCGTCTCCTCCGCTCTATTCGGCACCATCTCGGGTGGACCGGTGGTCAATGTGCTGGGTACCGGCACGCTGACCATTCCCATGATGGCCGAACGCGGATTTAAACGCACATTCTCCGGCGGGGTCGAGGCCGCGGCCTCCAGCGGTGGTCAAATCATGCCGCCAGTGATGGGGGTCGCCGCCTTCGTTTTGGCGTCGCTCACCGCAATCCCCTATTCCGAGATCATCATTGCGGCGTTTCTGCCGGCCATCGCCTATTTTGCCAGCCTGTTCATGACCGTGGTCTTCGAATCCCGCCGACAGAACATCCAGCGGGTCGGTGAGCTTACGGCGGAGATGCGGCTTACCCGGGCTGATTGGATGAATCTGGCGATGGTATTCGTCCCGATCCTGGTGATTTTGGTTCTGCTGCTGACGTCCAAGGATGCCCTGACCTCGGGCACCCTGGCGCAATGGGTTGGCTATGACGTCGGTTCCGGTGAGGAAATGCCCTGGGGGCTGCTGCTCATAAGAAATGCCGCGGGCGATCCCGACTCCGCCGGCTTTTGGGCGGTCATGGTGTTGCTGGGGATGCTGTTCATGGACTCCGCCATCCGGCAAAAGCCAAGGATCGTCCTGAGAGTCCTCTCCGACGGCGGCGTGGTTATCAGCCGCCTGTTCCTGATGTTCTTCGCCGTTGCGGTTATCGATATCTGTATCAGCTTTACCGACCTGCCGGGCCTCATTACAGGGGATGTCCTGAAATGGCTGTCGTCCATCGAGCACTTTTCCTTCCTGGGAATGGAGTTTGCGTTAGGCGGGCCTCTCTATCTGTTTGTCGCGCTTACCATCGGCATGTTGGCCGCGATCCTCCTGGGCATGGGGATGCCGACGCTACCGGCATATGTGAATGTCATATTGCTGCTCGGACCTTTGTTGATTGCCCTCGGCGTTTCCACTCTGACGGCTCATATGTTTGTCTTCTATTTTGCCGTTGCCTCTTCGATAACGCCGCCCGTTGCAATCGCTGCGTTTGCCGCGGCTTCCATTACCAAAGCGGACCCCATGGCGACGGGAGTGGCGGCCGTCCGAGCCGGAATCGTGATGTTCGTCATTCCCTTTGTCTTCGCATTTTATCCGGAATTGCTGCTGATCGAGCAGGCCCAACTTGCGCCGTCAGGCGGCGAGGGCGGAAGGAAGTTCTTGCCCGGCTATGACGGGTCGGTCGATTTCCCGGGGCTGGCCTGGTTGCTCGCCCGCCTCCTGGTGAGCCTCTATCTTGTCGCCAGCGCGTTGAGCCTCTTCGACGCCGCGCGCATCTCCAACCTCTCGGTCTGTCTTCGGCTGGTTCTTGCGGTTCTCATCCTATTCAAGTCTCCGCTCATAGCCGTGAGCGCCTTGGCCGCCGCTCTGATTCTTCTGGCCGTACACCGCTTTTTTGCCCGTCAGGAATACCCTGCCCGCTCCTAGGGCAAATTTAAGGATAATGTCTCGATGACCAGCTTGGCTTCTCCCCTCCAAACCACTCACGTCGGTAGCCTTCCCCGTCCGGAACCGCTTTTTGATCTGCTGATCCTGGAGGACGGGGGTGAGGTCCACGACCGGGACGAACTCCATCGGCAAACCACGGAGGCCGTCGACAGCGCGGTTGCCCAGCAGGTCGACGCCGGGATCAACATCGTAGGTGATGGAGAGATGAGCAAGTCCTCCTATACCCACTATGTGAAACATAGGCTGGCCGGCGTGACGACGGGGCAGCCTGGCGGCGGCCCGCCCAAGCCGCCCCGGGATCAGGGGGATCATCCCGATGTGGGAGAGGGGCCCGGACGCGGCACCGCCCGCCGGTTGCTGGCTCCGGTCGTCTGCGAGGGGCCGATCTCCTACGAAGACACAGGCCCGGTGGAACGTGATATCGCCAATTTGACGGCCGCCGCGAGGAAGGCGGGTGTCGAACCGTCGTCGGCCTTCATCAACAGCGCCGCGCCCGGCACTCTCGCCCACTTCGTCCACGATCTGCATTACGGCAACGAGGAAACATTCCTGGCCGCCTTGGCATCCGCCATGCGGACGGAATATGAGGCGATCCTGGACGCCGGATTCCAACTCCAGATCGATTGTCCGGATCTGGCCATGATCCGCCACATGAACTACCAGGATGTTTCCGACGAGACTTTCCTCATGGTCGCCGAACGAAATATCGAGGCCCTTAATGTTGCCACCGAGGGATTACCCAAGGATCGGCTCCGCATGCACATTTGCTGGGGCAACTATCCCGGCCCCCATACCCATGATCTGCCGGTCGCAAAAATTATCCCGGCGCTCATGAAGGCCAATCCGCCGGCGATCCTGTTCGAGGCCGCCAACCCCGCCCATGCCCATGAGTGGGAAGACTGGCAGGCGGCAAAACTGAACGACGATACCGTTCTCATTCCGGGTGTCATCGATACCACCACCAATCTGGTGGAGACCCCCCGTCTGATCGCCCAGCGCCTGAAGTCGTTCGTGGAAATCGTTGGCGGGGACCGGGTGATTGCCGGAACCGATTGCGGTTTCGGCACCGTTGCCGGCCGGGAAGTGGTGGCCCGTTCGGTCGTGTGGAGGAAACTAGCCAATCTTGCTCAAGGTGCGGCAATGGCGCTGCAATAAACGCAGTGCGAACGTCCGCCTCCCGGCCCAGAGCGGACACGGGATATATCGATCCAAATTCGAGGCAGCCGGAGCGCCGGCAAAAAAATTGGGGCATCGGATACGCCGATGCCCCAGTCCGTATTGGAAAATTTACCTGTTTCGGGAACCTAATTCGTCGGATTCGCCGCTTTCATTTTCTTGACGATCGTCCGCGCCTGAACGCCGCCGGCTTCGGTCTCGGCGATAATGTCGCCGGCCGCCTTCATCAGGAGATTGGTTCCTTTTCGGATCTCCGCGTCGGAGAACCTGTACAGTTCGTGGTTCTTCGAGTTGCGGACCAGATTGAAGCCGTCGACGCTCTCCTTGTCATAGACCGCCGATCCCATTTCACTGTGTTTCGGACCGGTGGTCCGGTCGATGACCGCCTTGTGCGCCGCCGACAGGCCGTTGTACGAGTTCTTGTTCATCACCAGGAACATGGGCGAGGTTCCCCACGGCAATCCTTCGGTGAAGTATTTGGTGACCTCGATGAGTTTGAAGCCGGTCAGGGTCGTGGTCGAGGTCAAGACGCCGTCGAGCAGTCCCCGCGCCATGGCGTTGTAAACCTTGGTGATGGGCATGGCGATCGGCACCGCGCCCAAAGACTTCAGCGTCTTCGCCTGGGCCTGCGAGGGCGTGCGGATCTTCATGCCCTCGAGGTCGGAAATGGATTTGATCGGCTTGTTCTTGGTCATGATGACCGGACGGTCAACCGACCACATGAACAGGAGTTTGACCTCGCCGTACTCTTTTTCCAGGTGGCCCTCATAGGCCGCCCACAGCGCGCGGGTGGCTTCGACGCCATTGTTGGCGATTCCCGGCAGTTCGATCAGCGATGTGCGGCGGAACTGGCTGGACGTGTAGCCTTGCAGGCCGAAAGTAATGTCCGCCACACCGTCCACCGCGCGCTTGAACTGGCGCGGGCCGCCCTTGCCGAGCTTGCCGCCGACGAACATCTTGATCTGCAATGTGCCGTTGGATTCCGCGCCGACTTTTTTCACCCACGGGGTGAAGAAGGCCCGGTTCATGGCATGTTTGGGGCCTGTGAAGGATGCGAGTTTTAGTTCCACGGTGCTGGCCGAGGACGGTGCCGGCGCCCCGGCCAGGCCGGCAATGCCGGCGGCAAATGCCGTCAGCATCAAAGTCGTTTTCATGGTCTTCATCGTGACTACCTCCTTGCACGTTCGTTTGGAATTGATGCGCCGGGCTATTTTTTGACCCGGACTTATTGGGATACCCCTCCAATCAGTCTATCCGGTCGCCTCGATCATCGTGTTCGGCAAGAACAGGGCGATCTCGGGAAACACGATCAAAATCAGGATGCAGACGATCATCGCGATCCAAAATGGAATGACCCCGGCGAAAATGTGCCGGAGCGGCACATCGCCGGCGATCCCCTTAACGACGAATACGTTGACACCGACGGGCGGTGTGATCAATCCGATTTCAATGATGATGACGATCAATACACCGAACCAGATGGGGTCGAATCCCAACTCGACGATCAACGGATGCACGATGGGCAGGGTCAGGACGAGCATGGCAAAGCCCTCGAGGAACGACCCGAGCACGATGTAGGCGCCCATCAGGATGAGAATGACCGTGATGGGCGAAACGTCCAGCCCGGTCAGCAGGCTGGCGAGGTCCGACGGTATCTCGGTCAGCGCCAAGAACGGATTGAAGACATGGGCGCCGATCAGGATGAAGAATACCAGACCCGTCGTCCGAATTGTCCGATACAACACGTCGGCCAGCGACTCGCGCGTCAAACGCCGGCGATAAAGCGTCAGGAGAAACGACAGCATGGCCCCGACGCCGGCCGCCTCGGTCGGCGTAAACACGCCGCCGTAAATCCCACCGATGGTGATCAGGACGATGACGATCATCGCCGTCGATTGGCCGACGGACTGCACCCGCTGCTTTGCCGAAGCCCTCGGACCCGCCGGTCCCAGTTCCGGATTGATGCGGGTCTGAATGTAGATCGAAACGATGAACAGGACGGCCAGCAGAATGCCCGGAATCACGCCGGCGAGAAACAGCCGGCCGATGGATTCCTCGGTGAGGATGGCGTAGATGATAAAGCCGGTGGACGGCGGGATCAGTATGCCGAGTGTGCCGCCCGCGGCGATACAGCCCGTCGCCAGCTTGGAATTGTAATTGTACCGCTTCATCTCCGGCAGCGACACCCGCCCCATGGTCACCGCCGAGGCGACCGAAGAGCCGGACAGGGCGGCAAAGCCCGCGCAGGCTGCGATGGTCGCCGAGGCAAGCCCGCCCCGCCAGTGGCCGAACCAGCTATAGGCCGCGTTGTACAGGTCACGGCTCATACCCGACACGGAAGCGAAGTTGCCCATCAGAATGAACAGCGGAATGACGATGAGTTCATAGTTGTTGGAGATGACGAAGGCCTCGTCGGCCAGCATGGATATGGCGGGCGACCAGCCATTCATGACGCCAAAGCCGACGACGCCCACCAGCGCCATGGCAATGGCCACCGGCATGCGGAGCGCCAGCAAGGTGAACAGGCTCGCAAGCCCAACCAGCCCGAACATGGTGTTAGTCATGTTCCGGGGGACTCTCTATGCCTTTGAGTGCCTGCCAGGCCTGCTTGAACAGGACGATGGCGAACAACGCCGCGCCCAGCGCCAGCGCCGCAATGAACGGGAAATAGGGTATCTCGACCATCTGTGTGACTTCGTTCACCTCGATCGCGCGGACGCCCAAAAGAATACTCTCCCAGGTCAGGAGCGCGACCAGCAGCCCGCAGACAAGCAGGACGACGGCATCGCTCCTCTGAATGGTGCGCGGTTTCGCGAACGACGACAGCAGATCAACGAAGATGTGGCCCTTGGTCAGGCCCGTATACGCCAACGAAAACGCAACCACGGGGATCAGCATGACTTCGGCGGTGTCATAGACCCCGAGGGGCGGGGCGTTAAAGACGCGCCGCATGAAGACGGAGTAGACGATCAGGCACATGAGCGCCAAGAGAGTCACTCCGCTGACCAGGGCCAGCATTTTGACAATGCGTTCTAGAATAGTAGGTCTGCCAGTTTGACCGCCCCGTTTAGACGGCGGTTATTGATTACGTGCAAATATGCGAACCCCCCGGTGCGTTGTCATCACCATAAAACTCATCTGTCCGAATTTGATGACAGGTCGCAGCGGCTTATCACCTGGTGAGGCGCAATCCACCACTGCGCTTCAGGTTGGTCGTTTCCGACCGCTGGTCCCATTGACAGAGTTACTATCAAACAGCAACTCTATGGGCTTGCTTGTCCGAACCGAAAACCATTGCGAACACGGTCATGGCAGACATCGAGACACCTGTACTAATCGTTGGCGGCGGGACGGTAGGCCTGTTTCTTGCCGTTGAGTTGGGCGTAAAGGACGTTCCGTTTCTACTTGTCGACGTCAAGGAAACGACGTCGACCCACCCCAAGGGCAGTACGGTCAATGCAAGGTCGATGGAGCACTTGCGGCGCCTTGGTGTCGCGGCCGAGCTGCGGCAGATTGGTGTTCCACCGGATTATTCAACCGATATCGTCTATCTGACTCGATTCAACGGGTACGAACTGGGCAGGATCGAGATGCCCAGCACCAACGAAAAAGTCGGCAACCCGGGACCGTGGGGCCCGACACTGCTGACGCCTGAACCCATTCATCGCTGCAATCAATTTTATCTTGAGCCGGTGTTTCGGCGGCACGCTGAAATGCACCCGGCCTCCGATTTGCGCTTCGGCTGGCGGATGAACGAATTTGAACAGGGCGATGGCTTTGTCGAGGCCGAAATAGAGGAAATATCCACCGGCGAGACCAAGGCTGTCCGAGCCGGCTACATGATCGGATGCGATGGCGGGAATGGAATGATCCGCCGGAGGCTCGGTTTCAAATACAGCGGCCGCTCGTCTTCGGGCACCGACTTTTATGACGGGCGCATGCTCTCGATCTACCTTCGCGCCCCCAAGGTCTATGACATTTTGACGATGCCCATCGGATGGCACTACCTGACGATCAACTCCGATCGGCGGTTCGACTGCATCTCCCTCGATTGCCAGGGGGAGTTCGTCATTCTTGCCCATATCGACAAGGACGCCGAAATCGAGGACATCGATATTCAGGAATTGTTTCACACGACCATCGGAGCTGATGTCGGTGCCGAGGTCGTATCCGTCCAGGAATGGTGGGCTGGGCTTGCCCTGGTACTGGATCACTATCAGTCGGATCGGGTTCTGCTCGCCGGCGACTCGGTTCACTTATTCACGCCTTCGGGCGGATTCGGCTTCAACACAGGCATGGATGATGCCGCGAACCTGGCCTGGAAGCTGGCCGCCGTTCACCACGGCTGGGGCGGGGCCAAATTGCTCGAGAGCTACGAAGCGGAACGCCAACCCATCGGCGTGCGCAACACCACGGAGTCCGGCAATCTCGCTGAACAAATTGCCAATCTTGAGATACCGCCCCACATCGAAGAGGACTCGCCGGAAGGGGACGCTGAACGCGCCGAATTCGCAAACGAAGTGGAAACCTTTCGCGAAGAATTCGCCAGCTTGGGAATTCAGCTTGGGGCCCGGTATGACGGCTCGCCGATCATCGTTGACGATGGTACGACCCCGCCGCCCGATGACCCAAAAGCCTACGTGCCTTCGGCAACACCCGGGGGGCGGGCGCCCCACTACTGGATTGAAGAACGAGAGTCATTGTTTGACCGCTTTGGTCCCGGGTTCACGCTGTTGCGCATGGGTGAAAACCCGCCCCCAGTGACGGGGTTTGAGAAAGCAGCGGCGGACCGTGATATTCCGATGACGGTCGTAGACGTAACCGAGCCAGGCCTGTTGGCGCTTTATGAAAAGCCGTTGGCGCTAATCCGCCCCGATCAGCACGTGGCCTGGCGCGGCGATACCGAGCCGGGCATTCCGGATCAAATCCTTGATGTCGTTGTCGGACGCTAGCTTCGTGACCTGATCACAGAAGAGGAGAGCGCTCATTCGGCCGGCAGCTACCTATTCCGCAGCGTCGTCCGCTCTGGGCCGTGTCCGAACCGAGAAAGCGGACGTTGAGCTGGTCGCTTCCGGACCCAACGGAGACATCTGAAATCACGCTACGACTGCTTGCAGGTCAAAAGATTTTTCCTTCGAAGAACCGCTCCATGAACCCATTGAAGGCATCGATTTTCGCCGGCACATATTTGCTCCGCGCAAACAGGCTGTAGATCGACGCGCGCGGGAGGTCGTAGTCGCCCATTACCTGCCTGACGGTTCCGCGGGCGAGTTGTTCACGAAAAAATGCCTCCGGCCCATAGGCGATTCCGAGACCTTGCTCGGCCGCAGCCGCGATTACCCGTCCCGCGCTCGTGGTTACCCGGCTTGAAACAGGCACAAGGTAATCGCGACCGTTACGGGATAGGCGCCAGATGCCGGGATCCTCGACATAGCTGTAAGACAGGCATTGGTGCCGGGCCAACTCATCGGGCGTAGTCGGCTCGCCATGTTGGTCAAGATAGCCGGGTGACGCGCACAGCATTCGCGTTGATTGGAATAGCCGATGAATACCTAGGGTCTTCGGTATCTGCGGTTCGGACTGAAGCAAACGGATGGCGATATCAAATCCGCCCTCCATTGGATCGACCAACTGGTCATTCAGGCTCAAATCCAACCGGATGAGGGGAAATTCCCGTAGAAATTCGACAACACCCTCTCCCAAATCGTTCAGGCCAAAATTGATTGGCGCGACGACGCGCAATGTTCCTTGAGGCCCGGAGTTGGAATCCAAAACGCTGCGCTCCGCAATATCTATCTCGTCGAGGATTTGGCAGCACCTTTCGTAGAAGTTGCTGCCCACATCCGTGAGGCTCATTTGCCTGGTTGTGCGGTTCAGAAGCCTGGCGCCAAGCCGCTCCTCCAAATCAAGAATATGGCGGCTTACCGCCGCCCTCGATGTACCGGTGCGCTTGGTCGCTTTCGTAAATCCACCCGTATCGACGACGGCCGTGAAAGCCCTCATTTGATCAAGCTGGTTCGCCATGCTTCGACCACCTAATTGTCAATAAATATGGGATAATATGTTTTAAAAATAATATATTGTCCAACTATTCCGCTCTATTTAAAATCGCCTCGGTTCGTTGGATCACGACACGAGGGTGATGAGATGGTTGACCAGCTAAAGCCCGGCAAATCGATCAAGGACACTTACGTCTTTGATTTGACGATGAGCGAGAAAGGCTTGCGCATCAACCGGTTGGCCGAGTGGTTGAACAGCGCGGAAAACCGTGACGCATTCAAATCGAACACGGGCGCCGTCATGGATCAATTCGAACTAACGGACGAGGAGAAGAAGCTGATCCTCGATAACGACTGGCTCAATCTCGTGAAAGCCGGCGGCAATATCTACAACGTCGTTCGGATTGCCGCGATCTTTGACGTTGGTCTCTACCCGTTGGGGGCTCAACAACTCGGCATGTCCTACGAGGAATTTCTCGAAACCCGCAATGAAAAGGGAGCGACCTGAGATGGCTACGATTGTTGCAGGAATTGGAACCTCGCACGTTCCGTCGATTGGCGCCGTCGTGGATAGCGGAAGACAGAATACGCCGGAGTGGAAACCTCTCTTTGACGCCTACGAGCCGGTACAGGCCTGGCTGTCGGATGAGAGGAAGGTCGACGTGGTCATCGTCATCTACAACGATCACGCCTGCGACTTTTCCTTCTCCAAATATCCGACATTCGCCGTTGGCGCCGCGTCCGAATATGCGATCGCCGATGAGGGCTTCGGCGTCCGGCCGTTGCCGTCGATAAAGGGTGATCTGGAACTTTCCACCCATATCTGCAGGCATCTTGTCTACGAAGAAGAGTTCGACATCACTATCTGCAAGGAAATGGCCGTCGAACACGGTCTGCTGGTTCCGATGGATCTGTGTTTTCCGCAGCAAGGCGAGTGGCCGGTCAAGGTCATCCCGGTGCAGGTCAATGTCCTCCAACATCCCATTCCGACCGCGCTCCGTTGCTTCAAGCTGGGTGCTGCCTTGAGGCGCGCCGTCGAAAGCTATGACCAGGATATCAATGTGGCCGTCATGGGCACTGGAGGCATGTCGCATCAACTGCACGGGGAGCGGTTCGGGCATTTGAACTCCGACTTCGACAATTGGTTCTTGGACAAAATTGAATCGGACCCGCAGGCAATTTGCGACATGACCCATTTTGATTTGATGGAGCAGGCGGGTGCCGAAGCGGTCGAGCTCATCATGTGGCTCACCATGCGTGGCGCCATGACCCCCGATGTCCAAAGGATTCATCGCAATTACTACGCGCCGATGACCACCGGCATGGGTCTGATCACCATGCAGGACGCCGCCTAGCTTTTTTCCCAACTTGCGTTCCTGCCGTGCGTCACGAGCGCACGCCGGGCAGAGAGGTAACCATTATGCACGTTCCCGTGGCAATCGTTGGGGCCGGCCCCTCGGGATCCCTATTGGCTTGGATCCTTCGTCTCCGCGGCATTGAGAGTATCATCCTCGAGGCAAGAAGCCGCGAATATGTAGAGCAGCGAATTCGTGCGGGCGTTTTGGAGCAGGGCACCGTCGATATGCTGATTAAGGCCGGTCTTGGTGACCGGTTGAGGATAGAGCACATGTACCATCGCGGCGTCTGCATCGGCTATCGGAACCGGCATTACATGCTCGATTTTGAAGAGCTGATCGGCCGTGGTGTTACGGTTTATGGTCAACAGGAAATCACGCGCGATTTGCTCGGGGCGCTCGCCAAGGAAAACCACAATGTCATTTATGAAGCGCCCGTTGTTGCGATCGAGGACATTGACGGTGATCGGCCGACGGTTCGCTATGAGCACAACGGCCGGACTCACGAGTTGACGGCCGACATCATTGCCGGTTGTGACGGCTTCCATGGGGCATCTCGGAAGGCCATGCCGGTCGACATCCTGAAAACCTACGAAACGGTGTATCCATTCGGCTGGCTGGGCGTCTTGGCTGAGGCCCCCCCGTCAAAAGAGGTTGCACTTTTTTCCCACCACGAGAACGGCTTCGCCCTGTTGAGCATGAGATCACCGACGATCAGCCGCCTATATCTCCAATGCGAGCCAGATGAAGAATTGTCGGAATGGTCCGACGACCGGATATGGGATGAGTTGGAAACACGGTTGGGGGCGCCTGGATGGACGCTCGAGCGTGGGCCGATACTTCAAAAGGAGGTCACGCCGTTGCGGAGCTTCTTCTCCGAACCGATGCAACATGGGCGCCTGTTCTTGGCGGGGGATGCAGCACATGTGGTTCCCCCCACCGGTGCAAAGGGTTTGAACTCGGCCGTTGCAGATGTCAGCGTGCTTTCGGCAGCGTTGATCGACCATTTCACGAAAAGCGATGAGTCGCTGCTTCGGCAATACTCGGACATTGCCTTGGAACGAAACTGGCAGGTTCAACGATTCTCTTGGTCAAACACCGCGATGTACCACATCTATCCGGATCGCACCCCGTTTGACGCCCGAATGCACGAGGCACAGCTTCGGTATCTGATCAGTGATAGGCCTCCACAAATCGTCTACGCCGAAAACCACACGGGGCTCCCGATCAGTCACTGGCCGGAAATCTAGGGCGGCAAATCCGGTCGCGGCAATAGACGGAAACCATATCCTGCCGGTTAGGGGGAGAGACACGACATTGGCCAAAAAGCGCGAACAAAGTGGCAGCCTGCGCCTTGCCGCCGATATCGGCGGCACTTAAATAGAGACCCATTTCCGGATATCTGGACACAAGTACGCTTGAGTTGCCTGTAGAACGCAGGAGACGACATTTCCTGGGTTATTCCCAACGTTACAAGGGTTTCTGGCCATGTCGACACCCCTTGAAACCCGCCCTCAGCTACGATACAAGATCCGGGAGTACCACTCCGGTCGCTTACGTCTAGCTTACGCTTACGGAACGGAATATCCCGGGCGGCCGGGTGGAGTGAGAATCATTCCGACAGGGAGCACCACATGGCCAAGCTGAAGTTCCGAACCATCTCCAAACGCACCGTCGATGCACTCTCGGTGGAGAACCGCGACGCGGTCTTCTGGGATGACCGCATCCCCGGCTTCGGGGTCAGGGTCTATCCGTCGGGAGCGAAAGTGTATGTCGTCCAGACCCGGCGCAAGGGGAGGTCGCACCGGGTGACGCTGGGACGCCACGGGGTTATCACCGCCGACGAGGCGCGCAAGAAGGCGGCCACGACCCTCAACCGCATTCGGAGCGGCGAGGATCCGGTGGAGCGAGACGCGGTGACGGTGGCCGAGCTTGCCGCGCGCTATCTGGAAGAGCATGTGGACATGCGCTGCAAGGAGAGCACGCGCAAGATGTACCGCAGCGTGGTCGAGCGCTTCATCGTGCCGTCCTACGGAAAGATGGCGGTGGAGGATGTGGAGCGCAAGCACATCGACGAACTGCACCGCGATCTCCGCCATATTCCCTATCAGGCGAACCGGGCGCTGGAGATCGGCAACAGCCTGTTCAACTTCGCCGAGGAATGGAAGCTGCGAACTGGGGGCAATCCCTGCAAGTACGTGCGCAAATACCAGGAGAAGAAGCGGGAGCGTTTCCTGACCGAGGCGGAGTTCCGCCACCTGGGCGCGGTGCTGAACGAGATGGAGGCCGAGGGAAGATTGACGGCCTACCCTGCGGCGGCGATCCGGCTGCTGATGCTGACCGGGTGCCGGCGGAACGAGATCGTCGAGCTCCAGTGGAAGCACGTGGACCTTGAAGCGGGCGAGTTGAGGCTCGCCGATTCGAAAACCGGCGCGCGGCTGGTGCCGCTGTCGCCGGCGGCGGCGCGGGTACTGGCGGAACTGCCGCGCATCGAAGGCAACCCGTGGGTGATCCCGGGCACCAAGCCGGGCCGTCGCCTTGCCGATCTCAACCACTACTGGGACCGGGTGCGGGCGGAGGCGGACCTCGAGGACGTGCGGATTCACGATCTCAGGCACTCGTTCGCATCCAGGGCGCTGGCCCTCGGGGAGTCGCTTTCGATGATCGGCAAGCTGCTGGGGCACAACAAGATCGAGACGACGTCGCGCTATGCGCATCTGGCGCGGGATTCCATCAAGGCGTCGTCGGCCAAGGTCGCTGCCAGCATCGGGGAAGATATTTTGAGTTGAGCGCGATACAAGACGGAACTCGCCTCCGGATTCGGTCGAACCGCCGTTTCCGGTGCGCCGGGCGATCATGTGCGGCTGAACGGGTGAATCGACGCGGGATGGGCAACATGAAAAACAAGGAGACCGGCAGGGGATTCAAGCCCCGGCGGAAGCGGGGGACGGGCATTCTCCGCTGCACCTTATGGGGGACCGTCCTCCTGGCCGGCACGGCGGGGGCGGCGGAACTGCCGCCGCCGGAGGAACTCGAGCGGCGGATGGGAACGCCGCCCGGGACGGTCGCCGTCTACGAGCCTCATCTGAGCGTAGGCGACCGCCATGTCGAGGTTCGCTATGTCGGTTATCCGGCGGTCGAGGTGCTCCAGCGCATCCTGGGCGGGGACTGGAACCGGCGGGGCGGGGCGATCGAGTTCCGCGCCCTGGACGGCTACGTCTCGCGCATCCCGGTGCGGCGCTTCCACGAGGAGAAGGCGTTCATCGTCTTCGCGCACGGGGACGGCGCCCCCTTCACGGTGGACAACATCCGGCAGAACGAGAAGAACGTCCCTCTCGGGCCTTACTATCTGGTCTGGGACAATATGGGCAATCCGGCGCTGATTGCCGAGGGCGCGCGCGACTGGCCCTACCAGGTGGCGGTGGTGAACCCTGTCGCCCTGTCGGACGCCGCGCTGCTGCCTGAAGGTCTCGATCCTCGCCTGCGGCCGGGCGCGATGCTGGTCAAGGCCTATTGCCTGACCTGCCACAAGGTCAACGGCTATGGCGGCGAGAAGTTCGTGGGCAATCTGGCTGAGATCGCCAAGAGCGCCGACAGGGCGGCATTCCTGCGGCCCATGCTGGTTCCGGCCTCGGAGCGCGAGGGCGCGACGATGCCGGCGCTCTCGAACCGTCTGCCGGAGGCAGAGCGCCGGCGCATCGCCGGGGCGATCTTCGATTATCTGCGGGCAGTGCCGGTCCTGCCGTGAGGGCTGGCAAGGGGCGGTGCCGCTGCCGGCGGTCCTGCTCCGGCGGGTGACCGCGTTGTCATCACCGTCGCCGCAAGGGTACGCGCCATATTGTGTTTCCTGCGGCCCCGCCATACAGTGCGAAACTGGACCGAGCGCCACATGCCGGAGGCGGAAGGTGCCAAATATTCCGATTTTTTCCGGGAGCACGAAAATCCCGGAATGGGGACAATGTTCGGCAAAAGAAGTTACATGAACATGAGATCTTGGAAACTCGTTTTCGCGGTAATCGGATTCTCGATTGTCCTTTCGGGGTGCCTGAAAGTCGAGGGGACGACCACGGTCCTCGAAGATGGGCAGATAATTGACCGTGTTCTATTGCAACCCAAGATGTCGATGCTTTCATACATCGCCTCGTTTCATGACGCCGTCACGCACCTCTCGGAGCGGCCGGGTCTAAAGTCACACGTGAAGGAGCAAACGTTTCTTGCCGAAATGCGGGCCGAACTCAACTCGGCCGCCAACGCATGCATGTTGGCGGATCACATATTCGACAAGGATGCTTTTGTACGTCAGGGGATACCCTATTCGGCCGTGCCTGTGCCGATAAACTTCAAGTACTCGGGCATCAGGGGGAACGGCTGTTCCATCCAGGTAGGCCCTTACGACCCGAGGACGCTGCCGGCCGGCTTCGCCGAAGATGTCTTGGGTATGCATGTCGAACCGTTGACCGGCGTCTACAACCCCTACAGGGTGTCGGTTGCCGAAGTTCCGCGCCCGGCAATCGAGGATCTTCCCGATCTCGAGGCTTCGTGCGCGTCAGAAGAGAAGCCCGAACTGTGTCAGGAAGAAATGAAGATTGCGATAACGGTCCTGAGGGACATCGACGAGGAAGACCCCGGCGAATTGCGAAATATTTTGGCCAACGAATTCCAAAAGATTTTGGCCAACCCGGGAATGCTTGTGGGTTTGGCCGAAATAACCCGACTACTACTAAGGGATATGTCGATGACTTGGTTCATACCCGATAATGCCGCCGTAGGACCGGTACGCGGGCCAGGGATTTTCACATACGGTCAAGGATGGCGTTGGCGAGGAACTATTTTCGAAGCGATAAGGACTCTTCCTGCATTGTCATACGAGGTGCGTCCGCGACGTGAGGTTGCGCGGTAAACGATCTCTGTTGCGGGAACATCCCCTGCGCGCGAAGGGGTGCGGACGGTCCAAGGCCGCTTCAAGGAAAACACTCCGGCGAAGTGCACACTCCAACCGAATAGGCTGAAAGGACCCTCCATGCTTCGACTGCTTGCCGCCAGTGCGCTTGCCTTGGCCCTGACCGGCCCGGCCCATGCGCAACCCGATTGCGCGTCGTGGAACACAAAGGCGTTCTTCAAAACCGCCGCCGGCGCGGATGTGAAGCGGTGCCTTGATGCCGGGGCGGACATTGGAGCACGAGCCGAACATGGCCTGACCTCGCTGCACATGGCGGCGGGGGCCGGCGCCGTCGAGGCCATCGACGCCTTGCTTCGCGCCGGGGCGGACATCGACGCGCAAGACGTAAACGGCCTGACCCCGCTGCACGGGGCGGCGGGGTTCGGCACCGCCGAGACCGTCAACGCCTTGCTTCGCGCCGGGGCGGACATTGAGGCGCGAGACCTAAACGGCCTGACCCCGCTGCACATGGCGGCGGCGCTCGGCTCCGCCGAGACCATAAACGCCTTGCTTGATGCCGGGGCCGACATTCAAGCGCGAGCCAAAGACGGTCAGACCCCGCTGCACGTGGCGGCGGCGGTGGCCGGCACCGCCGAGACCGTCAACGCCTTGTTTGATGCCGGGGCCGATATCGAAGCGCGAACCGTACATGGCCTAACCCCGCTGCACGTGGCGGTGAGGTTCGGCTCCGCCGAAACCGTCAACGCCTTGCTTGATGCCGGGGCGGACCCCGCGACGCGAGACCAACGCGGCCGGGTCCCCTTCGATCTGGCTAAAGGCAACGGCAAATTAAAGAATACGGACGCCTATCGGCAACTCGATGACGCGCGGTTCCGGTAGCTTTAATACATCCAGCCAATGGGCACCCGGAATCCGCTGACCGCCGGACACCTGAACGGCCGGTACGGCATTGCGATCATGGAATTGTATGTCGCGACGATCAGCCCGCGGGGATCGAACATGTAGAACAGTCATGCCGCCGCATGTGGCTGATAACGCCGCACCGCGATTTGGTCCTCGTGTCTCCGCGCCTGGACGAGATCGTAGGTGGTCTGGCGCCGCAACCAGAATTCGGCATTTGACCAGCCCGCCTTTTCGAGGCGGATCGCCATTTCAGGTGAAATCCCTGCGTGGCCATTCAGCACCCGGGACAGTGTGTGACGGGCAACGCCGAGCACACGCGCCGCCTCGGTCACGCTCAAGCCTAGCGGTTCCAGACAGTTTTCGCGGACGCTTCGTCCAGGATGGGGAGGATCGATCATCGGCATACTCTTGGCTCCCGTCAGTGATAGTCGACCAAGTCGACATCGTATACGTCTCCGTCCTCGAGGCGAAAGGTCACCCGCCAGTTTCCTGAAATTGAGATGCTCCAGTGCCCCTTGAGATTGCCCTTCAGCGGATGAATCCGATAGCCAGGCAGATTGAGGTCGGAGGGTTTGCCCGCGTCGTCGAGGTCGGCCAGCGCCAGCGCGATACGATCCAAGAGATCGAATCCCACCCCTCTCCTATCTCCTCGCTCATACATCCGCTTGAGGCCTCGATGACGAAAGCTCCGGATCATGGCTATCCGTACCGCATGCCGGTACGCACATCAATGAAAACCGATGAATTCCGCGTCGGCCATTCCGTCGCCGTCTCCATCCCCGTGCTCTTCTCCATAAAGAGGAGAGGCTTGGCCGTGAACGGGGCGGTGGCCGGATGCCCGGGGAGGGCATCGGCCGCCGTTCACCATCATCAAGCGAGACGGAGGCGACATCATGCAGGCGGCAATCGCACCGCGCGGCGACGCGCGCACGTTCCTCACCCACTTCATCGGCGGCGGTCTCGAAGACGACCGCTATGTGGTCGAGACCTACCGCTCATATGTTGCGCAGCCGATTATGTTGCGGCGGCGACGGACCCCGGTCTCTGGCGGGTCATCGACGAAGTTGAAGTCAACATAATTTTCACAGCACTACACGGTGGACATGATCATGGCTCCAGCAAAAAGGAGACGATCATGTTCGAAGAACTATTCACGACGCCGCAAGCACTTGAGAAGCACCAAACAGCGCCGCTCGCCGATCAGCGGCTGAGCTATCTCGACCATCTCGCGCAATCGGGCGCCAGCCGGCGGACGTTGCGCCTCACCGCGATGGAACAGACCCGTCTGGTCCATCTTCTGGATTTGAAGGCAGGCGACACGGTCAGCATTCCCCAGCTCGAGGCTGCGATCGCGGAATGGTCGCGTCCCGGGGATCACAGGTACCACCGGACGGTGCCGACTTCACCGGCGTCGGCAAAGCGCGTGGTGCGAGGTGCGATTCGGTGGCTGCGCTTTCTCGGTTGGCTCGAAGAGCCGCCGATGGCCCAGCCTCCCCACCGTGCCGAACTCGATTCCTATGGGGCATGGATGCGCGAAGAACGCGGGTTGTCGGAGTCGACGATCCGGTTGTACCGCCTCGACCTCGATAACTTCTTCGACCGGCTGGATGCCAATGATGTATCGCTTTCCTCCGTCACTCTGACGGATGTCGACACCGCCATCGTGGCGAAGAGCGCCACCGGGCGCTACAGCCGGAGTTCGATAAGGCGGTACGCGGGATGCATTCGCGGGTTCTTCCGCTTTGCCGAGGATCGCGGCTGGTGCAGACCGGGGATAGCCGCCGCGATGATCCCTCCGCGGGTCTATCCGACCGATCCGGTGCCGGCGGGGCTGAGCCGGGAGGATGTCGAGCGCCTGTTGGCCACTACCGAGGGTGAGCGGGCGGTCGACAAGCGCGACCGCGCCATCCTGATGCTGCTGGTCGCCTACGGGCTGCGCTCGGGCGAGGTCGGCCGCTTGCAACTGGATGACCTGGACTGGGAGAACGAGACGCTGCGCGTGCACCGCTCCAAGTCCGGCCGGACGCATATCTTCCCCCTGTCCCGGGGCGTTGGACAGGCCATTCTCCGCTACATTCTCGAAGTTCGTCCGCCGCGCCCCGAACGCACCCTCTTCCTCACGCTCTTCGCTCCGATCCGACCGCTCAGCCGGGGTGTGATGGCAAGCATCGTCCGCAACCGTCTGCGGCGGGTCGGTGTCGTCGACGGCCCCCGCGGGCCTCACGCGCTGCGCCATGCCGCTGCCCGGCATCTCCTCGACCAGGGCATGTCGATGAAGGAGATCGGGGACTTTCTCGGCCATCGCAGCCCGTCGGCCACCGCCGTGTACGCCAAGGTCGATCTCAACGCCCTCCGCGAGGTCGCGGACTATCCGCCGCGCTACGCCGTGTTCCTGCGCGGCGCCGACGAGCCGCTTGCCGTCCTCGACGACGAGATGGAGGTCGCCGCCTGGCTCGCCTTCCAGAGGATCGACCGCGGCCAGGTGGAGATCGTCTCGCTGGCCGCCTGGGAATAGCCCCGCCGCGGCGGGGGCTCGCCGTGCTGCGCCGCCGTCCCGCCGCCCGCCGGGATGCGCGCCTTGCGCCCGGCCGCGGGGGAGATTATCGTGGCGCCCGACATCACGGTTTCTCCCGTAACGGTGTTGTGGCGTCAGACATCGAGGCGATTCCTTACCTTGCGGTTGCTTCGATGTTTCGACAATTAAGGCGGTGAGGCTGGCGTCGATGCCGTCCTTTTTGTCGGTGTGGTTGGTAACCACATGGCTACTTCAGGGAGCCTGGGCCTCGTGCCCAGGCTCTTTCCACATCCGCGGGACGGCGCGGCAATGGGCCAGGCGCAACAATGCGGACGCCAAGGTCATGGCGCCATAAGACACCGGCCCGAAGCGTGCGCCCCGGCTCGGTTACAAACAGGGAAAATGGAATGGACCTTTCCCAATTGACCGAAGCCGACTGGGACCGGATCAACGCCGCCGCCGAAAAGCTCTCTGGCTATCTTGCAGAACGGCAGACCGACAACGACTCCGTGATTTTAACCTCGGAGACAGTTGCCACCATCGACAACGAGCGGCTAAACGCCTGGCACGAGCCCGGTCAGCGGCGCGAAGATGAACACGCCGTCTACTTCCGGAACGCCCGGCCGATCCGGAACCAGCCGCGTTGCGACTTTGCCATCGTCGATTTCGGGACGGTCCGGGCGATCATCCAGATATGAGAGGCCTGACCAATTCCGTTTGCGTTGGGGACCGCGGGCAAATAGCCTGTCATCAACCAGGCCGCTCCGGTTACGGTCCTTTCCGGTGGAGAAGCGGCCCGGTTGATGGAAGAACGAACGCAACTTCGATCTTCCACTACTCCCGTGAAGCCGCCCGGGCTGTCCGACCTCGGGCGGCTTCATCTTGATTTAGGTTCCTGCCGACCGGCAGTGGGTTACATGGAGTCGCCCGCTGCCTTGCCCCGCCGCCGAGTCCCCTCGTGCGGCGGGGCTTCTTTTCTCCAATTCCAACCGCAACCCGTCGAACCTTCCACTCGGCCGCCGGTCCATCCGGCGCGCTTCACCCGTGTTCCCCATGGGAACCGGCGGGCCGCCGGCGTCCCAGGCGCCAACCGCCGGAGCCGGGCGTGTTGCTGCCGGTAACGCGCATCTGCCGCGCCGCCGCCGAGTTGAAGCACCGCGGTTTGGTCGAGCGGCAAATCACCGCCCGGTCGGATTATGGCGCCGCGACTAATCTCCGGAGTTCGATTGCCATACTCGCCCTTCACCGCTGCCCGTAAAGCGCTCCGAGGCCTCGCAAGCGGGGATTGCACGTGCCGCCGGTCCTGAGCGCGGCTTCGCCCGCCGCCACATAAGGCACAAACTGAAGCCGGGCATTCAGCGAAGAACGGTCAAAAATCTTGACCGGGACTGACCTGGACTGCCTGTTTCAGGCGGTTTTCGGCAGTCCAAGGCAGTCGCTTCGCTTTGTGCCTTAGGGGATCCGGCGGCCTGAAAAGGTGAAGCCGCCCGGACGCCAAACCCGGGCGGCTTCGGTAGCAGGTTCGTTCACCAATCAGGAACCCAGGGGATAGGAAGGGGCTGATCAGTCCCGGAACCCTACGCGCCGCCGGCCGCCGGATCAAGCCGTCCCGGCGGGTCAGTAAATGTCGAACGGAAAGTATTTCGCGTTGATCCCGCGGTAGGCGCCGTCGCGGCGGATGTCCCGGAGCGCCCGGTTGAGACGACCGCGCAGGGTCTCGTCCTCCTTGCGCACGGCAATGCCGATGCCTTCGTCGAGGCGGTATCCTTCGCCCGCGAACGCGAAGTCCGCGCCCGCCGGGCTGCGGAGCCAGGTCCAGAAGCCCAGCCCGTCGCCGAACGCAGCGTCCACCCGGCCCTCCAGCAGCGCCCGGCGGAGCGCCCCCTGTCCGCCGAATAGCCTGATCTCCGCAAGCTCCTCCATGTTGGCTTCCAGCCAGTCCGAGGCGATGGTCGCGCGGGCCGCGCCGATGACCCGTCCCGCCGGCGCGGCCGGATCGAAGCCCGAGCCCTTCCGCGCGACGAAGCGGACGACATTGCTGTAGTAGCGGTCCGTGAACGCGACCAGTTGCCGGCGCTTTTCGGTTATCGACATGCTGGAGACGATGGCGTCGAAGGTCCCGGCGAGCAGCCCCGGGATCAACCCCTCCCACAGTGTTGGCACGAACGCGCATTCCGTTTCCAGCTTCGCGCACAGCGCCTTGGCGATGTCGATGTCGAAGCCCTGAAGCCGGCCCGCATCGTCGGTTCCGCTGAAGGGCGGGTAGCCGGGATCCACGCCGATGCGCAGCTTGTCGCCGGCCGCATCGCCACCGATTGCGGGCGCGAAGGAGAGCAGGACGCAGATCAGTGCGGTGGTCAGAATCTTCATGACGATTGGCGCCCGTGGCTGCGATGCCGGTACCCTAGTTGAGTTCGTCCCCTGAAAGCAACGGCGGTTTAATCAAACTCCAGCGCGCGCTCTTGATTGCCGAATTGCCCGACCGTGATCGTAGCGCCCGGCCGGTCGAGCGCAGCCCATTGCCGCGCCGTATCGCAGCTCCGCTTCACCGGCCGCCGAGAAGAACAGTTCTTCCGGGGCGCGTCTAGCGGCCCGCGTCTCGACGGCCCATTCCGGCAGGATGTGCCCGGGGGCCGGGCTCGCGGCGGCTTCCGGCACGTGCCGTCGGCCCGCCACCCGCCGTCATGTGTATCGCCGTCCTGTCGCCAACAGCGCGATTATGGGGGCGATGCCGCTTTCGATGGTCCTCCGCCGGCGACAGGCACCGGGCCGAACAACCCGGCGAGGCCGAGGCCCAGGCCCATGTGCCGGGCGTGCCGACCGCGATTTTCACCGCCCAGGCTCCATGCCGGTGACCCGGACGCCAGAGGCGCCGGCAGCCGAGGGCGGGCGGCGGCGAGATATCGGCCGTTCGGCCATCATCTCATCCGCTCAATATCGCCGTCGTCCGTCCCGGCCGATGCCGCCGCGGCGCCTGCAACCATCTGGCTGCCGCCGACGCATCGTCGCCCCGCCACGTCACCACCCGATCCCGTTCACCGATTCCGGTCCCGTCTTCTCTCTATCCGCACCGGTGTGGACACCGCCGCCGCCGCTCTCGCCGGCGGCGATTCCCCCACAAAAATCGCTGCACGATTTTAGCCTTCTGGACCGCGGAGCGGTTGTTTCGTCACACCTGACGCACCGAAGGTGCACTTCCCGCCAGCGCCCGCCACCCCTTGTTGGGACGAAAAGTTCGGTGATTACAGGGCTTTACGGCCCGTCCCGTCCCGCGCCGCCGCGCGGCTTCCCCGACGAAACGCCGCCGCGGCTGCTTCCTGTCCTACGGCTCAGCCGCGCGGCCTGAACGAGGAGCCGCGATCATGAGCGAGCAGACCAAATCCACCTTCGCCCGGCGCGTCCGCGCCGCCAAGCCCCGCGACAAGCGCTTCGACGTCCGCGACGACGCGGTGCCCGGCCTGAGGCTCCGTGTCTTCCCGAGCGGCGCGCGCAGCTTCACGCTGGAGACCACGTTGCGCGGCCGCAGGCGCTACGCCACCGTGGGCAATGCCGAGACCATGACGGTCCCGGAGGCGCGCGCCGAAGCCCGCAGGCTGATTGCCGCCTTCACCGAAACGGTGAAGAACGGCGGCGGCCCCAGGACGCCGGGGCATCCGATGGATGCCTTCGCGGAGGAATTCCTCGACCGGCAGGCCCGGCACTGGAAGCCCCGGACCCAGGAGACCAACGCCTACATGGTCCGCAAGGACATCCTGCCCGCCTTCGGTCATCTGACCGTGGACGCCATCGCGTCCGAGCACGTCAAGGACTGGTTCGCGTCCATGGCCGGGCGGCCCGGCGTCGCCAACCGCGCCATGCCGGTGCTGTCCATGATGATGCGCATGGCCGAGCTTTGGGGATACCGCCGGCACAACTCCAATCCGTGCAAGAACGCCAAACGATACAGGATGGAGCCGAAGGAGCGGTTCCTCGACGCCGAGGAGATGGCCCGGCTTAACGCCGTGCTCACCCGCGACGAGTTCTATTGCCCCCAGGCCGTCGCCGTCATCCGTTTGCTGATGCTGACCGGCTGCCGCTTCGGCGAAATCGCCTCGCTCGAATGGGACTGGATCAAGGGCAAGCGGATATTCCTTCCCGACTCGAAGTCGGGTCCGCGTACGGTCTGGCTGTCGAGCGCGGCGCGGGCCGTGATCGACGCCATCCCGCGCTATGGCGAGGATTGCCCGTATCTGTTTCCCGTCCGTCCGCCGACGCGGCCCATCGACAACATCGCGTCCCATTGGAACCGCATCCGCGCCGAGGCCGGACTGCCCGGTCTGCGGCTGCACGATTTGCGCCATAGCTGGGCTTCGATCGCGGCCATGAACGGCCTGGACATGGTGACCATCGCCAAGCTGCTGGGCCATTCGCTGGTCGAGACGACCGAGCGATACGTCCATCTGTCGGACCGGTCGGTCACGGACGCCGCCGACCGGGTATCGAACCGCATCCATGCGGCCCTGGCCGGAAACGGTGCGAAGAACAAGGGAGAGTGCGATCATGCCAAGGGTTGATCTTACCGCGAAGCTGGCCCGCGCGAGCCGGCCCGGCCCGAAGGACACCATCCTGTTCGACAAGGCTTTGCCCGGCTTCGGCCTTCGCATCCATCCCTCGGGCAGCAAGATCTGGATCGTGCAGGCCCGCATCGAGGGGCGGAGCCGCCGCATCGTCATCGCCCGGCATGGAGAGATGGAGCTCGTGGAGGCCCGCCGCCGCGCCCGCGACATGCTCGCCCGCATCCGCGCGGGCGATAATCCCGCGGACGACATCCAGAAAGACAAGCAGACCCCGACGCTGCGGGAGTTTTCAGACGAGTATCTGCGGCGCTGCGATCCGCACTGGAAGCCCTCCGGGCGCAGGACCGTGCGCATCTACCTGAAAGCCCGCATCCTGCCCACGTTCGGCAGGATGCCTCTCGACCAAATCGGTCTGGAGGACGTGGCCGCGTGGTTCGACGCGGCGAGCAGGGACAAACCCGGCGCGGCCAACCGCGCGCTCGAGATCCTGCGCGCGATGATGTTCCGGGCCGAGGAGTGGGGAATGCGCGAGCGGGACACCAACCCCTGCCTGGGTATCCGGAAGAACCCGAGGAAGAAGGTCGCGCGGTTCCTCGATACCGATGAACTGACGCGACTCGGGCGTGCGCTCGACGCCCATGAGGACCGCTGGCCCGAGGCCGTCGCTGCGATCCGGCTGCTGGCCCTGACCGGGTGCCGCCGCAGCGAAGTTCTGAATCTGCGCTGGCGCAATGTCAGCGCGGATGCGTTGAACCTCGAAGATTCGAAAACCGGCCCGCGCGCCGTGCCGCTCGGCGAGGCCGCGCGGGCGCTCATCGAGGTGCTGCCCGGTCCTGGCGACCCGGATGCGTTCCTGTTTCCGCGCCATGCCGAAGGCCGGGGAATCTGGGTTCTCACGAACTGCTGGCGGACGGTCTGTGAAGATGCGGGGCTTGGCCGCCTGCGCCTGCACGACCTGCGCCACACGGCGGCCAGCCAGGCCGTCATGGCGGGTGAGAACCTGGCGCTGGTCGGAAAGCTGCTCGGTCACCGGCGGTACGAGACCACGGCGGGATACGCCCACCTTGACGACGGCCATCTGGTCGAGGCGGCGGAGAAGGTCGGGAGCTTGATCGCCGAGGCGATGCGCCTCCCATGCGGCCGGACATCGTCCCGCCCACCTCCTCGGTTGGACCGGGACCGCCAGCTTTGATCGAGACCCCCTGTCGATCCGGGAAACCGTTGACCTTGGGCCGAATCATCGCAAAGTTGTCCCCCTACCGCGCTAACCGCGATCATGATGTTCGGGGTCAAAAAGCCGAAGACCGACAGGGGGTTTGCATGAAACGAAATATGGACCTTGTCCGTGGAATCCTTTTGCAGATCGAAGCGACCGATCCCGGAAAGGAAATCAAACTTGATGTTACCGGCCACAGCGAGGAGGAAACCAAGCTTCATGTAGAACTCATGATCGAACATGGGCTGGTCAAAGGGGTTACCATTCCGAGCGGTGACGGACGCGCCCACAGGATCACGCGGTGCGAGATCTACGGGATGACATGGGAAGGTCATGATTTTTTGGATGCTGCCCGAAACGATACAATTTGGAAGAAGGCAAAGGAGAAATGCCTTGAAACAACGGGCGGCCTCGCATTCGATGTGCTAAAGGCGTGTTTGGTTGAATTGGGCAAGGAAGCCATAGGTCTGTCCTAAGTGAAACGCATTTGAATCAGATTGAAGCGCCTCGGCTTAGCTCAATTGGATTTAGCGTATCTCCTCAAATGAAACCCCCTGCCAGCGCGTGTTTTCTTCGCGATATTTCTGACGTTCAATATCCATCACTTGTCGCCTTCTGCCCCTTCCAACAATCGAAGCCGAGAGCGCTATTCGTAGTCGCACAAAAATCGTGCGTTGCTGCAACCGTCAGCCGGCTCGCCGCTGAACCTGGATACCGGCTTCACCCAATCGGTCCGGCGTCATTCGAGAGCGGTTGATCCTATCCAGGCGCTGCCTTTCTTCCTTGGTCAGTAAGACCAGCCGGTAGTGTTCAACGACATAATCAGTGAATTCTTCGTCACTCGCCCCTTCGTCGAGAAGCCTTATCGCATGGCGGGTGAAGTCTCTCGTGGGCGAGACGTGTTCAATGAAGACTTGCTCGCCTCGTTCATGGGCGGCCCAGGCCGCCTCGGAAAATTCCGCGTCCGGGTATTCGCAAAGGTTGTTGATATGAGACAGAACCGGATAATTGAGGCGGACGCCCAGGATATCCAGTATCCGCTCGGCGCTGTGAATGGCCCCACCGTTGTCGGTAAATCCTGCCGCCAGCATTTCGTTACGCAGTGTTGCGGCCTTCCGAAACATCGGCACCAGAATTTCAGGGGTGAATTTCACCGCGCGCCTGTCCGGTTCCGCCTATTGGGTAGGGGGTGGGCGTACAGAAACCCCGTACCGACGTGTTCAAACGAGTCGTCGAATGTCCCGAGAGAAACGACTGCTATTAGGTAACTGGCTGGAATCAGCGCCACGATTCATTCCATAATCTAACTGAATCGATACAGGCTAATTTAGCACGGGGAAGTAAACTGGTCTTTCCGATCTTGACCGCACCACGTCATAACCCCCATCGCTCTAAATGTGTTGTCTAATTCCGGCGTTCGGGTCAACTCCTCCGGGCTTGCCGCCGCCGGGTACAGGGTTGTCTACGAAGTCTTTGCCGGCGCTCTGGCTGGCTTGCTTCATGATGGTGCCCTTTGGCTTCGGCCTCCCAGGGTCAGAGGACGCATTGTTGGCGGCCTGAGCCGCCTTGCAACACATAAAACGGGATGGCCTCGGCCGACGTCCCGGCGGGGACGCGCCTTTCCGCTCGTGCGGAACTATGTTGTCTCCTCGTGCTCGTTACCGTCGTCTACGCAGTCCGTTCTCTCACTCATGCCGCCTGAATCTCTCGGGCCGGCCAGCGGAACGGCTCGCCAGTGATCAACATGCGATGGAGGATCACCGCAAGCTTGCGCGCCAGGGCCACGCAGGCCTTCTTGTGGCTGGTCCGCTTTTTGATCCGCCGCGCCCAGTCCTTGAGCGGATGGGCCCGGCGCACCACCACAAGCAGGCTGTTGGCGGCCTCGTACAATAAGCTGCGCAGCATCGCGTCGCCGTGCTTGGAGATGCACCCGCTGTAATCCATCTCGCCCGATTGCCAACGTCTGGAGGTCAGCCCGAGATAAGCGCCCAAGCTGCGCGATCGGGCGAAGCGCCCGGCGTCGCCGATGGTACTCACATAGGCCAGCGCCGTGAGCGGTCCGACTCCGGGCACGGTCATCAGCAGGCGGCAGGCCGGATCGTCCTTGACGCGCGCAGCGACCGCCTCATCCAGCTCCGCAATCGTGCTGTCCAGCGCCGTGAGCGAGGACAGCAACGGCGCAATCGCCGGGCGTAGCTCGGGACGGTCCTCGAGCTGCGCGCGCACTCCGCGGAGCAGCTTGCTCGTGCCCTTGGGAAAACGGATCCCCAACGAGGCAAGAAGACCCCGGATCGTGTTGTGAGTATCGCGGCGCTGGCGCACCAGGTGAGACCGAGCCTTGAGCAGAACCCGACTCTCCTGGGCCAACTCGCTCTTCACCGATACAGGGCGGCAGAAGCCGGTGCGCGCGATCTCCGCCAGAAGCTCGGCGTCCTTGGCATCGGTCTTGTTGTGTTGAAGACGCATCACCGCATGGGCCTGGCGGGCATCGATCACTTCCACCGCAATCCCCATCTCGTCCAGACTCCGTGCCAGCCAGCCCGACAGTGTCCCGGTCTCCAGAACAATCCGATCCGGACACAGACAATGCTCCTTCAACACCTCAAACAACGCCCGAGGGTCGGTCTCCGCCTTGCCTTGCGCCAAAATCTCTCCTGCACCGTCCTTCACGCAAAATGCTGTCTCTTCCTTCGAAACATCAAAGCCAACGTACTCACCCATGGTCACTCTCCTTGCTTAGCCTAACGGGGCGCGGCGCCCACGACCCCGCATCATAGGCCCAGGGGAGTGAACGCCGGAATTACGCCATGTTTGGGAAGATCGGAAAGCTTGCTAAGCACTACCGTACTCAATTTTTCAGCCAATTTGGATTGTATCGCCTGTGATGCCATTGCACGATCAGTCACAACAATATCGCAATACGGCAACGTTACCGCTAAAGCATGAATGTCATGAATATCGTTATTGCTCCAACGATGGCTGCCATTTCGGTGAATAAATGTCTTTAACGTCACCGAGGTATCGAAGCTGGGCATGGAATTGAACGCATTGCGTGTATCTTCGACTGAAGAAAACAGACATTGGAGAGAGTCAATATTGCGCTCATTACATCCTCTCTTGAGAATGCTGTTGATATGAAAAGCTACTTCTCGGGCTGAAACAAGATCGCTCAGGCGACCACGCCTCCATTTCGAGTTTTTGTCGAGTAGACGTGCCCACTCCGCTTCGTATGTAGCTTCACGATCATACAACTCAAGTATCGCTTCGGGGTTGTAACCTAGTCGTCGAAATTCAAGCTCTTCGTCCGGCGGTGGACCATCGAGCACCTGTCGATTCAGCTCCAATCCCGCATTATTCACCATCTTATCGAACGCTTTCGGGCCACCGGTAAACGATTGACGAACTGTGGCTGTAACGTCTTCGCCGGCTTCTGACCTGACCCTAATGCCACCATCAATACCCAAAGCCCAAAATACGCCCCAATCCAGGTAATCCATCGTGTTGATCGGTACAGGATTAGGGCCGACCTTTTTGTCCAGGAGAGCTTCAATTTCATGAGTTGCGACTACGAACCGGTTTGTCACAACCATGTACTGGCTCAGCCTTTCAATGACTTTACGGAGATTTAGGCGTATCTGACGGTTCTTTGTCTTAAGTATTTCCGTAAAAATGCTTAGTGAAATCGGAAAAATAGCGTCCCCATTGTCGGCAGAAGTAAAGCAAAAGGTAAGGATTTCCTTATCTCTTGCTCCATCACGGCTGCCAGAGGCGATTTGCGCCAGAGTGATCCAATGATTCAAATCTAGGTATACGATCTTTGGGGGTCGTACCGGCAAAAGAAGCGTACTCGGCCAGAGATAGCTTTTATCCATCGGATTCGTTCTCGTGATCCGCCAAGCCAAACCAAGACCATCGCAAAAAAGTCATCACTTTCGCCGTCGGCGTGGTTTCCTCTTCATACCGATTTCCAAGGGCGCCCGCATCTTCTCATACAGCATGAACAGATGTTCGACGCGCTCGCGCTCGGACGCGAACCCCGAGCGCCGGTAGAGCCGGTCCACGGCGCGGTCGAGCGCCTGATGCGCCCGGCGCAGGTTCGGCGGCATCAGGTCCGGGTCGTAGAGGTCGGCGAGCGTCGCGCCCGGATGAGCGACGCGGGCGTCCAGCACGGCCTGGGCGAGCGGCCCCAATTTTGACAGGTTCGAGTCCTTGGGCGGCAGCGGAAAGGTGTTGTAGACGAGGCCGATGGAGTAGCGGTAGTCGCTCTTGAGTCGTCCGCCGATATGGCGCAGCCACGCCATGTGCATGGACGACGTGAGCAGCGCGAAATTGGCCAAGCTCGCGTTTTGCAGAATCCGCACGAGATTGCTCGGAATGACCGGCGGCTCCAGCCAGCCGATGGGCGCGTACTCCCGGCGTTCCGAACTGACTTCCGGAATCACCAGAAACGGCGCGTCGGGAAGCACGTTGACCTGCCAGAGCGTCGGTGTGTCGGCCAGCTTCAAGGTTGATTTGCGTTTGCTTTCCCGCCGAAACGCCCGAACGGCAGCGATCCGCTCCCGCACTTGGGGCAGCCGCGACAGCACTTCGGGCGGCGCGTCGTGCAGCGCCAAAATCCACCGCTCGGCGCCCTGCAAGTATTCCCGCGCTCCGATGAAAGGCCGAAGCCACGGCGCGGCGTCCGGCTCCGCCTCCAAAAACGTGGCGCGTTCCGCCGCGTCGAAAATGTATTGCCCATCGTCGATTGGCTGTGAGCCGGTGAGAAGCTGTGACATCCCATTGATCGGCCCGCTTTCCTCCCGCACCACCAAATGCGGGTCGGACAACCCGCCCGCATCGAACAGGTACGGCGACAGCGCCGCGTGACGGCTTTCCTCCGGGTCGCCGTTGATGTCGGGATAGCTGAACAGCCGCTTCTCCGCCCGCGCGGCCTCCCGCCGGTCGAGGCCGAGAATGACCACATGCACATGCGCCTTGCCGCGCGCGTCCGATCCCCAGGCGAAGGTCCGGTGGGCGAAGGCGATCTCCAGCTTGCAGCGCTCGAACAGGACCGGCCATAGCTGCGCCACCTGTTCGCCCTGGGTGATCGAGTTGGTGGCGACAAAGCCGATCCGGGCCCCGCCGCCCTTCACATACTCGCCCGCCTTGATGAACCACGCGGCGACGTAATCGAGCGTGCCGCCGCTCTTGCCGAGCGCGGCAATTTCGCGCACCTGGGCGCGCTGTTCCGCCGTCTGGTACTTGGAGCCCACGAACGGCGGATTGCCCAGCACGAACGAGCAATCGCCCGGCGGCAGCAGTTCGGCCCAGTCGGTTTCCAGCGCGTCGCCGTGGACGATGTGGGGCGACTTCTCGAGCGGAATGCGGACGAAGGTTTCACCGAGCGCAAGGCTCAGCCGGTTGTTCATGATGTGGTCCATCATCCACAGCGCCGTCTCCGCGATGCGGGCCGGGAACTCGCCAAGCTCGATGCCGTAGAACTGATCTACGTCCACCAGCGACAGCGTCTCCGCCAGGGCGTCGAGCTGGCCGCTGGCGTACACCTCCTTCAGCACCTCGATTTCGAGCAGCCGCAATTCCCGGTAGGCGATGATGAGAAAGTTGCCGCAGCCGCAGGCCGGGTCGAGGAAGCGGAGTGCGCCGAGCCGTTCCTGGAAGCGCAGCAGGTCGGGCCGGCGGCGGTTGTCGCGCCGCGCCTTCAGGCGTTCGAATTCGGCCCGCAGGTCGTCCATGAACAGGGGCTCGATCACCTTGAGGATGTTCTTCTCGGTCGTGTAGTGCGCCCCCTGGGCGCGGCGCTCCGCCGGGTCCATGACCGACTGAAAGAGCGCGCCGAAGATCGCCGGCGAGATGTTCGACCAGTCGAAACGGCAGGCGTCGAGCAACGCCCCGCGCATCCCTGCGTCGAAGGATGGAATCCTGAGCGGTTCGTCGAACAGCGCGCCGTTGACGTAGGGGAACCGGGCGAGGTCTTCGTCGAGGGTCGCCGCGCGCCCGTCCTCCGGCGTGTCGAGCACCTCGAACAGTTGCGCGAGCCACGGCCCGAGGTCGGCCCCGTCCTCGCTCGTCCGCGTCTCGATGAAGTCGAGGAAGATGTCGCGCGGCTCGAAAATGCCGGTGTCGTCGGCGAACAGGCAGAAGACGATCCGCACCAGGAAGCGTTCGAGATCGTGGCCCTGGTAGCCGGCCGCGTCGAGCGCGTCGTGCAGCCGCCCGACCAGTTCGGCGGCCTCGATGTTCGCCGGGTGCTGGTCGCGGAATGTGCGGCGCTGCACCCCGAGGATGAAGCCGAACGACTCGACATGGGCGGGCAGGTCGGCGAGCGGGAAGGCGGCGGTCTCCCGCTCGTCGAGATCGTGCAGCTCGAAGGTCCGGAAGTCGCTCACCAGGATGAAGCGCGGGCGCTCGCGTTCCGGCAGCGCGTCGAAATACTCCCCGGCCTGTTCGTAGGCTTTGCGGAGATCGCGCCCGGCGCTCTTCTGTTCGACGAGCAGCACGCCCGGCCAGAACAGGTCGATGAAGCCCGAATGGTTGTCCAGCTTGGCGACGTGCTGCTCGTAGCGGGCGACGTTCCGCCGCTGCACTCCGAACACGTCGAAGAAGGCGTTGTAGAAGCTCTGCGTCTCGCCCTTTTCGTAGGCCGCGTCCTTCCAGTCCTCGGCGAAGACGGCGGCGCGGGCGCGAACCTCGTTCCACGACAGGCGCATCAGGCCGCTCCGCTACGCCGCCGACTGCCGGGGCGTCACGCGTTTCGCGATCTCCCGGCCCGCCGCGATCTCCGCTTGGCGAAGCTCCCACGTCTTCTGCAAATTCAGCCAAAGTTGCGGCGTCGTCCCGAAATACCGCGCCAGCCGCAGCGCCGTGTCCGCGCTCACGCCCCGCTGGCCGTTCAGGATCATCGTCACCCGGTTCACCGGCACGCCCAGCGCCTTCGACAGCGCGTTGGCCGACAGCCCGAGTTCATCAAGCTCGCCGCGCAGGATTTCGCCGGGATGCACCGGCCTCATTCCGTTCCTGGCGTTCATGTCAAATCTCCTCCTCCCTCAGTGATAATCCACTATCTCCACGTCGCACGGCCCTTCGTCCGTCCAACGAAAGCAGACACGCCATTGCGCGTTGATCCGAATGCTGTGCTGACCGGCGCGGTCGCCGCGCAACGCTTCGAGCCGGTTGCTCGGCAGCGCGGCGAGGTCGCCAAGCGTCTCCGCGCCATCCAGCAAAATCAGCCGGCGCACGGCCTGACCGGCGAAGCCCTGGAATGCCGCGACGCGCCGCCCCTCGAAGAAGCGGCGCGTATCCCGATCCTTGAAGCTTCGAA
The DNA here is from genome assembly GCA_965207535.1 of Rhodospirillales bacterium. Taxonomy (GTDB): domain Bacteria; phylum Pseudomonadota; class Alphaproteobacteria; order Rhodospirillales; family UBA2165; genus JAJDXO01. The sequence goes on along the minus strand of CBDBMR010000004.1, from coordinate 38,331 downwards.
TCATGCTTGCCGACCGTACTGTGTTTTACGCCTTCCGTAAAGGATGCTGGCCGGGCAAGTCACGCTGCCGGTGCGCGCGCCTCCCTGCATTGATCCGTCACCTCCTGCTTCCTACACTATCGCCCGGAACCGGTCTCTCCCCATGACTAGAGAGAAGTTAAGTCTCACGTCACACTTGCTACCCCCAGTTCCTCGCCAGACAAACAGAGATCAATATCATTTGACCACAAGCAGGAGAAATAAATGCAGAATAACCGAAGTCCGGTCACCTTGTCTGATGATGGCGACATCGTTCGGGCTTTGGGATTAGTGACTATGTACTTAGAACAGGTTCCTAATGACTGCCTGGATCTAGGGCTCGCGCGTGTTGCCTCTTGAGCGTGTCTTGACACCGCGCTGTGGATTTTCGGTTATAGGACACAGACCGTATAGGAACAGCATCCGAGCGAGGACGCTGCATTTCCAGGTACGTTTGGCACACGATCGAGCTGCCAACCCGGAATGATCGGTATGCAGGGGAGCGTCCATATGCCTGATTTGTGCGATCAACTCCGTTCGATCCTGTTGGAAGCCGATCCGAAGCATCTCGAACGACTTGCAGGATTCGCCCTGGGTGCCTTGCTGAGGGTTCCATTCAGGCAGGCCCGTTCCGGCAACCAGAGAGGAGGCGACGGGGGTGTATCAGGCATTGGAGGAAGATACCTTGTGTTCGAGGCCCGCCGCTACGGGTCGAACTCGAGGCTCGACGAGCGAAGCATCCGCGGTGAAATCGATCAGGCATGCAAACGCCACCCCGATCTCGAAGCTTGGCTCTTGGTTACGACTCTAGAAGTTCCTGAACAGATCCAGGATGCCATGGGCGAGGTCGGCCTGAGCAATGGCATCGCCACAGTCTCGATCGACTGGTTGCCGCGTCCTTTGCCGAGGCTTGCCGCTCTCGCCGCCAGCTGCCCGGAATTTTTTTCGACCGAGTTCGGCGAACAACACAGGCCCCTTCTCAAGCGAATATCGGAACTGCCAGAGTACGCTTCCACGCTGCAACTCATCGAGAGAGAACTCCAGAGTTGGTTGATCGGATACGACGCCGTACGAGACTCCAGTCATCGCCGCCTTCGAGAAATCTGGACTTCGCGTCGGAGGGCGCAGGCTAAGTTTCGCCAGAATGTGGCCGGCGGCGACGAGAATGCACGACATGTGCGCCGATCAAACCTGATCGATAGCCTGGATTCTTGGCTCGATAGCTCTGATGACGGCACCGTTGGGGCGTTGGTGGGCTCCGAAGGTGTGGGCAAGACATGGGCTGCACTGGATTGGCTGCAATATCGGCAAAACAGCTTGCCTATAGTTGTGCTCGCCCCCTCCTCAGCCCTTGGCCACGCGGATTCCGGGGGAAATGAAGCGCTACATTTGATTGCGCGGTACCTGCACGATATTTCGGAAGTGCGTGACGTTTTGTACTGGGAGAAACGGGTTGGACGGTTCCTAACGCGGCCCGCCGATGAAGGCCATGTGTTCCTTCTCTTTTTCGATGGCATTAACCAGCTCCCTTCGCGTGATTGGCTCGGCCTCCTTCATCAGCTGGAAGACGCTCCTTTCCACCAACGCGTCCAAACTCTGATTTCGACGCGCACCGCTTTTTTTGAGGACCGGCTCCATCGTCTTTCGAACCTTATCGCTCCGCTCCATCGGACCGACGTGGGAAACTACGATCTGACACCCGGCGGAGAATTGGACCTGAAACTGCAGGGCGCCGGCCTTTCCCGAGGCGACTTGCCTGATCGGCTGCTTCACCATGCCGCTATTCCGCGCATGTTCGATCTCATCATCCGTTTAAGGTCGGAGTTGGGTGATGTTGGAGAGGTCACCGTCCATCGCCTTCTCTGGGCCTACGGCGCATTCACGATCCAAGAAGCATCGGTCGGTGCCTTCAGCGAGGCGGAATGGCGACAGTTCTTGCTGGAACTGGCACGTGACTACAGAGACGGAAGCAATCGCTCGACACGTCAACGCATCGAGAGCTTAAGCGCCTCGGCCATACAAACATCGGATCAGGTTTATCACCGGGTTTCAGGCGTTATCGACGGCATATTCGCCACCCTCGACCGGGACGGTGAGCTGGAATTCGACCCCGATTTCGTTTCCCATGCCGTGGGTCTTGCGCTGGTCTCTCAGATGGACAGGGCCAAGCCCGGCGAACAGCCGGCAACCATACTCGACAACTTCCTTGATCCCATCGCTGGATATGACGTTCGCGCCGAGATTCTCCGCGCCGCTGTGACCATTGCCCTCCTGCGAAGCGAGTCAGAATCACCGGCATGGCTCGGCACATTATGCACTCGTTGGCTTCATTCTCAGAACGTTCCCGAGAGCCATCTTGGCGACCTTGAAGTCCTTGCGCCCGCACTGGTTACGCCGATGCTCGATGTCATCGAAACCTCCCGCGGGCATTCGCTAACGACTGCAAGGCACATCGCCATCGACGTACTAGCTGCGGTCGACAAGGCTGACCCCGCCGTTGCAGCAACCATCGCGGAACGCGTATCGAGATGGCTAGACTGCATCTCTCTCGAGAAGAGGGGGGACGAAGCAGATCGCACCGACAACTCACGTTACGCGCGCCGGTGCAAACGCCTGAAGGAGCGTATAGGTGTAGCCGAGCCGGGTACGATCGCCATTGCGTGCCGCAATTTCGAGATCGTCGACTACAGTGGTGAAGATTTGATTGTCGCGGCGGCTCAACTGTTGCAAGGACGCCCCTTAAAGGACGCCGTCGAGTTCTTCGTTCACGGGGCAATTCAAATTGCTCTCGTTGGTAGCGGGGCAGCACAGGAAACCCAGTACTGGCTGAACATTCTCAATGTCGTTGATCCTGAAGAGACAGCCGCAGGACTTCGATCGGCATCCCAAGAAATACGGTCACTTCCCGTAGAAGCCGGCCACCATCCGAAACTCAACGCGCGGATTGCATCCATCCTGCTTTGGCGCACCGGATATTCCGAAGATGCGCAAGAGGCTTGGACGATGGATCCCAAGATCGATCACATCTTTGAATACGAGCGAGACTATCTCTCCGATCCTGCGCGCTCTTACTTTCGGCTCGAACGAAGACACGTGGCGAGGGTGCTTTGTGATAAGACGCTTGCCATGTTTGGTCGGATAAATAAGTCAAAGGATGCTTTGCTCGATCCGAGCTTTCAGGTTCCCCAAGACTTCATTGATGAACTGACGGTAGTGTCGGAGAGCTTCGATTTCAGCCAAACGGCAACGGGCAGGGACCGTACGTCCGAAGATGATCAATGGAAACGCCTGTCTCTCGCTCTTGCAAGATGCAATCCAGACTGTCTTGCTAACTGCGAGCGCGCTCGATTGAGGCAATTTGCAGAACGTACGCCAGATCAGCGTTTTGGTTCCGCGCTCGCTGCCCCGGAAGTCATGCTCTTGGTAAGGGACGAAGAAAGTGCAGCTCTGCAAACCTTGAGGAAACAAGGGCACGGGGAATCTGACGATGACGAACTCTTGATTCAGACCGGCCTACTGATTGCTGAAATTCAGTGCGCCTCACCTATAGAACAAGTGACGAAAATTCTGGATTCAGAAATCGATCCCGTCTTCCTGGGTCTTGGGGGAGTCTGCCATTCTCCGTCCGCCAGCGAACTCGATCAGTTGATTGCTTTGTGCGGTGGCGACAGGCGGAAGTTGAACCGATTAGCAAGCGTCCTTGTCGAATACGAATTGGATCTCAGTGAAACTGCGTTCGACGCCCTTTCCGAGCTCCTGTTCTCCACCGATTCAGACGGCGCCTCTGAAGCAGCGTGGGCCCTGCTGGGTTCCAACGCTGCAGAATGCTTGGGACATGCTCTCGATCAAAGAGACTGGTCATGGTCGTGCTCACAGCCGCACATGGTAAACATCATGGGTTCAAGAGGTATCATTGCCTCGCACCGTGGTCGCCGATTTTCTGATTTTGCCGCTCGGATCGCCCCCTTCCTGTTGCTGGAAGCCCTGTCCCGGGAAGCGCGGCTCCCGGATGAAGCACAGCTTGCTGTGGATCTGCTTTCCAACGCGCTGGCTCAATACCAAAAGGACGCTCCAGAATCGGGGCTCGATATCTTCCATGACTATGAGGCCTCTTCCACCGGGAACTACAATTTCACGATCGGTGAAATCGTGGAAGATCGCGACGACGGGAATGATATCCGTTCCCTCCTTGAACGGGTCAATAGGCCAGAACAGTATGAAGAGCGCCGACGAACGATCATTCAATCCTATATCAATGCCGTCGGGCAGGCGCGGCAGTCTGGGGCACAATTTCTTCATACCCGATTTCACGCCGATGACTTCGATCAGGTTCTCGACCTCTGTCCAGAGGCGTTGGACCGCTGGCTTGATGGCATCGACCGGCTCACGGATGAATTTCGCCGGAGAGTTCGATTGGCCGAGGGGTTTTTCGTCGGGCTATGTGAGGCCGTATTGAAACGTGACCCGTCTCGTGGAATTCCTTTGTGGCGTGCCCTGCGAGAGTGTCAGTCCACGAGGTTCATCGGCCTTACCGGGATCGACAGATTGAAATTTGCTCCATTCATGGCGCCGGATTGTCCTGCGGTCGAATCCGTCTTGGATGAACTATGCGACCTCGACGAAGCGCGAACCGACGAAGATTTACTCGATATCGTCGTTGCGGCCCGAAGTTCCGGCCGGATCGACTGGTTAGGGCAGAGAATTTCTTCAGACGAAAGTTCGTCTTGCCCAGCACACCGACGCCGGGCTGCCTTTCTTCAGCCCATGTTCGTTCGACCCACTATCGCTGGGGATGCGGAATGGCCAAGCGGCCCGTCGATAGGCGAATATCAGGATATACATGATGACTCCTGGATTATGGGCCAAAGAGAGGCCTTCGCCGTCCATTGGTTTCGGAAGTTTGCCGAAGCTGATACGGCCGAGGCTGCTCATGCCTTTTGGCGTTTGTTCATAGCCTGTAGCGACCGGCGTGCCAGGACATGGATGTCCCAGGACTACGACCAATATGCAGTTGGAAACGGCTCCTTAGAAGATTTGAAGCGGCGGTTCGTAAAACAGCAGAGGCATGCGTTCAAACGCGCCATATCGGACAACGAGAAGTCGCTGCAGCAGACATTCACCACACAGAGAGTCACAAAGAGTCTTTTGCCTTGGAGGGCACGAAAGAGGTCCGTTTGAGCATCGGCGACTATAGGGCCAAAGCCTTCCAACCGCTCCAAATGCGATCTGATTGAATCGCTGCCGGTCGCTGCACGGCTGAACCGTCCTTGGCACACCCATGCTGCCCAGCCGGCCCACCGCAGTCCGCCAGCACGGGGAAATCCCGGGGCAATCGCACCGGAGCAATCGCTTATCACCCCCGCCGAAGGAACGTGATAGGGTTCGAACATGACCAAGGCGCTGCATAAATCCGGTTCCACTGCGACGGTCGCCGCGAGACGCAGCGCGACCAGGGGATTGGCCGCGACGATCCGGCATGGATCCGGGCACAACTCATCCAAATGGCCTGGCGCTGGTTGCGCTATCAGCCCGATAGCGCGCTCAGCAAGTAGTTCAACGAGCGCACCGCCGGGGCTCGCGGGCGCATCCGCCGGGTGATGGTTGTGGCGCTCGCCCGCAAGCTGCTTATTGCGCTTTGGCGGTTCTCTGAAACCGGTCTAGTGCCAACCGGCGCCAAACTCGTCTGACCGAGAAACCACATCGTTCCACGCCGGCCGGACGCGGCCGGCGCTGGCCCGGGTGGCGTGTGTGGTGCACGTATCTCGCCTCTCATATGTTCTTGCTCTTCGTGCATAGGTTAACGATTTGGTTGGAGTCTCCGGCGTCCAGATCGAAGATGACGGCGATGTTTTCGTCGGCCTCGGTGCGCTCGCACAAGTCGGCGAGATCCAGCGGTCGGTTTTTCCATGGCCCCGACAGTGTCTTTCGACGATTCGAAGGCCGGTCCGCTCAGCGCAGCCGCGCGGCCCGTCGTCGAGGCGCTGCCTGGATACCGCGACCCGGGCGCCTTGCTGTTCTCGAAGGATATCGGGCGGGAGTCGCCTACCTACCAGCGAGTTACTGCGCCTACCTTGCCGATCCATACGTTGTCACAGGGGCGGAGAAGGTTGGAACAATAATCGCCTTTGAAACGCCAGCGACGTTTCACAAATGCCAAATCCGACATTTCCTTAGGAGCTTATATAGAAAGCCTGACAGATTGACGAAATAGCCGCTGTTTCCTAGCCTTCCCCGTGTTTGTCACGGGAGGGAAAAATGGTCGGTAGATGCGGCAAAGCAACTGGTCGAATTTCGGTCTGCCTATTGGTAGCACTTGGATTAGTTCTAACTGGCTGTGTTGGCAGCGGCGGCTATCAGAACAATCGCACTCAGCCGAATATCAGTTATTCGACCGACCCCGATGTCTTGCTGAGACAGATACATCAGTTGGAGTCCGAATTGGCAAACGCTGAAGCCGACAGAGCCCGGATTGAGAGCGTGCCACAGGTGGTGGCAGATGGCCGGGCAATTTTCGACGATAGTTGGAATTGGAATCTGGCTAACAACCGAGTTGGGGCCGCCAAGAGGAAATTGGCAAACCTACGGCAACGCCTTAGGGACTTGGCTGTCATCAAAACCTTAAAGAGATAGGACCTATATAGAAAACTTGACAGGGTGCGGGATTTGGACACTTTCGATCACTTGCAGGCGTCCGCGTTTACCCGAAGGTACTCCTCGATGAATTCGTCAATTAAGTCGATGAGGTTAAGCCAAACATAGCCGTAGGGGCGGCTTTCATCGACGGCTACATGTATGCCAAAGACTCGTTTGTTCCAAGTTGTTTTGAAAGGACCGTCGCGGCCCAGTGTAGTAGGATGGTTAATAACCCTCTGGAGAGAAATGTCTATTCTGGCTATTGGTCTATCAAAACGCATGTAGACATGGAGCCTCCTCAAATTCTTGGGTGACTCGAAGATCCACCTCTCCTTCTCATCCAGCCTCAACATCCTATTGAAGTTGGGTTCTGTATTGTAAATACGGGCTCGCTGAAGTCGGTTGCGCACCTCCGCCGCAACCTGCTTTTCTGTCAGCCTATTTTTTTCGGCTCTATCGAAATCAATGATGTTTACCGACAGATAAACGCCGCCGCACTGGTTAAACAGTCTGACCTTGTCGGTAATGCTCACTTCCTCGGCGGCAACCAGGGTCGCGCTTGCCAGCCACAAGGCGGTGACAAGAGCGGGTGTCATCAGGATTGCCAGCAGGGAACGGCGCTCGCGTTTGGCCCAGTTTTTTAGCCCCATTCTTTCCTCCCCTGCCCTTCACGGGAAAGGCTAGGGAGTGGCGGCTTTTCCGTCAAACTCTCAAGTCTTCCATATAAGCTCCCAATCAATCATTCATAATAGGCCCCGATGAACCACTAAGAGCAAAGGCGAAAGCGGTCGACGATGGCGGTCGAGAAGGACCACGAACTAGTTGTGAAATTTATGGCCCTGTATTTCAAGCTCCAGGAATACACTGACGATGATCCGTCTGGACTCGAGGCGCTGGCCGAGTCCGATGAGCCGGTTAAAGGGATTTGCCTCGAAGTTCTTGACGTGGCTTCCCGGCTAAGGCGCTACGAACGGTTGGAACGCCAACTCTTTGCTGGCCCGGAGAACCCACAATTTGTGAATAAATGGAGAGACTTTGAAGAACGGTATGCAATTCCGGTGGAGAACGTTTCTCTCTCTGACTTTCTGGGTAGTGAATCCGTCACTAAATTCTTTACTTCGAAACCAAGCCTTGAATCGGAGATAGAGGCGGCTGATGCCCATGCTCGATATCAGGCTAATCGGATAGAGGAGGCAATTAGTTTTGCCGATGAGCAGGCCTCCGATGAGTCCCGCTCATTTCCGGAAGACTATGTTGAGGAAATATTGGAAGGAGTGGTGTACTGGGAACGCCTGCGTTCTCAAGCGGGGTTAGATTTACGAGGCATAATCCGGCGACGAATCCTGGTGCCATTCGTATTGATCCCCCGGCACGTCGACCGCCACCATGGAGAAACTGAGGCTTTATCCCTTCGAACATTGTTGCGGCAAGCACAAGAGGCATTTGTGTATGGAGTGCCGTTCGCCGCGCTCGCGCTCATGAGATCAATTCTGGAGAAGACTTTGTCCAAGCACTACGGGGCATCCGACGGCAATTTGCATACTCGTATCGAGAGCTGCACCAACTTGCCCGTCCCAAAGGCTGAGTTACACCGACTTAGGCAGCTTGCAAATGACGTGCTGCACCACAATAGGGAACAGGTTCAATTACCCAAGGAGGACGACTTGGTAGTCCACCTTAATCTGCTCAGAAAGCTGATCGAAGAAGCGCCGGAGAAAACGGTTAGATAGTCTGTACAGATAGTCTATCCACCTGAATTCAACTCGTCATTAAGGCGACTGGGTATTGGCGGAACTCGCAAATTCAATTGCGGACACAGTACGGACGCAAACCGGATTTTCCACCTGACTGCGTGTGCCTCCATAAGAGTGGAATTTGGCCGGAAACGGGGCGGCGGTTGGTGTCCCCGAGGGAGGCGCTGCCGCCGTTCCCACCCACGGCAACACGGAGACGGCACGATGAATGCAGCAATGGCGGTTCCCGGCAATACGGCGGCAACGTTCCTGGTCCACCTATTCGGCAGCGGCCTCGCCGACGAAAAATATGTGATCGAGCGCTTTAAGGCCCACGCCGATGGCGATATTCGCCCCTGGCCCGGCGAGGCGCCGGGGAAGGGAAAGGGACGCCCGGCGAAGCGGATCACCGCCACGCTGAAGGCGGTCAGGGAGCTGCGCCCGGCCCGCACCGAGATCATCGTCTGCACCGGGCTTCGCACCCGGGGCGGCCAACAGCTCTGGGGGGATCTGGCCACGTCCCTATGGCACGACCGCCGGCAACGCGGCTGAGCGCCTTCCCCATCGGACGTCCGGCCGGCCCACCGGCGTCGGCAGCCGGCTGGCCTTTTTCTATCCCGAATCCGATATCGACAGGGAGTACGGCCGTGGCCTATGCAGATCCCGAAGTTCGCCGACAGCGCGACCGCGAGCGGTTCAGAAAACGGACCGCCGAACGCACCGCCGCCGGGCTCTGCCCGCGGTGTGGAGTGCACCCGCCCGGACCGGAGCGCCGCCTCTGCGCAGGTTGCGCCGAGAAGGGCAATCGCGCATCCCGGACCCGGGATGCGCGGCTGCGGGCCGCCGCCCTGCCCAGGCGTGACCCGGACAAGGCGAGAGCCTTCCAGCGCAAGCACGCCCGCCGGCTGGCCGCCGAACGCCGGGCCGCCGGCATCTGCGTTCGCTGCGGCAAGGCCCCGGCCGCGCCAGCGCGCACCGCCTGCGAGGGGTGTCTGGAGAAGAGGCGGGCGTCCGACCGCGCAAAATACCGGGCTGGCAAGGCTGCCGGGAAGCTTTACGGCGGCGCCAATGCAACTGCAAAGAGAAAGTCCGCCCGGGCCAAGAGCAAGCGGAACCAGAAGGCGCGCAAGGAAGCAGGCCTCTGTATCCGGTGCGGCAAGCGCCCGCCCGTCGAGGGCGGGACGACCTGCGCCCCATGCCGCGAGAAACGGCAGGAGCGGGAACGCCGGCAGTACGTCGAACACAGGGCCGCCGGCTGCTGCACCCGGTGCGGTACACCGGTCCTAGACGGCCGGTCCCGATGTGCGCGATGCGCTGCGATCGAGGACGCCGGCAAGTGTCCCGAACGGAAGAACGCGGCGGCCCGAAAAAGGTATGCCGCCCGCCGCGCCCGCTCGGCCTGCACCGATTGCGGCGCGCCGGCGTTCGGCGCCTGCCGCTGTCCCGCCTGCGCGAAGCGCTCCCACGAGCGGTCCGCCCACTTCCGGGGGATGCCGGTCTATCCGCCCACCATCACGGTGTATCTGCGCGGGACCGGGGAGTGCCTCGGCGTGTTCGACGACGAGATGGAGGCCGCCGCCTGGCTCGCCTTCGAGAAGCTCTCCCCCGAGGGGGTCGAGATGGTGCGCGAGGCGAGCCCGCTCGCGGCCATGGCGGCGTGGGAATAAACCGCCGGGGGCCCGCGCGGGAGGTGGAGGAAAGCGGTTTCCAGGCGAATGCCCGGGAGGGTCGGGAGAGAGGGTCTCACGGTCCGATCCCCGGGCGCCGCTAAAAGGAGATAGCGATGTTCGACTTCGATCATGACGCCGATACCGGCCACGACATTCCCGCCGGCGGTGAGCTGCTGGCCGAGGCGGGGCTCGACCCCCGGGCCGTCCGCGAGGTCCTCGCACCCCCCGGCGGTGAAGGAGAGTGAGAGAAAAGCGGGAAGAAAGCGGGCGGAAGGGGCTGGAGAGAGGTTCCGGCCCCGGCCGTTCGGAACCCATCGTCATCAACGAGAGCATGAGGAGCAAGATTATGAGCTTCGGATTGAATCGCGCGGAAGTCATCGGCCGCCTCGGCGCCGACGTCACGGTCAACAACCTGGTGTCGGGGGGCCGCGTGGCCAACCTCAGCATCGCCACCGACGAGAGCTACATCGACAAGAACGGGGAGCGCATCGACAGGACCGAGTGGCACCGCGCCGTCACGTTCCAGTCCGGCCTGGTCGACATGCTGGAGAAGAACGCCCGGAAGGGCCGGTTGGTCTACGTCGCGGGCAAAATGCAGACGCGGCGCTGGCGCAAGGACGGAGAGGACACCGACCGGTTCTCGACCGAGATCCTGCTGGTCCCCGGCTCGCGAATCCAGTTCCTCGACAAGTCGAACGGGGCAAACGGCAGCGGCGCGGCGGCCGAGGCCGGGAACGAGGCGCCCGTGAGCGGTTCGGACAGCCCGGCCGCGGACGCCCCGGCCCAGGCCGGCGATACCGGCACGGACGGGATACCGTTCTAGCGGCCCATCCCGACCCACATCTCGCGGGGCGATCCCTTGCCGGGCTTCGGCAGGGGGTCGCCCCGTTCTCATGCAGCCGAACCCGCGCCCAGCGAACCCGGCGGCGGGACCGAGGGTCCGCGCCGCCTCATCCGATCACCAGGGAGACCGATATGACCGACATCGCCTTTAGACGCACCGGCGAGAACGAAGCGCTAATCATGGCCGACGGTGAGCCCGTGGGCTATCTCTATCGCCAGAGCGACGTGCCCGGCGGCGGCGTGACCTATGTCGCCCACCTCGACGAGGACCCGCGAGGCTTCCGCCGCATCCACGAGCGTGGACGCATATGTGAGGTGGTTACGTCGATGGTGGACACCCACCCGTTTCGGTAGCCGCCGGCGTTGGCGGTGGGCGGCACGATCTCTGCCCGGACGGGCAACGCCGTACGAGCCGAACCGCCCATGGGGCCGTGCGGGCGGCAAGGAAAAAGCTGGCCACTGTGTTGTCTCATTGTCCCACACGTGCTCGGTCCAGCAACCCCTGCGGGGTCCTCCGGGCGAAGACGCCCTGCGGCCCGGCCCAACGAGGTCTAGGGGCGGGCCGTGAAAGCCGCCGACCGTGAAGATCAAAGGCGATCTTCCGCACCAAGATCGGCGGCTTTCCGCACCACCCCGCCCCAAGACCCCGTAAGGCCAGGTGCTTCCCCTGCGCGCGCGTAAGCCAAAGAGACATCACATCGGCGCGCAACGCTCCGGTGGACGCAACAGGAGACCGTTATGAACATCATCGAGAACGTATACCCCATCGACACCGAAGCGCAGTCCATGACCGCAACCGTCTGCGAGAACGCCGCCCTCTACGGCGCGGCGCCCGAGCGCGGCGAGACCGATACCCGCGAGGTCTGGGACGAAGACGATGCCACTGGCGCCGTCGAGGATGCCTTCCGCATCATCGCCCAGGGCGTCTGCCCCGACGGGTTCCAGATCGCCGACGAACGCGAACAGATGCTGTGGGGGTTCGTCAACATGCTGCACGCCCAGACCCAGCGGCTCGACCGCGCCGTCGACCGGCTCGCCCCGGAGATTCGCGATCTCCAGACCGCGCAGGACGGCAGCGAAGTGAAGGCCCACGAGCTGGAACTGCTGACGGACCGAGCGCGCAACCTCGGCGACCGCCGCGACGCTTTCGAGACCCTGCGCGACGCGGCCGCCGAACAGTACCGCGCCGTGACCGGCAACACCTGGCGGCCCCGGCACGGCAGCCACACCAGCCGGACCGGCGCGCTCACCTCCGCCGCCATCGACGCCCGCGATTTCATCCGGGCGCGTAAAGACCGCGAGACCCGGGCGCACCTGCCCGCCGGCACCCTGGTCGCCGTCGCCGGCGGCAAGATCGTCGCCGACGCGGGCACCGTCATCCGCAACCTCGACAAGGCGCGGGCCAAGTATGCCGACATGGTGCTGGTCCACGGCGGCGGCCCCGGCGTCGAGAAGATCGCCGCGAAGTGGGCCGAGACGAACGGCATCCACCAAGTGGTGTGCAAGCCCGATTGGAACCGCCACGGGCGCGCTGCCCCGTTCCGCCGCAACGACGAACTGCTCAACCTCCTGCCCAAGGGCGTCATCGCCTTCCCCGGCAGCGGTATCACCGAGAACCTGATCGACAAGGCCCGGCAGCGCGGCATCCCCGTCATGAAGGCCGCCGCGTAATCCGAACCGCATCGAGGGGCCGCGTCGTTGCTACGGCGCGGCCCGTTCATTCCTGCCGTCACCATCCGGTGCGGCGGCACGGACAGCGCCGCATCGGAGAAAGGAGAATCCATCGCCATGATCAGCAACACCTTCATCATCCGCCCGTGCGCAGCGGCAACATATGTACAGCGCCTCCCTGATCTCCGGAACATGTGCGACGGCGCGTGTGCGCTGAGGGAACGCCTGCGGGCCCGGTGCGCCATGTGTGAAGACCGGCGACGGTGCCCAGGATTCCGTGCATTGCCATGTTACCTCCTGCTTCCTATAGTGCCGCCCGGAAGCCGCGCGGCGGTTCGGAGGCTGTCTCCGCAAGTGCGCGGCGGGCGCTGCCGCTCAAGCGCCGCTCGGGCTAAATGCCGTTGGCACAACGGCTTTCATGGCCCGACGGGTTGTGCGGTTAGGAAGTATAATCGGGACGCCTTTCGGCGTTTGGTTCTCACACCTGACGCAGCAGGCTGCAAGGCCCGCCAACACCTACCCTTGAATACCCTGGAGTGCGCTCCAGCACCCCCGGTGACGACTGAAGACGATTCGAGCATTGCGGATCGAGTGCATGTCGCCCTAAACACATTCGTGCCGGTACGCTTGGCGCCCCTTGGCGACGCCTGGCGGCCATACAGGATGATCGAAGCATATTCTTTCGCCGACCGATTGCCTGGCGCATGGCGATGCAATACGCTGAGAACACGAATTGTGTTCGCCGGAACCGGCCGGATCGGCCCGCCCGCACACCCCGTTCGGGCACGATCTTCACCCTCTCCGGAGGATCGGCCATACCGTTGGCCGGGAGGCGGTGCAGGGCCGCGACGGCCTCGATGACCCTGCGGATTCTCGACCGGAAGCGGGACAAGCGGTCTGGATTCGGAAATGATTTCGGCCCGCGCCGGACCTTGGCGGGGCTGAAAAGGAGCAACCACATGGCACGAAACCCTCGCAAATCTCACGAGAAGCCGAACGAATCCGAAGACCGTGCGGGCGACTTCCGCCGCTCGCGCACCATCCGGTTCTCCGATTCGGAGTGGCAACTGGTCGAGGACGCGGCCCTGCGCCAGGGGATCCCGGCCAGCCAGCTCGTCCGTTCCGCGACCCTCGCCGCCGCCGAGGAGCGTCTCGACAGGCCCGACGAGGACGCGATCCCGCCCGGTTATCTCTCGCTGATCGAGGACATCTACCGCGGCGTCTACCTGCTGGCCACGCTCCGCGGTCAGGAATTGCTCCGCGAAGAGCGCAAGCAGGAGCTTGAGGACATCCTCAACGATGGGCGCAAGACGATGGCGGAGGCCCTGGGCGAGGATTCAGCGTGAAGACATTTACCGGACGCGCTCACGATTTTCCTTCAAACGCCGAACGCGGGACGCCCGACTGGCGGATGATCGACAACAGCGTGCCGGTGCGCAGTTCCCGATGATCCGGCACCGGAACCGTCACCGTGCCGTCACCCACAGCCTTCTGCATCGCGATGTGACTGCCGCGTCTTCGGACTTCGACGAAGCCGTGAGCGGCGAGAATCCGGCAGGCCTCGCGTCCTGACAAGACACGCAACTTAGCCAACCGCCACCTCAATCTGGGTCACGTAGACCTCGCCGCGCAGCCTCCGGTCGATTTCCTCGCCAGCCGCCGTCTCGAAAAACAGCGCGAGCGCCTCGGCGAGGTTCTCGCGCGCTTCCGTCACGCTCGCGCCCTGACTTGCTATATCGACCTCGGGGCAGAGCGCCACATAGCCCTCGTCTTCGCGTTCAACGATCGCGGTCATGTGTCTGGTCATTGCGTCCTCCCAATTTCGGCAGGTCTGTTGGCGGTTCGACGTACAGCCATCCAGGAATCGGTGACGTGCCTGATCCACTCACCACACTCGGGTTCCCGATCCCCGGCGAATGCCGCGGCCGCCTGCTCAAAATCCTTGACCGCCGGCTGAAGTGCATTGTCGGCGTTCGACTGTGTGTTGGCAGTACAAGAAGCATTGTCCGCGACGAATTCCGGCAAACCTCGTTCTCCCTCGCCAATCTGCCCGGCGCATTCGCGCAATGGGATCGCGCACCCGACTGTAACGCAGTTTGCGCCGCTGCATTTTACCCTCGTAGTGATACACCCAGGGGACTGGATTGTGAACCGCATCAACAATTCCACGCCGGAAGACGCGCCAGGCGCCTTGCTTATAATCCGAGGTTCATCTCGCGCACCTTCGTCTTCGCCGCTGGCTCGGGCTCCGGCGTCGAGCGTGCGATCCTGTCCCTCGACGGCTCCGTCTTCTCCCGGGCGGCCCTTTCGTCGCGCTCGCCCGCCCTGCTTACGTCCTCGCCGATGCCTTCCAGCGCCGAGAGGCGCATCCCCGTGACCGCTTCAAGGCGTTCCTTGAGCGCCTGCGCGTCGTCGGTCACGAGCTCCGCCCGGTCGCGGGCGCGTGAGATTTCCACGTATAACGCTTTCTGCGTGGTCAATGCCGGATGGTTCGCCTCCATCGCAGCAATAACATTGTCGACCGTGCGGCCCTGGAACGCATGCACGGTCGAGCACCAGGCATGGTCCAGATGGCGAAGCTGCGGATCGCCCGGGGTCAGCGTGAGCCTGCGCCCGTCCTCCAGCCGAAACGTCACCCGGCCGTTCCGGATGCCCATGACTTCGGCGGTCCCGCTGTTGACCAGCCCGAGCCCCTTGTCGTTGCGGGTCCAGCGGATGCGGTCGCCGGCGCGAAGCTCCATGCTCTCGCGGCGGTAGACCTCCGTTCCGCCCCGCCGCCCGCCGATCTCCGACGGCTTCCAGGCGACGGTGCCGCCGCCCGGGGCTTCGAGCAGCACGGTTCCCTCCTTGCGGTCGACGCCGGCGACCCGGCGCTCCTCGCCGTTGGCGGCGCCGATCCGTTTGTAGGGACGGTGGAACGCGACCACGTCGCCCGGTGCATAGTTGGCCGCGAGCGACTTCTCGGCGTTGGTGTAGCCCTTCGAGACCAGGCGCGAGGTCTCCAGGACGGGGCCGGTAATACGGCCCTCGCGCACCAGGCGCTCGCGGATATGGCCGTTGATGCCTTCCCGCAGCGCGTGGCTCGGGGCCATCACCCCGGTGTGCTCGCGCATCTCCGGGGAGAGCCTGAGCCACCTTGCCGCCACCGCGCCCGCGATGTTGTCGGCCTTGACCTCGGCCACATTGGCGCCGAGCCTGTCGAATGCCTTGCCGATCTCACCCGCGAGGCTCGCCTCCACGGCCGCCTTCAGGCCGGGATCGCGCTGGCGCAGGATCTCGTCCATCACCGCCATCTTCATGCCCGCCTGCTGAAGCTGGGCGAAGGGCTTGCCGGCATCCACCGCGTCGAGCTGTTTGGAATCCCCCACCAGCACCAGCTTCGGGATGCGCAGTTCGCCCGCGATCCTGAGCAGGTCGCGGGCCTGGACGGTGGATGTGAGAGAGCCCTCGTCGACCACCAGCACGGTCTTCGCGAACGCCTTGCGCATTTCCTTCGCGCCCCTCCTGGTCAGCCTGCCCTCGGCGACGCCCGCGTTGCGGGCGAGGAAGCGTTGCAGGGTCTCCGAACCGATACCGGATTCCTGGTTGAGCGTGCGCGCGGCCGAGGCCGAGGGCGCCAAGCCCACCATGCGCCAGCCCTTCTTCCCGGCGAGCGTCCTCGCACGCGCCAGCATCTTCGTCTTCCCCGTGCCCGCGTAGCCCTGGACGCCCACCGTTCTGTCCTTTTCGGTCAGGATGAGCTTGACCGCCTGTTTCTGCCCGGCAGTGAGCGGTCCCTTGCGCAGGTGCCGCTCCACCATCCAGCCCCGCATGGGTGCCTTGCCGCGCCGTTCGCCGCTCCGCATCAGCGCGACCGTCTCCCGCTCCCCGGCCAGCGCCCTGTCGGTGGTCAATCCGCCGCCGCCCGCCAGCCCCGGCGCATCGTGCAGCCGGCCATCGCGCTTGAGCTCTTCCACCGCCCGCTCGATGGCGCCGATGGATGCCGAACCGGGGTCAAAGGCGAGCGCGGCCGCGAACAGGCCGGTATCGGAAAACACCGCATCGCGCTCCGAGAGATGGGCCAATGCCCAGTCCATCGCCGTTCGCGCGGGGTCCGCCTTCGCGGCGTGCTCGAACAGGTCCGGCTGGCGCGCCGCCGCCGGTGCTCCGTCCCGGCCGGCGGCGCCGGGGCCGTCATGGGTCCTGCCGTTCGTCGGCCCGAGGGTCCCATCGAGGCTGCGCCGTGGGGCCATACCGGCCGATTCCCGCTCCACCGCCTCCGCGACCAGCCCCTTGGCGTCGAAGCCGAGGGCGGCGGCCTGCTTCTCCCAGGTCTCGCGCAGTTCATCGCGGTCCACCTCGCGCTTGGCCGCCCGGGTCATCAGCGCCGCGCGCCGGGCGAGGTGCGGGTTCTCACCCGTCGTGCCCAGACCCCGGCTCTCCATGGCCGCCTCGATTTCGGCCCGCCGCGTGGAGAAGGCTTCCACGATGTCCCGCGAGACACCGGCGATCTCGAACCGGCCGTCGGCATGGGTCTTCTCTATGGCGTAGCCGAGCTTCCCGAGCTCGCCCGCCAGCGCGTTGCGGTAGAGCGCCCCCAGCGCCATCTTCGAGGCATAGAGCCGCTCGTTGGCCATGGTCCGCCACTTGCCGTCCTCGCCTTGCACCATGTTGGCGATCACCGAATGGGTGTGCAGCGCGGGATCGAGGTTCCGCGACGTGTCGTGGCGGAAGGTGGCGATCACCGTCTTCTGGTTGCCCGCCCGGACCATGCGCCCCTGTACCGGGTCCCGCATCCGGGTCTCGGCGGCGTTCCGCTCGAACCAGTCGAGCGCCCCCGCCACGGCGCGGTCATGCGCCTCGACGATGCGCCCGTCGCCGCCGACCAGGGCGGCCAGGGACACGCTCTTGGGCGCGCTGAAGGCCAGGTCGCGGCCGGGGCGGTGATGGATCTCGCCCTCCTTGCCGCGCTTGCCGAGGCGTTTGATCCAGCGCACCGCGACAGGTGCGCCCGTAAACCTCTTCAAACTTCATCAATTAAGGTCATTTCGTCCCGAATTGACCGACTCAGTCCCTGTAACAACTCCGTCCGACGCATCCAAAACCTCCTATAATGGTTGTCCAGCGGAAACGGGTTCCTGCTGTCTCTTGAAGTTTGGAAAGTCTTCGAAGACCCAGCCGTTTTTCAGCGTGTCGTAGATGATTTTGAGCAGCTTCCGGGCGGTGGCGATGATCGCCTTGCCGGCGCCCCGCCGCTCCTTGATGCGGCGGTAGAAGGCATTGAGATAGCCGGAGTAGCGGATCGCGATCAGCGTGCATTGCACCAGCGTGGTGCGCACCAGCTTGTTGCCCCGCTTGGTGATCCGCCCCCGGTTGTCGGTTAAGATCATTTCGCTTCGCGAATTGACCGACTCGTTCGATTGACTGACCCTGGGCACGATGCCGAGATAGGCGGCCAGCTTGTCGGCGCTCTCGAAGTCGTTGACGTCGCCGATGCCGGACAGGAAGACCGCGGCCGCACGCGGACCGATACCCTTGATGCTGACCAGGCTGTCGTAGCCGTCCATGGCGCCGGCGGCGCGCTCGATCTCCCGGTCCAGTTCGGCGACCGACTCGGTCAGGCCCAGGGCCTGGTCGCGCACCACCTTGAGCTCGACCTGCTCGAGGGCGGAGAACCGGCCGATGTCGAGCGCCATCAGGCGGCGCTTGCTGGACAGGCTTTCCTTCTTCAGCTTGATCCCGTGACGGTTATGCAGCGCATGGATTTTGTTCAAGAGCCGGGTAGGCGGCCATTCAAACTTCACCCGCCTTAAATGTGGTAATTGCCAATTACGCACCTCGCGCACCCCGCAAGGCAAATGATTTTTTGACGCCGCATCGAAAATCATCATCACATGCCCATGAACTATCATGCGATCCGCCGGTGAATCACTTCCTCCGACGAACTCTCTATTTTCATTCGACAGTTGAATAATCCCGGACCCGGGATTGAGCTACGGCTAAAGGTGTTGTTCTAGAAAGTCGAGAACTCGCTGGTGCCAAGCAATCAAGTTTTTCGGTCGGCGGATCGTGTGTCCTTCCCCAGGAAGCACAAGGGAATCGATGGTCATTCCGTTCCTGCCCGCCCTTTCGACATATTTTTGAGTCACGGCGGATGACACCCGCGCATCTCTTGCGCCGGCAACGACCAGCACCGGTATTGACGTGTACGTAACATTGTTAACCGGGGATTTGGCGTCCAGATATTTTTCCAGGTCGCTCTTCGTAGGGAACCGGCTGCCCAGGCCCAAATATTTGTTCCACATAATTCGTGCAAGGGGGATCGGTTGCTGTCGGAGCCAGAATTGCTTCATGTCAACCATTCCGTTGGTTGAGATTACCGCCTTAAACCGTCCCGGCTGTGAAATAGCGGCCCGCAGCGCGAGAAATCCACCGAAGCTAAATCCCATTACGCCGATCCTGTCATCGACGATGGGAAGGTTCTTCTTCGCCCAGTCGACGACGTCGGCAATATCGCGGTCCGCGGTCTCGAGAAGTTCTTTGGCCGCCTTTTCCTGCGACTCCCGACCGTAGAAGGAAGATCCGCGATAGTTCAAATTCATGACCGCATAGCCATTGGCCGCGAGCAGCTGTGAGGTGCGATCAAACACGGGCAGGAATCGCGCCCATGGTCCGCCGTGCAATCGAACCACCAAGGGAGCGCGCGACTTCGCCCTACCCCGGGGCAATGTGACGATGGCGTCGAGTTGTGAACCGTCTCTCACCGGAATCTTGATCCGCTCCGATTTACCAAATTTGTCCGCCGACCGTTCGATCGATCGCGTCGCGAGCCGAGAGACCTCCAACGAATTCGCATCCAGGAGATAAATTGCTTCGACAAGATCCGGCGATTGAACGCTGACGGTCAATCGTCGCCCCGAGTTATCAAGACTCAGCACATGCAGCCAGGGCGGGTTTTCGAACTTGCGGGCGAGTTTCTCAAATACCGGTTTGAGATCAGGATCGAGAATGTGCCACTCCGGGTGGCGGCCCTGAGAGATTGCGATCAGCGGCCGGCGGCCGTCCCGGCTCATCGTCAAGGTGTCGACGCCTCTATCCGGAAGACTTAAGACGGCCTCTTCTTCCCCGGACAAGGCATTTATCCTCACCAAGCGCGAGAAGTTGTGCTTTCGATTTGATATCGCGTGGAAATGACCCGTTTCATCTTGAACCCCAAACGGAGTGACAACCCGGTCAGGCAGATGACGGAACACCCGCTCGTCTTTACCGTTCCCGAGAAATCGCCGCCCTTCCGCCCAGCCATCCAAACCCATGGACACCATCGTGGCGATGTTACCCTTGACGTCCCGAACGACAGCGCCCGCTATTGAAAAATCAGATGAAACGAGTTCGCATTTCGCGCCCAGTGCCGACCCGTCGGGACATTTGTACAGATTCCGCGAACCCGGAAAACGATTGGACTGGGCGGCAACCAAAATCCCCGTTCCCTCAATTCGCGGATAGCCGACAACCCGCCATCGTCCCAGGCCTGTGGGCGTAATTCCCCGCTGACCGCCAACCCGGTCTTTCAGGTCGAACCGATACAGATGACGACGGGTTCGGGCAAAGATCGACTGTCCGTCGGGATGCCATTGCCCTACGACGAAACGTTCCATCCTGAGACCGGTGAAGGTGCCCGCCTCCAGGTCCATTACATCAATGGGGTATGAAGTTCCGTTCCGGCGCCTAACCAAAGCGCTCTTGCCGTCGGGCGATAAAACGTGCCCCCAAAGCGGTTGGGTGTCGGTAAAGAGTTTCTCAGGGGCAAGCTGAGCGGCCGCCGGAGAGGCAACGTGAGCTTGCGAAATTATCCAAATCGAGACAACGAGAGGCGCCGCGCCGATTTGCCAGGGTTTGCCGGTTCGTCGAGGGTTCATTCGAACAATTTCACCCTATTCCCGCGAACGAAGAACTGTGTCGAGACCCGCGTCCTAATCGCTTTCTCCTTCACCACGCTTAACAAAAAGAAACTTTTCCATCGCCTCCTTGTTCAACGATGCAACCAAGACGCCCATAAAAACGGTCACAAGTAAATCTATGGGTACATCAAAAAGCTGTTGGTACCCCGTGATGTGTGAATAGGCCGCGAGCCCTCCCACCAATATGCAAATCGCATTCTGCGATAATGTATGCACGATTACATTCCCTTCGCTGGCAATTCAATTGGTCGAAGTCATTTGTACACTACGTGTCGGAGCACAAGCCACCGCCCGTGCAAATTTCGAGAACATTATGGTGAGTCTTCGTTGATTGGGACCGGCTCCACATCGGGGTTCGCGGTGACCGAGTAGCCGCGGGCGGCGCCCGGTGGCCGGGCTAAATTCTTGAAACGCTCTACGGAGACAATTCCGGGCAACCCATGAGCCGGCAACGGAAATCCATGCGCCCCAGCTCGCATTCGGCGGCCGCGCCCCGGCTAACTGTTCCCTTCTTCCAATATACCCTTGGCCGCCTCCAGCAATTCATCAAGGGACATTCCCGCCTTGATCCGTTTATCCAACAGGATGGCCAATACCTTCCGGTCATTTTGCGTAAGTTCAATTTTTTCGCCACCCTTGGCCGTTGAATTGAAAATGGAGTCCTTTAGATCGCCAATGGGGGCGTCGCTAACGAAAGTAATAGCATGTGCCAACTCCTCGATGATGCAGCGACGCAAGGTGACGGCGTCCAATTTGCCTGCAATACTGACGATGTTGAAAACGGGCTGGCCCAGGACAGCGGCATTCGTGCGGCGATCTATAAGTACGGTAACGCACTCTCCCGCCTTTGAATATTTTAGACTAAAAGAATTCGCTCCGTGTTGTCGGAGAGCATCTTTCAGCGCTTCTTGCCCGAAATTTGATACGTAGGCGTCGGCGTAGAATGGCGTGAATTGTTTGTGATCCCGGTTCTCGTTAAAGACCACGATCACGTTTCCCCAGACCTTTGGGGAGAAGTTCACACGAATCTCCACATCGCCGATCGTGTGGAGGTCGTTAACAAAATCCGTAATAAATAGGCGCTCCGTTAGCCCAAATTTCCCGTGCACGGTGATTCGAATTGGGAACTTCCATTTTGCAAGCCGAACCCGCTTATGGAGCGGATTGCGGAGCGTCAGAAGCTCAAGATTTCGAAGGACTACTTCGTTATTTTTGTCCTTTGCGACAGCGGACGGCGCCAATCCGTACGCTGAAACCGACAAAAGACCCGCTGCCAACAGTCCGAGCAATCTACGACCGCAATATCTATCCATCAAATTGGCCATCCAGTGGTTGTAGGGGAAAAATGTTAATCACTTACTCCCCACGTTCTACTACTGAATCAGGGCGAGTCTACATCAATTTAGGCCGGTCCAGGACGTGAATGATGCCCGAAATGACCCGCCGGTCATCGACCCGGCGCGCCCTGCGGCGCCCGCGCGGCAACCAAGGTTCAACCTCCGCCGTGTCGCTGTTGACCAGCCCGAGGCCGGTGTTGTTGCGGGTCCAGCGGATGCGGTCGACGTCGCGCTTCAGATGAATGTGCCAACTACTTCACAAACTCAGGATATGCTGCAACTTAGGTGAATCAAACTCTAGTGAAGGGTCTCCCGCGCATGGGCAGAGCGGACGAGTGAACCGCCAACATCTCCACGGCGGCGGGCAGCGGTGGAGGAAGAGATTTCAAACGGCGTTGGCGAACAGCCCTCCACCCTTGTGCAGGGTACGGCCGATCAAGAGTGGTCCCACCTGCGCCGCAGCGAATTCAAGCCTTAGCCTGCCCGACAGACCGCCTTGCGGTCCGCGCCGCACCGACAGAATCTCGACGTTGCTCGGCTTCGGCCAGCCAATGCGAGCCAACTCCGCCGCGACATCCACCGCCAGCGCTTCTTCATCCTTCAATCTGCGGCGATGCCGGGTCACGCGATAGTCGGAATTGCTCTCCCAGATCCGCGAGGGCGCGAACAAGGGGTCACTGTCCGCCTCCAACGCCGCAGGAGCGAGCGCCAGACGTCCCGCCCGGCCGGCGCGCAGCACGTTCATACCTTCGAGCGCATGTTCGAGCCGGGCGTGGTCGCCGGCTATCTCCCGCCACTCCAAACCGCTGCGCTGCAGGAGGTTTGGCGCGACAAAGAGAAGGCGGCGGCGCGGCAGGTCTGGCACGACCGCGACATGGCGGTGGACGCTGCTGCGTGCGGGACGGCCGTCGTCTTCGTAGCCGCTCACGTAGCGCGGAACGGATTGGCTGCGGGGCAGGACGGCTTGCATCCGAGCCAGCATGGCGCGCCGCGCCGCGCGGGCAACGAGGGCCGGGTTCGCATCTCCGGTAAGGCCCGCCCTGATCGTGAACGGCAGCACGCCGGGCAATGGGTCGACCGGACGCATGAGTCCGAGGCCGAGATAGCGCCCGTCGCCCAATAATAGCGGCCCGTCAAGCGGCGCGGCGAAGGTCAGCGAAGCGTGCCAGAGTACTTCCTTGGCAAAGCGTGTGCCCGTAGCGAAGGTCTCGGCCCGTTCGCCGTGACCGTCGAACGGCTCACGCTGCACATGCACCGAGGTCGGCGATAGGCCGACCTCCGCATGGCGCAGGGCCTGACGCACGGCGTTAACGGCGCGGGTCTCTTCACGCGCGCGCTCGGCGCCATCTTTGGCCTCATCCCTTTTACGTGCGGGGTCGATACGCCGCCGTCGTGCAGTCGAGAGTGCGAGCGGGGTCACGCTGCACCAGCATCGCCCGCTGTGCTCATAGCGCTCCGCCATGGCGTCGTCGTCCACAGACTGCAACTCGGCGAGGATCACGCCGTCAGCGTCGGCCCAGGCAGTTTGCGCAAAAGCCCAGGCAACGTCATCCGCACGGAGCGGACAGGTTTGCGGCACATGGACCACGAGGCGCCGGATCATCATGTCGGCATGGGGATGGCCGATCGACGGCAGCGGCATGATCTTCACCCGCGCGGCCTTGTCCGCGTCCGTCGCACCGCGGCCGATCAGACAGCGTTCGATGTTGTCCGCCCGAGACGGCATCGTGTCGCACAGCCGCCCTGCTGCTTGGTCGCGTACCGCGGCAACGAGCGCCGCCGCTTCGCTGAGCCGCCGCGGGGTGAAGCTGCCGCGGGCTTCGGCCCCGTGCAGCGCAAAGACCAGACGCCTGGGCGGTGCATTGTAGGGGACACTCGCGAGAAGCGGCTTGGCCGGCTGGACAAAGACGCGAACCGGCTTTCGGTTGCTGCCGCCATGGCGAAAGCGGGTGCGTGTTCCCTCGAAGCGGGCTGCGAGGCTCTGTACTGTTCCCGGCTGCGGACAGAGCAGAGTGCTGCCCGCGCCGCCGCCCGGCGACGGTTGGTAGAGGATGCCGCCGTGTTCGGAGACTTGCTGTTGCGCCTCTTCCGCGTCGAGTACGGTTGCATTGGCCCAGGCCATGTCGATACCCCGTCCGAACTGGTAGAGATGTTCCGCCAGTTCGCACAGTGCTGCTGCCTGCGCATCGTCGCCGCTGAAGGACCAGCAGTAGAGGAGCGGGTCGGAAGCGTCGAACAAAATGGGGTGGATGGTCTTGCCCACGCGGACGCTTGCCACCGCATCTGAAATGTCCAACGCGTTCTTCCGGGACAGCGCGGCGTCGAGATCGTTGTTGGGTACAAAGCCGGTGTAGCGCTGCCCAGGCGTACCGCGCGGAACTGTGACGGTTGGGGGCGGTAACCGCTCCAGCCAGCCCAGCGAATTCCGCGCCGCGTCCAACACCGTCCCCCCCTGGGCCGCGCCTGCTATCAATGCCTGAAACAGCCGCGCCGGTGCGGGCGGCCAGCCACCGGCACCGTGATAGCGGCCTTCATGGAACCTCACGGTGACGAGTAGCGCGCGCTCCACGATTCAGCCCTTCTTCGCGGCGTCGGCCTTGGCCAGATCCTTGTCGAACGGGACGGTACGACTCTCACCCACGCCGAACTCCGTCGACGCTTCCCGCGCAAAGGTAAGGGCGGCGTCCGCGTCCAGTGCGACCGTTTCCCGTGCACCGTCGCGGGCGACGGCCGTCCACTCGGCCTCGGCATCGGGATCGGGGGTCAGAAGACAGCCCTGGCGCAGAAATCCATCGAGTGGAGCGGTCGCCGCGACCAGTGCAAGCCCCAACACGTACCGGCGCAGTGCCGGCGCATCGTCACCGCCCAGGCGGCGGAGCGCCACCAGATTGACGGTCACGGTTCGGTGGATGTCGCCATGAACCACGATCCCGCCATGCGCCTCCGGCGCTGGAACATGCACGAAGCCGCGCTGCGCGAGCGGACCCTTGGTGTTTCCTTCCTGTTTTTTCTGTTCGGCTTCGGAGAACGTACCGAGTTCCGCGTAATTGATCGGCGGAATATACTGTGCGGACTGCTTGAGTTCGTCCACATCCCAGGCGCGGATGACCGACTGCACGATGCGCGGCAGTTTGGCCTGGGTATCCCGCGAATCCCAGACCCCGAACACGAGCGAGGTCGGCGCCAACCGCGCGATCGGCGCCGCGTCGCCCGTGTCAAGAAACATGGTGAAGGCGGCATTTGCCTCCTCGGCGAGCGCCGTGGACCGCACGAGCGCGTCGCCCATCCGGTGACCGACCCGGAGGATGGATATCGACCTGTCATTGCCGTAGGTGATCGTCACCTGCGGCACGAGGGCAGCGTAGGGCTCCTCCTCGAACACCGGCTCCATGCGGTTCGCCTGTGAACCCACACTGTCGACGGTCGCGACCCTTGTACCGTCGGAGAGCGTGTCGATGTTGTACCCGATGCCCGCATAGGTCGGCGGGAAGATCACGGAATCGCCACCCTCCACCGGCAGCAGGGTCTGCCGCAGCGTCAGAGCCACGGGTCCGGCGCGGTCGTTTGCGCAGCGCTCGGCAAAATCGGTATCGAATACGGTCATAATGGCGGTGTCTCCTCGGTAACGTCGGTTATACAGCGGGCTTGGCCTTCCTGCCCAGGCCAATCCAGCCGCATGGCAAACAGGCGGAACGGCATCCCGGGAAAAGGCGGTTTCTCTGCGCCGAGGGCCGCGCGCAGAAAGATCGGGTCATATAGTTCGTCACCCGCTATGCCGGCGACGCCATAGCTGTACTCCAGCCTCCGACGCCGCACCGGCCGGGCGTTGGTCAGGCCGATGGCGGCCAGCAACTCGACGATCGGGTACCCCCTCATCACCACGTTGTGATGGGTGTTGGGCGAGAAGCCGGCATCAATCGGCACATAGTCGCGCCGCCAATCGAAACGGAAACTGCTGCTCTGTTCGGCGCTCATCGAGAACGGATCGCGGGCATGGCCGGCCGCCCGGCCGCGGATCAAGTCGAGCGCTTCTTCGGCCAGTTTCGCACCGGGCTTGCCCTGCATGCCGGCCCAAAATTTGATGTTGTCTCGGCGGGTGCTGTCTCCCCAATAGTCGACGATCACACTGTGTCCGGCATCGTCTCTCAAACAAGCGGGCAAAGTGGGCGGCGTGCTTGGGTCAGGATAGGGGAATGCGCCGGACTTATCGATTCGCGTTGCAATCTGCCACATTCCCTCTGTGCTATTCGCAGAATTCGCTGGCGCAACGGACGTGACCGTGGCCTCGTCGAGAAAGCGCAGGACGCGCACGACCGGATCGTCGTCGCCACGCGTGGCGAGCCGAAAGCGCAAATCGGCGGGGTTCCGCCAATCGAAGCAACCGCGGGCCTCGCCCAGCAGGATGTCGGCGGCTTCCAGAAAGCCCAAGCAGGCGAACACTTGACCGGGATTGGTGAGATCGACGGGAATCGACGTTCCGGCCATCAGGAAGCATCCTCGTCGAGCCGCCGCGACGCGGCCTGATCGGCGGCGCGTAGCAGCGCCTCCCACCAGGCGAGACCCCAAGGGCCCCAGGCACGCTGAAGACGCGCGAAGCGCATGGCGATCATTTGGGCGGCAGCTTCCGCCTGACTCGGCGGCACGCCGTCATAGCCTTCGATGCCAATGCCGGGCCTTGCGTGGCCGTGGTGCGCGGCAATCAGGTGAAGCGCGAGGTCGAAGCGCGCATCCGAGCGGTCGACAGCGTCGAGGCCGTTCTTCTCTGCATCCAGCGCCGATTTAAACTCATGCCGGAACCCGTTCAATACAGATTGGTTCGGAGCCTTGGTCGTCTTGGCGTAGGGACCACCTCCCTCCATCGCGCCGAAGGCCCGCTGCCAGCGGGGCGCGGCCTTGCCGTCGTCATGGTGGCGGGCGGCCGCCACCAGCATGGCGGTGTCTTCGTCAGTGAAGCCGAGAGCGGCGGCTATGCGCGCCGCCGCCTCGCCTGCCCAATGCTGATGCTCGTCGAGGCGTTGCGCCCTGTGGGCCACCGCCCTGGCATCCTCGCTCTCGCCCACATCACGACGTCTGCTCACGATCAGCCATGAGACGGCATCTCCCTCCGCCGTCACTCTATAGGGTGCGGCCGACACCGATTGCCAGCCATCGGCGACCTGATCATTGTCCGAACCTACATCGACCCTGAGGTTCCAGGCGTGAAAATCCGGATCTCCGCCGGGATCACCCCAGTTGTCCTCGATCGTGGGCGTCGTCGTAGCGCTACGGTCGTCAAGCAGGCCATCTCTCAACCCGCCAAGCCGGGCATCCACCACCAGACGCCTGCCTGCAAGGTATCTCTTGAGATTCTCCGCCTTCATCCCGCCCATTTGCGCGAGACTCAGGACGCCCACCGGCCGATTGGCACCGTCAACTAGAAACGCGATGGGGCTGTCTGGGGTAAATGGCACTGCGTCAATTCGGGCTTCGTCCGCTTCCCCGTCGGCTCCGACGGTTGGCGCCGCCGCTGCCTTCCGCAGGATATGCAATTTCCTTCGCGCCCGTTTCCTGATCCAGTCCGCCACGCGCCAGGTCCGGGTCTCAAGTATCTCCGTCGTCTGCGGCGGTGCGGCCGTAAAGAACGCGCGTACATCCCGGTCCGGCGGCATCCTGGGACCGTCGCTGTCAGCCTGGAAGCGTAGTGGCAGGTAGCGACGCCAGACCACGCCTGTCCGCGGTTCGTTGTCTTCCACCCATCCGCGCAGCCACGGGACGACCTCCGGCCGGCCTGCGTGGCCGTCCAGCGACGTCATCGCCCAGGCATCGACCAGGGGGCGGGTGAGCGCTGGGTAGAGCGGCATGGGCGTCGTGGCTGCGGCGACCCGCGCCGGGTTAGCGGCGAGGTCCCGCAAGGTGCCAGGGCCGGCACGGCCCCCGCCATCAGAGTCCTTGGGCAAGACGTCAAGAAGGGCGCGCACGGCCCTGTGGCGCGCGACGGCCTGAGTACCCGCCTTTTTCTCATCGGGCGGTCCCTGGTCGATCACATGTATGTGGGCCTTACCTTCACCATAGCGATTGACGCGTCCGAGGCGCTGCACCATGCGCTCCCATGCCACCAGATCTGAGACCATGTGATCGGCATCGAGATCGACCCCCACCTCGCCGGCCGAGGTCGCGACCAGGAAAACGGGCTCGCCGCGCGTTCTTGCCGTATTGCCGACAAGACCGTACTCCTGCAATTCGTCGGCAGCCTTCTGCCGCTCCTGCATCCGGCGACCGCCGACCAAAAGAATCACATGGGGCCGGAGCATCTCCTCGCCAACGCGTTTGCGAAGAATGTCCGCTACATTCTCAGCGTCCTTGCGGAAATCGCAGAAGACCGCAACGGCAGGCACCTGCCCGTTGGATTCAAACACCGCCTGCATGACGTCCCAGGCCCTCTCGGCCAGTGCTTCAGCAAGATCGGATTCTTCCCCCAGTTCGTCGACCATCAGGCTCTTGTGCGCCTCCAGCCGCTTACGGACCGTCCCGTCTGCCTCGTCGTCGCCCCCAAGACCGAACGGTTGGTTTTCTGGACCGTGCCCCAACGTGGCCGAGAGCGGCAGCACGCGGAACGGCGGCGGAAAACCGTTTTGCGCCGCCGGGCCGGCAAGTTTACCCGTGCAACCGCCGCAACCGCTGCGCCCTTCCTGGATCGCCTCGAGCAGGCGCTGGAAGGGGCGAGCGAGATGCGCCTCGTCCAGCAGCACCATGGCGTCACAGCCGAGCAGACCCGCCGCAAAGGGCCGCATCCGGCGGGACAGTCCATAGCCCTCGAACAGTAGTCTTGACCCCACCATATCCACGGTGCCGACGATAATCGCAGGTGCCGCCGGATCGGACATCCACTCCCGGTTGTCGACATATTGGCCGCGCAGGGTGGAGATGGGTAGCAGACTGTCGCCGAGACCAAGGCCGCACCGAACTGGCGCGAGCCTTTTGTCATTCTTCAGGTTTTCCTGCAGTGTCTCGGCGAACGCGGTTGCCTGATCGACCACGGCGCGCCGGTCAACAACATA
Source organism: Rhodospirillales bacterium (assembly GCA_965207535.1). GTDB lineage: Bacteria > Pseudomonadota > Alphaproteobacteria > Rhodospirillales > UBA2165 > JAJDXO01. The sequence goes on along the minus strand of CBDBMR010000004.1, from coordinate 9,452 downwards.
GACGAGACGCCGGGGCAGGGGCGCGCCCGCAGCCCGCGCGAGCAGCCAGACCGCCATTACGGCGGTCTTGCCGAGTCCGGTGGGGATATCCACTTCCGAGGGCAGCGCGCCGCTCGAGAAATGCTCCTCAAACAGCCGTCGCTGCCATGGAAAGGGCCGATACCCGGTCAGCACATGAAATGCATCTTCAAACTCGATGGAGCGTATCATCTCTCGGATGCCGGATCCGGAAACACTGTGCGAGTTGCATCTGCCTTCCTGATTCCGACGGAAGCCCTTTGGGTTTACCGGCACAGCCGGATCGTGTCACGAGAATGGCTGAAACTCTGGATTTTGATGCATGGAAAGACATATCGTACTTACACTCAGGACTATTATAGGCGTCCAGATGCGAGTCAATGGTCAACGAAGAACTAGCCACCGACCGGGGCTCCGGTGCGTCCCGTATTTGGGTATGGAAACCGGCAGGCCTGCACGAACAACGCCGTTTGTTGCCGGTCGTCCTCGACCCGGCGTCTTTGTACGCCGGGACGCCAAGGCACCTTGAACAACCAAAATCAGACCCGTTCTTATGGCGCACGCTCAACTCGAACTCCACATCCCCGCTCCGTCGGCGACCGGTAAGCAACCGCTGGTTCCGGCGAGGATGGTGAACGAATTCGTCTACTGTCCGCGCCTTGCCTACCTCATGTGGGGTCAGGCGGAATGGGCGGAAACGGGCGATACGGTGGACGGGCGGCGCATTCACAACCGGGTCGACCAGCCGAACAAGCCGCTTCCCGAGCCCGAAGCCCTGGATGACAACCAAACCAAGGTGGTAAGCCGGTCGCTCACTCTGTCCTCCGAAAAGCTCGGCGTGATCGCCAAGATCGACATCGCCGAGGCTGACGACGGCGTGGTCACGCCGGTCGACTACAAGCGCGGCAAGCGTCCGCATGTGACGCAGGAGGCCTACGAGCCGGAGCGCATCCAGGTCTGCCTTCAGGCGCTGCTGCTCGAGGAGTATGGCTACCGCGTGGAGGAAGGCGCCATCTGGTACGCCGAGAGCCGGGAGCGCGTCCGGATCGCTCTGGACGACGAGTTGCGCCTCGCCGCGCGTGAGTCGGTCAGCCGGCTGCGCCTGACCGTCGCCCACGGCTGCATTCCACCGCCCTTGAAGGACAGCCCAAAATGCCCGCGCTGTGCGCTCGTAGCGGGCCTGAACCCGCACCGCCGTCGACGGAGCAACCTCAAACTGCTCCGCAACCTCCCGACGAGACTTGCCCGCCGATATCCCCCGCACCATACGTAAACGAAGATCCGTCGAAATCGCTCTGCCCATTACACCACCTCCTGGGCACAGGGAATCACCATTTCAAACAAAAGGGAATCCCCAACGATTCAAAATTCGCGCCCGAGGCTCTAGGTCCTGTTGACATTTATCGCATCCAAATGAGCGCCCCGACGAGGCACAGCATGGCCATGTAGGCGGTGACGGTCTTTTCGTAGCGTGTGGCGATGCGGCGGAAGTGCTTGATCTTGTTGATGAAACATTCGACGACGTGCCTTTCCTTGTAGAGTTCGGGGTCGTACGGCACGGCTTGTGCCCGCGACGGGTTGGAGGGGATCACCGCCACCATCCCGGCGCTGTCGAGGCGGGCGCGGAAGCGGTTCGCGTCGTAGGCGGTGTCGGCGATCAGGGTCTCGCCCGGCAGCCCGGCGATCAGCCCCTCGGCCTGGGTGACGTCGCCCACCTGGCCGCCGGTGAGGATGAACCGCAAGGGATTGCCCAGGCCATCGACGGCGATGTGGATTTTGCTCGTCAGGCCGCCGCGCGAGCGGCCGATGGCCTGAGCCTGAGCCCCCCTTTTGCGCCGGCGGCATGTTGATGCGCCCGCACGATGGTCGAATCCACGATCAGGTATTCGAAGTCGGGATCCTCCGCCAAGGCATTGAAAAGACTCTCCCAAACCCCCGCCTTGGCCCACCGCGAAAAGCGCACGTAGACGCTGTTCCAGTTGCCGAAGGCGTCCGGCAGATCGCGCCACGGCGAACCCGCCCGGGCGATCCACAGCACGGCGTCCACAAACAGGCGGTTGTCCCGACCCGTGGAGCCGCGATCCGCCTCTTTGCCCGGAACCAAACCCTTGATCCGGTCCCATTGCATATCCGTCAGTTCCCGTCGAAGCATGACACGCTCCCGCCAGTTGAAACGGTCTTGCTTGAATCACGCCAACCATGAATAGTCCGTTAATTGTCAACAGGACCTAGAGCGTATCCGTTTTAGTTTGGACCGTATCCGGCGTTCCTTATGCAGTTTCTGCACTCTTGGGGTTCGATGGTATCGATGAGGCGTCCGAGGTGACGCCAGGCATCATTGATCGAGCGCTTCTGTGCGTCGTCTAGCGCGACAATCAAGATGGCAGTCCAGCGACAATCAGGATGGCAGTCTCGTTGAGGGGGTGCTTCCGGCTGGCGCCAACGTAAGGAGGGCGTAGCCCGACTGGAGTTGGCGGCAGCCGGAACGACGATTTTTCTCCCCCTCCCGGGCCTTGTTTGGTGTTTGCGGCTGGCCGGGTAATAGCCTTGCGATCATTCTCGAGCAGAGGAGAGCAAGTTGCCCGGTCACCACGTAACGGACAACCAAATGAGGTCTTTCATGAAACACAGGAAATCCCACTCGACGGAAGCGGCCGCCGCGAAGGCCGGCTTCAGCGCCCGCAGCGGCTACCGGATCAACCGGGACCCGACGCTCCCCTCTCAGAAGAAGGCCCCGCGGGGGCGCCGCCGCCCGGATCCGCTGGCCGGGATATTCGATGAGGAGGTCGTGCCGATGCTGGAGGGCGATTCGGGCATTCGCGCGGTCGGCGTGTTCGAGGAGCTGATGCGGCGTCACCCCGATCTGGACCCGGGGGTGCGCCGCACCCTGGAACGGCGGATCCGCGACTGGCGGGCCCGCCACGGCCCGGACCGGGAGGTGATCTTCCGGCAGACGCACACGCCCGGCCGGCTCGGCCTGTCGGACTTCACCCGCATGAACGCTTCCGGCGTCACCGTCGGCGGCCGGCCGCTGGATCACATGCTGTACCACTTCCGGCTTCCCTGGTCGGGGTTCCGGCATGCCGACGTGGTTCTCGGCGGCGAGAGCTTCACGGCCCTGGCCGCGGGACTGCAGGCCGCCCTCTGGTCCCTGGGAGGCGCGCCGGGTGAGCATCGCACCGACAGCCTGTCGGCGGGGTTCCGGAACCGTTGCAAGGACGATGCCGAGGACATGACCGAGCGCTATCGCCTGCTCTGCCGGCACTACGGGATGGCCCCGTCCCGCAACAACCGGGGCGTGGCGCACGAGAACGGCGCGATTGAAAGCCCGCACGGCCACCTCAAGCGCGAGATCGCCGACGCGCTGGCGCTCCGCGGGTCGGCGGACTTCGCCGATGTCGCGGCCTATCGCGCCTTCATCGCGGAGATCGTCGGACGCGGCAATGCGCGCCGGTCCGGACGAATCAAGGCCGAATGCGACACGCTTCAGAACCTGCCGCCGATGCGCACCACGGATTACGAGGAAACCAGCGTCGACGTCACCTCGTCCAGCGGCTTCATCCTGAGGGGGGTGTTCTACACCGTGCCCTCGCGGCTGATCGGCCACCGGCTCGGGGTCCGGCTCTACGACGGCCGCCTGGAGCTCTATGTCGGCTCCGTCCATCACCTGACCCTGCCGCGCAAGCACAAGGGCGCATCGACCAAGGCCGTGCACGTGGTCAACTACCGCCACGTCATCCACTCCCTGAAGGCCAAGCCGATGGCGCTCATGAACCTGACCTACCGCGACGAACTGTTCCCGCGCGAGGCCTACCGCCGCTGCTTCGAGGCGGCATTGTCCAAGCTGGGCGAACGCGCTGCCTGCAGATTGACGGTGAGGCTCCTGGCGCTGGCCCATGAGGAAAACTGCGAGGCGGCGCTGGCGGCCGAGATCGGCGGCTGTCTCGCCGCCGGGAAGCTGCCGGACCTCGACAGCCTCAAGGCCCGGTTCGCGCCGGAGCCCGGCGCGATGCCCGAGGTTCACGTCATCCGCGCGCCGCTTGCCGGCTATGGCGACCTGCTCAGCATGGGAGGCGCGTCATGACACGGACAGACGATGATGCGGTCATGGTCGACGGGGTCAAGCTTGGCCTGATGCTCTCGGAACTGCGCCTGCCGACGATGCGGGAGTTCTGGGAACCCTTCGCCGAGCGTTCCGACGCCGAAGGCTGGCCCGCGGCCCGGTTCCTCTCCGTCCTCGTCGAGCACGAACTGGCGGAGCGCGGCAGGCGGCGGATCCAGCGCCATCTGGGCGAGGCGCGGCTGTTGCCCGGCAAGAGCCTCGCCAACTTCGACTTCAGCGCGGTGCCGACGATCTCGAAGGCCCAGGTCATGGCGCTCGCCGCCGGCGACGCATGGCTCGACCAGGGCGCCTGCTGCCTGATCTTCGGCCCGCCCGGGACGGGGAAGTCCCACATCGCCTCGGCGATCGGGCTGGCGCTGGTGGAGAACGGCTACCGGGTGCTGTTCTCCAGGACCACCGACCTGGTGCAGCGCCTCCAGGTGGCGCGACGTGAACTGACGCTGGAAAACCTGATGGCGCGGCTCGACCGGTTCCACCTCGTGATCCTCGACGACTTCGCCTACGTCCAAAAGGACCAGGCCGAAACAAGCGTGCTGTTCGAACTCATCTCGGCCAGGTACGAGCGCCGCTCGCTCCTGATCACCGCAAACCAGCCGTTCTCCGAATGGAACCGCATCTTCCCGGACGAGACCACCGCCGTCGCCGCCGTCGACCGCCTGGTGCACCGCGCCACGATCCTGGAAATGAATGTCGAGAGCTACCGGCGGCGCGAAGCACTCAATGCCAAACCGCGCAAGCGGGGCCGGCCCGCCAAGAAGGCCACGGAAAAAAACACGCCCACCGGCTGAACCGACATCACCGCGCCAACCCCGCGGCCCGCGGCGCTTCACGCTCGCGGGCCGCGGCTGGTCCCGCGACAGACAAATCCGCCAAAAGCAGAACCGGCGGAAAAACTCTTGCAATTGGTCCGACGTCCCGAAAAACTTCACATCGCCGCGACGTCAATACTGACATCCTGATTGACGCGCACCTGCCATCCAGATTGTCGCTCTACAGCGTCGCGCATCCAGTGTTTGATCTTGGCGAAGGTCTGTTCGATCGGGTTGAGGTCGGGCGAGTAGGCCGGCAGGAACCAGAGATGGGCATCGGCGCTGCGGATGGCGCTACGGACGGCCTTGCCCTTGTGGCTGCCGAGATTGTCCATTCGGTCAGTCGCTTCGCTTTGTGACCTGAGATGACGAGATCGCCGGGCCGGAGTGTCGGGACGAGAAGCTGTTCGACCCAGGCTCGGAAGCAGTGGCCGTTGATCGGACCATCGAAGACATAGGGCGCGCACAGGCCGTCGGTGCGCAGGCCGGCAAGGAACGTCATGGTGCGCCAGCGGCCGTGGGGTGCATACCCCTTCAGGCGCTGGCCCTTCGCCGACCAACCGCGTATGGGCGCCATGTTGGTCTTGATCCAGGTCTCATCGACGAAGACCAGACGATCCGGGTCGAGCCGGCGTTTGAGCGCCCGCCAGCGCGTCCGCTTCCGGGAGACCGTCCTGCGGGCCTGCTCCAGGGCGAACAGCGTTTTTTTTAAAGCTCAGACCCTCGCGCTTCAGATACCGCCAGATCGTGTCCCGGCACACCGTAACGCCTTCGGCCGCCAGAAGGTCCCGAAGCCGGTCGATGGTCAGATGCGGCGTCTTGCGGACCAACTCGAGAACCAGCGTCCGGTGCGACGCCAGCAACCACGGACGATGGCCGCCGACCTTGCCCGGCGCCACGCTCCCGGTCTGGCGATAACGCGCCGTCCAGCGCGGCACACAGGAAACACCAACTCCGAAACGCGCCGCAACCGACCGGATCGGCTCGCCCGCCAGATGGGCCCGGACAACACGTTCGCGAAGATCATTGGAATAGGGTCGCGTCATGCAAGCTGGCCTCCTTCTCCAGTAGCCAACTTGAATCACATCCCCAAAACAAAGGGAATCCCTAAGATTCACTCAATGACGGATCTGCTCTAGGTCCTGTTGACAGTTATCGCATCCAAATGAGCGCCCCGACGAGGCACAGCATGGCCATGTAGGCGGTGACGGTCTTTTCGTAGCGTGTGGCGATGCGGCGGAAGTGCTTGATCTTGTTGATGAAACATTCGACGACGTGCCTTTCCTTGTAGAGTTCGGGGTCGTACGGCAGGGCTTGCGCCCGCGACGGGTTGGAGGGGATCACCGCCGCCATCCCGGCGCTGTCGAGGCGGGCGCGGAAGCGGTTCGCGTCGTAGGCGGTGTCGGCGATCAGGGTCTCGCCCGGCAGCCCGGCGATCAGCCCCTCGGCCTGGGTGACGTCGCCCACCTGGCCGCCGGTGAGGATGAACCGCAAGGGATTGCCCAGGCCATCGACGGTGATGTGGATTTTGCTCGTCAGGCCGCCGCGCGAGCGGCCGATGGCCTGAGCCTGAGCCCCCCTTTTGCGCCGGCGGCATGTTGATGCGCCCGCACGATGGTCGAATCCACGATCAGGTATTCGAAGTCGGGATCCTCCGCCAAGGCATTGAAAAGACTCTCCCAAACCCCCGCCTTGGCCCACCGCGAAAAGCGCACGTAGACGCTGTTCCAGTTGCCAAAGGCGTCCGGAAGATCGCGCCACGGCGAACCCGCCCGGGCGATCCACAGCACGGCGTCCACAAACAGGCGGTTGTCCCGACCCGTGGAGCCGCGATCCGCCTCTTTGCCTGGAACCAAACCCTTGATCCGGTCCCATTGCATATCCGTCAATTCCCGTCGAAGTCGGTCAATTCGCTTTGCGAAATGACCTTACATGACCCGCTCCCTCCAGTCGAACCGGTCTTGCTTGAATCACACCAACCATGAATAGTCCGTTAAATGTCAACAGGACCTAGAGCGTATTTGAGATTGATTGAATCAATTTAGGGATTCCCAAGTATGGGCGAACCATGATTCAAGATGGATGCTGGGCAAGGAGGCCAGCATTCATGGCGAGACCTTATTCGATTGATTTGCGAGAGCGTGTTGTTTCGGCGGTTTTGGCGGGGGAGAGTTGCCGCGCTGTAGCGGCTCGGTTTGGGGTTGCGGTTTCGAGCGTGGTTAAGTGGTCGCAGCGCTACCGGCGGACGGGGAGTGTTGCGCCCGGCAAGATGGGCGGTCACCGCCGCCGGGTTCTTGAGCCCCATCGGGAGTTCATTGTCGGCCGGATCGACCAGGAGCCGCATCTGACGCTGCATCGGCTGAGAGACGAATTGGCCGCTCGGGGTGTCAGGGTATCCCATAGCACGGTATGGCTGTTTCTGCGCCGTGAAGGGCTGCGCTTTAAAAAAAACCCTGTTCGCCGTTGAACGGGCGCGCGCGGACATCGCCCGCCATCGCAAGCGCTGGAAGGCGTGGCAGGCAAAGCTTGATCCCGAACAGCTGGTATTCATTGATGAAACCTGGATCCGGACCAATATGGCCCCGCTACGCGGCTGGGGGCCGAAAGGGGAGCGGGTCCGTGGCTTTGCGCCCCAGGGGCGGTGGCACACCCTGACCTTCGTCGGCGCGCTGCGCTGCGACCGGTTCACCGCGCCCTGCGTCTTCGACGGCCCCATCAATGGCGTGTGCTTCCGCGCCTACGTCGAGCAACTTCTCGTGCCGACCCTCAAGCCCGGCGACATCGTCATCTCAGGTCACAAAGCGGAGCGACTGACCGAATGGACAATCTCGGAAGCCACAAGTCAAAAGCCGTGCGAAACGCCATCCGTGCCGCCGGAGCCAGGCTGTGGCTCCTGCCCAAATACTCCCCCGACCTCAATTCAGGTCACAAAGCGAAGCGACTGACCGACCCATCGAGCAGACCTTTGCCCAAATCAAGCACTGGATGAGAAATGCCCAGAAGCGGGAGATCGACGACATCTGGCGCCACCTCGGGCGCCTCATCGACACCATCGAGCCGCAGCAATGCGCCAACTACTTCAAAAACGCAGGATACGCTTCCGTCAAAATATGAAACGCTCTAGGCGTCGGGGGTGAAGGTGATATGGAAATTCCCCCTCGCCCAGTGCCGGGTAGGCTTGGCGGTCACCTCGCCAAGCCTCCGCAACCCTCTCCCCCTCAAAAAGGGGGGAGAGGGAACGCACAGTAGGCTCCCTCTCCCTTCCAGCCTTCGTAGCCGAAGGCGACTTCGGCAGAGTAGGCCTGGGAGAGGGTTGGGGTGAGGGTGGCGCTTTGGCGCCAAAATCATCGGGTGGCGGTTTGGTGCCTAAGCTGGCGGGCGCGGGTCAGGATGGCCTCTTCGAGACGGACGGACGAAGCCTTCTGTGTCGAGGCGTCGCGCCAGTTTCCGGCCGAATCGCGGGTCTGGCGGAACAGGGAAACCCGCACGCCGTCGGCCCTGAGCGCCCGGCCCAGAATGAAGACGTTCATCTTGAACCGTTCCGAGGGCGCCGCCTCGGGCGAGTGCCAGTCGGTGATGATCACGCCGCCGAACGGATCCGCGGACGCGATTGGCCAGACCGAGACCGTGTCCAGGCTGGCCCGCCAGAGAAACGCGTTGACCCCGATCCCGCCGCCGGCATCGCCCTGGCCGGGCGTGGCGTTCCCGCCGAACAGGCCGCCCTCGCCGAATATGGTCTCGCGGTTGTCCAGGTCGACCGGGTTGCCGGACGAATCAATGTGGTCGGGGACATTGCTCTCCTGGACTTCCACGCCCCCGCAGGCGGTCAGCAGCAGGACGGCGGCGGCGGCGGCCGTCAGCAATCCCCTTGGACCGGTTATGGCACCCATATCTTTCACGTTCGCTCGATTGGTGGGGACCGGCCGGCCGTTTCCGGCGGCCCGTCACGGCGGCCACTATACAGCCTGCGCCCGCCATAGCCAATGCGCCGATTGCCTCTGGTGGCCGAAGCGGTGGACCACTGGTTCGACGGCCTTGGCGGCTGCGGGCCTGCTGGCCCTCACCCCCGCCGATGCCCAGGCCGCCGAGAAGGTCAAGCTCGGCCTTGGCGGCTTCTTTATCTGGGCGGGCGGCGTTTCCGACAGCGAAGCACATAAAGACCAAGGCGCCGTCAACATGTACACCGACTCGGAGATTTACTTCCGGGGCAACACCACTCTCGACAACGGCATCCGATTTGACGTGATCGTGCAGCTTGAGACGGACGACATAAACGACGCAGCTAGCATCGACGAATCGTATCTCAAGGTCGGCAACCTGAAGCAATGGGGCGAGTTCCGCCTGGGCACCACCAAGTCGGCCCACTTCCTGTTCAGGGCGTTTGGCCCCCACGTGAGCGCCATCAGCAACGCGACGAACCACCAGCAGTCGGCCACCTTCGTGCCGAGCACGACGCCGCTCAAGGGCCCCGCCACCTTCTTGAGCCATGAAGGCGGCGCGGA
>CBDBMR010000003.1:0-103422 GCA_965207535.1 Rhodospirillales bacterium | reverse complement strand
TCGGTCCAGTCGTCGGGCAGTTGCCGGCGCACGAGCGAGAGGATGTGCGAGCCCAGGTTCGGGATGGTGATCCAGGGCAGGATCAGGAACCTCGGGTTGTCGATCACGAGGGGCAGGTTCTTTTCCCGCAGTTCCGGCGTCCATCCGATGAAGCGGTCGCGGGGTGCGAGCTTTCGCGCCGCGGTGGAGAAGCCGAGCATGGCGATGGGCCGGCCGTCGCGGTCGTGGACGGCGTAGCGCATCTGGGCGCCGACCAGGGTCTTGTATCCGAGATAGTGATAGCGGGCGACGAACTCGTTCCACAGCTTGCCCTCGCGGCTGTAGCGGACGGCAGGCCGCAGTTCGAGCGGGCGAACGGCGTCGAGGGATGTCGGCGGCGGATGCGCCGGCGGCTCGGTGTCGGGTCCGAACACCATGGGCCGGCGCGGCGGGCGCGGCCACTTCGGCGGCGGCAGCTCGATCAGCCCGTCCTTGTGCATGGCCAGCATGGTCACCCTGGCCATCATGTCCTTGAGGCCGCCGTCGGGTTTGAACCAGCCGATGCGCCGGCAGAACTCCCTGGACAGCGCATGGCGGTTGGGCGGCGGGTCGGCGGCGATCAGCGCGCGCAGCAGCGCCATTTCTTGCGCCGTGAAGTCGCGCCCGTAATACCGGCACTCGGCGCCGCCCGTCATCCCGGCGCCATCAGGGCGAGCCTGCGTTCCTCGCTCATCGACCAGGGCAGCCACGGCGACGCGTCCTCCGGCGGCTGGCCGCCATTTTCGGCGCAGGCTTCGAGCCAAGCCCCCAGCCAGCGCCGTACATCGACGCGGTTGATCTTCAGCGTCGCGACGACGGAGTACATCAGTGCGGTGAACCGGGCGCCGGTCTCGCTGTCGGAGCCGAACGAGAGCCGTCTTCCGATGACCGGGCCCCTGAGCGCCCTTTCCGCGGCGTTATTGTCCATCGGCACCTGGGGCTTGTCGACGAAGACGCTCAGCCCGCCGCGATGGTTGAGCAGCGAGCGCAGCGCCTTGGTCTCGCGCGCTCCCGCCGGCAAGGCGGCGAGTTCCTGCTCGGCAGTTGCAAACAGGCGCTCGACCTCGGCTTCCAACGCGGCCTGCGCGGCGGTAAACGCTGCCGTCTGGCGCTCCATAGCGGGGTCGTAATGCTCCAGCCTCGCCTCGTTCAGCTTGTAGACCGACGCGATCCGTTCGATCCATTCCTGGCACCAGCGGGTCAACGCCGCCTGACCAGCCGCACCGTGGATGAAGTCGCGGCGCTGATGCGCCCAGCACCAACAGAGAATGACCGCGCCGCCGAGTTCGTACGCCATCGTCTTGTAGGACGAGAGACGGTCGCAGACCAGGAACAGGGTGCACGCCGCGCCCCCGAACAACTGCGTGGCGACCTTGGCGCTGCGCGAGGGGTCGATGTGGAAGTAGACCGCATCGTGGCTCACCGAGGTCCACAGCCAGGCGCGGCTGGTGCGGTCCGCCTCGCTCAGCGACTGGATGCGCCAGACGGTCTCGTCGCCATGACGCACCGCGGCCTTGCTCTGGTGCGCGCGGATCGCCTGATCGAACGGCTCGAACAGCGGCAGGAACCGGGGAACGCTGTCGGCCAGCGTTCCGGCCGAGACCGGCAATCCCTGGTCCGACATCCATGCGGAGACCCGGTGCAGGGGCCGCAGGCAGGCGTAGCGTTCGAACAGGACGCACGCCCACACACTGGTTCCGTAGGGCGTCCTGGAGAACAGCCGCGGCGCCGGGGGAGCCGTCACCTCGAGAGGCGACGATGCACAGCCGCAGCTTCGGCGCCACCGGGGACGGATGATCCTACGGGTGTGGGCCTTGACTTCGATCTCGATGACGGCTGAGGAACGCTCGCCGTTCATCACATACGGCTTCCCACAACCGGAACACATGCGGGCATTCCTCGGCGGGTTGCGCTCTTCCTTCTTCTCCTCCAACGCGGGCCGCCGGGTGCGGCCGTGACCGGGGGCGCCGGGCTGCTGGCCACGCCTGCGCTCCGAGCGCGGCTTCTCCTGCTGCTCGCTCCTGCTGCCGAAGAGGGCCTTCCGCAGTACGGCCGCGCTCGCACGGAGCTTGGCATACTGCGCTTCCAGTTTCTCGATCCGGACCTGCGACGTCTTCACCTTCTTGCGCAGCCGGGCGTTCTTCCGGGCCAGCGACTTGATCGCAGCCTTCTGGCGCCGCGACCGGCGCAGGGCTTTGCGGTGATCGGCCTGGGCGTCGGCCAGCGCCTGAGAGAGCGACTGCTTCTTGTCCTCCGACTTCTTCAGCGACCTGCGCAGACCGTCGAGGTCCAGGCGCTGGGTGTCGACCTGCCAGGACAGCACCCGGATCCTGTCCCTCTGGTCCTGAAAGTCTCTTAGCCTTTCACGGAGGCGCTCGATCATCCCCGACAGACCCCGGATGGTGCTCTCCTGGGTTTCCGCCTCCTTGAGGGCCTTGCGCAGACCGCTGTTCTCGTGACGCAGCGCCTGAATCCTGTCCTTCTGGGACTGTACCGTCTCCAGAGCCTTGCTCAACTGCCGCGCCTCCCTGGATCGGTCCCTCGGCGTGTCCCGGCGCGCCCGCGGCTCCCGGGCAATCTTGTGTTGCGCCAAGACCGCCGCGCCCTTGCCGGTGCCGGCCCCGGCAGCGGCGAGCAACTGCTTCAGGCGCGCGACCTCCGCCTGCGACGAAAGCGCATCCTTCTCCGTGCGGCGGAGTTCCTTCGCCTCCTCTTCGGCCTCGCTTAGACGGCGGCGGCAGGATCTGAAGCGCGACTTCCACGAAACGGCATCGCTACGGGCGGCCACCTCCGCCCAGCGCAGCTCTTCCGCCCGCGCCTCGGCCGCGTCCGCTCGCGAGCACTCCCGCTCGGCGCGGGCATGGGCCTGCTCGTAAAGCGACCGCCAGTCGCGCCTCTTGCGCGCCGGCGACGACCGGGAGGATGACAAAACCCCGTCCGCCTCAATCGGCGTCAGGTCCGACCCGAAATCCTCGTCATGGCTCGCCATGCGCGGAAACTAGCGCATGTAGAATCGCGTTACCAGTCCCAAATTGCTACATGTAGTGGTGTGGTTGAAGCCAGCCCCAGCATCTATCCCATCACCCGGTAACCGAACAATTACGGAAGCCGTGCGGAGCCGCCCAGACAAGGCAGATTCTAGCGGTTTAGCGAGCGCTGCCAATCCCTTCTGAGAGGCCGGAGCCAGACGTCCTTTTGAGGTTTGTCGTAGAGCTTGTCCCGATCGTATCGCCCTCGTCCTTGGGTGGTTCCGACATGGAACCGAAAACGCTCGCCGGGAGTATCGGCGGGACTGCCCGCGATATGCAAGCGATCTGATCGACGGTGGATGGGCGCTGATCGAGCCGTTCATGCCATCGCCCCGCCGTATCGGCCGGTCGCGCAAGACCGATCTGCGTGAGATCGTGAACGCGGTGCTGTATATGGCCTCGACGGGATGCCAGTGGCGCTGCCGAAGGATTTCTACTAATGGCGCGACAACAGGCTGTGGTAGACGATCCGGTTCCACCTGACCGTGCAGGCGCGCGAGTGCGAGGGGCGCGAAGCTCAGCCGAGTGCAGGCGTGATCGACAGCCAGACGGTGAAATCCGCGACTACATCTAGACCATCGTGCCGGGCAAAGAGACTCGAATGGCGTCATCGGCCACGGATGACATGGCGCCATTGAGCGGCGATGCCTGAGTGGCCGGCGCCGTTTCTCAGAGCGCTTCCAGGTCCAGGCCCTTCAGGTTCGATGCCGCCAGGATTTCCCACGTCTCGTTCTGGTGGACCTTCACGGCTTCCTGGAAGAAATACCAGTCCGTTTGCCGATAGTCTTGCGGATCCTTCCAGGTGTATTTGTCCGTGAACGGATCGAAGCGGAGCAGTGCGGCGTCTCCCCGGTCACGAAGACCCCGTACGTCCTCATTGACCGCTTCGTCGAACCACAGGTCCTCATCGTATCGAGGCAACGGCGTATCGCCGTACTCGGCGCTCTCGGCCAACTCCAGGTAGCGTTCCGTGCGTTCGTCGCGCCGCTCGTTCGTCTGATCGCGCTCCCCGATGGCCAGGCTCAGATCTGTCGTCAGTTCGTCCTGCCTCCGCGCAATTTCCCTGTCCGAAATCGATAAATCCGCAAACCGCGCCAGCTTTTCGAGCAGGTGTCTCGCCGCGTCGAGAAAGCGTTCCTTGTTATTGACGGCTTCCTCGATCAGGCGCGGATCCCGCCAGACCAGGGCCGGCCAGTCCGGATTGTGTCCGGCGTCCGCATGACCGATGTTCGGCGTCAACTTTCCCAGACCGGTATCCATGGCGTTGAAGTCGTCGTAGTAGCCGATGAAGTTCTGGTGCGCCCACGTATCAACATAGCCGTGCGCCGCAACCCCGATACGGTGCAGGCTCTGTGAACGAATCGCGGCATTCATGGCATCGTTGGCGTTAACGCTGTTCGGCGTGGTGCAGAGCCAATGCATCTTGCCGTCCTTGCGCCATGCTGTTTGGCTCCGCGGATCGCCCGGTATGAAGTGGAAGATGGGATAGATTCGCAGCAGTTTCTCCTTCGGCTTCAGGATGTTCATGGTCTGGCTGATGTAATTCCGGTAGGCGGATCCCATTCCCTTGTCCACTTCGAAGGCGATGTCGTTGTCGTCGATGAATTGCGACGAGTGAGCCAGAACGCGGGCGCTCTTCGCGTCCAGCCCCGCCTTGGCGGCGACGAGATAAGTCATGTAATAGTGGAATTCGATGTCCATAACCGGCCTCCTCGGGCGGGTGTCGCTACAGGGAAGGTACCCAAATTCCTGGATAAGTGTCGTGCCGAGTCCGAGAAAGTGCGCGCACTGCGGGTGAAATCGGCGATATTGCCGTTGGAGATGAGATCACCTCACAGGTGCGGGATGAACACGGTACTTCCCCGGCCTCCCAAAGTCGAGATGGACTTCACTGACGCGCAGCTTACCGGCTTCGGCGACTGGTCCGTGCTGGGCCGGATGGCGGAGCGTCTGGACTTGCCGCGGGCGCTGTCGGACCTGGACGCGCTGCGCGGGGACCGGGTGGGCCAACGCCTGCTGAGTCTTAGCCATGTGCTCTCAAGCCAGCGTTTTGGCGAGTATCTGGCCCAGCCAGAAGCGGCAACTGTCAGGCGGATACCCTATCTGTACAACCTATGCAACCGGTTAGATCCCTCTGTCTTGCTGGCGTTGATATTTTGACAACTTTGGAATCGACAATCAGCTTAAGGCAACTGGTTCAATATTTTCGCTAGGAGTCCTATATGCCGTAAAGTGGTGCTCGCGACCAGCGTTGGGGTTCTCAACTAACTGAGTGGTCAACTCGTTGGTCCGTAAATCGAAACTGTAAGCCACAACTTCTTCGTCTACTTCTATTCTGATCAACTCACCCACGTTGATCAGATCCTCATCCGCTGGAAAATGGGACGGAATAATCAGTGTTTTTTGATGCGCCGTGCCGTCAGCAAGAGCAAATGGCGTCGGGGCAACATACATTTTGCGATCACGTACCAATATATCCCCGTAGCTCCCAAATCCTCTGAAGCTTTTGTTCTGATGGACGTAGGTATTGTCTGCGTTCAAAAAACTACCATGGCAAATTACGAGATCCAAAACCGGATACCTATTGCCGTCCGGATCCTTGGGATAGCGACCAAATACATAAAATACTTGCCGTCCGTTATGCTCTCCACGAGGGATTTGACTATTGCAGTCGTAGTCAGATTGTCTACCCGGGTACGCTAAGCCTTTGAGCTCGTATCCCTCGGGATGGTTAACTAAGCGAAAATCAGGGTAGCTATTTCGGCCAGGCTGATCATAGTTCTCGCCGAGCGAAACCAATCTTGCTTCAAACCAATTCTGAAAATGAAACTCTTTGTCTTGACGACCTTCTCTTTGGATCAGTTCCCCATTTTGAATCGCGGTTACGCATTCCTTGAAAATTCTTGAAGATGTTGTCATGCCGATTAGTTTCCGACATCACCCAATTGAGTTTGGTTCTCGTAGAACTCTTCAATGATCTGTTCCAAATCACCATTTATTTGCTGCATTTGTGACAGGGCATCTTCTACATCTTTCAAGATACTCAGTTCTTTTATGAGTTGAGCTGTTAACACGATCCTCACGTCATTTCTGCTCAAAAATCGCCTAACTTTGTTGAAGCGTTGAATCTGAATGGCGGCACGTTTTTTTGCAGTTTCCCAATTTGGAGAACGACTTTTTCGGGCGCTTTGACTCACCTGTTTCCTGCAAACGACGATGATATCAAGATCAATTGGTTCCTTTGCCTGATGTTTTGGCATCGCAACCGACATCTCCGACTTTATTGGCTGGACAGCGGAGATATGCAAATTTGCACCAATTATTGCTGATAGGATAGATGACCATCCGTCCGATCTGGAGTGGTGATAGGTGAAAACTAGAACCCCATCATTCTTCAGTACTCGTACCGCTTCCTTCCACACAGACTCGAGGCGATATGAAAACTCCTTCGCATCAGAATTTTGAACCTCCGTATCCGAACGAGTACTCTCACAATAGTAGCCCCCGGAATCCCCAAGGATATGGCGCAACCAGACATAAAAAAAGTCGGCGAGTTGGGAATAGTTTACGTTGTCAAAAAAAGGTGGGTCAGTGATTACCGCATCCACACTGAGATCATCAATGGGCGTGGAAGCCGAGTCTCCACACGAGATGAAAACATCGCTGCCATTTCCAAATTCATGGTAACTCTCGGCAACTTGTTGCCCCATACTCCGTGACAACCCAAAGACTTTTTCCACCTCTCTTTTCTTACCATTTTCTCGAACCCGTATTTCGAATGGTTCCTCGGCATACTCCAACGCCCGCCTAATTCTACCTTTCATCATCGTTGTAAATGATCCGGAACTTTTTGGGGTCCCCCATGGGTTTGCCTCTAACGGGACTCTCTCTGGTTTGAGAATATGGTGGGCAAACATGTGCCTTACGGCACCTGTTCCTTCTCCTTTGAACGAGGTGAACTGATTATTGAATTCGAGCATGCCAGAAAAGAGGCAGGCAAATAGCTCTTTTTGTCTCTTATCCGGAATTTTTCTTATTTCATTTGCCAGCATCGAAATACAAAAAAGTTGTCGCTCGTTGAACATCTGATGCCAGTGGCGATAATTGTAGCCGATGGCCTGATCGGTATTGTGACCAGGCGCTATTTTGACCACGGGATATGCACCCGCCAGCTGGTTCAACTTTTCAGTTGCTTCTCGAAACAAAGCTATGTCGGCTTGGGAAATCGACTGATACTGCTTTGTACCGTCTGGCATCAGTACGAGTTTGGCGTACAGCCTATGATTTGGCTTCTCATTGTTCGCTCGAACGGCATTCACGATCTTGAATTTCTCGCCACACCCTGGGCACCAACAGTTCTGGCCGCTAACATTGCCCTTCTGCGGATTGTACGCACAGCCACATTGTGAACAAGTAACGGCTTCCTGGTCATAATTGACGCCATTGACCGCACCGCAGGTTGGACAGGAAGCCTGTGCATGCGGATTTTTTTTGGGGTAGGCGTGATTTGCAAATATACGTTTGGAGAAGAGCTCGACTGGTGCTTCGCACTTCGGACAGTTCACAACTTTTACCCAGAAGTAGTAGAGCACTTCTGCAATTTGTCCGTCTGATAACCGAGTTTGATAATAGTACCTGATATTGTCGGCCAACCTCTCTTCTATGCGCTTTAAAGTCTGCTCCAACTCTTCAAATGAGTTCTTGGAGAGCGCATTCTTGACTAAGAAATGAGATACCGGATTTATGTCTCGACCGATCGCTCGAGCTCCTAATTTCGTTGCTTCGCCCAGTGTCGTTCCACTTCCCATGAACGGGTCAAATACGACTGCATTATTGATGCGAGTTCTGCCGTAAAAGAGTTTCATTAAGTCCGACTTCGGGGGAGCAAATGATCCGAGGACAATTGCCCTGAAAACGGACCCCAGGCGCTGAGCCCACCACTTGTGGATGTGATACGGCGGTCGGTAGATTTCCTTTCGCCAACTCTCGGCCTCGGCAATTACACTTAGCTGCTCGAAAGGAAAACCATCGGTCTCAATCGCTCTCTCGCCGTTAGGGACAGAGACTAGGTGAACCTCATCCTCCTCTGAGAACAGAGGCAATTCTTCGGCTTTGAGACTGTGTTGAGAAACTGCTTTGTCGTTCAATTGCTTTCTTCTAGGCCTAAGTTGGAGCTTACGTTGAGGTCCAGGTGGGCGGAATCGTCTATTCATAATAACAGAGAAAATCCAATTTATGTGACACTCCACCAGTTGCGGCCACCCACCAGCAATTTGACACGTCCGTCCTGAACGACATATACGTCCCTACGAGTTAGCCCAAGCTTGAACAGGACGACAACGCACCGTCGAGATCCGAAAGAAGTACGCCCTCACAATTGATCGAAGAGAAGCTGATCTTCTAGAGGCCGTTCTTTCGAATTGCACGTCAACGGAAATGATTTTTTACTGAACAACGAAGGAAGTGGGGGCATAGGCAAACAATGACATTTGAAACTCTGGATATAGAGAAACTCGGAGCGGCGCTCATCTTGTGGGCTCTGGTCGCTCTCATCATTGAGGAAGTGGCCAAAGCCATCTTTGACTGGAAGCTCTACCGAGACAGTCTTGGCGGTAAAGGCTTCAAGACGCCGATTATATTTTTGGTGTCGATCTCGATTTGCTTCATCTTCAAGATTGACATTTTCGTAGCTCTCATCGGGTCGGTCGGAATTGTAGCCGCCTCGAATTGGCTTAGTTGTGGCATCACTGCACTTCTTCTGATTGGTGGCAGCGGCACGATCTTCCGGTTCTTGAACCGCTTGCGCGAGGCTAAGAACAAGATCGAAGGCGGAAATCCCTAACTGACAACCCAAAGACACCACGCGCCAATACCGATAATTATAATCCAAGTTGCGACAGTGTTGATTGCCTTGTGGATCGTCTCGGAGTCAATTTTCCTGTTGGACATAAGAAAGCCCTCCGGCTAGGTCAATCCAACCGGAGATACCTTTGATATGAACCGCCCCGCGCTCGCCAAAGTCAGCGGGGCGTTTTAGTTCAGTTTAGCCGGGCTATCTCTACTGACCAGTTCCGCGAGTTTCGCTTCGTAAGCGGAGTTGATAGGGATGAAGTTAATCTAGGTGCTCTTGTTGTCCATGTTGACGTGAGACCCGGCTTCCCTCCGGCAATGGGGAGAGCCCGGCTTCAAAAATGTTGCCCTGTGCGGGCGGGCTGTTCAACCCGACTGCTGCCGGCGTCCTAATGCGTTTATCGGAGTAACCCTCTTCCGATTCGTTCGTAAGCGAAGCGCCGCGCCGCTCTTCGGCCAAAAATGTACTTCCATGGCTATTCGATATCGGTAACCTATAAGCCATGCAAAAGTTCTCAGAGCACTCTGAAGCGATCAAATGGCTCTCTCAGTTTAGCGCGAGTGATCAGTCAGATGCGATAGAGTTGCTGGATGCACTCAACCTCATTTCACGTGACGCATTTGCAGATGGCCTGTCGAACCTCGTTGTTGAAGTATCTCAAACGATAGATGGGCCCGTCGGGCTGTATATCGAGCGGGAAGTACCTAAGCAGAAAGGCGTTCCTAATCGCCTGTTCAAAGAGTCTCGGACAAAGCACAAGCGTGCGTACGGAAACGGACCTAATATTATTCAGCCGTTAAGTGAATACGCTCAGGAAGTTGGAAGTGAAGGTTTGGTAGGCGAGATTTGCACAGAACTTCACCGCACAGACCGCAAGAAATTCTATGTCAATCCCGGCCCAACACAGATTAGAAAGCAAAAAATAAGAGCGTTCGTTCTTGTAACAGATTTTATAGGAAGCGGAGCCCGCGCAACCGACTATTTGAATGCGGCCTGGAGACTGGGCTCTGTAAAGAGTTGGGCATCCCTAAAATACCTAAATTTCCATGTGGTCTCCTTCTCAGGCACTGCGAGCGGCATTGGGAAGGTGCAGGCGCACAACTCCTCGCCGAACCTACACCAGGTTCTCTCCTGTCCAACGATCGACTCGGCCTTCGATGCTGAGGTGGCCCAACGCATCAAAATTCTATGCAGAAAATACAGCCCGGTGGGTCGGGCTGACGAGGACGCACTGGGTTTCAAAGGTTCTGGAGGTTTGATCGCCTTCGCACACGGAGCACCCAACAATCTGCCGCAAATACTGCACAAGGAGGGCCCCGGATGGGATCCGCTCTTTCCGGGCCGATCGACTTCAAAGGTGCGGTCCGTTTTTGGAGAAGAGCCGGACGAGCACAGTATTGCGATCCGCCTTCAGAAGCTTAAGGAGAGTGGTATTGCGAACAGTGGGTGGCTCTCTCGCAAGTCTAAAGACGGCCGATCACTAATCCTTTTGATGATCGCGCTGAAAAAAGCCCCCAGATTCGATGACGTGTTGTCGCGAGAGACAGGGTTAACAATCCCTGAAATCAAATCGTTCGTAGAGTTGTTGGAAAGCTGGGGGTGGATCGACGATACCAGACGTTTAACGGGTGAAGGATTCAAACAGATCCGCTACGCCCGGAAAACAAGGAAGTCTCCAAACACTATTCCAAACGAAGAATTGGAGTACTACTATCCAAAGTCGCTGAGGATGCCGCAATGAGGCATCTAGTCGAAGCCAGCCCTTGTTGGCTGGGGCCAGCGGGCTTAATCATTAAGCCCCGTGGACGGGGCGCCGATTTCGGCGACCCTATGGAAAAGCTCTCGCTTGAGCGCAAGTTATCGGACGCTCCGCCTGGATGCGGAAGGCTGACCGGGAAGCGTCCGATATCTTACCCCGGTGGGGTTCAAAGTAGATGAACTCGTGGGATCCTCAGCACTTTCGCAAATATGGGCTGGCCAAAGGCGTGCCTCCTTCGGTGCTCGAAGCAGCGCCGAGAATAGCCTCCAACATTGAAGAGGCAAATCCCCATATTCCGCCCATTTTTACCCTGAAACATTTTTCCCGCTTAACAGGCGTTGACTACCCCTTCATCCGAAGAGTCGTTACTAGATCAATCCAAGACCCTTATAACGTCTTCAGAATAAGAAAAAGGGGCTCCGACAGGTATCGAATTATCTGCGTACCAGAGCCTGGACTTTTAGAAGCGCAACGATGGATAGCTCAAAATGTCCTGAGACACGCACTACCGCACGCAGCAAGCTACGCCTTTGCCCCAAACAAAGGGATTAGAGATGCAGCGGGCCTTCATTGCGGATGCGCGTGGCTGATCAAAATGGATGTCCGTCGGTTTTTCGAGTCAATTTCTGAAATAGCCACCTATCGGGTCTTCAGAGGGCTTGGCTATGAACCGTTGATTTCCTTCGAGATTGCGAGAATTTGTACGCGGCTGGGAAAGACGACCCGACCGAGGCAGAAAGAACAGTGGTATAGTCAGCATATAAGAGAAGTGATTCAACATTATCATAACGCTAGCATCGGGCACCTTCCTCAAGGAGCGCCGACAAGTCCCATGCTCTCGAATTTAGCAATGATCGGTTTCGACAAAGCCATGGCCAAAATCGCCAATGATAGTGGTTTAATCTATACGCGTTACGCGGACGATCTTTGCCTCTCCAGCGCCGACAAGAATTTCTCGAGAAAAGAAGCCTCAAAAATAATAGGACAGACTTCAGCCCAAATGGGGAAACATGGTCTTTCGCCCAATTTCACGAAAACCAAGGTCACGCCTCCCGGCTCAAGGAAAACCGTTCTCGGCCTATTGGTGAATGGTCCTGAGCCAAGGCTATCCCGTGAATTCCGAGCGAGACTTCGCCAGCATATTCACTACCTGACGCATGCCGACTTTGGTCCCGCAGCACATGCTCAAAATCGAAAATTTGCTTCAGTCGAGGGCATGCGAAACCATATCGAGGGGCTCATTGCATATGCCCACGACATTGACGCAGGTTTCGCACTCCAATGCCGCAGAGAATTGGAGAACGTTCATTGGCCATTCGATTGAGGCCTTCTTGCTTCAGACTGAACTAGAAAACCTAAGAATGATGTTTTGGTACAGGCCACCGGCACTCCACACCGTTGTGGCACCCCGCGACGATCAGCTCTTCGTTGATTATGGGCTAGGGTCGGCCCGTCCTCTCAACCCACACCAAAGTCTAATTTAGACAGTGGACCACTTATAGGGAGCAGACCAGGCCCCCTATGAGCTGCGAGAGTGATGAAATTGAGTCTGCCACAATTCTTTTGCCGAGCCGGCTGTTATTCGGACCCCAGTTCCGGATCGGATTGGAACTGCGGTGAGTCGGACGACGGTGTTGATTGGAACCGGTTTCGGGCACCAATGCCGCAACGAACCGCATGATTTCCTCGACCTCATCCTTGCGTCCGGCCGCGATCAGTTTGCGTCAGTCGACGAGTTGATAGCCTTGGGGATTTTGGGCTGCTCGGCGTCGCCGCCATGACGCTGCTGATGCCTGCGGTCATGCTCGCGCGTGGCACGGTCGTGAATACCGGGACAAGGAAGGCATGGATCTCCAGCATGGCGTCGTCAATGTCCTTGCCGATCATGGTCTGCCGAGCCCTGGCCTGCAGATCAGACCAGCGGGCCTCCTTCGGAACCCAGAAGACATTGTCGGCGAGGTACTCCTCCGGATCCTCCGGGTCGGCCAGTTCTTCCACGAGCAGATCCCCCGCTTGGCCTCGAAGGCGTCGGAGATGTCCTTGAGGAAAATCAGGCCAAGGGCGACATGCTTGTATTCCGACGGTTCCATATTGCCGCGCAGCTTGTCCGCCGTGGCCCAGATCTGCTGCTCGAACCCGAGACTGGGACTGTTGTTGTTCTCCTGCTTCGCCATGTAGTCCGAACCCTTGATCACCGTCGTGATACAGTTTGCCCACTCGGCTCTACGCATACCACGGTAGGCTTGGCCGATACAGGCCGGGCAGAGAGACCATACCGAACGCAATGCTGCCGATATGGCGCACCAGTTATATGTTATGCCATCCTTGGCTGCGCACCGCGCGGGGGCAAGGCGTCCCTGGTCGGCAGGTGTCGAATGCTGTCGCCGGTTTCCTGATCGGCTTGGACCAGTTCGAACTGGGTTTGCAAGTTCAACCAGAACTGCGGGTCGGTGCCGAACCAATGCCCAAAGCGCAGGGCGGTATCGCCGGTGATCGAGCGTTTGCCCGCGATGATCTGGCTGATCCTGTTGGGCGGTACCTTGATCTGGCGCGAGAACTCAGTGGGCGTAATGCCCAACTCTTCGAGTTCGTCCTTGAGAACGGTGCCTGGATGAACGGCGCGCATGAACATGGTTGAGCCTCCTGTATTTGGTCTATCGGCGGGACAGTCACCGATGATAGTCCACGATTTCCACGTCTGACGGCCCAGCCTGACCGTCAGGCCACTCGAAACACACCCGCCATTGCTGGTTGATGCGGATCGAGTATTGCCCTGCCCGGTCACCTTTCAGGGCTTCGAGCCGATTGCTCGGCAAGGCCCGTAAAGTTGCCAGATCAGGGGCAGCATTGAGGATCGCGAGCCGCTTGGCGGCTTGTGTCTTGAACCCCTGAAACGCCCGGACAAACTGTCCCGACGCGAACTCGGCCGCCTGTTTGTCTCGATAGGACAGGATCATGTATCATCAAAATAGGGATATTGACATTATACGTCAATCGTCAACATGCTCACTGTCGCCGCCTCAAAAGAAGCAGCTCCGGCGCCCGTCCCCGGATCACGTTTCGTCGGTGTCTCTCGCAGTCCCTCGCCGCCGCTCCCACACTTCCGGGGCGTTCGGCGGTCTTGTAGAGCGGTGGGTGTATCGCCGTCATTTGTCTCATCGGCCACGAGCGGCGGCGTCGCGAAGCGTAACTCATAGCGTTTAACCATCGCCTATCTCCAACCGAAAATCAGTTGGAGCGCTATGAATCACACAATAACATCAATGGGAATACTGAATGTCGATTGAACCTAGAGCACAGCCCGAAATGTTGAGGCGCTCTGGGTTCCTCGTCTGATAGAGAAAAACGACGCCTGCTAGTTAGATTGACTTCGCCGGCGCAAGCGTTGCGACGGTGCTCTCGTCGATATCGAACATTGGCCAAAATGCGGGATTGAGTACGTAGCGTGTCCTTTCCTTGCCCCGCCCCTCTCTAATTTTGAGCATTTTAAGGTCATAGTTGACGGCATAAATGAAATACTCATGATCGTCGGTTCGGATACCCAGAACGCCGTAATAAAGAAGGAAATCGAGCACCTTTTCGTGGGTGTCCGGATCGAGATTCGCGCTATCGAACACCATCGCGAGCTGGTTGCGGCTCATGGCGGCTGGGGCATCGAGGAAATGGTAGAGAAGATCACGGGTCTCAGGGAACACATCGGTTAGCTCGCGGTCCAGCTCTTCCAAAAGGTCCGCCGAGTACGCCTTCAGCCCTTTCTCGATATCGCTTTCTTCGATCTTCTGACGGTTAAAGTTGGTTGCAAACCCGCGCCAGTGATTGAATAGTTTGAGTACGTTGCGTGGTCGCATTAGCGACCTGTCGATAAGATACGCCGATGTCTCCTCCCCACGATAGTGCGAGGCGCATAATTCGTACCAAACTGTCTGGAAGTCCATTTCATCCAGATTCCCCTGCATGCCTGACACCAGCCGAAGCCGCAGCATCTCACGCAACATGTCAGCGTCGTTCCAGTCGAGTGTTGCTCTCAGTTCCTTGCCGTAATCCGGATTGTTGCGCATTAGGTGATCGTATACGTCGTTGCGCACGAACACGATGCAGTGGACGGTGTTATCTGCCTTGCGCATTTCGCGCTCAGCCTTTCGGCAGGCGTCGACTAGGCAGCGCAGGACAATAGCGTCGATCATGTCGACACCTTGGGTACTCCAACCCCTATCGAGATTATCGAACAACACCCACACCGAATTCTTTCGCTGCAGGTAGTTCGATATGAGAGTACGTAGCTGCTTGATGTCGTGGGTGTAGACGAGTTCCGTGACCTCATTGGCGGTGAGGCGCCTACCATCCTGATTTCCGTATTCCTCTTTGTATCTCGCGCCAAGCCGCTGTGATAGCGTTGCAAGCCGTTCAGAGAAGTCGCCTTCACTGGAAAAATCTTCAACGTGATAGGCTGCACTTAGTTCGACGTATGCCTCGTGTATATCATGCCCGTATCGATAAGCCTTCTGGTCTTTCTCTAGGAGCTTGTATGCTATCTCAAGATAGATCAGGTATTCCCAAAAGGCCGTGATTAGGTGTTGAGCCGCGCCGTCGGAGAGATACTCAAGAATATCTTCTTTGATGCGGATGAGTTGGTAACCCTCAGGCTTGAGATCTACTACGATGTTGCGTCTATCGGCGCGGATCGTGTCGCGCAACTGGATGAAAAGTGCCGTCTTGCCGGATCCTTTGCGGCCAACGATGAGGTTTACTTCGCCGCGCAACGCGCGCTCGAACTGGTCGATGTTTAGGTAATAGAGGGCCAGCGTTGTCATTTCATTCTCAGCGCGAGGATCGCCGATGCTAAGCGATTGCAATAACGTTATGCGGTCGATACCGGACGGCTCGACCTGACCCTCGTATTCAACGATGCTGGGACAGAACTGCGCTACGTAATCGTGGATATCAGCGGGTTGGTACCAGATCTTAGCGTCGTCGCGAACGTCCAGTGGGGCGTCATACCCGGATGGGACGAGAATAAGCTTGGGCTTTCCCATGCCGTCCGCAAGGCCAGCGATAAACATACAACGGATGTTATGGATAATGGCGCCCTGAATAGTGGCAGTTTGGAAGGGGATGAATACTCCAGACGAAACCGCCACTTGGCGGATAGCATCGGCAGCCGACAGCCGGGCATCTTCCTCGGGCGTGAAGCTGCGATAGCGACCGTATCCAGCTTTCTTGATGCAGGAGGCCATAACTCCCACGTCATCGCCGCGATTCGGCGGCTCGATCAGGTAGACAGGCGAATTGCGATTGAGCGTTGTGGAGAACGTCAGATGCGTGGCCTCGATATGCGCCGCTAAGCGGTTCTTCAGGTTCTCGGAGGTTTCATATTCGTGGTAGCCGAGCGTGTCGAATATTCCTACGGCGTTGGATATGTCCTTGTCGCCATCGGTACCGCTATGCCGGATCAGGAACGCCCGCTTGTTGCGCCCGATGGTAAACCCAATCTCGTAGACGACGTTGAGGTTGAGATAAGTGATATCCGCAATGACGAAAGGAGAATCGTCGATTCTTTCCAGAATTGGAGAGACCAGTGGGTTGCCAGGCACGTCGTTAAACGGCCATGGCTCGTAAAGGACCGGCAACGGCAGGGCGTTCGCCCGACGGACCGCGTCCATTACCATTTCGGCTAAGGCTGGATCTTTGGACGGATATGCAACGAAAACCACTTGGCGGTCGGCCATTTCCATTCTCCAAGCAACGAATGGTCTTTCTAAGCCCGCATTTCCCAGGCGACCACTTCGTCTGATGCTTCTTCTGCCAGATTGTAGGCGGCGGTGAAATACTAGTCTACGGAAGCGTCGGGATGTTCGTGCGGCGGCCGGATAAAACTCTGCCACCTGTAGCTTTCGATCCAATTGCGGATGGAAGGTGGGAGGATGTACATCGTGGACCTAATTTTACAGGTTCGACTCGCCCGTCATGTTCCTGGGTTAAGCGAGCGGGAGGCGCCTATCGATTTGGCATAGCGCGGGAGACGGTGAAGAAAATACTGCGGCATGCGGAACCACTGGGCTATCAGCGCAGGAAACAATCGGCAAGAGCTATCATCTCAATCAAAGTGGAAAACGGCGGAAAACCCCAAATTGCCCGCTTGAGCGTCAACCCACACCACCGCGTACCTCATCAACTGGACTAAATTTTCTCCGCCGTTACCGGGCTTGTCCGGACGGCGGCATCCTCCGGCGTCCCAAGTCGACGAACCGTGACGGTGCGCGGATCAACATGCGGCACTGAGTAGGCACCATCTCCACGACATCCACATGACATTTCGAGAACAAATCGTTGACTCCAACATGTGCCGCTATGGGTGTCCGCATTTTGCTGTGGGCGGCAATCTCGACCGAGTCGCACCCCTGACAATCCCCCGTATGATTGGCCACTATGTCGAACTCAATCTGGATTCCGTAGACTCAAAATCCACTTTCGGTGCCTGGAAGGTGTTCATCGGAGGCGAAAGCGGTTGCGCAGGGTCAGCATTACTAGAAACAAGAGTATTGGGCCGAGCACTGACTGCAATACCCCTACCGCGCTCAGAATCGAACTGGCATGGCTGGCCGCCGCCAGGCATTCTCGCGCATTGAACAGATACCCATCCTTCGACGCCAAGCCGAGAAATGCATGCGCGTTGGCGAAGCTGGTCCGAACACTGTTCCACAAGACGGATCCGCACCCGGATGTAGCCGGAGCATGAGAAGTGCCGAAACAAAGTACGATCGCCATGAAAAACCAGTGACCGAACCACCAGGCCAATGCCCGATAAACACTCCAGCCATAATCCGATGACACATCGAACAGCCAGTTCACCGCGGAAAGAAGTCCATACCCGTCCTGCTTGCGTTGGGCTCGCATCCTGAGCCTATAGAACATATGACGGTCGGGAAGTTTTTCGAGCTTGCTCATGATCAGCGCCAGCCGGTCCCAGGCTCGGACGGCTTCGTCTACGCCTAGAGAGATGTACCCGGAATTGGTCCTGTTCCCGGTCGCAGGGGTCCGGATGCCTCCCCACCAGGAGCGCGCATAGGACGATTCGGCCTCACGCCAATCTACGCCCCCAAAATCAGTGTCCTCGTGAAGGCTCGTTTCGAAGAACATCGGCGGTTGTTTGAAGAGAACTCCGTTAAAGGAGGTCGTGGCTTTGAACGACGCGTCATTGAAATTGGCCTGGTCTTCGAACCTCGCGGCTTTAAAATTCACACGGTCCTTGAAATTTGCTCCCGTAAAATCGACTGCCTTGACGAATTTCACCTGGTCGAAATCGGCCTCGCCCATGAACATAGACTTCCTGAAGCGAACTCTTCCGAAAGAATCTCCTTCGGAACCAACCTTGGGTGCGAATTTGGAGCCTGCAAAAATGGCGTCTTTTTTGAACTTCACGCCAACGAAACAAGCTTCGTCCTCAAATGTGGCGTCGTTGAAATAGACACTACTTTCAAACGTTACATCATCGAAACGGGCGGAATCAGCAAATGTCGCACCCTCGAAGCGTGTTCCAACCGCGAAGTCGGCCAAATCCATGAATTTCGCGTTTTTGAAATTTGCAACGTCCAAGAATTTTGTATTTTTGAAATCAGCCTGGAGAAGGATCTGGGCTTCAAATGACTCGTCGTTAAATGTTATGCCGGAAAAATCCATGAATGGACTTAACCCGCCACTAAGTTGCTCCGAATATTGCGGATGACCTCCGTGCCGCTCCGCAAGAACGTCGAGTTCCTCCCGCATGTATTTATTCAGCCCCATAGGCTCGTCCGGCGCCGCCTGACCGAGTAGTACGGTGCCGATCACGTCGTCCAGCACGTACTTGACTTCATCGGGCAACTTCCATGCAAGGTACCCGTGCCAGTATCGTCGATGTTGTAGGTCATTATTTCCATACTTCAGCAGTGCCAGCCAGAATTCCGTATGTTTGTTACTCATTTTGGATTTTCTCCAAGCAATTGAGCTCGATATTTGGCGCAACGTTCGACCGCCGTCATTTCCGTCTCGCAAGATGCCGGAAGTTCTCCGCCGCAAAACATTTGAGAGGATTTTGGCAAATGGACTATCGCCTAAGGATTAACCCGCCGATTGACGGGCAATTCTAGACGTGGAAGCGGTGCCGGTTTTCGGGTTTGTAAACTCCATTCGGCGCTTGATTGTCACTCCTTCGCATCGTGGTCTGCAAGTTTCATGACCTCATGATTAACGGCTACCGGGTGCTTAACGCCGCCGGATGGGTCATCTGAGATGCGAGAGGTTCGCTCGTTGACACAAATATTGGCATGATTCTCGCGGGGTGGGGGTCCTACCGTCCAAATCTGCTACATCGCGAGCCATTTAGCCAAGCCGTGTAGCGCACCGAGCGGCATTGCCACCGTCACATCCCCATCCCCAAGCTCATGCCCCGATCCCTGCGCTGCCGTTTGCCGGCCCTTTTCTCCGCGCGCTTTTGCCGCAGCTCCCGGAGCTTCCCGGGATCGTCGAGGAGGCGGGCAATGCGCTTCTCCCGCTTGGCGACGTCCTCGCCCTTGCGTTGTTGCACCAAGGTCGCCGCGAGATGCCGGTCGTCCTCGCGCAGCATCTCGCGCACCCGCGAGAGCGCGGAGGCAAGGCTCTCTCCCCGGCGCGCGATGTCGTCGAGGTGGACGCCGTATTCATGCCGGGCGGCCAGGATTTCCCGGCAGCGGTCCGCCGCATCGTCGATCAGGTCCCGCCATGCGTCGTAGTTCTTGTGGTCGGGAACCGCTACGCCGCACCCGGCCGCCTCGGCCTCCAGCGCCTCGCGGCTGTCGAGCTCACCCGTCATGAGACCGCGCCAGGTGTCGACATACCGGCGGTTCGATACCGCCCGGTCAAGCTTGGAAAGCACGGCGCGCATCTCCGAAGAGATATCGTAATCCAGGAGACTGTTCCTGGAGAGGGTGTCCAGCCTCTCGTACAAATTGTCGTAGCCGTCGGTGTAGATGACATGGACGCCCTCGCGGTCCGCCTGCTCCAGCAGGCGGTTCCACTCCCTCTTCAGCGCCTCCCATCGTTCCAGGACCTGGCGCGCGTGCATCTCGGTCTCCATGCGGTCGTGGTGGTCCCTGCCGCCGGCGATGCGGCCCGCGGCGCGGCGCAGCACCGAGAGCACCCCGGGAGTATCGGCCCCCACCGGACCCGCTTTGCCGTCCACCGCGAACCCGAGGCCGGCCGAGTGCCGGGCCAACGCCTCGTCGGCCCGCTTCCGAGCCGGCGGCGGCGATATTGCCTCCGGCGCGGGGGATGCCGCCGCAACCGTGTCCGGTTGCCCGGTCCCGTGTTCCCGGGCCGCCCAGATTTGGCGCTCGTCCCCGGCGCGATGCTTCTCGGTCTCGCGGCGGACATAGGCGTCGAGTTCCTCCCGCGCGGTTCGCGCTTCGTCGTCCGTGCGCGCGCCGTACACGGCCGCCCGCAGCCGGGAGAACTCGAGGGCCTCTTCATGTGCCCGCCGCTCGCGTTGTTCGGGCGTTTCCGGCGGGGCGGCTTGCCCGATCCCGTGTTTCCGGGCCTCCGGCGCAGCAGCGCCATCCTGCGGCGTCCGCGCCGCTTGCTCCGCCTCCCGCTTGACCCGATGCACATGCCGCATGGTTGCGGCGCGGCGGTGGCGGCTTGCCCGGGCATGGAGCGCCTCGAAAGCGTCGAGGTCCTTGGGCCCGATGCCGCCGCGTTCGGCCAGCAGGGGGACGAACTCGGCCGGCCGGGCGCGGAAGGCCTCGGCCTGTTTCAGCAGCGCGCCATGACGGCTGAGGGTGTCGCGGAACTCGCCTCCGAGCGCCGCGGCGTCGCCCTCGGCGCGGGTCCGCTCGCGCAGCTCGCCGTAGGCCGCCAGAACCTCGCTCCGGCCCTCGGCGAAGGCCTCGACCGCCTGGCCATGGCGCCAGCGACGGGCGGTGCGCCGGATATCCCGCGCGATGCGCGCCAGCGCGTTGTCGTTCGCCGCCTTCGCCGGAGCCTCTCCGGCCCGGGCATGGCGCTCCCGTTTCGCGGCCTCGTCGCGCGGATCCCGCCACGCGCCGCCGGTGATGTAATCGAGCGCCGCCTCCTTGGGCTGGGAGCGCGACCAGCGTTCGGCCAGATAGGCCCGTATCTCGGAATCGGTGACCGGCACTTCCCGGTCGTTGTCGGCCCGGCTGTCGGCGATGTCGAGGGCCAGAGGCGCCCGGTTGACGTAGATGTCGAGCCTGTCCCGGTGCCGGGTGGCAGCGGGATAGATGGTCTCCCGGGCCGGCCGGTCGTCGGCCAGCAGGAAGGCCCGGTCCACGGTCAGCCCCTGGGCCGATGCAATGGTCAGCGCATAGCCGTGATCGAGGCGTATGTTGCCGTACCAGTCGCGGATCTCGTCATGCCGGAACTTCACCCGGCGCCCGTCGTCGGTGCGTGCCGTGATCAGCACCGAAGGACCTTCCGGGTGGTTTGCAACCCCGCCCCTTCGGACCTTGATGTCCTCCACCGTGACCACGGTGCCGTTGAACAGCTGCTTCTCCCACTGCGTCGCCCCGATGCGAAGCCGGTCGCCAACGGCGATCTCCAACGGTTCGACGATGCGCCCGTCCTCGGCGTTGCGGCTGACCTCGACGACCACGCGTCCGGTGTCCTCATTCCCCGCAAGATGGCGCTCGCGCATGAGATGGGACAGCGCCCGGGTCTCGGCCCGGGTGCGCGCCAGTACGATGGAGGACTTGCCCGGCTCCTCGCGCACCCCTTTGGCCCAGTCCTCGACCAGCCGGGTCAGGGTGTTTTCCTCGTCATGACATACGTGGAAGCGCCCCCTGGCGTGCCACATCGCGATTGCCGCCGCCGCCTCGCCGTCCCTCAGCGCCTCCGATGCCGTCACCTGCCACGGCGTGAAGGCGGGTTTTTCAACATCGGCAGTTGCTTCGAACGCACCCAGCATCCGCTCCCTCTCCCCGGGCGGCGTCAGTCCCGCCCTGAACCGCGCCGCCTCCGGCGTCTCCCCATGGACATGAACCAGCACATCCTCGAGATCCGCCTTCTGGCGCCGGATGCGGTCCACCCGGACGCTGCCCGCGACGTCCCGGATCAACCTCAGCCCCGGTCCCGCCTCAACCGGCTGTTGCTGGCGGGTGTCGCCCGCGAACACGATCTTCGCCCCATGCCGCTCCGATAACCGGAGGATATGATGCGCCTGGCGGGTCGACAGCATCCCCGCCTCGTCGACCACGATCAGCGTGTTCCTGCCGATCCCGATCTGCCCATGGGCCGCCAGCTTCAGGAGCTTGTCGACGCAGAACGGCCGGGCCTCGCAATCGTTGCCCAAGGCCACCGCCGTCCGCCACGCCACCGCCGTGGGCACGATCTCGTAGCCGTGCTCCCGGTGCAGATCCGTAATGGGGCGCAGCGTCGTGGTCTTGCCCGAGCCCGCCGCGCCCTCGATCACCGCCACCCGCGCTCCCCGGGCCGTGGCATGGCGGATCGCGGATATCTGTTCTTCGCTCAGGGGATAGCCGCCGGCAAGGAGCGCCTCGACCTTGGCCTCGATCGCCTGGGCAGGCAGCGCATGGACGGTATCGGCGGCCATGGCTTCCGCCATGTCCCGCACCGCCTGTTCCATGCCCAGATTACGGCGCGTCGAATAGCGCTCCGTATGGACCATGCCGGCATTCGATTCCGCCGTGGCTGCGGGCAATTCCAGGGCCTCGATCTCCGGGTTGCGGCGCACCCGCTCGATGGCCGCCGCCACCGCGTCGCGGCCCAACAGGCCCGCCGCCCGGTTCGCAGCCGCCTCCACCATGTCCGGGCGGCGGAATACCGCTTCCTCCCGGGCGAGATATTCCGGCAGCGCATCGAGCTCTTCGGTCAATGCGCGGAGTTCTTCCTGCCGGATCTCCACCCCGTGGCCGGTGACGGAGGCGATCAATGATTCGCGCTCGGCAAAACCCTCGACCTCTCCCCGCCAGCGCCGGTGGCGGACCTCCGGGTCGTTGTCATGGGGCTTGCCGGGGGACTTGGCGGTCCGGGTCAGCTTGTTCACGCCCGTCAGGCGCGCCGCGTTGCCGCGCACCGGGATGCCGAGTTCTCCCGCCTTGGCGATAATCGCCTTGCGGCGTTTGGACCAGAAGGACAGCAGGTCCTCCGGTAAGCCCGGTATCCGCGTGTAGGCGCCGTTCCGTCCGTACCGTTCCATCCTGACGCCAAGGCTCTGCCGCAGGTCCCAGGCCAGATAGGCGCGGAACAATGCCCCCGCCGCCTTGCTCCAGCCATAGGCGGGATGTTGATGATGGGCCCGGTACTTGCCGTCCTCGTGAGTGCGCGCGACGTTAAGGATCGTGGTATGGATATGAAGCTGCGGATCGTTCTCCCGGCTCGTCCCATGGGGGAAGACCGCTGCTATGAGATCGGCAGGGACGGGAACGATCCCGCCACCCCGGGTGATCCGCGTATAGCTGGCATATTTAAGCACCGTGTCTTCCAGCGCCGCCCTTGCCGCGGTTATCGCGAGACCTTCGATCTCGGCGCGCATATCCGGCTCGGCGATGGCCCATAGGGCGGAGACGCTCTTGTCCACCGAGAACGTCATGTCCAACCCGGGAGACCGGGCCTTGGACCCGGCGTTGCGGGTCAGCCTGCCCGACCCGTCCGGAGAGAATCCGTTGTAGAGCCGGTGGAAATCCCTGCTGTCGATCTTGGCGCCGTCGGCAAGACCGAACAGGCCGTGGGGATTGAACCAGGTCCCGTCGGGCTCCTCCCCCGCGGTGTAGTACTCGTTGGGATGGCGGAACGAGCGCTGGCTTTCCAGGTAATATTCGGCCGAAGCCATCTGTGCCAGCGTCGCCACCATGGGTCCGGCCTGTACTGGGAGGTTTGGAGAGAGCAGCTTGCTGCAAAGGTGTGAGACGGAAACTAACCGCAAATACGTCCGTTGACAAGAACAAACAGCGAACATAGATGCCAAGGACCGGGTTGGCGGCTCGGAAAATGGTGGGGAGGGGCGTGGATTCGGAGGGGCAGGCGCTATCGACGGTACCATGCCGGAAGGCGTTGCATCCGGGAGCATGACGGCGCAACGGTGGGCGCGTAAGCGCCGCCGTGAAGCGCGTCTCCGGGTGGACGGCATAAGAAAAGAGCCGGTCCCTCGCCGAAGCGGGAACCGGCCCTTGCGGAGGCGCCTGCGCCGGCACGAGGTCTGCGAGCGATGCGGCGGTGTGATGAAACAGCGTACTATGGGCGTCGAAGGCACTAAATCGTGCAGCGATTTTCATGGGAGAATCGCCGCCGGGGAACCCGGGACGATGGAGCCGCCACGGCGACTGAGTGGCGGCCGCGCCGGCAGTCGTGCGAAGCATGCTGCCGGGGACGCCGGGCGCAGCGAAGGCGCGAGCGCGGCGCGAAGCGCGAGCGAGGACGACGGTGCCGCCATAACACCGCCGTCGGAAATCGAAACGAACCGCGCCGCCACCGCCCGTTGCCGGGGATGACGACGCGGCCCGCTTATGACGCTGCGGGCTACGCGGCGCAGCGCTGCACCGGGATGCCGAGGGTGCGCGCCTTGTCGACCAGGTTCTCGGTGATGCCGCTGCCGGGAAAGGCGATGACGCCCTTCGGCAGGAGGTTCAGCAGCTCGTCGTTGCGGCGGAACGGGGCGGCGCGCCCGTGGCGGTCCCAGTCAGGCTTGCAGACGACCTGGTCGATGCCGTTGCGCTCCGCCCAGCTTGCCGCGATCTTCTCGACGCCGGGACCGCCGCCGTGGACGAGCACCATGTCGGCGTACTTCTCGCGGGCCTTGTCGAGCCGGGCGATCACCGCCGCCGGGTCGGCGATGTCCTTGCCGCCGGCGATGGCGACCAGGGTGCCCTGGGGCAGATGGGCTTGGGTCTTGCGGTCCTTGCGGGCGCGCTGGTAGTCGCGGGCGTCGATGGCCGCCGAGGTCAGCTGGCCGGTCTGCGAGGTATGCGATCCGCGCCGGGGCCGCCAGGTGTTGCCGGTGACGGCGCGGTACTGTTCGGCCGCCGCATCGCGCATGGTCTCGAAGGCGTCGCGGCGGTCGGTGAGGTTCCGCGCGCGGTCCGTCAGCAGTTCCAGTTCGAACGACTTGATCTCGGTGCCGTCCTGCTCGCGCTGGAGGTCGCGCAGTTCCGGGCCGAGCTTGTCGGCGGCGCGGTCGAGGCGCTGGGTCTGGGCGTCGAGCATATTGACGAAGCCCCAGAGCAGGCTCTCGCGCTCGTCGGCGAGCTGTAAGCCGTCCGGGCAGACGCCCTCGGCGATGATGCGGAACGCTTCGCATACCGCGCCGGTGGCCTCGTCGGTGTCCCAGACTTCGCGGCTGTCGAACTCGTCCCGCTCGGGGGTGGCGCCGTAGAGGGCGGCGTTCTCACAGACGGTTGCGGTGACGGATTGCTCGATGTTCTCGATGATGGTGTTCATGACGATCTCCTTGATGATCGGGTTGCAGTGATCGGAGCGTTGCGCCCCGAAGTGATGTCCTGTTGGGAGCCGCGCGCGCAGGGGAAGCACCTGGCCCTGGATGCTCTTGGGGCGGAGTGGTGCGGAAGGCCGCCGATCTTGGTGCGGAAGATCGCCTTCGATCTTCACGGTCGGCGGCTTTCACGGTCCGCCCCTAGAGCTTCCCGGCCAGGCCGCAGGGCGCTCGGGCACAAAGCGGAGCGACTGCCTAGGGCACAAAGCGCAGCGACTGCCCAGAGCGTCCCGGAAGACCCCGGAGGGGTTGCTGTAGCGAGCACGTGGATCACAATTGGACAGCACGCACGCAGGCGTATTCTCTCCACCCGCACCGCCCTCATGGGCGGTTGGGCCCGACGAGGCGTTGAAGGGGAAGCAAGGCGGCGCGTCAGGCATCGGATCGCTCCGCCAGTTCGCCCGCCGCCCAGACGGCCGCGCGGGCGAGCACGTCGCCGTGGCAGGGCTGGGGCTCGCACCAGCAGGCCAGCCAGCAGCCGTCCAGTCCAGCAAGCTCCTCCAGCGTCACCTCGCCCGCTCCGATGCGCCGCCACAGATCTTCGCGGTAGCGGGCGATAACCTCCGCGTACGATCCGTCGCGGCCCACGCGCCACGGATTGCCCCACTTGGTGCGGCGGTCGATCAGCACGGTGTTGTTCACCACCTGGGCATACTCGAACTGCTCCCGCAGCTTCGGCTCGTGCCTGAGATTGATGACGGCGCTCATGACTCACTCCTGTTCTCTGAACGGCTCGCCCGTCCCCTCGCTCTCCTCTTCCTTCAGCCGACGAGCACGATGATCGCGGCGGCGGCGGCCCGGCGCGGCGGTCGGGCCGGAGAGGACTCCAGGACGGCAGCAAAAAGAAAGGGGAGCCGGCGCCGGAAGGCGCCGACTCCCCGAAGTGGAGGGAGGAAGATCGACTCAGAACGGGATATCGCTGTCGAGATCGTCGGCCTGAGCGGGGGCGGCGGCGGTGTCGCCCGCCGCGTCCGGGTCGGGCTGCCCCTGGCCGTTGCCGTTCGGCTTGTCCAGGAACTGCACCCGGCCGCCCGGAACCAGAAGGATCTCGGTCGAGAAGCGGTCGCCGTCCTCGCCGTCCTTCTTCCACCGGCGGGTCTGGAGCTTGCCGTCGACGTAGACCAGCCGCCCCTTGGTGGCGTGCTTCTCGAACATGTCGATCAGCCCGTCCTGGAAGGTGACGACCCGGTGCCACTCGGTCTTGTCGACCTTGTCGCCGGTCTGCTTGTTGATGTACGACTCGTCGGTCGCAATGCTCAGGTTGGCGACGCGCCCCCCCGAGGTGAGGTGGTTGACGGTGACGTCGGCGCCGAGGCGGCCGATCAGTTCCACGCGGTTGAGTCCGAAAGCCATGACGGTTCTCCTTGCATAGCTGGTTGATGACGATGGGTTCCGAACGGCCGGGGCCGGGTTCACTCTCCCGAACCCCCTTCCGTTCACCTTCTCCAAGCCCTTCTCCTCCTCTACTTAGCCGTCGGACCCGGTGGTTGCCCGGGAGGCGATGAAGCCGCGGATCGCATGGGACGGCATCCCGATCTCGGTGAGCAGCGCGGTCGTGTCGGGCCGCGATGTCTCGGCGCGGTAAATCGTGCCCATGCCATCGGGGCCTTCGGGATCGGACGTGGCGTCGCGGGGTTCGCTGGTCGGGAAGGTACGATTGGACATTGCAGTTCTCCGGTTGATGGGGTTGGGACGCAGCCGGGCGAAGGCCTTCCTCCGCCCCCTGGGCGTCATACCCTCTCCCGGCTTCCCCCTAACTCCGGGGCACCGGATCCTGCCACCGGTACGGCGGTTGGCTGTCTATTCGATGATGTTGCGACCGCCGCCGATGTGACGCGGCCGCGGGCGGCAACCGATGAATTAACCGCAAACGATATGGCGATGGCTGTGGGACGCCCCGGACGGGACGCGGGGAGCGGCTGACGCCCGGCCGGTCTCGAGCTCGATGACGGTGAAGCTCGGATCCCACACCGGGATGCCCCGGAAGTGGTCCGAGCGGTGATACGACCGCTCGGCGCACGGTGCGCAGGTGAACGGCGGCGAGACACGGGCGGGAAAATCACCCAAGGGCGGCGGGACGGCGGCGCGGGCAACGACCCATGTCATCGCGGGCCAAGGCCGTATCGACCTAGCCCTTGAGGCGGTTCTCCGGAGGCATCTCGTCGATAAATTCGTCGACAATCACCTTAAGCGCCGCCTTGAGAACGCCTGTTTCTGCAAACAAGGCATTGTGTTCATGTGCATATCTCCACTGCGTGAAGATATTCCTGTTCTGGCGCAATGCGCCTATTAAGCCCGGATAGGCCGGGTAACCCGGCATGTCGCTTGGAATTTCCGGCATCTTGTCTTCAAGGCGTCTCCGCGTGTTCTCTCCCAGGCTATCGAACAACTCCAGAAGATCGTGAGTCTTGGGTGGCAGATCGTTGCCCTCACTGCGGTGCCATGCCTTCAAACCGATCTCGGTGGCGAGGGACAATAGAACCGGGACCGCTATACTCGTTCCTTCACGCCAAACGCGGTCCCTCTCTTCAGCTTCGAGATGTTCGACGAGCCGCCCGAGTTCGTGTGCCCGGGACATCATGAGAAGGGGATTGTTTTTCCAGTAGTTGTCCTGTGTCAATCCGCCTTCCTCGCTCACATCGCTTCCGCCTGCCCGGTGGCCAACTGTTGCTGTCAGATAGTCAGATGCTCGACCTGGAAGTTAGGCATTTGGCAAGTCGTGCTGATCGGCGTGATGTTCGTCGGCGCGATCGTGCTGTTGGTGTTGTTCGTGGCGGTCGTGCGCCTCATCTGGCGATGGGGTGGCCGCGATTAGCGGTCGGGGCCTGAAGCCTTGGAGCCGTCGCTGATATGTGGGAGCCCGGACCGCTAGGTCCGGGCTTTTCCAGGCCGTTATCGGACGCAAGCGAATAGGTGCTTTTTCCAGCAATCCGTTGGTTCACAGGACGTGTACCGCCCGCTGGAAGTCGTGTAGCAAGAGGTGCCCCCGCATTTCGTCCCCGTGCTGATGTAAAGCGGCGTGCGGTCATGGATGGCGCACCCTTCGCGTGCCTTCTGCCGAACATTGGTAAAATCTTCCTCATTGTCGGCCTGGATGGTCACTTTGTCCATTTGAACGTCGGAGATCACAAGAGGTGTCGGTTCCGGATCGGTGCACCCCGCGACCAGGCCCAACGTGATCAGGATCGCCGTCATCGAGCGACAGACGGTTCGGTTTCGGGTCATGTGGTCAATTCTCCTGGACTTGGCGGGACTGCGGGCTGAAAACGCGATGATACAAGAAATCGAGGGGCTCAGAAGCCCCCAGATCGCCATGAGCCCCTTTCGGGTACCAAAAGGCTTTCTGTTGGGTGGCGACCGGTACATCATGACATGAAGGGCCACGTCTGCAAATTCGATGCCCTGTAGTATTCGTAAACCGATAGGATTCAATCAAAGTACTTGCCCGGCGCCAAGTATCGTATCGATATGTTGGGCTCGCCGATACGGTTTCCAGGTGTCGTGGCACGAGCACTTGCTGTACGTGAAGTTACTGTCCGTCGACTATATCGCTGGCGGCCTCCACGGTGCGCAGCGCATGGCCGTTGCCTATTCCCAAGCCGTCATACGCGCGGTAATTGGGACATCGGTCACGATCTCCACCCGGTCCCGGTCGAGCTTCTCGAAGGCGAGGCAGAGCGACACGTCGGCCTCGCTGTCATAGGGGCCGTGCTCGACGCCGGTCTCGATCTCGATAACCGTATACTGCGGGTTCCACACCGGGATGCCCCGGTAGGCCCCCGAACTCTCGCGGTGCCTGCGCGAACAGGGCTCGCAGCGCGCCACCCCCGGCGACGGCGCGTCGCATCGGACGCAGCGGCCCCTGGCCCGCCGGTGTGCGTACCGGGCGCGCCGCGCGGCATGTTCCGCCTCGCGGTCGCGGCGCTCGGCCTTGGCGACGGCGCAGGCCGCGCAGTAGGCCGTACCGCCGTAGGTGGGGGTTTGACACTTGACGCAGACCCCGGCGGCCCGGCGGGCGTCGTAGCGGGCGCGGGCGGCGTCGCAACAGGCCCGGCACTCGGCCGCCCCGTTGGCCGGCTTGCCGCAAGATGTGCAATCGCCCCTGGCGCGCCGTTCGGCATAGCGCCGGCGGTCGGCCTCCCGCTTGGCCTTGAGGTTCCGTCGCCTGGTGCGGGTCTTGGCGCAGGGGCCGCAATATGCCTTGCCGCCGGGGGCGGGCGCCGCGCAATTGACACACACGCCGGCGGCCCGGCGTTCGTGATGGAGAGCGCGTTTCGCGGCCCGCCTGTCGTCGCGGCACGGTTCGCACATGGACCGGCCCTCCTCGGGCGGGACGTGGCCGCAGCGTATACACAGGCCCGCGGCCTTGCGGGCCTCGCTGCGCCGGCGGCCGCGCTCCCGGCCGTCCCGGCGGCGGGCCTCGGGGTCGCGGCCGCCGTAAGGTATCCCCTGGGCTTTCGTCCTGGCGTAACGGGCGCGGTCGCGGGCGCGGTGCAGCTCGGCGCAAGGCTTGCAGGTCGTGCGATCCGGGCGCGCCGGTGCCCGGCCGCACTTGGTGCAGATCCTGGCTGCCTTCCTCTCGGCGTGCAGCCGGCGGTCCCGCTCGCGCTCGTAGCGCCGCGCACGTTCAGGATCCCGCCGTGGTTTGTTCTTGGCCCGGAGCCGGGCGTCGCGGGCGCGGCTCGCCGCATTCCGCTTCTCGTTGCACGGCGCGCACAGGCGGCGCTCCGGCATCGGTTCGGTCCTGCCGCACTTGACACACAGGCCAGCCTCGATGCGCGCGGCGGTGCGCCGGGCGATACGGTCGCGATCACGCTGACGGCGAACCGCAGGGTCGGCATGAACCATAGGTGCCTCCACGGATATGGGAATGGGAAAGCCGGACGCCCCGCCGCCTATCCCGGCCCCCGGGTTGGGGACGCCGGGCCGGCGGGATGTCCGGAAAAGGGGGCCGTCAGCCTTTCTGCTTGCGGTCGCAGAGAAGGCCGGCGGCGAGCGACCCCCACAATTGTCGGCCGCCGCGGGTCTTGAGTCCCGTGCAGATTATGATCTCCGTGCGGTCGGGACGCATCGCCTCTGCCTCCCTGCGCGAGACCACCGTGCGCTTGACCTTGCGCCCGCCCTTCGCCGCAAGCGCCTCGGCGGGGGCGGGAACAATATCGCCGTCTGATCGGGCCCGAAATCTTTCGACCACATAGCGGTCGTCGGCCAGGCCGGTGCCGAAGAAATGAACCAGGAACGTCTCCGCCGTGTTGCCGGGCATCGCCATCGCTGCCGTCATGGTGCCGTCTCCATCCGGTGGGTGATAATGGGCGGCGGCCGGACGCCCTCCTCCGGACATCCCGACCGCCGCCCCGCTCACGGCCAACCTCCTCCTCTCGATGAGGCAGTGGCCCGGGCGAGGCGACGATTGATTGATCGGTTCTGGAAAGCGTTGTAGGGAGGTTCATGGGTCGCACCGGGCGGCACGGTATTTGCGCGAACCGCCGCGGGGCTGCGGCTTCCGGGAGGTACTATTGGGGGCAGTTACAGCATCGTGGCAGGGATGATTTCACGAGGGGAGACGAAGTGCTGAGAGCGGCACCTTCGGCGCGAACGGTTGCAGGCGGAGGGAAATCGGAATTGGAGATTGTGGCATTCGATTATGGCGGCGACATCGTTGGCATCATCGACGTCAACACCAATGCTTACACCCGGTACCGGGGCGAGTGCATGGTCGAAGGTGCTAAGCGAATCCTCTCCTGCGACGGCGTCATCATCAGCTTCAACGGCACCCGCTGTGATCTGCCAATGCTAGCAAGCCTTGCCGGGTTCTCCGCTTCCGAGACGCCGCCACTGCGGGGTATTCACCACGACATGCAGATCGAGGCTTCCCTCGACCGCTGGCCCCCGCTACCCGGAACCGCTCCGATTGTCGGCCCCTGTTTACGGGATCACTATCGGCACTACTGCGGGAATGCGCCTCCCAATCCACCAAATTGTCTCAAGGACGAGTACGAGCGGGACAACTGGCTGGATTGCTACATGACGGCTGAGCTTTGGCGGAAGATCGTTTTGACGCGTGACCAGACCATGGAATTCATCTCCGGTAGTTCCCCATGAAATTCATCCTCACCGGAACAGAAAGCCGGCTGGCTGCGGTTGCGACGAGTTGCCTGCTCAAGAAGTGGACCAGGAAGGTGTCCGCCGCCTGGTGTCCGGGCACCCACCCAACTCTAAGCGGCGGGAAGCGTACGGGCGGGGCGATCACCCGAGGGCGGCGGGACGGCAACACGGGTGAACGGTGGCAATGGGACGCGGACGGCCATGTTCGGTGCAGGCTATAGGGTTCGCGAAGGCCTCTTGTTCAGCATCTACCACAAACTCACGAGTCCGACGAAATGGGTAAGCCAGGTGCGAGCGTCTCCGCCCAGGCGGCGCCTCCCTCTGGACACCCACCACCGCCCCGGTCCCGGCCGGAATCGGCGGACCGCACGGCCTGGGCCGCCTTGTACGGCTTGTCGCGCTTCATCTTGCCAGCGAATTTGTATTTCACATCCGTTTGCGAGGACGAGACGGTCGAAGACGGACGGGCCCGACTACCCCGCAATGCGATCCTGCAAGATTTCCAGGCGACCGAGCCAGGCGTTAAATCGCGGACATTCCGCTCGTATTTTTTCCAGGCCAATTGCCTCGGCGATCAGAGGTCCGTGAAGCACCTTCCTATATCCAGGCACCACATCCCCAATGCGCTTGCTCGGAGCGGTTCTTTTGTCGTCGTTTATGTCTTCTGGCGTCTTGAAGGCCGACCGAATGTCC
Organism: Rhodospirillales bacterium; assembly: GCA_965207535.1. Classification (GTDB taxonomy): domain Bacteria; phylum Pseudomonadota; class Alphaproteobacteria; order Rhodospirillales; family UBA2165; genus JAJDXO01. The sequence goes on along the minus strand of CBDBMR010000003.1, from coordinate 71,491 downwards.
CCAAGCGCGCGGACAGCCATTGGCGGGATTTCAGGCAGATCCGCGAAGACGTGCACGTCGGAGAATAGCAGGCCTTCGAATTCATGGCGCTGAACATACGGCATCAGTCTGTCTCCTTGCCAATCGGTCCGATCCTCGACGCCTTTGCGAATAACCTGTTCCAACTCGTCCGCGGAGTGCTGTTCCTTTCCATCAAAGCCGTAGAAGTCGACGAGGGTTGTGATGGCGTCGAACGAATGACTCAAAAGCACCATCTCGGTGACGAGCCTCGGCACGGTCACGCCCCCGCCGCCGGGGCCACTATTGCGAGCGCGGCCCAGCAGAATGGGTGTGGCCGCGACGTCGCTTGGCCAAAGGTGCGGGGCTAGCACGCCTTTGACGAATTCCTCTTCAGTCTGGCCCTCCACCGAAACGGCAAGACGAATCACGGACGGCCCCCGATCAGGTTCTTCTGCCAAAGCTCGCCGGGCGCGAAACTCTCGTCGAGCCAATGGCGGTAGTCGTCGGTCGCGAGGCGCCGGAACTGCGTGCGGCCGTCCTCCGCCTCAAGAACCACGATTTCTTCCAGATCGAACAGGTCCACGAGAAGAGGTGATTGGGTAGCAGCAATGACCTGCACGTCAACGGCAAGCGCCTTGATCATGTCGCCTATCAGCGCGATGGCCGTCGGATGCAGTCCGAGCTCGGGTTCGTCCAATAGGACAACATCGGGAAGCATTTCCCGGGGAAGGTTCAACAGCGTGACGAGAGCGAAGAAGCGGAGGGACCCGTCGGAGGTGAGATGGGCCCCAAATGTCTTATCGGTCCCTTTGGCCTTCCACCTGAGTTGAACCTTGCCGTAGCTGTCTTCGATCATGAATCGATCGAATACCGGGAGTACGCGACTGATATGACGGCAGATCATTTCAAAGCGATGGTGATCCTCATGTTCGAGCCTGTACAGCACCGCCGCCAGATTCCCTCCGTTCGAACGCAGTTTATTGTTTTCCTCCATGTCCCATCGCGTCTTTAAGCTGGAGCTGTCGGACGTGTCGTGAAACTGATAGGCGGCGCAGTTTCGCAGCAGACGTGTAATCGTTTGCGCGGTCGTCTGGTTGATTTCCCGCGGTTGCGGTGAATGTGCGACCTCAACGATCTGAGCTTCGCGATACCCGTCGCCGGGAAGAGCCGTCCAGTGCGCCTCGGACGGACGGTCGTTACTGCTGAACCGAAAAGCTTCCCGGGTGAACATCAAACGGTCGGGATGAGCGTGCGCCAGGGTAAAACCATACTCGTTCCTGCCGCGCTTGGTTTCCAGGCTGAGTTCGGCCTGCATGGCGGGAGTAGTCCGACTGCCACCGTACAGTTGGTCGTCGGCGCCACCGTTACGCTCGACGAATTGCTCCAGACTACTCGAACGGAGCATCCAACTGAGCATTTCGAAGAAGCGCACAAAGTTGGACTTGCCGGAACCGTTGGCGCCTATCAGGACGCTGGTGCTGCCCAAATCCGACAATTCAACGTTGGCGAGAGACCTGAAACCCTGAATGTGGACCGATTTGAGCCTTGTTGTTTCGGACATGAGTGATTGCTCCAGCGCGCGGAAGGCACAGCTAAGTTACGGTATTGTCGCTGGCAATGGGGACGTTCGCAAGCGCGCTGGCACGTGGCCGGTCGCACTAGTCGATGAGGGAACACCCACTCCCGGAGGCCTTCGGGCAGATCCGCGGTGGCGGTGCGGCGGCGTTCGAGAATGGCCGCGAGATGATGGGTGATGGGAAGCTCCAGGGGCACGCCGGTTTTGGTCTTCTCATTGCCGCGCTGGCCCGGAAGGTGAGGGCATCCATGTCGATACGCTCCCAACGGAGCGTCAACACCTTGGTCCGGCTGGGAGACCGGCGCCGGGGCGGCCCGGTTCAATTGATCAAATATCGAACTCAACATTTGATCAGTTCATCGATGCGGTCGGCGATCTTTTGGGCCGCATCGCGAAGCTGGTCCACGGTCCAGTCGGCGGCGTAGCCCTCGGTCACGTCCTGGGGCCGGGCGTGGTTGACCAGCCGCTTGGTCAGGCTCGGGGGCAGCATGAGATCGCGGTCGGCGACGGTGATGAAACAGTTGCGCAGCGCGTGGAACCAGAACTTCGCCCCGCCTTCCTCGCCGATGCGCGCGTTCAGGTGCTGCATGCCTGCGAGATGGCCGCTCCCGGACTTGGCATTGTCCGAGGGAAAGACCCAGCCCCGGCTCTTCTCGGGAAAGCGGTCCCGCTCGGCGAGGCGGCGTTCGAGGATGGCGGCGAGCTGGCGGGTGATGGGGAACGCGAGCGGCGCGCCGGTCTTGGTGTCCTCGATGCGGAGCTTCATCGCGGCCATGTCGACGCGCGCCCATTCGAGCCCGAACACTTCCGCCCGGCGCATGCCGGTATAGAGGCCGAAGCGGAAGGCGTCGCGCGCCACCGGGTTGCGCACGCCGTTCTCGATGCCCCGGTGCCAGCGCGGCAATATCTCGGCCGGCGGCTGGATGGTGCGCCGGCGCTGGCGATGGGGCCGCCCGCCCGCGGCGCGCCATTGGTCGACCGGGTTGTGCAGCCCCTCGAAATCGATGCACTGGCGGCGGTAGAGCACACCCAGCATCTTCACCGCGTTGTTGGCCTGCACCCAGCCGGCCCGCTCGGTGAGGCGCTGGAAGCGCTGTTCCACGTCCTGGCGCCCGATGGTCTCGAGGGACCGGTCGAGCCAGTCGCCTAAGTCCCTGTGGATGGTGGCGCGATAGACGGCAAGCGTGCTGTCCTTTCGTGCCGGACCGGCGGCGAGGTAGTCGTCGAAAGCCTCGCGCAGCGTGGGAACGGAACGGCTGCGGGCGCGGCCCGCGGCCGGGTCCTCCCCGGCGGCGACCTTGCCCAGCGTCTCCTGGGCCATGCGGCGCGCCTGATCGGCGGTCACCCGTCCGTGGCGTCCGAGGACGAGGCGCCGGTTGGCGGCCTTGCGCCCGCCGCCGTGGGCGCGGTAGTTAACGAGGTAGGAGCGTACGCCCGAAGGCTGGACGCGAAGACCGAAGCCGGTCACCCGGTCGTCCCATGCGATGTAGGGCTTCTCGGCGGGTTTGAGGGCTTCGACGTTGCGCTTGTTGAGGGTGATCTTGAGGTTAGCGGTTCGCTTGCCGGATTGTGTTGACATATTGAAACCTTTTGCAACATTCGCCAAAAAAATCACCATATGGATCAACAAATGAAAGTCAACCAGAGAGCTATCAGGCGTAGCTGTGTCCGGGCCGGCATGGCGGAACCCCATGACAAACCGCTGAAATACTTCATTTTATCTCAACCGTGCGCATCTCCGCGCAGCTAAGCGCAATTGAACCATTGAAACGATCTATTTCAATAGTGTAGAGCCGATTCACATGGACTGTCGGCATCGCAGAGCGATTCCGACAAACCATGATCGGCTCTAGGGCCGCCTCTTTTTTTTGCATGCCTAGTCCGCCGCGACCACGCGGGCCGCCATCTTTTCCTTGAGATCGTCCGGGATTTCTACGGCTTTCCGCGCCTTGGTGTCAAAGAACACCTCGACCGAGGTCTGGGTGGCGCAGTGGGTCATGGTATCGGCTTCGTAGAGCCGGAGCTCATGATGGAAACTCTTGGTGCCCACCCGCGTATAGCCGCCGCGGATGATGAACAGCTTCCCCTGCACCAGTTCATGGTGGAAATCGATGGAGACGTTGGCGACCACGGTGCCGAGGCCCCGGTCCTGAATATCCTCGAAGGCGATACCGGCCAGATTGAGGATGTGCCAGCCCGCATCATCGAAGAATTGCGCGTAGTAACGGACGTTCATGTGTCCGTAGTGATCGCAATAGCGGGGGAGCGCGATCCCCCGCGTCAAATCAACCCAGTCGGCCATGGAAACCTCTCCCCGGTCTGACGGCCCCACGATAGCGCGCCGGAAATTCGGACACCAAGGGGAAATGTCTGGCCTGTCGGGACGGGAAGCATAGAGTCCGAACCAACAACGAGAATGTTTGGGGACGTTCGGGCCGCCAATTCATGAACTGGATCGAGAATTTTTCGCCGCGCCCTGCGCTGGCGTATGCCCTGTTGACGCTCGCGGCCTTCATTTGGGCGGTCAACACGGTCATCAGCCGCGCCTTCTATGAGACCATTCCGCCGTTCGGGATGAATTTCTGGCGTGTCCTGGTCGCGGTCCTGGTGCTCCTGCCCATCGCCCTCCCGGAACTTCGGCGCTCTTGGCCCGTCATGCGGCGGCACTTCAAGATGTTGATTTTTCTCGGATTTCTCATGACCGGCTCCCAGGCCATGATTATTGTCGCGGTGAATTTCACCACCGCCATCAATGCGACCGTCGTCAACGCGACCCAACCGGCGATCACCGCCATCATGGCGGCTATCCTCGTCGGCACCCGGATTGGAGGATTGCAGGGCGCCGGAATCGTCGCGGCATTGGCCGGCATCGCGGTGATGGTCGTCCGGGCCGATCTGTCCGTCTTGCAGGCGCTTGCCTTCAATCCGGGAGATTTCATCGCGCTGATTGCGGTGGTTGGCTGGGCCTCTTATGCCATCTATTTCCCGCGCCTTCCCCACGAGCTTGGCCTGTCGGCGATGCTGTTCCTCATATTGGCCAGCGGGCTTGTCGTCATGCTGCCGACCTTTCTGCTGGAAACCGCGTTCCATAGAACGACGCCGGCATCGATGGAGACCGTCGGGGTTTCGGTCGTGCTGGGCCTGTGCAGCGTGGTGTCGATCTACGTCTGGAACGCGGGCTTGAGAGTGGTGGGCGCCATTCATGCGACCATGTTCATCAACTTGATCCCGATCTTCGGCGCGGCGGTCGCCATCACGTTCCTCGGCGAGCAGTTGTTCCTGTTCCACGTCATCGGCGCGGCGTTGGTCTGCCTCGGCATTTCCACCGTTGTCCTGACCGGACGGCGGAAGGAGGAGAGCTAGGTGCGACTGGCATTCGTGCGCACCATCGAGGAATACGCGCCTTCCGTCCGAGCCGCCTTTCTGATGCTGGCCTTCACGGTTTTTCTGTGGGCCATCGGGATTATTTTCGCCCGCGGCATGCGCGTCGATCTGCCGGGCGTCGGCCTGACCTTCTGGCGTTGGACCATTGCCGCCCTGATCGTGCTGCCATTCGCCTGGCGGGACCTGACCGACCGCTGGCCGCTGATCCGTTCCAGGAAGGGATTGTTTCTGCTGCTGGCCTTTCTGCAGATGTTCGGGAGCGTCATGCTGTTTACCGGGGTCAACTTCACCACCGCCATCAGCGGCACCCTGGTCAATTCCAGCCAGCCCGCGATGACCGCCCTCGTTGCGCTTCTCATTCTTCGCCTCCGGCTGTCCTGGGTGCAATCCATCGGGCTCGCCGCCGCCTTGTTCGGGGTCCTGATCAGCGTCTCGAAAGCGGACCTGACGGTCCTCACGGCGTTCCAGTTCAATATCGGCGATATCATGGTGATCGCCGCGACGGTGGCTTACGCCGCCTATCCGGTGGTGCTGCACCGGCTGCCGCGAGGGTTCAGCCTGCTGACCCTGCTGTTCGTAATTTCGGCGTCCGGATCGGTGATGCTCCTGCCGTTCTATATCTGGGAGACGATTTATGTCCGGCCGATCGTCCTTACCCCGGCGAACGGGCTGGTCATTCTGTTCATGGCGCTGATTATTTCGGTCGTCTCCATCTTTCTCTGGAACGCCGGCATCCGGGCGGTGGGACCCAATCGTGCGGCCATCTTCGTCAATCTATTGCCGATCTACGGCGCCGCGCTGGCGATCCCGTTTCTCGGCGAGACCCTCGAAATCTTTCATGTCGTTGCGGCGGCGCTGGTGATCTCCGGAATTCTGATGGTGATCCGGGGACACAGTAAGGCCGGCGAATAGGTGCCGATCCGAGGCGCTGGCGCATGGCGAGTTGCTTCGCTAAAACTCTTTCAACAATAAGACCTTACGCCCGCCCGGGGAGAAGCCGTGTCCGACATGGGTCAGGCATTCGTCTTGGCGCTGCAGCTGATTGCAGCCCTGGATGCCGAGCTGCTTGAGATTATCGCGCGATCCTTCGCCGTGAGCCTGGCCGCGGTGGCCATCGCCGCGGCCATTGGCCTGCCGGCGGGCGCGGCGCTTGCGGTTTACCGCTTTCCCGGCCGCCGGGCCGTGATCGTCCTGGTCAACGCGCTGATGGGCCTGCCGCCGGTCTTCGTCGGGCTGCTGATCTATCTGTTCTTGTCGCGCGCCGGACCCCTTGGGTTTCTGGGGCTTCTGTTTACCCCGACGGCGATGATCATCGCCCAGGCGGTATTGGTGACACCCATCATCGTCGCCATTTGCCACCGGCTGACCCGGGACCTCTATGAGGAGTACCGGGACCAGCTGTGTTCCTTCGGCGCTCGGCCCCACGAGGCGGTGCGGACCATTTTGTGGGATGCGCGGGTGAGCCTCGTGACGGCGGTGATGGCGGGCTTCGGACGCGCCACCGCCGAGGTGGGCGCGGTATTGATCGTCGGCGGCAACATCGCGGGACTGACCCGGGTGATGACCACCACCATCGCGCTCGAAACGTCGAAGGGCAATCTGGCCCTGGCCCTGGCCCTGGGCCTGATCCTGGTCCTGACCGCCATCGGCGTGAACGCGGTCGCCATCTCTCTGGGCGGGGTCTCCGCCTATCGGCGGGGGTAGGCGCCACACATGTCCATCCTCCCCTTGAGCCTCGAAGAGGTTTCCTTCCGCGCCGGTGACCGGGCGCTGTTGGACGGCGTCTCGCTCACCATCGAAAGCGGGCCCAAGACCGTCATTCTCGGCGCCAACGGCGCCGGCAAGAGCCTGCTGCTCCGAATCTGCCACGGCTTGCTCGGACCCAGCGGCGGCAAGGTCCGCTGGGCGGAGGGAACGACCCGCCAGTACGAACGTCAGGCCATGGTGTTTCAGAAACCGGTGATGCTGCGCCGCAATGTCGCGGCCAACGTCGCCTACGGGCTCAAGCTGAGGAGGATCGAGGCCGGGGAACGGGCCCGGCGGGTGGCGGACGCGCTTCGGCGCACCGGACTGACCGACTTCGCCGACCAGCCCGCCCGCCTGCTCTCCGGCGGTGAGCAGCAACGCCTGGCCCTCGCCCGGACCTGGGCGCTGGAGCCTGAGATTTTGTTCCTCGACGAGCCGACCGCCAATCTGGACCCCGGCGCGACCCGGGCGGTCGAGGAGATCGTCTCGGGCATTCACGACAGCGGCGCGAAGATCGTCATGACCACCCATGACATCGGTCAGGCGCGCCGCCTCGCCGACGAGGTGATCTTCCTCCACCGCGGGCGGGTGGCCGAACGGGCCGGCGCCGACAGGTTCTTCACCCAGCCCTCCACCGAAGAGGCGGCGGCCTACCTGAGAGGGGATCTGTTGTGGTGAGGCGGCTGTCCATTCCGGCCTTGGCACCTGTCTGGGCGCCTGTCTGGGCGCTTGTCTTGGCGTTTGTCTGGGCACTTGTTTGGGCCGGGGCGCCGGCCCAGGCGCAGGACCGGTTCATCACCCTGGCATCCACCACGTCGACAGACAATTCAGGCCTGTTCGCGGATATCCTGCCCAAATTTCAGGCCCAAAGCGGGATCGCCGTCCGGGTGGTCGCCGTCGGGACCGGCCAGGCCATCCGGCTCGCGGAAAGGGGCGATGCCGATGTCCTGCTGGTTCACCACAAGCCGTCGGAGGAGAAGTTCGTCGCCGACGGTTTCGGCATCGAGCGTCATGACGTGATGTACAATGACTTCGTGGTGGCGGGTCCCGCGGGCGATCCGGCCGGGATCAAGGGCATGGTCCGGGCGAGGAATGCGTTTGCGGGAATCGCCCGGGGCCGGCACCTGTTCGTCTCACGGGGCGACAATTCGGGCACCCACAAGGCCGAGCAGTCCATCTGGCGGGCCAGCGGCGCGGATCCCGCGGCCGGACGGGGGAAATGGTTTCGCGAGGTCGGGGCGGGCATGGGCGCGGCGCTCAATACCGCCTCCGGCATGAACGCCTATATCCTGACCGACCGCGCGACGTGGACCGGTTTCTCCAACAAGGGATCGCTCGCGGTTCTGGTCGAGGGGGACCCGGCGCTGTTCAATCAGTACGGCGTCATTGTCGTCAGTCCGGCGCGCCATCCGCACGTGAAGGCGGAGGAGGCAAATCTGTTTGCCGCCTGGCTGACCGGGGCCGCCGGGCAGGCGGCGATCGCCGCGTTCCGCAGACGGGGCCGGCAGCTGTTCACGCCCAACGCCAATCCCTCAACCGGCAACTAGCGCCCGGGTCACCTCGGCAAGGGCGGTGCCCTGAATGCGCGCCGCGGCGAGTTCCGGGGCCGATGGCCTCTCGCCCGGCCCGTTGCCGATGCTCGCCGCGCCGAGGGATCCGGCGCCGGTGACGTCACCCTCGCCTGATGCGGATTTGGCGCGGATGCCGAGCGGCACGATGGTCAGCCCGTGGGCGGCGAAGGTGCTCCACAGGGAAAGGATCGCGGTCTCGCTGCCGGCCCCCGATCCGCCGGCGACGAAGGCGGTGGCCGTCTTGCCGGTGAGGTCTCCCCACTGCTTGCCCGTGTGATCCCAGAAATACGCCATGGCCGAGCTCAGCCGGCCGAAATAGATCGGGCAGCCGACGGCGAACCCGTCGAAGTTTTCCAGATCGCCGGGGGACGCCGTTGGCAGATCGAGCAGCCCGGGGGGCCGCTCCTGAACCTGCCCGCCAAAGATGCTGTCACCGTCATCGATGTCGGGCACCCGCCTGAGTTCGGCCCGGCAGCCGTCCACCGTCTCGATGCCCTCGGCAACCGCCCGGGCCAGCCGGAAGGCGCCTCCGGAAACGCTGTGAAACAGGACGAGAATGTCGGCCATCGGGGTTCCTTTCTTGCATTCCGGCGCGAACGCCATAGCCTTGTCATCTATTCAAACCCTGGGGCGGGAGACAAGCATCATGCTTACCGAAATGCGGATTTATACGTGCCATGCGGGGCGGGCAGCCGAGTTCGCCGAGCTCTACCGCCGGGTGGGCTTGGCCGTACAGCTGCCCATCGGCGGCCGTCTCAAGGGGTTTTATCGCACCGAGGTGGGGGATCCGAACCGGGTGATCCTCATCTGGGAGTACGAAAGCTACGAGGACCGCGCCCGGCGGCGCGCGAAATTGGCCGAAAACCGGGACTGGCCGGCCTTCCTCAAGCAGGCTGCGCCGATGGTTGCCTCGGAAGAGAACATGATTCTGTCCGCCGTGCCGACACCGGAGGTGAAACCGGCCTAGTATTGTCCGAATAACGGACGAAATAGCGAAAATTCCATATATTCGGCCCAGCTTCTCCCCTATTTTGTCCACATTAAGGACACCCTGGGGAGGCACGCATGAACCAGCTCGCACCGGAGGAATCCCGCAACGGCGTCAAATCCATCCGCCGTCTGCTGGTGATCCTCAAGACCCTCAATCAGCACAATGGATCCAAGGTGCTGGAGCTCAGCCGGCAGACCGGCATTTCGCGGCAGTCCATCTACCGGATGCTGGCGACCCTGGAGGAGTTCGGCTACGTGCGCCGCCAGGAAACCGACGACCGGTACTATCTGACCCATCTCGTCCGGGAACTGGCGGACGGATATTTCGAGGAAGGGTGGGTGACGGAAATCGCTGCGCCGGTTCTGGAGGATCTCCTGGCCGAAGTGGTCTGGCCGACCGATCTCGCCACTTTTCTCAACGACGCCATGTATCTCAGGGAAACCACGCGCCGCAACAGCCCGTTCACCATCGACCGGGTCACCGTCGGCCAGCGCCTGCCGATGCTGATCTCCGCCATGGGCCGGGCCTATTTGAGCTACTGTCCGGCGTTGGAACGGGAACACATTCTGGACGCGCTTCGGAAATCGGACGACGAGTATGACCGGCTTATCCACCGCAAGGGCTATGTGGATGCGGTCATCGAAACCACCCGCGAGCGCGGCTACGCGGTGCGTTATTCCAAATATGCGGCGGAAATCAAAACCTCCACCATCGCGGTGCCGGTGATGAGCGGTGAACGGGTGAGGGCGGCTGTCGGCATCACCTTCATCGCGTCCGCGGCGACCGCCGAGGAGATCGCGGCGCGGCATCTGGACGCCTTGCTGCGGGCCGCCCGCGAAATCGAAGTCCGCAGCCGGGAGCTTCAGCAACAGGCGCAGCCCGCCAAATAGGCTTTTCAAACCGTTCTCCCTTGTATATTGTCCGTTTACCGGACACGCCGATATAGAGTAGTCCGAGGGAGTTATGGCTGAAAAATCGGGTGAGAAGCGCGCAAGCGGCATGCGCAGCGCCGAAAGGCTGCTGATCGTTTTGCGCGCCCTGAACCTGCGGAACGGCGCGACGGTGCTGGAACTCAACCGGGACACCGGCATTTCCCGCCAAGCCATCTACCGCATCCTCGATACCCTGCGGAATTTCGGCTACGTGCGCCGGCAGGAGGCGACCGACCGCTTCCACCTGACCCACATGGTCCGGCGGCTGAGCTCGGGATTCAAGGACGAGGAATGGATCGCCGATATCGCCGTCCCCATTCTCGGACGCTTGGTGCAGGAAGTGGTCTGGCCGACCGAGCTGTCCACCTTCTCCGACAATGCCATGTATATCCGGGAATCCACCCGCGGCCGCTCCCCCTTCACCATAGACCGGGTCGCGGTCGGCCAGCGGCTGCCCATGCTGCAGTCGGCGTCGGGCCGGGCATATTTGAGCTACTGCCCGGACCCGGAGCGGGAAGCGATCATCGAGAACCTCAAGAGTTCCGACGACGATTTCGACCGGGTGGCCCACAAACCGGATTACATCGAGCGCATCCTCGCCGCGACCCGGAGCCGCGGCTGGGCGGTCGGCGACGATACCTTCCGGCTGCATCCCAAGACCGAAACCCTGGCGGTGCCGGTTCTGGTGAACGGCTATGCCCGGGCGAGCCTGCCGCTCACCTACATCGCCTCCGCCGCGACCGCCGAGCAGATTGCCGAGCGGCACATGAGCCAACTGCAGGCGGCGGCCAAGGAGATCGCCGACCGGATGGAGGAGATGCAGGCCCGTACCGACGACGATGACGACGACCTCATCCCCATCCGCGAGGCCAGCTAGCCCCAGGTTCCCGTCCGGATCACGGACACGGTGCGGCGGACCCTTTACCCATCGGGCCGGCCGGTGATGACTCCCTCGCAAGAAAAGGTTGGAGGCGGACATGCTGGAGCTTTATCACCATGGATCATCGGCCTGCGCCACCAAGGTGCGTCTGACCCTGGATGAGAAGGGCGTGCCCTGGGAGAGCCGGTATATCGACATTCTGAAGAGCGAGCAGTTCACTGCCGACTACGCCAAGCTCAATCCCAAGTGCGTGGTGCCGACGCTGGTCCATGACGGCCATGTGGTCCGCGAAAGCACGGTGATCTGCGAATATATCGACGAGGTGTTCGACGGCCCGTCGCTCGTGCCGGACGATCCGCTGATGCGGGCCGAGATGCGTTTGTGGACCAAGATGGTCGATGAGGACCTTCACCCGGCGACCCAGGTGGTGACGTTCGCCGCGTCCCACCGGGTGGGGGCGCTGAAGAAAACCAAGAAAGAGTTCGATTTCTACATCAACTCCATTCCCGATCCGGTCCGCCGGGCGCGCAAGCGGAGCGCCATCGTCGACGGCTGGAAATCCCCCGAAGCCACCAACGCGCTCCTGACCTTCAACAAGGCGATCAAATGGATGGAGGACAGCCTCGGCAAGTGGACGTGGCTCGCCGGTAATGACTATTCGCTCGCCGATATCGCCATGACCATCTACCTCAACCGGCTCAACATCCTCTCCATGTCGCCCATGTGGGAGGGCAAATATCCGAAGGTGTCGGCATTCTGGGAGACGGTATCAGCGCGGCCCGCTTTTCAGCCCGCCATCTACGACTGGCTGCCCGAGGAACTCGAAGACGAGATGCGCACCAACGGCGCCCAGTCCTGGCCGGAAGCCGAGGCGCTGCTGGCCGAGCTCGAGAGAGACAAGGCCGCCTGAACCGGCCATCCACCCGGTCAATCCCCGGCGGGGAATGACCTTTTGTACCGCTGCCCCCCCAAGCGTGGATGCCCGTGTCAAAGCTTGTCCTCCGGCCGGCGAGCCGGTCCGGTGGGCACGGGCATGACGACCGGAGTGTACCCTAAATGGAGTGCGTCATGGCCGGGCCCCGGACCCGGCCATCTACGTATAGCGCCGACCGCCAAGGCGTGGACCGATGGTCGTTACGCCGGGTCCCTGGCCGGCGCGACGCCGATCATGCTGTCCCGGGTCACCAGCTCCCGAAGCCGCTCTTCGGGCCAATCCTCCGTACCCGCGGGCCGCTTCGGCAGCACCAGATAGCGCATATCGGCGTTTGAATCGTGGACCCGGAGCGCCGTGTCGCCGGGCAGCTCGGTGCCGAACTCCTTCAGGACCGCCCGGGGCTCGTTGACGGTGCGCGAGCGGTAGGACTTGGATTTGTACCAGTCCGGCGGCAGCCCGAGGATGGTCCTGGGATAGCAGGAGCACAGCGTACAGACGATGACGTTTTGAACGTCGTCGGTGTTTTCGACCACCACCAGCTCGGCCCCCGCCATCGGGATGTCCAACTCCGCCGCGGCGGCCGTCCCGTTGCTGAGCAGGCGCTCCCTGTAGGCCGGGTCGGTCCATGCCTTGGCGATGATCTCGGCGCCTTTCTCGGTGCCCCGGGAATCGAAAAACTCCACGTATTCCCGAACCTCGGTCGCGGTCACCAGGCCCTTCTCGATGCTCAGCTCCTTGAGCGCATCGGTGAGCAGCTCGAAATGTCCGGTCTCGTTCCGGTCGTGGACCGAGTCGTCGGCATAGGTAAGGACCGGCCCGCCGCCGTGGTCGTGCCCGTGATCGTGGGTGTCTTCGGCCATCACGCGTCCCCTTCCGCCCGGCTCAGCCAGTGCTCTTGAATTTCAAGATCGATGGTGTCTTCCGGGTGGCCGTCATAGCCGTCCCAGACATCGGCCTGCTTGAACCGCACCCGGTAGAGGTGCCGCTCGGGCAGCCCGTCGAACCCGTAGGCCAGTTCCTCCGGATTTTTGAACGAGCCGCAATAGCGCTCGACGACACCGGCTTTGCCCCGGATATATTGGGGAATGCGCCGGTGCCCGGGCGGCCAGGTCAGCGCCACGCGCACCGCATCGCCGGTGGCGTAGCCGGGCGGGCCCAGGGCCGCCCCGGTCATTCCGCCGCCTCCCGGGCCGCGCGCAACTCCGCCATCTTGGCGTCCACCTCGTCACGGGTGATGAGCCGCTTCTCGACCATCAGGTCGGTGAGCGCGATGGTCCAGCGCTCGTAGTAGCCGCCGTCGTAGATTCCCGGGGGCAAATCCTCGATGCAGCGGCGAAGCTCGTCGGTGGTGAGTTCGCCCTTCAGGCGCATGACGGTGAAGACGGCGCTGACCGTCTTCTGCCAGGGGAGGAGTTCGTGCTCCTCGAGATCGATCGGGCCGCCCGGCAGGCCGCCCAGATCGTGCTGTCCCCGTTCCAATGGCATGGGTTCCTCCAAGGCGCTTCCGATTGTCGGACAAAGTGTCGCGCCGCGTTTGAGGGCCGTCAACCCGGCTGCCATACTTCACCCCGTCACGATACATCCAGGGAGGACACCATGGCCAAGGGCTATTGGATTTCGCGCTACACCCACCCGGGCGGGGATGCTCAGGCGAGCTACCAGGAAATCGCCCAATCGGTGGTGCCGGCCTTTGGCGGCAGGCCCGTTATCCGCAACGGCCGACACGAGACGCCGGAGGGCGACGAAACCGGCGCGACGGTGGTGATCGAGTTCGAGAGCTACGAAAAGGCCGTCGAGTGCTACCATTCCGACGAATACCAGAAGGCGGTGCCGCTCATGGACGGCGCGGGGCGGAATCTGATCATCATCGAGGGTGTCGACGAATAAAGATGGCCGACCTCGACGCTCAATGGGCCCGGCCGGACCTGATCGAGGCCATCGACGCGGCGACCCGCGCGGCCGGTCTCGATCCGGACAATTTGGACGCGGACGACCTGGCGGCGGTCGAACATCTGCATTCGGGCGGTATCGCCACGACCCGGGATCAGGCGGCCCAGGTCAACGGCGTCTCGGAGATCACGCCCGAAACCCATGTCCTGGACGTCGGCTGCGGGGTCGGCGGCCCGGCCCGCTGGCTGACGAGGAAATTCGGCTGCCGGGTGACGGGCATCGACATCACGCCCGATTTCGTCGAGGCCGCCCAGGAGCTGACCCGCCGCCGGGGAATGGAAAATCTGGTGGAAATCTCCTTGGGCGACGCCACCGGCCTGCAATTCGAGGACCGGACGTTCGATCTTCTGTGGTGCCAGAACGTCACCATGAATATCGAGGACAAGGGCGCGCTGCTCGGCGGTTTCCATCGGGTGCTCAAGCCGGGCGGCCGGTTCACCTTCGCCGAGTTCAGCTACGGCCCCGGGGCCGGCGAGGCCCGCGACATTCATTTCCCGGTCAACTGGGCCAGGACGCCGGACGTCAACTTCCTGAACTCGGAGAAAGGCCTGCGCCGCAACCTCGCGGGCAACGGCTTCGATATCGAGGTGATGGAGAACTATTCGGAGACCATTCTCCGCCGGGTGCGCAAGGCGAAGGAGAAAGCCGGCGGCAAGCCGCCGAGCCCCCTGGGCATACAGGTGGTTCTGGGCGACGATGTGCCCGAGCGCAGCGCCAACACCCAGCGAAATCTCGCCGAGGAGCGGCTGATCTACTGGATGGCTACCGCGCGGAAGGTCTGACGCGCAGCGATTGAAGCCCCCCCACCCTCGACGCCCGGCTGATTGCCGGCCGTCTCGACCTCCCCCTCCAGGGGGGAGGTGGTCCAATCCACCCATTCCCTCCCCCCTTCGAGGGGGAGGGCTAGGGAGGGGGGGTAAAAAATGGGAAGCCCTTAATTGAGTACAGACCCTAGGTCCTGTTGACAATTAACGGACTATTCATGGTTGGCGTGATTCAAGCAAGACCGTTTCAACTGGCGGGAGCGTGTCATGCTTCGACGGGAACTGACGGATATGCAATGGGACCGGATCAAGGGTTTGGTTCCGGGCAAAGAGGCGGATCGCGGCTCCACGGGTCGGGACAACCGCCTGTTTGTGGACGCCGTGCTGTGGATCGCCCGGGCGGGTTCGCCGTGGCGCGATCTGCCGGACGCCTTCGGCAACTGGAACAGCGTCTACGTGCGCTTTTCGCGGTGGGCCAAGGCGGGGGTTTGGGAGAGTCTTTTCAATGCCTTGGCGGAGGATCCCGACTTCGAATACCTGATCGTGGATTCGACCATCGTGCGGGCGCATCAACATGCCGCCGGCGCAAAAGGGGGGCTCAGGCTCAGGCCATCGGCCGCTCGCGCGGCGGCCTGACGAGCAAAATCCACATCGCCGTCGATGGCCTGGGCAATCCCTTGCGGTTCATCCTCACCGGCGGCCAGGTGGGCGACGTCACCCAGGCCGAGGGGCTGATCGCCGGGCTGCCGGGCGAGACCCTGATCGCCGACACCGCCTACGACGCGAACCGCTTCCGCGCCCGCCTCGACAGCGCCGGGATGGTGGCGGTGATCCCCTCCAACCCGTCGCGGGCACAAGCCGTGCCGTACGACCCCGAACTCTACAAGGAAAGGCACGTCGTCGAATGTTTCATCAACAAGATCAAGCACTTCCGCCGCATCGCCACACGCTACGAAAAGACCGTCACCGCCTACATGGCCATGCTGTGCCTCGTCGGGGCGCTCATTTGGATGCGATAAATGTCAACAGGACCTAGAGGAACCGCTCGAGCTTGAACAGCTTGGCCGCGTTGGTCCGTCCCACCTTCCGCCGTTCCTCATCGGTCAACACGGGCGTGTTGTCGAACCATTCGGTGCCGGCATTCATCACCTCCATCGGGTAGTCGATGGCGAACATCAGGCGGTCAACGCCCATTTCGGAGACCGTGCATTGCAGGGCAGGGTCGCTGAAGTTTCCGCTCGTGGTCATGTGAACGTTGTTCCTGAGATAGTGGCTCATGGGGTGTTTGGCCGGGTAGCCGTGCGGCACCCGAGCGATCCGGTTGTCGAGCCGCCACATGTCGAAGGGAATCCGCTCCCCCAGATGCCCCAGAACCACCTGCAGGCTGGGAAACTCGTCGAACAGGCAGGAGCCGATGAGGCGCAGCATGTGGAGAGAGGCTTCGACCGCGAACCCCCAGCCCGAACTGTAGAGCCAGGGATGACCGTCATAGGGCTGGGCGCGTTCGCGGACGATGGTGCGGGGGTGCAGATAGAACGGCACGTCCAACTCGGCGACGACGGCCCAGAACGGCCGGTATTCGGGAATGTCGTAGTAGATGACCGAGTCCGAAACATCCCGCTGGGTAAATCCGTTCACCAGCGCGCCGGGGAATCCCAGTTCCTTGACGCAGCGGGTGAGTTCTTCGGCGGCCGCTTCGGGATCCTGCATGGGGAGCGTCGCGAACCCGCCGAAACGGTCGGGCCGCCCGGCAATTTCCTCGGCGAGAAAATCGTTGTACCTGCGGGCATCCTCGGCGGCCTTTTTCGGATCGAGGACGCCCTGCACGGCCGGCGCATTCAGGGACAGAATGGCGTACTCGACGCCGAATTCGTCCATGTCTCTCAAGCGGTCGTCGTGGAAGTCCATCAGCCGCCGTGAGGTTTCGATCCACGATTCCGCGTGCTGCAGACGCCGCTCGATGTCCGCGTCCGGCGCCTTGTAGGCGAAGTGCTCTTCGAGCGCGATTTTACCCTGCATCTTGAAGTCCCCCCGGATTTAAACTGCAGGGGGCAGCTTAAGGGATGCGGGGCGGTTGGCAATCCGGGACCGGTCTAGTCGTAGATCGCGCGGCCGTCTTCCATGCTCGCGGGCACGCCTTCGGGGACGAACAACGCATCGGCGCGCCGGCCGATCTCCAGCACCCTGAGCGCCTCGATACTTTCTTCGAGTTCCCGGTCCGAGGGCGGCACCAGGACCATCCGGTCCAGAACCGACCGCCGGTAGATGTAAACCGGAATGTGGGCATAGATTTCTCCGGCGCCCAGGCGGGCGGCGTCGCGGGAGAAGTCCCGGATCGTCCCCACCTTGGCCTCCGGCATCACATAGACCTTGCGGTCCTCGTTCCACCGGACCGAAATTTTCGGCGCCTTTTCGTCGGCCTCGGCGGGCAAGGGGGCGGCGAGCGTCGCCATCCCCACATCGTTGGAGGCCAGCGGGTACATGAGCGCCCTCAGATATTTGGCGTCGATATCCGCGTAGTGCTCCGGCATGTGGATGATCAGGTCGTGATTGCAGAAGCGGTCGAACTTGGTGATCGTGCGGGCGATACGCGCAAGACCGGAGGGCGGCTTGTAGTTGTGTGTCGGCGGAATCTCCGTCGGATCGGAGGTCACGCTGTAGGCGCCGGCGTCCCGGACGGCATCGGCCAGGGACGCATCATGGCAGTCGACGATCGTGTTGCCGACGTCTGCTTCCTTGGCGCGGCGCCAGGCGGTGATGATCGAGGGAGCAGAGTCCTCACAGCTGCTCCCCCGACCATCGGGAGTGACGCGGTCGAGCCGCGACGAGACGACGATGAGCGGATTACGCTCCATCGGCTTGGGACCGAATTCGTCGCCTACTTGTGGGTCGGGTAACCCAACAAGGACGGGTGGTGGAAGTCGCCGGGACGGTAGTCGCCGACCGCTTCCTCCATATGTTCCATCTTGGTGAAAATCACCGGTCCGTCTTTGGACACCAGGACGTTCTCCTCCAACCGGCAGGTTTGAGGCAGCCCCGGATGTCCGGCGAAAGTCTCGATGGCGAAATACATGTTTTCCTTGATCTCCGCCGGATATTTGAGTGAGTAGGCGCGGCTCATCCACATGCCCTCATACAGCGTGATGCCGATGGAGTGGGCGAACTGCTGCAGCGTCACCGTCCCGTAGATGTCATCGTCATATTCCGGGAACTTGGAGACCACATCCGCGGACGTCATGCCCGGACGCAGGTTTTCCATTCCGGCATAAAGGGAATCGTAGGTTTCCCGGTAGAGATCGATTTCCTGCTGGGTCATCCTGCCGGCGCATTTGAGGGTGCGCACGAAGTCGACGTAGTACCCGCCGGGACCGACGGCGTTGATGTCGATGATGATCAAATCGCCCTGCTGGATGAGCTTGTCGGTCGCCCACCGGCGATAGGGGCTGGTATTGCCGCCGGACGCGACAATGATGTCGTAGATGATCTCACAGCCCCGATCCAACATGAACTCGTGAACCTTGGCCTCGATCTGGCGCTCGGTGATGCCGGGCCTCAGCCATTCGTGCTTGATGTGCCACATGGCGGCGTCGCCGATGGAGGCGGACATCTTGATCTGTTCGATTTCGTCGGGCGTTTTCACCACCCGGGCCCGGGACATGGCCGGCCAGCCGTTGACGATGCGAAGCCCCGCCTTTTCGAACGCGTGCAGCGCCGGGAAGTCGAGGTTGTCGACGCCGATTTTCTCCTTCTCGACGCCGTGTTCCTTCAGCACTTCCATCACCGAGGCGACCATCTTGTCGGCCATCTCGCTGACCGCGCCCTCGGCCCACTGCCAGGTCATGGCGGGGCGGATGCGGTCCTTCAGCCACGGCAGGTCGAGCATGGCGTTCCGCATGTCGGAGCCCGCGGTCTCGAACAGGTACGGCTCGCCCTCGCGGGGCAGCACCGCATAGCGGATGTTGATGTTGTATTTCCAGTTGCCTTGGTAGGAACCGGTCAGGTACCGGACGTTGGCGCCGGCGAACACCACCAGGGCGCCGAGATCATCGGCTTCCATTTCCGCCCGCGCGCGCTCCAGGCGCTCGCGGCGCATCCGTTCGTGATCGACCCGGTACTGCCAGTCGGCGCCATAGGTGCTGTACAGCCGCCGGGGGTTGGTGTGATGGCTCTCCTCGATAAATCCGATGTCGAGTTCGTAGCCTTTGTAATCGCCACTGAATGACATTTAAACAATGCTCCTCATCAAAGGGTTTTTGGAATTGGCTAGTTCTTGAAACCGGTTCCGGGCTTCACGAGGCCGCGGATGAACATCCGTTCATAGTGCCGCCATCCCTCGGCGAGGCCGTCGAACCAGATACGCTGGACGCGGTCACCGTAGACGGGGTGCCAGTGCCGGCCGGTGAGGGCCGCGCCCCGCCCGGGATCGACGCGGTCACGGCCTGGGCGCGACGCCAGCCATCGTCCCAATGACCGGTAGGCCGCCTGACCGTCCGCGATACGAAGTTTGAAACATGTGTCGGGCCGGTTCTCGACCCAGAAGACGCCGTTGGCGGTCAACTCGACGGGCCAAGGCTGGGCCAGGAGGCATGATGCGCGAAAACCGTCGAAGGGCCTGACCTCCTCGAAGAGGACACCCGTCTTGGCGGCAACGGCGGCTTCATCCGGCTCTATGGCCAGATGGCCGACATAGACGTCGGCGCGAAGTCCGCCCGTGACATCATCCAGCGGCATGAGTCCCATCTCTTTTTCCGGCGCTACGCCCGCACCGCCAATATTCTTAATACGTTATAACGTTACGGATATGATATAACATAGCCGGAGTCAAACGCAGTTTGGCGCACTCCCCGGTTCGGGCCGCCGGGTCGAAATTCCCTAGCTTTCGGGGAGAAATTCAGGGGCGCCCCGCCGCTCATCGGCCGCTTGGGCGATAATCTGAATTGCCGAATAGATGAACAGCACGGCCATCAGCGCCGCGGCGATCAGGTCCGGCCACGCCGAATTGGTCAGCCACACCGCCAGCGCCGCGCCCATCACCGCGACGTTGCCGATGGCGTCGTTGCGGCTGCAGAGCCACACGGAGCGCACATTGGCGTCGCCTTCCCGGAATTTAAGCAGGATGACCACGCTGAAGAGGTTCGCCGCCAGCGCCAGGAAGCCCACGGCGCCCATGACGTCCGCCGACGGTACGTTAAGGATCAGTACCTGATAGAGGGTGGAGCCCAAAATCCACAGGCCGAGGCCGATCATCGAGCACCCCTTGACCATCGCGGCGAGGGCGCGGGTGCGGAGCGGCATACCGACGACAGCCAAGGTGAGGCAGTAGGTGGCCGCATCGCCGAGGAAATCGAGGGCGTCCGCCTGCAAGGCCTTGGAGCCCGCGGCGAGGCCGGCGATCATCTCGACCGCGAACATGGTTCCGTTGATGGCGATGATAATCCACAGCGCGCGTTTGAAGCCCGCCGACAGGCCGTCGAACTTGGGTGTTTCGCAGCACAGGCTCACGAGGGACTCGTTGGTTGTCTAGCCGAGGCTCTGAACCTAATATCTACAGTAGCTGTAGGTTCAAGAGGAATGAGGGCCCGCCATGAACGCCGAGCTTTTCACCATCGGCCGCCTGTCCCGGGAGGCGGTGTGCAACGTCCAGACCATCCGCTATTACGAGCAGATCGGCCTGTTGCCGGCACCCCTTCGATCGTCGGGAAATCAGCGGCTTTACGACGAGAGCTGGACACGGCGCCTCAGGTTCATCCGTCACGCCCGCGACCTCGGGTTCGAGCTCGACGATGTCCGCATCCTCCTCGACCTCGCCGATGATCCGTCCAAATCCTGCGAGGCGGTGGATGAGGTCGCGAGCACGCAGCTCGCCGAGGTGGAGCAGCGCATCCGGGACCTGCAAGCTCTGAAACGCGAATTGCAGCGGATGCTCAAACTGTGTTGTCTAATTCCGGCGTTCGGGTCAACTCCTCCGGGCTTGCCGCCGCCGGGTACAGGGTTGTCTACGAAGTCTTTGCCGGCGCTCTGGCTGGCTTGCTTCATGATGGTGCCCTTTGGCTTCGGCCTCCCAGGGTCAGAGGACGCATTGTTGGCGGCCTGAGCCGCCTTGCAACACATAAAACGGGATGGCCTCGGCCGACGTCCCGGCGGGGACGCGCCTTTCCGCTCGTGCGGAACTATGTTGTCTCCTCGTGCTCGTTACCGTCGTCTACGCAGTCCGTTCTCTCACTCATGCCGCCTGAATCTCTCGGGCCGGCCAGCGGAACGGCTCGCCAGTGATCAACATGCGATGGAGGATCACCGCAAGCTTGCGCGCCAGGGCCACGCAGGCCTTCTTGTGGCTGGTCCGCTTTTTGATCCGCCGCGCCCAGTCCTTGAGCGGATGGGCCCGGCGCACCACCACAAGCAGGCTGTTGGCGGCCTCGTACAATAAGCTGCGCAGCATCGCGTCGCCGTGCTTGGAGATGCACCCGCTGTAATCCATCTCGCCCGATTGCCAACGTCTGGAGGTCAGCCCGAGATAAGCGCCCAAGCTGCGCGATCGGGCGAAGCGCCCGGCGTCGCCGATGGTACTCACATAGGCCAGCGCCGTGAGCGGTCCGACTCCGGGCACGGTCATCAGCAGGCGGCAGGCCGGATCGTCCTTGACGCGCGCAGCGACCGCCTCATCCAGCTCCGCAATCGTGCTGTCCAGCGCCGTGAGCGAGGACAGCAACGGCGCAATCGCCGGGCGTAGCTCGGGACGGTCCTCGAGCTGCGCGCGCACTCCGCGGAGCAGCTTGCTCGTGCCCTTGGGAAAACGGATCCCCAACGAGGCAAGAAGACCCCGGATCGTGTTGTGAGTATCGCGGCGCTGGCGCACCAGGTGAGACCGAGCCTTGAGCAGAACCCGACTCTCCTGGGCCAACTCGCTCTTCACCGATACAGGGCGGCAGAAGCCGGTGCGCGCGATCTCCGCCAGAAGCTCGGCGTCCTTGGCATCGGTCTTGTTGTGTTGAAGACGCATCACCGCATGGGCCTGGCGGGCATCGATCACTTCCACCGCAATCCCCATCTCGTCCAGACTCCGTGCCAGCCAGCCCGACAGTGTCCCGGTCTCCAGAACAATCCGATCCGGACACAGACAATGCTCCTTCAACACCTCAAACAACGCCCGAGGGTCGGTCTCCGCCTTGCCTTGCGCCAAAATCTCTCCTGCACCGTCCTTCACGCAAAATGCTGTCTCTTCCTTCGAAACATCAAAGCCAACGTACTCACCCATGGTCACTCTCCTTGCTTAGCCTAACGGGGCGCGGCGCCCACGACCCCGCATCATAGGCCCAGGGGAGTGAACGCCGGAATTACGCCATGTCAGGGCGGTACGGTCGCCGACTGCCGCATTATCGAAACCCTCGGCAATCACGATCTGTGCATCGCCGATACCCACGCCAAGGTCCACACTAGCGCCAAGCGCTAGCGAAATGACCCAATTGTGAATCGAAAGGGAATTTCCTTGGTTGGCTTGGGCTGATTCCTTGTCGCGACTTCGACACGAAATCCCCCTCACCCAGCTCCGGCTAAGCTCAGCTGGCGCTTCGCAAAGCCTCCGCATCCCTCTCCCCCTCGAAGGGGGAGAGGGTCAGGGTGAGGGGGTTGCGCAAACGGCTTCCAAATCGCCGGATGCGCTTCCCAATAGAATCATCACGCTCTGGCTTTAGGCAACTTGGGGCGGGCGGTCGTTTCTTTCGAGGGTTCAGGCGTTGGCGTATTTGTCGCCGACCTCTTCCCTGAGGGGATGAGTGTCATAGAAGATGGACATGGAGTGGAATTTGCCCTCGCCGTCGAACTTGAAATAATCGACCCCCTGAAACGTCAGCTCCTCGCCGGACGCGAGGGTCCAGTCATACTGAAAATAGGCCGCGGCGCTGTCTCCGTTCTCGCCGAGGAGAACGTCGAAGACGGTCAGAACGCTGCCGCTCGATGCGTTTCCCAATTTCTCGAAGAACGGCCTCGCCTCGACGCGGCCGAGGAAGGGCGAGTTCACATGGCCGTTTTCGCCGAACATCCCGACGATATCCTCGATATTCGAAGCCGTCAGATGTTTGAAATACTGGCGTACCATTCGAGTTTTCCGTTGATCGTCCATTGGCTTCTCACTCCCAAGTCGTGGTCAAAGCGACCGCATCAGTTTGGCCAGCGCCCGGCGCTCGGTTTCAGGCGCGAACATTCTTGCTTTGGCCGTGCAGCGCCGGGTGAGCCCGGCGAGGAATTCGGGATCGCCCTCGGCGCGCAGCAGCAGCTCCTTCAGCGCCTTGGTGTCCCGCACAGGGAACACGCCGGGATAGTCCTCGCCCAGCAGCCCGAGATTGCCGGGGATGTCGGAGCCGATCACTGGCAGGCCGGCGACGCAGGCCTCGGAGACCACGTTGGCGCCGCCTTCATGGATCGACGAGATGACCATCACGCTGGCGGCGCCGTACACCCGGCGGACGCGCCAATAGGGCACTTCACCCATCCAGGTGAAGTTGGGGTTGTTCACGGATTCCTTTTCGGCCCGCATGGCCCAGGCGCCGTTGTGAGCCTTCCCGTAGTGGCGCACCCGGATCTTGGAGCCCTCGGGCAGGCGCCGGACCGCATAGGCCGCGCGGAGCGGGTCCTTCACGTCCCGCATGTGACCGATGACGCACACATCGAAATGCCGGGTTGCGGGCTTGCGCGGGCGGGGCAGGGGCTTGGCCGACTGATGGATGACGGTGAGCTTGCCGCGGAAGCGTTTCGGCACTTTCTCCACCGCCAGATCGTGCAGGCACACCAACTTATCCGCGATCTTGATGGAATGCAGCGTCGGCTCCGGATGGCTGTACTGAAACTCGTTGATATCGGTCCCGGTGAGGGCCACCACCAGCGGCCGGTCCGGGAACTTCTCCTTGAAGGCGCGCGCCGCATCGGCGGTCCGCCAGGCATGGAGGGCGATCATGGCGTCCGCTTCCCGCCCGTCATACCCGGTCAGGTAATCGACGCCGTGGCCGCTCTCTTTCAGGAAACCGGCCCAGCGGACGGCGGTCGCCTTGTTGCCGTTCTTGGAGCGCTTGCCAGCGGGCGTCACAAGGCTAATCTTCAAGGGGATTTGTCCGGAGAGTTGAATATGACGGCAGAGAAGACCACGGGATACCTCAAGACCATTATGACGGAATCCCGGACCCGCACGCTAGAGCTTCTCGAGGGCCTGGACGACGAGCAGCTCATGGGGCCGCGCTCGGACCTCGTCAATCCGCTGCGCTGGGAAATCGGCCATGTGGCCTGGTTCCATGAGAGCTTCATCGCGAGGCGCCTGGACAACACCCCGCCGATCTGGGACCGGGGCGACGAGATCTATGATTCCATCAAGATCGAGCACGGCGTGCGCTGGGATTTACCTCTATTGACCCGGGAAGAATCGCTCAAATACATGGCCGACGTGGAGGACGCCAACTTCGCCAGGCTTTCGGGAAACGAGGCCGGCGAGGAGGACAGCTTCATCTATCAGTTCTCCACCTTCCACAATGACATGCACAACGAGGCCTATTCCTATCAGCGCCAGACCCTCGGCTATCCGCGCCCGTCGTTCGCCGTCGAGGCCGAGAACCAGGCGGAAGAGAATGCCGGACCCCTGCCCGGGGACGTGGAAATCCCGGGCGGGTCGTTCCGCCTCGGGGCGGAGAAGAC
Organism: Rhodospirillales bacterium; assembly: GCA_965207535.1. Lineage (GTDB taxonomy): Bacteria > Pseudomonadota > Alphaproteobacteria > Rhodospirillales > UBA2165 > JAJDXO01. The sequence goes on along the minus strand of CBDBMR010000003.1, from coordinate 47,085 downwards.
GGACGCCTTCGTCTTCGACAACGAGAAGTGGGCCCATGACGTGCTGGTGCAGCCGTTCAGGATAGCGAAAGCGCCGGTGACCAACGAGGAGTTCGCCGCCTTCGTCGATGACGGCGGCTATGACCGGCGCGAACTGTGGCCCGACCTGGGCTGGGGCTGGCGGGTGAACGAGGAAGCCCGGCACCCGGTCTATTGGCTCAAGGACGGCGGCCAATGGATGATCCGCCAGTTCGACGAGATGACCCCCCTGCCGCCCCATCGGCCGGTCAGCCACGTCAACTGGTACGAGGCCATGGCCTACTGCAAATGGGCCGGCCGGCGGCTCCCCACCGAGCTCGAATGGGAGGTCGCCGCCGCCGGCGAGCCGGACGCCAACGGCAACCTCGCTTCGGCCAAGCGGCTTTATCCCTGGGGCGATGTCGCGCCCGGGCCCGAACACTGCAACATGGACGGGCGGGTCACCGGCACGGTCGATGTGGCGGCGCTTCCCGCCGGGGACAGCGCCTGGGGGTGCCGGCAGATGATGGGCAACGTCTGGGAATGGACCACCACCCAGTTCGATCCGTTTCCGGGCTTCGCGCCCGACGCCTACAAGGAATATTCCGAGCCCGTGTTCTATACCCGGAAAGTGCTCAAGGGCGGGGCGTGGGCGACGCGCTCCCGGATGGTCAACAACCGCCACCGCAACTTCTTCGAGAACCCGCGGCGCGACGTGCTGGCGGGTTTCCGGACCTGCGCCCGGGAATACGGCTTCGATCCCGTCGCCATGTGGGGATAGTCGCGCAAGCGCCTGCGTCCGTCCCGATTGTTACGAAGGTTCGGCGGCGCGGGTCGACGGTCGAGCAGTGCCGAACTCTGAGTAGGACCTATGTGGATTTTACTACGTCATTCGGAACCTGCGCCGGATGCTGATCCCCGATAGGAAAAGTAAAAGTACTGATAGAATTCCTTGGACGACCAAGATCACGCTTCCGCAAGATGTTGCCGCTACGATTAGTCGTCTTACACCGAGGCCGCCAAATGGACTAAGCAGGGATTGAAGTGGCAGCAACAACGATCGGGCTGCCGGACCCAAGTTCTCCTCCAAGAGTACGGCCCTCCAGCCGGTGTAGGCCGTTTCTGGCAGCCCTAGGTCCTGTTGACATTTATCGCATCCAAATGAGCGCCCCGACGAGGCACAGCATGGCCATGTAGGCGGTGACGGTCTTTTCGTAGCGTGTGGCGATGCGGCGGAAGTGCTTGATCTTGTTGATGAAACATTCGACGACGTGCCTTTCCTTGTAGAGTTCGGGGTCGTACGGCACGGCTTGTGCCCGCGACGGGTTGGAGGGGATCACCGCCACCATCCCGGCGCTGTCGAGGCGGGCGCGGAAGCGGTTCGCGTCGTAGGCGGTGTCGGCGATCAGGGTCTCGCCCGGCAGCCCGGCGATCAGCCCCTCGGCCTGGGTGACGTCGCCCACCTGGCCGCCGGTGAGGATGAACCGCAAGGGATTGCCCAGGCCATCGACGGCGATGTGGATTTTGCTCGTCAGGCCGCCGCGCGAGCGGCCGATGGCCTGAGCCTGAGCCCCCCTTTTGCGCCGGCGGCATGTTGATGCGCCCGCACGATGGTCGAATCCACGATCAGGTATTCGAAGTCGGGATCCTCCGCCAAGGCATTGAAAAGACTCTCCCAAACCCCCGCCTTGGCCCACCGCGAAAAGCGCACGTAGACGCTGTTCCAGTTGCCGAAGGCGTCCGGCAGATCGCGCCACGGCGAACCCGCCCGGGCGATCCACAGCACGGCGTCCACAAACAGGCGGTTGTCCCGACCCGTGGAGCCGCGATCCGCCTCTTTGCCCGGAACCAAACCCTTGATCCGGTCCCATTGCATATCCGTCAGTTCCCGTCGAAGCATGACACGCTCCCGCCAGTTGAAACGGTCTTGCTTGAATCACGCCAACCATGAATAGTCCGTTAATTGTCAACAGGACCTAAAGCTCCGCCACCGTCAAATTGCCAGATTGCAAGAGCGCAAATTATATAGGCGGCCACTAACCAGAGAATTGGGCGCCCCGGTGATGTTCCGTAGTTGGCAGCTATCCAATAGAACCAGCTGACTAGCTTTGTGAGACCAGTGTCGAGTTGCCTCTCTGCACTGAGTTCTTTGGACCGCATCAATGAAGCCATAGGCCAGTTCTGATTTTCCTCAAGATGAGACCTCATGGATCGGTATGATTGCGGGCCTTGAAAGACTGAATTAGCAGTATTTTGGGTCGGCAAATGGACGCTGCGCGCGATTATTACATCACCGGCAAACGGATTTTCCCTGCCCGGTAGGGGGCACTTGATATTCAAAATTGCACCTCGCACGACCTCCAGGTGCGACAGGCTTTCACCATGGAGCGTTAAATTCCCTACCCAACAATCTGTAAGCCGTAGAGAAAATGGCCCGTCACCAACTAACAGCTGTAGATTTGCTATAGCGCAGCCGGAGAGCGAGACTGAACGCTGATGATCTCTGATTTCGATTTGATGAAAGAAACCGCCAGCAATCTGACTGTGAGCCTGACTGTTAAGGGTTAGACTAAAAACTGGATACAGCCCATCAGAAGCGAATGGCCGGAACGAGTTGGCGGCAGGTAGTCTGAGATCAGCTGGATAATCATATGCCTCCCTGCTCGTGATTGTTGCAGGGTGAGAGTTGATTGCCTCGTTGATTGCCAAGTTTGCTTCCCTAGCCGACCCCAAATTTTCAAGGGAACGAGGTTTAGGCAATTCATCCGGTTCCAACACCCATTTTTCAAACCGATTTTGATGAGACCTGTTTAGCATTCTAGTTTCGAGATTCCGTGGAATTAAGTAATTGGTTATTCCGGATATTACTACCAACACTTGCCGATCTTACAGATTGGATCAGTTGGGCCAAGGTCGGAATCATCGAATCATTTGGGGGGAAGACCGTTCCGCCCCAGCGTCTCCCGGGCCGCCGTTCAAAAAGAATTGGCTTGGGTCCGGCGGCGCTCCTGCCTAAGTTAGCCCCGACATCTGAAACGCAGACATAAGGAGTCCGGCCATGGACGCCCAGGTCAAGCGGCTGACCGAGCTGTCCCACGGTGGTGGGTGAGGCTGCAAGGTAGCACCGTCGGTGCTAAAGCATATGTTGGACAACCTGCCGAAATCGGCCGCCGATCCCGCCCTGCTGGTCGGGTTCGAGACCGGCGACGACGCGGCCGTCTACAGGATCAACGACGAGCAGGGTGTGGTCGCGACCACCGACTTCTTCATGCCCATCGTCGACGACCCGTACGACTATGGCCGGATCGCGGCCACCAATGCCTTGTCCGACGTCTACGCCGTGGGCGGCAAGCCGATCATGGCCCTGGCCATTGCCGGCTTCCCGGTCAACGAGATGACCACCGAGCAGATCCAGAGCGTTCTCCAGGGCGGCACGCAGGCCTGCCTGGATGCGGGCGTGCCCGTCGGCGGCGGTCACACCATCGATGCGCCGGAACCGATCTACGGCCTCGCGGTCGTCGGCCTCGTGCACCCGGACAGGATCAAGCGCAACTCGGACGCCTTGGCCGGCGACGTGCTGGTGCTCGGCAAGGGCCTCGGCGTCGGCATTCTGGGCGCGGCCATGAACAAGGACGAACTCGATCCCGAGGGCTACGAGGAAATGGTGGAGAGCGCCACCAAGCTCAACTCCATCGGCGCCGATTTGGCCGGGATGGAGGGGGTCAACGCGGTCACCGACGTCACCGGCTTCGGATTGCTCGGCCATCTGTACGAGGTCTGTGAAGGCGCCGGCCTGGCGGCGAAAGTGGCGTGGGACAAGCTGCCGATCCTGCCGGCGGCGCTCGGCTATGCCCGGAAGGGCTACAACACGGGCGCGGCCAACCGCAACTGGGCGAGCTTCGGCGATCATGTGTCGGGCCACGAGGATCTGGACGAATGGCAGCGCAACATGCTGATGGACCCACAGACCTCCGGCGGCCTGATGGTCTCGTGCCCGCCCGGCCGGGCGGACGCGGTGGTCAGGTTGTTCCACGAGCAGGGCTACGGCCACGCCGCGGTCATCGGTGAAATGACCGAGGGCAAGCCGCACGTGACGGTGGCGTAGGGCGGCTTCCCCCCCCCTCCCTGACCCTCCCCCTCGAAGGGGGGAGGGAATAGGCGGATTGGACCACCTCCCCCCTGGAGGGGGAGGTCGAGACGGCCGGCAATAGCCGGGCGTCGAGGGTGGGTGGGGGACATGGAAATTTCCTCTCCCCATGAACGCGGCGGGCCTAATTGGTGTCAGCACAGGGATGCTGCGCTATAAGCGCGGCCAATCGCACCATCCCTACCTGAATAGACTGTCGCCGAGCCAGCGCCGGAACCTCTGAAAGCGGGTCCGGCGCGCGAGCACATCATCGTAGACGGCCGTGACTTGCCCGGCGTGTTCGGTAAGCGAATAGGTATCCCCTACGTGAGCCAGTGCGGCGTCAATCAGCCGGTCGGCAAGACTTTCATCGGTGAGGATGCGGTATGCGGCGTCGGCAAATGCCTCCGGGTCGTTTGGAGGCACGAGAAGGCCGGTCTGCCCGTGCTCGATAATCTCGAGATGACCGCCGGCGGCGGCCGCGACCACGGGAACCCCCAACCCCATCGCCTCGATCAGCGTGCGGCCGAAGGGCTCCCGCTCGCTGGTGGCGAGCAGAACGGCGAATTCTCTTATCACGGGCTCGATCGGATACCGATAGCCCGAGAAATAGCAGCGGTCCGCGATTCCGGATTGCTCGGCGAGCTCCTTGAGGTCCGGCGTCATGCCGCCCTCATCCTCGCCGGTCACCACGAACACCAGACCCGGAATTCGCTCGTCTCCTTTCGCCCGCTCCGTCAACAGACCGGCGGCGCGAATGAAGATGTCCGGGCGCTTCCATGGCACCAGACGCCCCACGAAGCCGATGATCGTATGGTCCCAACGCCGCAAGCGTTTGGCGGTGGTAAGGGGTTGCACGCCCCTACATCCTCCCCCGTTCGCCAGCCCGGCGGGTGCCGGGCCGTTGCAACGTTCCAAATGTGCGGAAAGCCCCGCCTATTCGCCGGGCCAAGGAGCTACCTCAACCGGTTCTAGGGCTGTTGTATTCAGCGGGCGCCCCGACAGAGCGGGACATTTGGAACGTTGCAGGGGAAAGCTTAAGGCAGGCGGGACCGTAAGTCGATCCTCAAAAGCTCATGGCGGGATCGGCTGATCCGGTCATCGGTCATCGATTAATCGGCGGCGGGCCTAAAGGGTGTCAGCACGGGGAAGCCGTGCTATAAGCGGGGCCGATGAACCCGCCGACCGAGAACCCCGATACCATCACCATTCACCGGCCCGACGACTGGCATTTGCACGTCCGGGACGGGGCCATGCTGAAAACCGTGCTGCCCTTTACGGCGCGGGTGTTCGCCCGCGCCATCATCATGCCCAATCTGCCGGACCCGGTGACCACGCCGGCCAAGGCCGGCGCGTACCGCCGCCGCATCCTGGATGCGCTGCCCGATGACGGCGCCGCGTCCCGGTTTCAGCCGCTGATGACCTGTTACCTCACCGACGAGACCGGTCCGGCCATGCTGGCAGACGGGTTCGCCGACGGGATATGGGTGGCGGCCAAACTCTATCCGGCCCATGCGACGACGGGCTCCGCCGACGGGGTGACCGACCCGCTCAAACTCGGCGCCGTCTACGAGAAGATGCAGGAAATCGGGATGCCGCTGCTGATCCACGGGGAGGTTACCGACCCGGACGTGGACATCTTCGACCGGGAGGCGGTGTTCATCGAGCGCATCCTCACGCCCGTCATCAGGGACTTCCCCGATTTGCGCGTCGTCCTGGAGCACATTACCACCCGGGAAGCGGCGCAATTCGTGGAGGGGGCGGGGACCAACGTGGCCGCGACCGTTACGGCCCATCACCTGATCATCAACCGGAACGCCATGTTCCACGGAGGCATCCGGCCGCACAGTTATTGCCTGCCCGTCGCCAAGCGGGAAGAGCACCGGCTCGAGTTGCGCCGCGCGGCCACATCGGGCTCGCCCAAGTTTTTCCTGGGAACCGACTCGGCGCCCCATGCAATCGGCGACAAGGAGAGCGACTGCGGCTGCGCCGGAATTTTTACCGCCGCCACGGCGATCGAGCTCTACGCCCGCGTCTTCGACGAGGAAGACGCGCTGGAGAACCTGGAAATGTTCGCGAGCCGGGCGGGACCGGATTTTTACGGGCTTGAGCCCAATGACGAGCAGATCACGCTCGCCCGCGGCGAAACGCCGGTGCCGAAAATCGTCGAGATCGAAGGGGACATCGCTGTCCGGCCGTTTGGCGCGGGCCGGACCCTCAACTGGGAAATCACGGACTAGGGAGACCGAAATGGCCGATACCTTCAGGGCGCTGATGCTGCGCCGGGGCGAGGATGGCAAAACCGTCACACCGGCGATGGAAGACGTCGCCGTGGGCGACCTGCCGGACGGCGAGGTGACGGTGGCTGTCGAGTACTCCAACCTGAACTACAAGGACGGGCTGATCCTGCAGGGGCTGGGCGGGCTGGTCCGCAACTATCCCCATATCGGCGGCATCGACTATGCGGGCACCGTCGAAGCCTCCGGCGATCCCGCCATCAAGCCGGGAGACCGGGTGATCCTGACCGGCTGGCGGGTCGGCGAAAATCGCTGGGGCGGATACGGCGCACGGGCCACCGCCAAATCGGGCTGGTGCGTGAAGGTCCCGAACGGGCTCGACACCAAGCGGGCCATGGCCATCGGCACGGCCGGCTTTACCGCCATGCTGTCGGTGATGGCGCTCGAAGATCACGGGCTTACGCCGGATGCGGAGGGCGAGGTGGTGGTGACCGGCGCCGCCGGCGGGGTCGGATCGGTCGCCGTCTCGATCCTGGCCAATCTCGGCTACAAGGTCGCCGCGTCGACGGGCCGCGAGGCCGAACATGCCTATCTGACCGATTTAGGCGCCGCCTCCATCGTGCCCCGCGCCGAGCTCGAAGAGGACGTGAAAGGGCCGCTGTCGTCGGAGCGCTGGGCGGGCGCCATCGACAGTGTCTGCGGGCCGGTGCTGTCCAACGTCATGCGGGCGATGCGGACCCACGCCGCCGTCGCCGCGGTCGGCCTCGCGGGCGGCGCCGGTTTCGACGGCAACATCATCCCGTTCCTGCTCCGCGGGGTAAGCCTGCTGGGCATCGATTCGGTTCTCTGTCCCATCGACCGGCGGATCGAGGCCTGGGAGCGGCTCGCCTCCCAGTTGCCCTTGGACAAGCTGGATGCGCTCACCACCGTCGCGCCGCTCGAGAAAGCCCCGGAATTGGCGGGTGAAATTCTTGCCGGGCGGGTCCGCGGACGCACCGTTCTGGAGATCGGCGGCTGACCACGATTGGTCCGGCTCGTTCCAATCAGGAGCAGATCGAACGCAATCGCTCCCAATCTCGATCATTCATGGATGGTCTCGCGGCATTGGGGGACGGTGGCAGAAGCTTCGCTCGGTCCGCAAGGGGCGGGTGGGTTGACAAATACCTGAACAGCCCCTCCTGATCGGATTGCTCCGCGGCGAGACGCGTAAAGAAACTAACCAGTCCCTCATTTGATATTTGGGCGCCGGCGAGCAGCTCGGCGGCGATTCTATCGGCTTCGGCTTCCGCGTCCCGGCTATAGGATAGACCGATCGCCGATTCCGCCGCGTCCTGGAGCATTCCGGGATCCCCGAACAGAGCCCGCAGAACCACCGAAAACCCGAGTTGGCGAACGGCATCTTGCGTCACATGGCGCTCGATCACATGAGCCATTTCATGTGCCAGAACGCCGGCAACCTCGTCAGGGGTCTCCGCCTGGTCTATCAAGCCGCGAAACAACAGAATATGACCGCCGGGCGCCGCCAGGGCGTTGACGACCGGTGTATCCAGGACCCTGACGTTGAAATCGATATGAAGATCGCCGGCCAGTCTGGACACCAGCAAATTCAATGCGTCGTCACCGTCCTTGGTGCTGCAGAATCGCTGGTTGCCGGTTTTGTCGCTGAAGATGTTCGCGACGTTTTCGATCACGCTTTCGCCGATGCGGTTTTCCCACGAGTGGGGAATCAACCGTACCGTCGCGTCGACAACCTTCGGCAACGCAAACCATAGCGCCACCGCAAATGCTGTGACGATACCCGCATACAAGGCGGTTTGACGAAGATTCGGCAGAGGATATCGCCGACGTTGTGACGGGGCCGGGATGGCCGCAAGGATTTCGGCGCAGGCGGCGGCACCCTCGATGGTCAGTCGTGCGTCCGGCTGCGAGGTGCGGGCGAGGGTGAGGAACGAATTCGATTCAAGATCATCGATAAGTTCGATTTCCTCGAAATGCCAGGTTGCCGGGACGCCGCCGTCCGTTCCGCTGATCGAGAAACCATCGACCCGTATTTCGATCCGTACTTGCCGGACGCTTGCCGTCTTGCCGTCGCTGTAGCGTCCGGAAACCGCCGGCACGGCCTAGATCCCTCCGATGTCGAAAGCATCCGCCAGGCCCTCGCCTCTCTCGGGAGCGCCCAGTTCGCTCTGGCTGAGTTCATATTCGGAGAATGATCCCGCATAGCGGAATCGCTCCGCGTAGAAATCGACATAGCGTTTATAGACGACAGGCAGGAGGAGCCCCAGGGAGAGCGAAGCCATAAGCTGATTGGTCCATAAGAACCAGACGTACCGCCAACGCCCCGTATCGAGTTCAAACCCCAGGTTCATGAAGTTGAGACAACTCGCGAAATATCGAACCTCGGTCGCTGCATACCACAGTGTGGGGACGGTAAACAGGACCACCGCCGACACGAGGATCACGATCAACGGGACCGGCGCGGTTTCGAGGGAAGCGGTAATCTCTTCGGGGCTTGGCGTCCGGCCTTCGAACATGGGCTGGAAGACGGGGAAAAACAGCGCGGCGGCAAGCATCAAAATAACCGCCAGAATTACGAAATAGAGCAGAAACGAGACGAAGAGAGCCGGGTAGAGTCTGCGGCCCTTCGCGGCCAAGACCATCGACCGGTTGCCGAACCAGGTGTGTTTCGTCCGATATCGGGCAAGATGGGTTCGCGTATAGGGGATCGCGAGTCCCAGCGTGACGACATTGAGGATCGACCACAGGAAGCTCGTCGAGCCATACGCCAGGGACGAGCCGGTTTGTCCGCCCCGGATGCCCCGCCATCTCGTGCGAGTCAGCCGGTATCGGCGGGCCCGGAAAATGGCGATCGGGATCAGGAAGAAGACAATCAGAGCCTGTACGCCGCCGACGGCCGATTGAGCTCCCGGCGTCAGCGCGGCCGCCAGATTGATGATTTCAGGGACAATCAGCACCGGGATGATGAGCACGGCGACAATAATCAAAAAACCGAAAAGAAGTTCCTTTGCCGTCCCCGTATATTCGAGCCGATCTCCCTCGATTTCGATGTGCGACCAGAGATAGCGGCGCATCCGCGTCTTCGCCCAGAATCTGTAGATTCCGAGGGTAAGCGCCGTAAACAGGAGGTTGGTCAGGTGGATCTTGAAGAGTTCGCCGAGTTCATAGTGGCTTTTCACCAGCGGTTTGTACGCGTCCGTTTGCGCGATGTCGCCAGGCATTCCCATCCCCTGATTCACGGCTTCAAGTTGTCTGGTGGAGAAATTTCGGGAACCCATGATAGCCAGCCCAAATTCGAATCGCTACACCAATCCCTGTTGGCATCCGCGAAGCGCACCCGCTAAACTCGCCCCAACCGGAACCACAAGGGTCCATCGAGGGCGGTCGCGCGCGGCTGCCCGTCTTCGGGGCAGTCGATGAAATCACGAATTTGGGGCGCCATTGCGCTGCTGGTGTCCATCTTCCTTACCGCGGGCGGGCCCGCGTTCGCCCAGCAACTAGCTCAGGTCCCGCCTCCCGCCACCTACGGCGATTCCCAGCGCTGGTACCAACGGGCCGCCGAAAACGGTGACGTGGACGCCCAGTTTCTGCTCGCCGAGATTTACGAGCGCGGCCTCAGGGGGGACAGGGATATGGCCGAGGCCGTCCGCTGGTATGGCGTCGCCGCGGCCCAAGGGCATCTGCCCTCTCAGCTTCGCCTGGCCGGGCTCTACTATGCCGGCCGGGAAGTCGAGCGCGACCTGTTCAAGGCCGCCACCTGGTACGGCGAAGCGGCGGAGGCGGGCCATGCCCAAGCGCAATACAATTACGCGCTGATGCTGCATCGGGGGCAGGGGGTGACGCAGGATACCGCCAAGGCGGCCGCCTGGTACGAAAAGGCGGCCGAGGCCGGCATCGCCGACGCCCAGCGCAATTTCGGGCTGCTGCTGGCGCGCGGCGACGGGGTCGCCAAGGATCCCGTGAAGGCGCTTACCTGGCTGGAGATCGCGGCCGGCAACAAGGCGCCCGTGCCGGACGTGGTGCTGAATGCGCTGACCAAGGATCTCACCGAGGACCAGAAACAGGCCGCCAGGCAGGCGGCCGCCGGCTGGCTCCGCAAGAACGCGAAAAAATAGCTTTATTCCGCCGCGGCGGGCGCCGGATCGCCGGCCTGGCCGGTCGGCTCGCCCGTCTCGGCGACCTTCGCCAGAGTCTCTTCCGCTTCCCGGGCCTCCTGCTGGCGGGCCCACATTTCGGCGTATGCCGCGCCCTTTTCCAATAGCCCGGCATGGGTGCCGCGCTCGATCACCTCGCCCTGGTCGAGGACCAGGATTTCGTCCGCGTCCACCACCGTCGACAGCCGGTGGGCGATGACCAGGGTGGTGCGGTCGGCCGACACCTCCGCGAGCGACGCCTGGATTTCCTTCTCGGTGTGGGTATCGAGGGCCGACGTGGCCTCGTCGAACAGCAGGATCTGCGGGCCTTTCAGGATGGTCCGGGCGATGGCCACCCGCTGCTTTTCGCCGCCCGACAGCTTCAGGCCCCGCTCGCCCACCTGCGTATCGTAGCCGTCGGGGAGGCTCATCACGAAGTCGTGGATGCTGGCGAGGCGCGCCGCTTCTTCGATCTCCGTCGGCGAGGCGCCCGGCCGGCCATAGGCGATGTTGTAATAGACCGTGTCGTTGAACAGCACCGTGTCCTGGGGAACGATGCCGATGGCGGCCCGGAGGGATGATTGGGCAACGTCCCGAATGTCCTGGCCGTCGACGGTGATACGCCCGGCGGTCACGTCGTAGAACCGGTAGAGAAGGCGTGAAATGGTCGACTTGCCGGCTCCGGACGGCCCGACGATGGCCACTTTCCTGCCGGGCTCGACGGTGAACGAAACGCCCTTGAGGATGCGGCGGTCCGGATTGTAGTCGAAGTCCACATTCTCGAACCTGATCTCGCCCCCGGATACGGCGAGGTCCGGCGCGTTCTCCTTGTCATCCACCTCCTTGTGAACGTCCAGGAGCGAGAACATGTCCTCCATGTCGGTAAGGGACTGCTTGATCTCCCGGTAGACGAAGCCGAGAAAGTTGAGCGGCAGGAAGAGCTGGATCAGGTAGCTGTTGACCAGCACGAAGTCGCCCAGGGTCATCTCGCCGTTCCTGACCCCGAAGGCGGCCATGATAATCACGATGGTCAGGCCGATGGAGATGAAGAAGCCCTGGCCGATGTTCAGAAGCGAGAGCGTCACCTTGCTTTGCACCGCCGCCGTTTCGTACGACCGGAGCGCCTTGTCGAAGCGCTGGGCTTCGTGGTCCTCGTTGCCGAAATACTTGACCGTCTCGTAGTTCAGCAGGGAGTCGATGGCCTTGGTGGTGGCTTCCTGGTCCTTTTCGTTCATCCGGCGGCGGTACTTGAGCCGCCATTCGGTGACGGTGACGGTCCAGACGATGTAGGTGCCGACGGTAACGAAGGTGACCAGGGCGAACCAGAAATTGAACAGCCCCCACAGGATGCCGCAAACCAGCAGGATCTCCAGCAGCGTCGGCAGGATGTTGAACAGGGTGAAGTTCAGCACGAACTCGATGGCCTTGGTGCCCCGCTCGACGACCCGGCTCAGGCCGCCGGTCTGGCGGTCCAGGTGGAACCGCATGGCCAGCGAATGGAGGTGCCGGAAGGTCTTGAGGCCCGCCTGGCGGATCGCCCGCTGGCCGACCTTGGCGAACACCGCGTCGCGCAGCTCGCCGAAGGCCTGCTGCAGGACACGGGCCGAGCCGTAGGCGACCAGGATGCCGATGGGCACGATGACCACGTTGGCGCCCTGCCCGGTGAGGATGTCGACGGCCATCTTGTAAAGAATCGGGACGCCGACGGTGATCCCTTTGGCCGCGGCCAGCAACAGCAGCGCGACGACGACCCGCACCCGCATCTCCACCCGGTCCTTGGGCCACAGATAGGGCAGCAGGGTGCGGATGGTCTTCCAGTCGTTGCGGGCGCCGCCGCGGCGGCGCGCGGTTTCGGGCAGGGTACGCATCACCGGTTAATGTGGGTCACAACCGGGTAACGCGCAAGGCAAAGGGAGCGGCGCACCGTTATTGCTTCCACCCCCTCACCTATCCTCTCCCCCTCGAAAGGGGGAGGTCGGTCATTTCCCACAGGGAATTGACCAGGGTGGGGGTGATTCAGCCCTTCGTCGGGTCTCAGCGGTTCGATATAGGCCACGGTTCTCCCCGTTTATCGGGTTTCGCGCGCCTGCTAGTCTGGAGGGCGGAAGCCGGAGAGACTGCCATGCCCGATGGCGCGGAACTGCCGACCATCACCGAAGAGACCTCGAAACCGGAGGCGCGGCGGTTCGTGGCGGCCTTTGACAGGCATTTTCCCGACGCCATCGGCCTCGCGGAACGCAGCTATGACACCTGGCGGAAGTCCGGTTTTCACGCGGTCATGATCGGCGGGCTGTTCTGCGGCTCGCTGGTGGCCATGGTTGCCCTGATGACGGGCGAGCCCGGCCTGTTAATCGGCCTGCCGATCGTCGGGGCGGTCGGGGCTGCCGCCTACGGTATCCTGCTCTACGTGGCGCGGCGGCGGTTTTACGCTCAATTCTCTAGCCGGGGCGTTACGCCGGTGCAGTTCGGGCAGCTGGATATGGCCATGAGACTGGCGGGCTATGCCGGCCGCGTGTCCGCCGGTGGGTTGAACTGGTATGACGCGCCGTTCCGGCGGCCGCCGGCGAAGGGCGAGGGGGGCTGCGGCGGTTCCGGCTGCGGAGGAGACGGTTGCGGTGGATGATTACGGACCAGGACATGGGCGCCCCGCCGAGGCGGCGGAGTTCATCGCCGAGTTCGAGCGGCGGTATCCGCAAGCGCTCGGCGACGCCCACGACGCCTATTACCGCGTGGCAACGCGCTTTTGGCCCGTCATACCTCTGACGGCGTTGGCATTTTTCGTTGTCGCGCTGGCAATACTGGGTTGGGAGTACGGTGACATCATCGACGTCGGATTCTCGTTCCTGTCGCTCGGATTTGGCGTCTACGTCGGCTACCGCCTGCTGGTCATGATCGCATTCGACGTTTTTGTGGGTCGGACCGCGTCGAGGGGAATCGAGAGAACGGAGTTGGACGAATTGCGCCAGGCTGCCGAGTTGGCGGGTTACGACGGATTTGAAGGGCGGATACCCTCCTTCGGAGAGCGGCTCATCCGCTCGCCATACAAAATTATGCGAGTTTGAAGGCGGCGCGGTTGGTGAGCATCATTGGTTTTGGTAGAATCTGCTTCTCAAAAGGAGGGAGACCGCGATGACCGATCAACGTGCCTTGTCGGACTTTCGGATGTCCCGTCAGAGCCCGGTGACCGACGCCCGCGACTTCATGGCGGCGTTCGACCGCCGGTATCCGGGCCTGTTTCAGGCCGCGGAGCAGGCCTTCACCGACGCCAACCGGCAGCGCCAACTGATCTTCTGGATCGGATCGGGCGTCATCGTCGCCGCGCTGGCGCTGCTGTGGTATACCAACGCCCGGGGAATCACCAATGTCTCGCCGTGGCTGATCGTCGGCGCCTACGCGGCCTTCTGGGGTTTCAACAGATGGCGCAAGGCCGCCTCCCAGCGGGCCTTCCGCGATCATTTCACCCTCGCCGGCGTGACCGACGAGGAGTTCCGCAATCTCCGCTACGCGACGTCCCTCGTCGGCTACTCCGCCGTCATGATGATCGCCTTCAACGAGGTGGCCGCCGCCGACTTCCATGGCGGCGCGGGCGCGGATGGCGGCGGTGATATGGGCGGAGGCGGCTGCGGCGGCTGCGGCGGTTGAGCGCCGGCTACCCGGACGACCCCCTCTGGCGGGCGATCGACGGCCTCGCGTTCGACCGGTCCGATCACGATCTGACCTTTACCCGGCGGCTTGCGCGGGAAAACGGCTGGCGGGAGTGGTACGCGCAGCGGGTGGTCGACGAGTACAAGCGATTTCTTTACCTGCTCGGCCGCGCCGGCCACCCGGTGACGCCGAGCGTGCCGGTCGACCGGGCGTGGCACCTGCACCTCAGCTATTCGAGGAGCTATTGGGAGGAGTTGGCGCCCCATTACGAAACGCTGCCGCACCACGGACCGACCATGGGCGGCGCGGCGGAGGGCGAAAAGTTCAGGGAATGGTACGACAAGACGCTGGCGAGCTACGTCCGCATCTTCGGCGAGACCCCGCCCGAACATATCTGGCAGCCCCCGGACGAACGCTTCCGCCCAGGCCAGATGTGGCGCTGGGTCGATGTCTCCCGGCAGGTGCCCGTGCCCAAGGCGGCGCAGGAACGGCGCCGGCAGCTGCTCCTTTTGTCCGTCGGGCTGAACGCGGTGTTGGCCGCCGCGCTCATATTCCTGTGGGTGGGCGGCTAGGCTCTATTCCGTCCGGTGGATCAGGTGGTAGCCGAAGTCGGTTTCCACCGGGCCCGAAACCTCTCCGACACCCAGCGCGAACGCCGCTTCCTCGAACGCGGGCACCATGGCGCCCCGGCCGAAGCTGCCGAGATCGCCGCCCTGGGCGGCGGACGGGCAGGAGGAGTTCTCGCGCGCCACATCGGCGAATTCCGCGCCGCCGTCGATATCGGCCTTGAGCCCCTCGATTTCGGCAAGCGCATCTTCCTTGGTGCGGACGGTTTCCGCCCGGTAGGCGTTGGCATGGGTGATCAGGATATGCGAGGCGCGGACTTGATCGGCCATGAGGTTTCTCCCGGTGTGTCTGAGCGATTGTTCCCGGCCAGTCATAGACCGTTCGCCGGAGAAGGGCAAACGCCCCCCTTGGCCGCCGCCGGGCGCCGGTCCGCCGATTGACAGAAAGGCCACGCCCACGGACATTGCGGCCATGCCCGAAGGCCAATCCATCCCGCCCGTCGTGCTGCTGCATCTGTACACCGCGCTTGCCGCCGCCGGCGTCGGCATCGCCGTCCTGTGGCGGCCCAAGGGAACGCCCAACCACAAGTTCCTGGGACGGCTGTGGGTGGTGCTCATGCTGGTGGTCGCGTTCACCAGTTTCGGCATCACGGAGCTCCGGGGCGCCGGCGGCGGCGCCCAAGGGCCGCAGGCGATGAGCGCCATTCACATTCTGTCGGTCTGGACCATCATCGCCATCATCGCCGGCCTTCGCGCCATCCGCCGGGGCAACCGGCGGGCCCATAAATTCTGGATGATCGGCACCATGATCGGCCTGTTCGGCGCCGGGCTCGGCACCCTCTGGCCGGGACGGATTGTTCCGACCTATCTCGCCGGGTTGTTTTAAGGGGTTGTTCCCACTCGATGGTGCCCTCAGTACTTTAGATTGGCTCAGTAGGAGAATCGGCGTTAGTCTGATTGATAGCTACCAGCGGCTACTTGGATTGGTAACGTCAAACTTGTTGGTGGAGCTAAGGGAGCTAAGTAAGACCAGGTTCGTTTATCGCTCTGTCGCGAATAAGGCGGTCAAATTTTGCAAGGGTTAAGATGGCGAAAAAGAAATCTCTTGGTGTTGAGGCGGTCCGGGATTTTCAGCGGTCGGTCGGTGGGTTAGAGTTCGCAACGGTTCTTGCAGATCCCCCATGGCAATTCAGAAATCGAACCGGAAAAATAGCGCCAGAGCACCGGCGGTTAAACAGGTACTCGACTTTGAGCGTTGAAGAGATCTGTCAAATCCCGCTAGCCGATCATCTTGCCGATACCGCACATCTTTATCTGTGGGTACCAAATGCAATGCTCCCTACAGGTCTTCACGTAATGGAAGAGTGGGGATTTACCTATAAGTCGAACCTCATTTGGCACAAACTGCGGAAGGACGGGGGGAGCGATGGTCGTGGAGTTGGATTCTATTTTCGCAATGTAACCGAAATGCTCCTATTTGGTATTCGTGGCAAGAACGCAAGGACGCTAGCTCCGGGTCGCACTCAGGTAAACTACATTGGTGCCCGAAAACGAGAGCACAGCCGTAAGCCAGATGAGCAGTATGAGATCATTGAAGCTTGCAGTCCGGGACCGTATTTGGAGATGTTCGCCCGGGGGCCGAGAGACGGTTGGACCTCCTGGGGCAACCAAGCCACAGCATATAAGCCGGACTGGGATACCTACGTTCACAACTCAGCTGCCGAAACGAATTCGCACGTCTAGGTAGTAGCTAGAAAATCCATTTAAGTTATCAATCTAGATATGTATCTATTTTCAACTTGGCAAGTTCGTGTTGATGTCAAGTTAGACCCATACATCTAACCAATTCAGATCCCATGCCAGCAACAAAGCAAATTTGGAGACCTGGTAGTTTCACGAAGAACTTTAGTTGGGGAAAGCGGTCCGAGGGATTAGCCAGACTCCACGAGATGATTTACGTGGGGTTCGATGGGAAAGTCGAGGACACGCCCCGTGAAGAGTTCCGTCGCAGGGTTCGAAATTTACATCGACCGGATTACATCGCGACCAATTTTTTTCTGTTCAACACGGTAGTCGACAACGAAGACCTGTTGCTGGCGGATGAGCTGGTGTTCCAGGCTACTACCTCAGAGCACTCCGCGAGCTTTGACAAGTTAGCGCTCTTGGCGTTTTGCCTAAGCTTCGCAGGGAGGTGGATTAAGGCGCAGCCCTATCAGCGTCGGCCAGCGTTGTGGGCGACAAGCTATGTCATCGAGAGGGTGGGTGAAGGATTCAACTGGAATACACGAAGAGTAAACGCCAACGACATCGAACGTTACTTAGAAAATGATCCAAGGTATCAAGCAAAAACGGCGAGAAAGGTGGCCACCAATCTCAACTACCTTCTTCAAATTGGTAGATTGTCAGAGTTCCTTGAGCCACGTGTTGAACGCTGGTGGGTTGATGCCCTGTTTCTGGCCTTAGACCGTACGATCGAGGATCGAAAGTTAGACGGAGTTGTTGTGCGAGAGGATCAATATTCCCAGTCACTTTCGCGATCAGATTTTGACAAGCTAGGCGGTCCGACAAGTCTTGAGAAATCGCTCGCCAAAAAACATTTGGTAGATCTTTATATTGCCTGTGGTGGTAGGGACAGGTTTTCCGACAATGAAGTCAAGAACCGTACTGCGCTGTTCTTGCCCGAAGTAGCTTGGTTGCTTGCTAACGATGCAAGACCGCAAGGAGCGATACATCCGACAAACCCACGGGTACTAAAAAAAATACCCCGGGCCTGCGCCATGCTTGCCCGATACGCAGGATTTGAAATTCTCGACGCAGAGGAGTTAATCGACTTCGATGCTGAGCAGTTCGTTAGAGAAAAAACGGTAGCGGCGCTGCTAAGGTTAAGAGAGAAGAATGTCGCTCCGACGATGAATGCTGAAGAGCTCCGGAAGCTCACGAGGGAATGATGACCACATTCTTGGATACGAATGTCCTCATCTATCTGCTCGATCCTGCAGACGACTTGCACGCGTGGTCAGTAGAGCAGTACTCGGCCTCTCAACTGAGAGGACCAACCATTATTTCAGATATCGTCTACTGTGAGTTTTCAGCGGGGATGGAAACAAAATCGAAAGCCGATGAAGCAATAACGGAATTGGGTCTAGGTCCTGTTGACAATTAACGGACTATTCATGGTTGGCGTGATTCAAGCAAGACCGTTTCAACTGGCGGGAGCGTGTCATGCTTCGACGGGAACTGACGGATATGCAATGGGACCGGATCAAGGGTTTGGTTCCGGGCAAAGAGGCGGATCGCGGCTCCACGGGTCGGGACAACCGCCTGTTTGTGGACGCCGTGCTGTGGATCGCCCGGGCGGGTTCGCCGTGGCGCGATCTGCCGGACGCCTTCGGCAACTGGAACAGCGTCTACGTGCGCTTTTCGCGGTGGGCCAAGGCGGGGGTTTGGGAGAGTCTTTTCAATGCCTTGGCGGAGGATCCCGACTTCGAATACCTGATCGTGGATTCGACCATCGTGCGGGCGCATCAACATGCCGCCGGCGCAAAAGGGGGGCTCAGGCTCAGGCCATCGGCCGCTCGCGCGGCGGCCTGACGAGCAAAATCCACATCGCCGTCGATGGCCTGGGCAATCCCTTGCGGTTCATCCTCACCGGCGGCCAGGTGGGCGACGTCACCCAGGCCGAGGGGCTGATCGCCGGGCTGCCGGGCGAGACCCTGATCGCCGACACCGCCTACGACGCGAACCGCTTCCGCGCCCGCCTCGACAGCGCCGGGATGGTGGCGGTGATCCCCTCCAACCCGTCGCGGGCACAAGCCGTGCCGTACGACCCCGAACTCTACAAGGAAAGGCACGTCGTCGAATGTTTCATCAACAAGATCAAGCACTTCCGCCGCATCGCCACACGCTACGAAAAGACCGTCACCGCCTACATGGCCATGCTGTGCCTCGTCGGGGCGCTCATTTGGATGCGATAAATGTCAACAGGACCTAGAGCGTTTGCGTGGCGACGATGAGGCCCTTTACAAGGCCGGACAAGCCTTCAAAGATTATAAGTCTCGTGGTGGGCAAAGGAGTCGAGTGCTTCCTGATTTCATCGTTGGTGCCATCGCTGATAGGTCAGACGCGCCGTTGATCACGGCCAACGGCGACGATTTCTCAAGTTACTTCCCAGACCTCCAACTGATATGCCCTGCCAACTAACTCCGCGATTTCTTTCCGATTAGTACAGGCCAGTATCCGTCTTGAGCCTACTTCCGCTTGATCATCCGCGACGGTTTCAAGGCGACGTCGTAGACCACCCGGTTGATAGCAGCCCTTAAAGTAATTGCAAAGAATACTCGTTCAGCGGCAACGAACCGCCACTACCTGGGAGTTGTAGAGCATACTCATCTGAAGTTGGGTTGAGAATTTTAATGTGCCAGTAGCGAGTTTCGGAGTCTGGTCTGACGGTCACATTCAAATCATCCAAATTTTTCCGAAGAGTTTCCACGGGTATCGCGAATGCGATCGGGAGATCCATGCAACCCAGGACACAGTAGGAATTTCTCCCTTCGCCGAGAAACTCGTCCCATTGTGGGTGGTATGCGTACCAATAAGGAGTTTGACCGGACTTGGTATACCTTTTTGAAACCGTGAATGCTGCTCGTGTTTGCCGGTCTGAACTCCAATAGAGCGCTCTGCTCTTTTTGACGAGCTTAGTGCTTTCTCTCCGATTTAATGCAGCAATAAGCTCTTCTCGTTTTGCTTGAAGCGTTTTGCTGTCAGTAAATTGCCGCTGATTGTCCGCCTGATCCGAAATCGTGGTTTCGTCCGTGGTGTCCTGATCGGCGATGTCTGCTTCCGCGACGGCCTCTACGTCGCGGGCCGTGGTAAACATGATGTCGACCATCTCATCGAGTCGGGTATACTCTCGAGGAACTAGGAGGTTTCGGATTTTCGAGCCGGTTTCACTACCCTCAGTGCTCTCCATTAGTCGGATAAGATTCACTAAAGCATCGACGCTGATTATTCGGATATCCCAGGCATGCCGTGACCCCCGGACCTGCGCCTCAAGCTCACCGGTGTCTTGCCTTCCAACTATTATGAGAATTGATGAGTCTGGGCGAATTTCCGACGCTTCAGCAAGTTCGTCCCTATACTGAACTAACTTGTCGAGACTTATCCGGTATGTGTTGTCTAATTCCGGCGTTCGGGTCAACTCCTCCGGGCTTGCCGCCGCCGGGTACAGGGTTGTCTACGAAGTCTTTGCCGGCGCTCTGGCTGGCTTGCTTCATGATGGTGCCCTTTGGCTTCGGCCTCCCAGGGTCAGAGGACGCATTGTTGGCGGCCTGAGCCGCCTTGCAACACATAAAACGGGATGGCCTCGGCCGACGTCCCGGCGGGGACGCGCCTTTCCGCTCGTGCGGAACTATGTTGTCTCCTCGTGCTCGTTACCGTCGTCTACGCAGTCCGTTCTCTCACTCATGCCGCCTGAATCTCTCGGGCCGGCCAGCGGAACGGCTCGCCAGTGATCAACATGCGATGGAGGATCACCGCAAGCTTGCGCGCCAGGGCCACGCAGGCCTTCTTGTGGCTGGTCCGCTTTTTGATCCGCCGCGCCCAGTCCTTGAGCGGATGGGCCCGGCGCACCACCACAAGCAGGCTGTTGGCGGCCTCGTACAATAAGCTGCGCAGCATCGCGTCGCCGTGCTTGGAGATGCACCCGCTGTAATCCATCTCGCCCGATTGCCAACGTCTGGAGGTCAGCCCGAGATAAGCGCCCAAGCTGCGCGATCGGGCGAAGCGCCCGGCGTCGCCGATGGTACTCACATAGGCCAGCGCCGTGAGCGGTCCGACTCCGGGCACGGTCATCAGCAGGCGGCAGGCCGGATCGTCCTTGACGCGCGCAGCGACCGCCTCATCCAGCTCCGCAATCGTGCTGTCCAGCGCCGTGAGCGAGGACAGCAACGGCGCAATCGCCGGGCGTAGCTCGGGACGGTCCTCGAGCTGCGCGCGCACTCCGCGGAGCAGCTTGCTCGTGCCCTTGGGAAAACGGATCCCCAACGAGGCAAGAAGACCCCGGATCGTGTTGTGAGTATCGCGGCGCTGGCGCACCAGGTGAGACCGAGCCTTGAGCAGAACCCGACTCTCCTGGGCCAACTCGCTCTTCACCGATACAGGGCGGCAGAAGCCGGTGCGCGCGATCTCCGCCAGAAGCTCGGCGTCCTTGGCATCGGTCTTGTTGTGTTGAAGACGCATCACCGCATGGGCCTGGCGGGCATCGATCACTTCCACCGCAATCCCCATCTCGTCCAGACTCCGTGCCAGCCAGCCCGACAGTGTCCCGGTCTCCAGAACAATCCGATCCGGACACAGACAATGCTCCTTCAACACCTCAAACAACGCCCGAGGGTCGGTCTCCGCCTTGCCTTGCGCCAAAATCTCTCCTGCACCGTCCTTCACGCAAAATGCTGTCTCTTCCTTCGAAACATCAAAGCCAACGTACTCACCCATGGTCACTCTCCTTGCTTAGCCTAACGGGGCGCGGCGCCCACGACCCCGCATCATAGGCCCAGGGGAGTGAACGCCGGAATTACGCCATGTCCGAGGTTTTTACTTCTACAATAATGGCATGTCCGGCAGGATCGCGCCAAAGGCCATCGTTTCCGATTTGGTTAGGCGTCCCTCTATATCTGCCATCGCTCACTTCGTACTCGAGCCGCCGACCTAACTCGTT
The DNA here is from genome assembly GCA_965207535.1 of Rhodospirillales bacterium. GTDB lineage: Bacteria > Pseudomonadota > Alphaproteobacteria > Rhodospirillales > UBA2165 > JAJDXO01. The sequence goes on along the minus strand of CBDBMR010000003.1, from coordinate 25,648 downwards.
CACTAAATCCTGCAGCACAAATCCGCTGTTTGAAAAGGAACTGGTGAGGCAGTGCTCGACATACCCGTTAAGCAGTTCACTACTGACTTGCCCGAGATATTGCCTCAGTTCTCGAGAACTCTCGTTGTCGTCTCGTAGCGTGCCATCCCCTGCGGTTGAGACGACCTGTTCAATGGACATGTCCTCTATTACATCGGGATTAGTGGCCCAAAGGTCCAGCAGCGGCATTGTTCAATCAGCTCCACAAGTAATGGTGGCCATAGCAGGTACCACTTTGAGTTTACCAGACAAACCGAGACGAGTGGAGGAGCTTAGATCAGCCTACTCCCACTCGATGGTGCCCGGCGGCTTCGAGGTGACGTCATAGACCACCCGGTTGATGCCCTTCACCTCGTTGATGATCCGGGTGGCCACGGAGCCTAGAAATTCCTGATCGAAGTGGAAGAAGTCCGCGGTCATGCCGTCGGTGGACGTGACCGCCCGCAGCCCGCACACGTAGTCGTAGGTCCGGGCATCCCCCATGACGCCGACGGTCTGCACGGGCAGCAGGACGGCGAAGGCCTGCCAGATGGCGTCGTAAAGCCCGGCGCTCCGGATCTCGTCCAGGTAGATGGCGTCGGCCTTGCGGAGGATCTCCAGCTTCTCCCGGGTGATCCCGCCGGGGATGCGGATGGCGAGGCCTGGGCCGGGGAAGGGGTGGCGGCCGACGAAGCTCTCCGGCAGGCCGAGCTCGCGGCCCAGCTCCCGGACCTCGTCCTTGAACAGGGTCCGCAAGGGCTCCACCAGCTTCATGTTCATCCGTTCCGGCAGGCCGCCCACATTGTGGTGGGATTTGATGGTGACGGACGGCCCGCCGTGGAACGAAACGCTCTCGATGACATCGGGATAGAGGGTGCCCTGGCCGAGGAACTCGGCGCCGCCGATCTTGTTCGCCTCTTCCTCGAAGACGTCGATGAACGTGGCGCCGATGATCTTGCGTTTGCGCTCCGGATCGGCGATGCCGTCGAGCTTGTCCAGGAACAGACCGGCGGCGTCCCTGTGGACCAGGGGGATGTTGTAGTGGTCCCGGAACAGGCCCACCACTTGCTCGGCCTCGTTCATCCGCATCAGCCCGGTATCGACGAACACGCAGGTCAACTGGTCGCCGATGGCCTCGTGGAGCAGCACGGCCACGACGGACGAATCCACCCCGCCCGAGAGGCCGAGGATCACCTTGCCGGCGCCCACCTGCGCCCGGGCGTCCTCGATGGCCTGGGTCTTGAAGTGGGCCATGGTCCACTCGCCGGAACAGCCCGCCACCCGATGGGTGAAGTTGGCCAGCAGCTTGGCCCCGTCCGGGGTGTGGATGACCTCGGGGTGGAACTGGACGCCGTAGAATTCGCGCTCATCGTCGGCGATGGCCGCGAAGGGCGCGGTGTCGTTCCTGGCCACCACCCGGAACCCGTCGGGGATGGTATCGACCCGGTCGCCGTGGCTCATCCACACCTGGTGGGTCTCGCCCTTCGACCAGACGCCGTCGAACAGCGCGCAATCGCCGGTCACGTCGACCATGGCGCGGCCGAACTCCCGGTGGTCCGAAGCGCGCACCTCGCCGCCCATCTGGGCGACCATGGTCTGCTCGCCGTAGCAGATGCCGAGGACCGGCACGCCCGCCGAATACACCTCCGCCGGGGCCTCGGGCGTCCCGGTTTCATGGACGCTGGCCGGGCCGCCCGAGAGAATGATGGCCCGGGGATCGAAGGCCTCGAGGCTTTCGGCCGTCACCCGGTTGAACGGGTGGATTTCGGAATAGACCCCCGATTCCCGGACCCGCCGGGCGATCAGCTGGGTCACCTGGGAGCCGAAATCGATGATCAGAATCTTGTCGGACGTGGTCGCCGTCATGCTCAATGTCTCTTAAGGGGAGTCGCCCAACGCCTCAATGGCTTTTGTCAGGTCGGGCCAGCCGTAGCCGGTTTCCTTGAGATCGGCCCCCCACAGGCGCTCGACCCGCTCGCCTTCCCGCCGCCCGCCCATGGCCTCGTAGAAGTAGCGGCTCGGGTTGGCGGCCAGCACCCAGATGACCGCCGAATTGAGGCCGGCGCCGGACAGTTCCTCGAACAGGCGCAGCAGCAGGCCCCGGCCGTTGCCCTGCTCCTGGAAGTCCGGGTGGACGTAGAGGGTATAGACCTCGCCGGCGAAGTTGGAGCGGCGCTGGCGGTTGGGCCCGCAGCTCCCGACCCCGATGACGCCCTCGGCGCGGTCCTCGGCGACGACGATGATTTCGGCGCCCTTTTTTTTGATCGCCCTGTTAATCGCCCTGGCCCACCTGACCGCCTGGATTTCCGGCGACATCTCCAGCAGCACCTTGTCCGGCACCGATCCCGCGTAGGTGGTCCGCCAGGTTTCCACGTAGACCCCCGCGATGGCCGGCGCATCGTCCGGGGTGGCGCGGCGGAAGCGGGACGCCATCAGGCCCGCTTTTCCAGCACCGCGACGAAAAACCCGTCGGTGCCGTGACGGTGCGGGGTGAGGCGCAGGAAATCCCCGTCCCGCGCCGGGTCGGCCGGACAGGCGCCGCCGATGGTTTCCTCCCACACCCGTGTCACCGGGATTACCCGGAAGCCGCCGAACCATTCGAGGAAGTCTTCGATCTGGCGTTCGTTCTCTTCGGCCAGGATGGAGCAGGTGGCGTAAATCAGCCGCCCGCCCGGCTTCACCAGCCGGCAGGCTTCGTGGAGGATGCGCCGCTGGTCCTTGGCGAGGTCGCGCAGCTCCCGGCCGGTCAGCCGCCAGCGGGCGTCGGGCCGCCGCCGCCAGCGCCCGGTGCCCGAGCACGGCGCGTCGACGAGCACCCGGTCCATGGCGCCCTCGTTGTCGTAGACCCACATGTCGCCGCCGGGCACCAGCACCCGGGTCTCGATGCTTCTGCATTCGGCGCGCTTCAGCCTGGGTTTCAGCGCGCCCAGGCGCCTGGGGTCGATGTCGCAGGCGGTAATCTCGCCCTCGTCCTTCATCTCGGCCGCGATGGCCAGCGTCTTGCCGCCGGCGCCGGCGCAGAAATCGGCCACCTTCATGCCCTTTCCGGCGCCGACCAGCAGGGCGATGATCTGCGAGCCCTCGTCCTGCACCTCGACGAACCCGCCCCTATAGGCGGCGGTTGCCTGAAGGTTGACCCGGCCCTGGATGCGCAGGCCGATGGGGGAGAGCGCCGTCGGTTCGGCTTCGATGCGATCGTTCCCCAGCACCTCGAGGGCCCGGGCGCAGTCCCCCTTGAGGGTGTTTACCCGGAGATCGAGGGGGGCGGCGGTGTTGAAGGCGTCCATTTCCTCGGGCAAGCGGCTGTTCAGCAGATCGGTGAGCGGCCGCTCGAGCCAGGAGGGGAATTCGTGGGCCACCCAGGCGGGCTGATCGGCGTGGTCGAGGTTCTCGCCGGTGAGCGCGTCCACCAGCTCGGTTTCCTCCGCCGTCAGCGCCTTGGGCGCGTAGCCGGCGCCGTCGAACAGGTTTTCGATGTCCTTTCCGGCGAGGCCGTCCGCGAGCGCCAGGTCGGCCAGCGCGCGCCGCCGCCCGTCGGGCTTGCGGTTGTCCTGGACCCGCAGCATCCACCAGTCGAGCCGCGCCCGGCGGCGGACGATGCCGAAGACGCGCTCGGTGACGGCGCGGCGGTCCTTGGAGCCGGCGTAGCGCCGCCTGCGGAAATAACGCTCGATGGCATTGTCGGCGGGCGCCCCGGTCTCGTCCAACAGGTCGATGATCTCGATCGCCGCGGCGATCCGGGCGCCGGGGGTCATCGGGGCGCGCGCGCCCGTCCGGCGCGGGGACTAGTTGTCGACGCGGTAATTGGGCGCTTCACGGGTGATGGTGACATCGTGCACATGGCTTTCGCGCAGGCCCGCGGCGGTGATCCGCCGGAAATTGCAGTTGCCCTGCATGTCGGCGATGGCCGCCTTGCCGGTATAGCCCATGGAAGATCTGAGCCCGCCCACAAGCTGGTGGATGACGTGGGCGGCCGGACCTTTGAACGGCACGCGGCCCTCGACGCCTTCGGGGACCAGTTTCAGGCTGTCGGACACCTCCTGCTGGAAGTACCGGTCGGCCGACCCCCGGGCCATGGCGCCGATGGAGCCCATCCCGCGATAGGCCTTGTAGGAGCGGCCCTGATAGAGGAACACCTCGCCCGGGCTTTCCTCGGTGCCCGCCAGCAGCGAGCCGATCATCACGCAGTCGGCGCCGGCGGCGATGGCCTTGGCCACGTCGCCCGAATATTTGATGCCGCCGTCGGCGATGCAGGGCACGCCCGCCTTGTGGCATTCCTCGGCCGATTCCAGGACGGCGGTGAACTGCGGCATGCCGACGCCGGCGATCATGCGCGTGGTGCAGATGGTGCCGGGACCGATGCCGATCTTGACGCAGTCGGCGCCGGCGTCGATCAGCGCCTTGGCGCCGTCCCTGGTGGCGATATTGCCGGCGACCACCTGAACGTAGTTGCTCAACTTCTTGATCCGGCTGACCGCGTCCAGGACGCCGGCCGAATGTCCGTGGGCGGTGTCGACGACGATGACATCGACCTCCGAATCCAGCAGGGCCTCGGCGCGGGCGAGACCCGCCTCGCCGACCCCGGTCGCGGCGGCGGCCCTCAGCCGGCCTTTCTCGTCCTTGCAGGCGTCCGGGAACTTCTGCGCCTTTTCCATGTCCTTCACGGTGATCAGGCCGATGCAGCGGAACGCACCGTCGACGACGATCAGCTTTTCGATCCGGTGCTGGTGCAAAAGCCGCTTGGCCTCCTCCGCCGCGACGCCTTCCTCGACGGTGATCAGCGGCCGGCCGGCGGTATGCGCGGTCATCAGCTCGCTCACCGGCTGCTTGGGATCGTTGGCGAACCGGACGTCCCGGTTGGTGATGATGCCCACCAGCTTGCCGTTGCCGTTCTCGACCACCGGAATGCCGGAAATCCTGTGCCGCTCCATCAGGTCGAGGGCGTCGGCGAGGGTGGCGTCGGGGCGGATGGTCATGGGGTCGACCACCATGCCGCTTTCGAACTTCTTCACCTTGCGGACCTCGGCGGCCTGCTCGTTGGGCTCCAGGTTCTTGTGGATGACGCCGATGCCGCCGGCCTGGGCCATGGCGATGGCGAGCGCGCTTTCGGTCACCGTGTCCATGGCGGCGGACACCAGCGGAATGCCGAGATCGATGGCGTTGGTCAGACGGGTGGCGGTGTCGGTTTCGGACGGCAGGACATCGGAGGCCGCTGGTTCCAGCAGGATGTCGTCGAAGGTCAGACCGTCGGGGATATTCATGCCATCTCCGTATCAGAGTTGGCGCCCGATCATACACAGATGGGAGGCAAAACCAAGCCGCCAGGACACGACCCGGCAACGCCAATCGCCTCAACGGGTTAGAGGGACGTCAGGCCTCCCGGAAGCCGGTGGCGACGACGTAGATCTCCGCCGATTCGGCGCGGCTTGCCGGCGGCTTGGCGTGGCGGACCGAGGCGAAGCGCCGCTTCATGTCGGCCAGCAGCCGGGCCTCCGTGCCGCCCTGAAAGACCTTGGCGACGAACCCGCCGCCCGGCGCCAGGACGCCGAGCGCCAGATCGTAGGCCGCCTCGACCAGCGCCAGGGTCCGCAAATGGTCGGTTTTGGCGTGGCCGGAGAGCGGCGGCGCCATGTCGCTCAGCACCAGATCCGCCTTGCCGCCCAGGGCCCCGGTGATCCTCGCCGGCGCGTCCCCGTCATGGATGTCGCCATGAAGGACGGCGGCGCCGGGAACGTCCTCCATTTCCAGAATATCGAGGGCGACGATCTCGCCCCCGGTCTCGGCGACCGCCACCTGGGTCCAGCCCCCCGGCGCCGCGCCCAGATCGAGCACCCGCATTCCCTTGCGGAGAAGGTCGAACCGGTCGTTCAGCTCCAGGAGCTTGTAGGCCGCCCGCGAGCGGTATCCGTCCCGCCGGGCCTGCGCCACGTAGGGGTCGTTGAGCTGGCGCCGAAGCCAGCGGGTGGAGGAGGATTTGCGCCCCTTGGCGGTCTTCACCCGGACCGTGAGATCGCGCCCGGCCATGCGATTGGATTGGCGCTTCCGCCCGCGTCCTTTCGCCATGACCGGCGCTCAGGCGGCGGGTTGGGCGGCGGCGACCCGGTCCATCGCCATCAGTTCGAGGAGGATGCCCTCGCGCAGGCCCCGGTCGGCGATCCGCAGCGATCCCACCGGCCAGCACCGGCAGATGGCTTCGAGAATGGCGCAGCCCGGCACCACCAGTTCGGCGCGCTCGTGCCCGATGCACGGGATGGCGGCGCGGCCGTCATAATCCATGCCGGTCAGCCGGTCCGAGGCGCGCTCGAGGGCGCCGAAATCGATGTGCAGGCCGTCGATGTGGGATCGGGAGTAGCGGGGGAGCTCCAGATGCACGGCGCCCAGCGTGGTCACGGTCCCCGAGGTCCCGAGCATCTGCACCCGGCCCTGGCCGACCCGGCTGGCGATGCGGTTGCGCCGGCAGAAAACGGGAAGGTGCCGGGTCACGGTTTCGACCATGTTTTCATACGCGTCCCGGGATACTTCGCCGGTGCCGCAAATCTCCGACAGGGTCACCACCCCGATGGGAAGGGACAAGGTATCGGCGATCCTGAATCCGTCGTCGCCGTCCCGCACCGCCCAGACCAGTTCGGTGGAGCCGCCGCCGATATCGAACACCAGGGCGTGGGGCGGATCGTCGGCAAGCAGGCTTTTGCAGCCGGCCAGCGCCAGCCGCGCCTCTTCCCGGGAAGAGATGGTTTCCAGCCTCAGCCCGGTCCGGCTCTCGATGCGTTCGATGAAGTCCTCGCAGTTGACCGCCCGCCGGCAGGCTTCGGTGGCGATGTTGCGGGTACGGGCGACGTCGAACTGTTCGAGCTTCTTGGCGCATACGCCGAGCGCCTCGATCGTCCGGTCCATGGCGTCCTCGCACAACCGGTCATCCTCGGCCATTCCTTCGCCGAGGCGCACGATCCGCGAAAAAGAGGTCACCACCCGGAAGCCGTCGATGGTCGGTTTGGCGATCAGCAGCCGGCAGTTGTTGGTGCCGAGATCGAGCGCACCATAGGTTTTCGCCGGCTTGCGCCGCCGCCGATACAGTCCGGTTCCGCCCGGCCCGTTGGCCTTGTTTTTGGCACGGGTCTTTTTATTCGGGCGGCTTGCTCCCCCGTCCTCCCCGTTATTCATCGGTCTCAGCCTTGTATTCGTATTGCATGAGAATAGCCCGGATCGGGGCCGGGGCCTATCCCCCAACCGGCTTAAATGCGGGCTTCTGAGACGGCTTGTTTTCGGGGGGCGGGTTGGAGTAAACATACGCCCCCTGCTGGGGCGTCGTATAATGGCTATTACGTCCGGCTCTGACCCGGAAAATTGGGGTTCAAATCCCTGCGCCCCAGCCATTCTCCCGCCATAGGGCAAACAGTACGGCTGCCGCCGGATGCGCCGCCGCGGACTGCTGGGGTGTGATGCCTCGATTGTGAATTGAAAGGGGATTCCCTTGGTTGGCTTGAGTCGATTCCTTGTCGTGGCGTCAACACAAATTCCCCCTCACCCAGCTTCGGCTAGGTTCGCTGTTCGCTCACCAAGCCTCCACATCCCTCTCCCCTTCGAAGGGGGAGAGGGTTAGGGTGAGGGGGTTGCGCAAACGGCTTCCAAAACGCCGGATACGCTTCCCAATAGAACCATCACGCGCCAACTGGTTTCTTCGGGAAGCTGCGCTGGTAATTAGATATTGCGGGCCATCTCCATAAAGGACCAGTTGCTCTTTTGTTGATCCTCCTGGACGTATCCTTTCCCGTATTCGCGCTGATATTGTGCGGGTACCTGGCCGGCAGATCGGGGCTTCTGGGGCCTCAATCCGCTCGGGCGCTGAACGGGTTTGTTTACTATTTCGCTCTCCCGGCATTGCTCTTCAGCTTTACCGCCGAGGCGCCGATCGCGGTCGTTCTCAACTGGCCGTTCATCGGCGCGATCCTGGGGGCGTCGCTGGCCGCCTACATCATCGCAATTGCCGTGGGTTGGTTTTTGTTCGGCCAGCGTTTCCCCGTGGTCGGCCTCTCCGCGCTGACGGGCGTCTTCGCCAATACCGGCTATCTCGGCATCCCGCTCTTCCTGACGGCATTCGGACCGGAGAACGTGGGGCCTGCCATCGTCGCCACCGTCGCCGTCAACATTGTTTTCGTCGGCGGCACCATCGCGCTTCTCGAGATGAACAAACGGGAGAGGAAGCCGCTTCTCCCGACGATTTGGAACATCCTCTTTGCGCTCGCAAAAAATCCCCTGGTCAGTGCGCCGATCATCGCACTGCCGTTCAGCTTCTACGCCGTCGAACTGGCGTCGCCGATCTCGCGGTTCATGGATTTGCTGGGTTCCGCCGCGGGGCCGGCGGCGTTGTTCGCGATCGGGATGTCGTTCGTGAACCGGACGGTTGGCGCGAGGCCGAGTGAGATCGGCACCTTCGTGGCGATCAAAATCTGCCTGCATCCCCTGCTGACCTGGATCGCCGTGACTTATGTCTTCGACATGGAACCCTTCTGGGCATCCTCCGCCGTCCTGCTGTCGGCTCTGCCAACGGCGGCCGTCGCTTTCGTCATTGCCCAGGAACGGCAGATTTACGTGGCGCAGGTCTCCAGCATCATCGTCGTGAGCACCGTCGCCTCCGTGTTCGTCGTATCGGCATTGCTGATCGCATTGCCCGCGTAGGGAGGACGCAGCGTCTAGAGCCGATCTAGGCGATGTGCCTTTTGGTCAAATTCTCGCCGGCGCTGGCCGCCGAGCCGACGGTCCGGGCGACCACGCCATTGGTATCCGGCTGATAGGTCAGGGTTTCCTCCTGGAACAGATCGGCCCCCGTGACGCGGACGAAGCGCGCGCCGGCTTCGAAATGAATCTGGTGGATTTCATGGGGACCGAACTTGCCGGCCATGCCCGGTTCGAGCCGGTATTTCCTGGCCGACTCGATCTCGGCGTGGCCGTCCTTGGATTTGTCGTCGAGGCGGTCCCACTCGGTCATGTCGGTGAACTTTTTGGCCTGTCCGTAAATCGCCCAGGATGCCCCGTGATCATGGGGCGGTGAGGTCCTCCCCTCGGCGTAGCCGTGGGCATAGACCAGAAATCCCTTCTCCGGGTCCTGATAGAGTTCCACCACGCCGCCATCGGCATCCGGCCCGCAATGTTCCTCGACGAAGGGCTGGTTCTCTTGAAGCAAGCGTTCGAGGTTCAGGCGGATTTGCTCGAGGTCGGCCTTGCCGGTCCCGTCATAGGCGGCCCGGTTATCCGCACAGAATTGCTCAAAGCTATAGGTCATGGCTTGGTTCCTTCCCGCGGCCTTTCCGGCCGCGCCGTTTCCAAATTACAGGACAAAACCGTAAAATATAAAACCGTTCCTGACAACCGCACATGGAGCGCGGCCTCCCGGGCGCAAACCGGCCCCCGGCGGCCGGTTGAAGAAAACGTGATTGGAATAAAATGGGGTTACGGCCACATTATATCCCTGTCATATCCTTGTCATGTTCCTGCCTGGCGCATTCCTTTCATTGCGTACTTTTTATTGCGTACAGGTCGAACAGCCACGGAAAAGGCCCCGCCATGGCATCGGCACGCAACCTGTCCCCTCGGATTGTCCTCGGCGCGTTTCTGGTTGCGCTTTCATTGACTTGGCCTGGGGACTGGCCTGGGCCCTGGCCTGGGGACGGGTCCGGCGCGCCGCGGGCCCAGGACAGGGAGCCCCTACCGGACCATGTCATCGAGAAGTTCGGCAACCCGCCCGCGGTCCCCGACGGCCCGCTGTCCGATGCCCTGCGCTCAGCGGTGAAGGTGGCCTTTATCGACGCCATGGCCAACGAGAGGTGGGACAGCGATCAATCGGCGGCGCTGGAACAAATCGTCGAAGGGAAGGACCCCCGCATCGCCTGGCTGATCGCCGATCTGATGCGCTTCATCACTTCCCGCGGCCTGAACGATGAATTGAGCTACGCCGCCGCCAGGCTGCTGGGGATCGGCTCGCCGGTCGGCAATCATTGGGGGACGGTCACCGATCATCTCATTGCGTGGGACATTCCGGCGCCCCCCGATTACCTCCGGGTAAAGCGCGCCATATTCACGACCCTGGTGCCCGGCTGGGACAAGATTTTCGTCGAAGGCGATATCGACTGGCGGCACGTTTCGTGGGGCGGCGTGCTGATCGACGACCGCCCGTACGATACGACGGACGAGCCGTGCAACTGCATTCCCGCCGCCGACAATCCCAAGGTGAGCAGCGCCAAGGACGCGGCGTGGCTCAAGGACGGGGACATCGTCTTCGGGATCGGGGTGAACGGGGAGTACCGGGCCTATCCGCGCCGCATCATGGAAGTGCGCGAGATGGTCAACGACACCTTGGGCGGCAGGCACCTGGGCATTCCCTACTGCACCCTCTGCGCATCCGCGCAGGCCTACTTCACCGACCGGCTCCCCGGAGGGATCGAACGGCCCATCCTGCGCACGTCGGGGCTGCTGATCCGGTCCAACAAGGTGATGTACGACGTCAAGACGTTTTCGGTGTTCGATACGTTTCTGGGCACGGCGGTGACCGGGCCGCTGGCGGAGAAGAAACTCAGGCTCCAGCAGGCCACGGTCGTCACCACCGATTGGGGCCGATGGAAGAAACTCCACCCCGGGACGACCGTGCTGGTCGAGGAACTGGCGCTCGGCCGCGATTTCGATTTCCGCAACGGCCGGGACGCCAACGGCCCCATATTTCCGGTTGGTGACGTGGACCCGCGCCTGCCGGTTCACGAAGACATCATCGGCGTCGTCACCGCGTCGGGCAAGCCGGTGGCGTTCCAGCGGAGCAAGGCGTTTCTGGCGCTGAAAAACGGCGACGAGATCGCTTTCGAGAACGTTCGCCTGCGGCTCGAGGCCGGCGGCATCAAGGCGGTCGGCGCCGACGGTTCCGATCTCGGCAGCCACCAGGCGTTCTGGTTCGCCTGGTCCCAGTTCCATCCGGGAACCGCCCTCTGGCCGATGTAGGCCCCTGTAGGTCCATGTAGGCCCGTGTGGCGGCGCACAATCCAGATGGCTCGGCGGGTACGCTACTCCCACCAGTGCAGCGCGTCCTGTCCCTCGCCCTGTGAGCCGTTGGGGCCGCCGCCGCCGGTACGCAGATACGTCTTCCGCTCGTAGCCGGCGCCGTATTTCCCGTTCAACGCATCGACCAGCCAATCGTGGCACATCATATGTTGGTCGTGGCGCGCCTGGTCGTCGCCGAACATGCGTGCCTGGTGATAGGTGTCCTCGTAGACCCACAATTCCTTCGGCGCCTCTACCTTGTCGAAGAAATTGTAGACCAGTTCGATGGGGCTTCGGGAATCGTACTCGCCGACCGTCATCAGAACCGGGCACTTGATCTCAGCCTCGCGCCCCTCGACGGTCATCCTGGAGACCCAGCCGTCGAGTTCCTCCTCGCTGGAGGCGCCCATCAGGTAGCCGAAGAGCTGCTTGTACCGCGGCGAGAAGGTGTCGAGGATATAATACTTGTCGAGAAAGGACGTCCACGCCCCGGCGACCGCCTTGATCAGCGGGTGACCCGAGGCGGCGACCTCGAATCCCCAGTGCGCTCCCATGGAAAGGGCGTAAACGACGATTTGCTCTTCATCCACCTCGCCGCGCTTGGCCATGTATTCCGCGATGGCGAGAACCGCGCGCTCATAGTTGTCCGGCGTCAGTTTTGTGCCGCGCAGGTTGGACGTGCCTTGTCCCGGACCGTCGATGACAAGCATGTGCATGCCGCGATAATGCGACTGCATGATGCGGGGGTCGGGATAGATCTCCTTGGTCATGTCGCAGCCGGGGATGAAGATGACCAGCGGCGCCCTGGCCTTTCCCGGCATCAGGTGGAAATTGCACTGCAGTTCCACGCCCTCGAACGGAATTTCCAGCCTTTCAATCTTGTGGGGCGCGTGCTCGATCACCTTTTCGTAGTTGGCAAGGCAGCGTCCGTGCAGGTAGCGCTTCTCGTCATTGGTTTCGAGCACGGGGTGCTGGGCCGCGGCGAAAGTGGCCGAGGCCTTGTAGTAAAGCTCGAAGGCCGTCGCCGAATGGCCCGCCGCCTCCTCTTCGGCGGCCACCCGCTCGAACCGCTGGCCCATCCGCCCCAAATGTTTGGAGATCTGCGCGTGGCTTTTGACGCTGGCGGGAACCTGCCGTCCCGGCTCATCCCAGTGAAAGACCCGCCCGGATTGCTGGACGATGTAATCGAAAATCCATTGTTGGCGGTCGCGGTCGAGGCGTGGCGTGCGCATGGTCTGATCTCTCCGTTGGATTATTGGTTTCGGGTATTTGAACAGCCCGGGCACTCACGTTTCGCTTGCGGCAGTCGATGGACAAAGAAAAGTGCGCCGGATTTACGGGCTGGAGGAAAACGGGAAGGGCAAGGTAGCGAACCAAGGGATCAGGCACAATATACCGGTGAGGGCGGCCATCCCTGTGGGCGGCACGATGCGATGGCCGCGCCCCCGCCGCCGCCGAGTGTTCACGGAACGGGCGGGCCGCGGTAATGGGGCTGGACATTCCCGAGACATTTGGCCACGACTAGTGCCCGGACGGCGGTATTCGCCGAGACCCGAAAGCGCAAGGACAACTATTGACCGCCTATCATCCTGGTTGACCTGATCATCGGAAAAAAGGCTTAGTGACAGACATGCCGACAAACATGGAAGACGTTGAATACCGGTTGTACTACTGGCCCGTGATCCAGGGGCGCGGGGAGTTCGTGCGCCTTGTGCTCGAAGACGCCGGCGCGGCCTATACGGACGTCGCGAGACTTCCGGAGGAGGAAGGGGGCGGCATACCGTCGGTACGGGCGTTTTTGGAGCGCGACGATCTCGGGACGCCGGTCTTCGCCCCGCCGATCCTGCAGCACGGCGAGCTGTATCTCAGCCAGACCCCGGCCATCTGCGCTTATCTCGGCGAGCGCCATGGGCTCGCCCCGGACGGGGATGCGAAGTGGCGGGCGCGGCATCTGCAGCACACGATCACCGACATCGTGATGGAAGCCCACGACGTCCATCATCCGATTGCCAATTCATTGCATTACGAGGACCAACAGGCGGAAGCGCTGAAACGCGCGGCCGCGTTCCGGAGCGAGCGCGTGACCAAGTACTTCGGCTATTTCGAACGGACGCTGGCGCAGAACACGGAGGCCGGCGGCGAATGGCTCGTCGGCGCCGATTGTTCACACGCGGATCTGTCGCTGTTTCAGGTGGTCGCGGGGCTCGAATATGCGTTCCCCAGGAGAATTGCCGCGCTGCGCGACGACTATCCGGGAATATTTTCGCTGCATGACCGGGTGGCCAAGAGACCCAACATCGCCGCCTACATCGCGTCCGAGCGGCGCATTCCGTTCAACAAGCGCGGTATCTTTCGTCACTATCCGGAACTCGACGATCCGGCCTGAGACGGACCTGCCTCGGCCATCTAAATTAATGGCGCTGAAATGACCTTGCCCCTTTAGCCGGAACCAGACGGACAGTTAGGAAAGCTGTCCGCCTGAGTTCCGGGAAGAAGGGAATAATCGGACGGCAAGGAAGCGTCTTTACAAGTACTTGGTCGCAAACCGAGCGCACGCTTCGCCCATCTCCTTCACCGCTTCACCAAGTCGTGTCACGATGGAGCCCGCCAGTCGGAAAGGCCTATTCGACCGACAAAGCCGCTCTCGGTACCGAGAGCGAGATGCCGTCCGTCCGACGACCAGGCGAGCGCGGTCACGGCGCCCTTGCCCGGTGGCTTGACCAGAACCGGTTCAAAGCGGCCGATCTGCACGAGGATGGCGGCGCCGTCCTCGTATCCGGCGGCGACCACGTCATGCCGGGGGTGGGCGGCCACTACCGTCACCACACCCTCGAAGCCCCACCCGAGGTTGAGCGGTTCCTTACCCATCGGGCCGCCCTTGCCGTGGAAAGGCCAGCAGACGACGGAGTCCGCGCCGCCGGTCGCCAGATACCTTCCCTTCGGCAGCCAGCTCATCGACTTGACCTTCGTCGGGTAGCCGGACATCCGCATATCGGCGCCGTCGGCGACGCGCCAACCGTGCAGCTCGTTCTCCTGCATTGCCGTGACGACGTGCTTCCCGTCCGGGCTCCAGGTCAGATTAAGATGCGAGCCCGACCAGTTGAGCCGTTTAGGCTCCTGCGTGCCGGGCTTCGCCCACCAGAGGCTGATTCCGCCATAGTGCGCGGCGGCGATCCGTCGTCCTTTCGGATCGAATGCCAGACCGCCGACCGTGTTTGCATGATCGAACTTTTCAACCGCTCCTCCATCCTGCGCGAAAAGGGAAACTGTCTTGCCGAAGACCGCGGCGCATAGTCCGGATGCCCTGCTGACGGCAATCGGCTCGACCCATCGCCCCTCAATGGCCGCAACTTCGGTGGTCGCGCCGTCGGTATCGGTGCTCACCAGCCGAGCGTCGTCTCCGCCTGTCAGAACGCGCCGCTCCCCCGAGTCGGCGGCCAGAGAAAGACAAGCCCCGCCATGCACCGAAACGAAGGACGGAGGAGTCTCGTTCTCGCTGTCGATGAACGCGACCCGGCCGTCCCCGAGTGCAGCCGCGAGCAATCCCCGCTCAAGGAACGCAACGCCCACCACATAGGCGTCGAGATTCCGGCCGGTGCCGATGCGGTCAAGCAGCGACGTCCTGCCCTGTTCGGCGGACAAACTCACGCGATGCAGGCATCGAACTGCTGACGCAGTTCCAACTCATCGATGTTTCGACCGATGAAGACCAGGCGGCTCTCCCGGGTCTCGTTTGGGCTCCACGGCTTCGTGAAACTAGCTTCCATCAGCATATGGACCGCCTGGACGACATACTGCTTGTCCTGGCCGGCGATCGACAGGATGCCCTTGGTTCGCAGAAGGTCTTGACCGCGCTCGACAAGCAGGCGCTGCAACCACCGTGTGAGGCGGGCTCCGTCCAAGGGCCGGTCGGTGCGCACGCAGATGCTCGTCACGGCGTCGTCGTGTTCATGATCGTCTTCTGAAAGAAAGTCCGGCTCGATCTCCAAGATGCGATCGAGGTCGAAGGCTCGGCGCCCCAGAACCGTGTCGAGCCCCACCTCGCATCGCTCCGTGCGATGGATAACCGTCGTCGCGTTGATCGAGCGGATGCGGGTTTCCACCTGCGCCAGTTCATCGGCTGGCACAAGATCCGTCTTGTTGAGAAGGATGACGTCGGCAAAGGCAATCTGTTCCAGCGCCTCATGGCTGTCTTCCAGCCGCTGGACGACATGGCGGGCGTCGACCACCGTTACGATCGAATCGAGCCAAGTCCGTCGTTGAACGTCTTCGTCGACGAAGAAGGTCTGGGCGACCGGTGCGGGGTCGGCTAGGCCCGTGGTCTCGATGAGGATTCCATCGAAGTTGTCCTGCCGTTTCATCAAGCCGCCAAGGATGCGGATCAAATCCCCGCGTACGGTGCAGCAGATGCAACCGTTGTTCATTTCGAACACTTCCTCGTCGGCGTTGACCACGAGGTCGTTGTCGATGCCGATTTCGCCGAACTCGTTGACAACCACGGCGTATTTCTTGTCGTGCTCCTCGGTCAGGATGCGGTTCAGAAGCGTTGTCTTGCCGGCGCCGAGATAGCCGGTCAGAACGGTAACGGGAATCTGATTCATGGATTTCTCCTCCTTCAATCTTTGAAGCCGTTCAAGCTGCGCCAATTGCGATACAACCGGCGCAGATGCCTTCCACCTCGACCATGCGTTGCGTCACGCGGAACCCCAGGGCGGTGGCATCCTCGGCGAGTAACCGCTCGACCCGCGGGTCCTCCATCTCGACCGATGCCCCGCAATTGCTGCAGATGAAGAACAAGCAATCATTCCGGCGCTCCGGATGCACGCAGGGGGCGTAAGCGTTCCGGCTTTGGATCTTCGAGACGAGACCCTGGGAGATCAGGAACTCGAGCGCCCGGTACACAGTGGGCGGCCCGACCGGGCGGGAGTCCCGAAGCTTGAGGGTTTCAATCAGTTCATAGGCGCCCGTCGGGCGACCGCTCTCCCAGAGTAGCTCCAGGATCTGGCGTCTGAGCGCCGTCAGCCGCGTCCCCCGCGCGCCACAGATAGACTCCGCCAGCGCAACCCGTTCCGTCGGCGCATGCCGCCCGCGACAGTTGGGATCGGTGCAGGGCCGGGGCTGAACAGATGGGAGCGTCATGGACTTATCCCTTCTTGCGTCTCAAATTTGCAACGTTATAACGTTGCATTAATGTGTGACAAGAGCCGTTTGCCCCTGATCGACCGGGCGCTGACGGCGCGCGGAGTTTGAGCGTAGACCGGTTTGGCGGCCGAGAATAGGGTCAGCGCTGGCCGCGGAGTCGATGATTTCCGGTACGGTTGCGGGCAGCCAACCAAAGAGGAGACAGGAAAATCTCTGAGCGCACCTTTGAACCAATGACCAAGGCCGAGGTCGCCGCCGCGCAGCGTGCCTGGGCGAAGTGCGTGGTCGAGCGTGACGTCGACGGTCTCCTGGACCTCTACGACTTCGGCACGCCGGATGAACCCCTCCTTTTCAAGCCGACTTTGACGGACGTCATTCGGCTCGACCGCGAAGGGGCGCGGTCATACTTCGTCGGCGGTGATCCGAACTATCCCCATGACCATGGTTTTCTCAATCGAGGCTGGAAACAGGTCGACTTCCGGAGCGCCGCCGGTCCGGTCCTGATGGCGGGAGGGCTGGGCTGCATGGATATGGGGCAATACACCTTCATCGAGGGCGACGGCGACGCGACCCTCGCCGACTATACGTTCGCTTATCACAAGCTGGAGGGACGCGTGCTCATCTCGTTGCAGCATTCCTCCCTCACCTGGCTTTCCCCTGTCGAAGACTGAGTAATGCTCGTGAGATGCTGGGAGCGGACCGCGGCCTCATATGTGGATTTTGACGGACGCCGCCGCCGGGCGGCCAATCCAATTTCAACAGGGTGGGAATGAGTAATATCCCCGTTACATTGCTGACCGGTTTTCTCGGAAGCGGCAAATCGACGCTTCTGACGCAGATTTTGGGCGATCCCCGCTTCAGCGACACCGCCGTGGTCGTTAACGAGTTTGGTGAGATCGGCCTCGACGGTTTCCTGATCGAACATACGGACGAACAGATGATCGAGATGACGTCGGGCTGCCTGTGCTGCACGATTCGCGGCGATATCCGTGAAACGCTCATGATGCTCCACGGGCGCCGGAGCAGGGGTGAGATTCCGGCGTTCAGGCGCTTGGTCGTTGAATCTACCGGGCTCGCCGATCCGGCGCCCGTGATCCATACGCTCATGAGCGACCCGGGGCTTGACCGCCGTTACATGCTGGGCGGAATCGTCACCACCATCGACGCCATCAACGGCGAGGCGACACTCGATGCGTACCCCGAGTGCATGAAGCAGGCCGCGGTCGCCGACCGGCTGGTCGTTACCAAAACGGACATGACCGCGGGTCCGTCTTCCCGACGAGATGTGGAAACCCTGAGAAGGAGGCTCCGCGCCCTCAATCCGGGCGCTCCGATCCTCGAGCGTCACGATCCCGCATTCGATCCAGGCCGTCTCTTCGATACGTTCCTGTACGATCCCGAAACCAAGAGCATGGACGTACTCAATTGGCTGAGGGCCGAAGCCGCGCTGGATCACGGCGATCACCACCATCACGGCCACGGGCACCATCATGCCCACCATCATGCCCACCATCATGCCCACCATCATGCCAGGGACCAGGATCCTCATGACGTCACGCGCCATGGCCCGGACATCCGGGCGTTCACCCTGACCTTCGACGAACCGATGGCGTTTGAAGTCTTCGGTAGCGCGCTCGAAACGTTGACAATGATCCAAGGCGCGCATCTCCTGCGGATCAAGGGCATTATAAGCACCGTCGATCACCCGGGCCGGCCGCTCGTCATTCACGGAGTCCAGCACGTCTTTCACGAACCGGTCTGGTTGGACGCCTGGCCGGACGCGGACGAACGTACGCGCCTCGTTTTCATCACCCATCAAATCGAACGCGAAACGTTGGAGGACTTCTTCAAGTCCTGGATCGATGCGAACCAGGGCACGTGGCAGGTGAGCGTAACGGGAAATTGACGTCCGCTTTGGGTCACGAAGCGGCCAGCTCAACGTCCGCTCTCGCGTTCCGGAGTATTTCGGCTGTTTCGAACGTACGCTGACCCGGAACGCGGACGCCGGCGGCGAATGGCTCGGAGACCGAACATCGCCGCCTGCCTGGCGTCCGAGCGGCGCATTCCGTTCAACAAGCTCGGTATCTTTCGTCACTATCCGGAACTCGACGATCCGGCCTGAGACGGACCTGCCTCGGCGTCTGGACCTTCCATAAGATCAGCGGAAATTGCCTATATCGGACCGATATAATTTCGTTTGACTGTTATATCGGTTCGATATATTCCGCCCGCCTGGACCGATAGCAACCCAAGCGGGTTATCATGGATATCAAGACAATCTGTCTCGGCGTGCTCAGCCTCGGAGAGGCGAGCGGCTACGAGATCAAGAAGATGTTCGAGGAAGGGCCGTTCAGCCACTTCTACGACGCCGGCTACGGCTCGATCTATCCGGCGCTCGGCGGACTGCTGGCGGGCGGCTTCGCCACCTGCCGCGAGGTCGAGCAGGACGGACGTCCGGCAAAGAAGATCTACACCATTACCGATGCGGGCCTGGACGCGCTCCGTGAAGCGCTTCACATACCGCCGGGCAGGGACCGTGTAAGGTCCGACGCGCTGGTCACCATGTATTTCGGCTACATGCTGGAAGGCGGCCAAAAGCATTGGGTGTTTGAGGATTATTTGAACCGTTACCGCCAGGCATTGGCGGCGCTTAAGGAGCTCGACATGGAAAACGTTCATGACGAGCGGCGTTTCGTGCACGGACTGGGCGTCGCCATTTACGAGGCGGTGGTCGGCTACCTGGAAGAGCATGGAGACGCGTTTCTGGAGACGACCGGGGAAGCCGAAGCGCTGCCGCGGCGGGCCGTTGGAGGGGCCGAATGAAGAAATCCTATGTCCTTGCGGGCATTCTGGCCGTCGCTGTCGGCGGCTGGATCCTGTCCGGCCAGTTCGGCACCGAGGCGCCGCGGGAAGCCGGGACCGCGAGCCCGCCCGCCGACGTTCAAGCGGAACCGAAGGCCGCCCCGCCGCCCCAGGTCCGGGTCAAGAACCTGGTCGGCGAGCTGCGCGCCAACCAGCTGGTCATCCTCGGGCGCACCGATGCATCCCGCAAAGTGCAGCTCAAGGCCGAGACCGCGGGGCGGATCGTCGCCATCGAGGCCCGGGAAGGCGAGCGCATCAGGAAAGGCGCGGTCATCGCGCGCATCGCTCAGAACGACCGCCAGGCCAAGCTCCGCGAGGCCAGGGCGCTGGTCAAGCAGCGCCGGATCGAGTTCCAGGCGGCCAAGGACCTGTCGGCCCGCAACTTCCGCTCGAAGACCAAACTCGCCGAAGCCGAAGCGCTGCTCGACGCGGCCAAGGCCTATGAGCGCCAGATCATCGTCGACATCGCCCACACGGCGATCCGCGCCCCCTTCGACGGCGTTCTCCACGACCGTCCGGTGGAGGTCGGCAACTTCCTCGATATCGGAGATCCGGTGGCGACGGTGGTCGATCTTTCGCCGGTGCTGGTGGTCGGCAGTGTGACCGAGCAGCAGGTGCCCAACGTGACCGTCGGCGCGCCGGCGACCGCCAAGCTGGTGACCGGCCAGGAAGTGTCGGGAACCATCCGCTTCGTCGCCTCGGTGGCCCAGGAGACCACCCGGACGTTCACCGTCGAGCTCGAGGCGCCCAACGACGGCGGCAAGGTGATCGGCGGCATCACCGCCGAGATACGCCTGATGCTGGACAGCACGCTGGCGCACTTCGTCTCGCCCGCGATCCTGACCCTGTCGGAAGAGGGCGAGGTGGGGATCAAGGCGGTCGATGCCGACAATTTGGTCAGGTTCTATCCGGTCAAGGTGATCGCCGACAGCGAGCGCGGCGTATGGCTTGCCGGCCTGCCCGAACGTTTGACGGTGATCACCGTCGGCCAGGAGTTCGTCCAGGAAGGCCAGCTGGTCGCACCGGTCCCCGAGGGCAGCGTCCCGGTCTCCAACCTGGAAGGCCGGAAGTCGTGACCAGTGTCATCGACGGGGCGCTCAGCCGGTCGCGGATGATCATCGCGACGCTGGTGTTGATTCTGATCACCGGCAGCGTCGCCTATGTGGACATTCCGAAGGAGTCCGACCCCGATATCAACGTTCCGATCATCATCATCCGGGCGGTCCATGACGGGATTTCGCCGGAGGATGCGGAGCGCCTGATCGTCCGGCCCATCGAGGACGAGGTGAAGGTCATAGAGGGCATCAAGGAACTGACCGCCAACGGCTATGAGGGCGGCGCCTATGTCACGCTCGAGTTCGAGGCCGGCTTCGATGCCGACAAGGCGATGGACGATGTCCGCGAGAAGCTCGATCTGGCCAAGCCGGAACTTCCCGACGACACCGAAGAGCCGGTGGTCAATGAAGTGAACTTCAGCCTGTTCCCGGTGATCAACGTCATCCTGTCGGGACAGGTGACCGAACGGAAGCTCCTGGACCTCGCCCGCGATTTGCAAGACCGCATCGAGGGTATTCCCGCGGTGCTGGAAGCCGATATTGCCGGCGATCGGGAGGAATTGGTCGAGATCATCATTGATCCGGCCAAGCTGGAAAGCTACGGCTTCAAGCTCGATGACATACCGCGGCTGACCGCCTCCAACAATTTGCTGGTGGCCGCCGGCACCCAGGACACCGGCCGCGGGCGGTTCTCGGTCAAGGTGCCGGGCGTGCTGGAATCGGTCACCGATCTCCTCGATCTGCCGCTGCTGGTGGAGGGTGATTCCACCGTTCTGATCCGCGACGTGGCCGAAGTGCGCAAGACTTTCAAGGACCCGGAAGGGTTTGCCCGGGTCGACGGCAAACGGGCGATCGCCCTCGAAGTGTCGAAACGGTCGGGCGAGAACATCATCGAGACCATCGAGAACATCCGCCGGGTGGTCGCCGAGGAACGGGAGACCTGGCCGGCCTTCCTCCAGCGGGAGGTGCGGATCGACTTCTCCCAGGACAAGTCCGACGACATCCGGATCATGCTGTCGGACCTCCAGAACAACGTGATCAGCGCCGTCGTGCTGGTGATGATCGTCGTCGTCGCGGCGCTCGGGATAAGTTCGGCGGCCCTGGTCGGTATCGCCATTCCGGGATCGTTCCTCACCGGTATCCTGGTGCTCGCCGTGTTCGGGCTGACCCTCAATATCGTCGTGCTGTTCAGCCTGATCCTCGCGGTCGGCATCCTGGTCGACGGCGCGATCGTGGTTACCGAATATGCCGACCGGCGGATGATCGACGGCAGCCGCCGGCGCGATGCCTATGCCGCGGCGGCCAAGCGCATGGCCTGGCCGATCATCGCCTCCACCGCGACCACCCTGGCGGCGTTTTTCCCGCTGCTGTTCTGGCCGGGCGTGGTCGGCGAGTTCATGAAATTCATGCCCATCACCCTGCTGGCGACCTTGGGCGCGTCGCTCCTGATGGCGCTGATTTTCGTGCCCACGGTCGGATCCTATATCGGCCGGCCGGGCATGACCGATGCCAAGAGCCTGGCCGTCGTCCGGGCGGGCGAAGACGGCGACCTCGATGGCTTGAAGGGGATCACCGGCGGCTATATCAAACTGTTGCGCTTGGCGCTGCATCATCCGGCCAAGGTGCTGATGCTGGCCGTCGCCATGCTGATCGGCGTGCAGTGGTATTACGCCACTCACGGCAACGGCATCGAGTTCTTTCCCGAGGTCGAGCCGGACAATGCGCAGCTCCAGGTCCGCGCCCGGGGCAACCTGTCGACCGCAGAAAAAGACGCCCTGATGCGGCAGGTCGAAGCCCGCGTCCTCGGCATGAAGGAATTCAAGACCGTTTACACCCGCACCGGCCGGCAGGAGGACAGTCAGGAGGCCGAGGATATCATCGGCACCATCTCGCTCGAGCTGGCTCACTGGCGGAGCCGCCGGCCGGTCAAGCGGATCCTCACCGAGATCGAGGAGCGGACGGCGGGCATCGCCGGCATTCTGATCGACGCCCGCGAGGAAGAGCAGGGACCGCCGGTGGGCAAACCGCTGCAGCTGCAGATGAGTTCCCGCGTCCCGGAACTGTTGCCGCCGCTGGTCAACAAGGTCCGGGCCAAGTTCGAATCCATGGAAGGACTGGTGAACATCGAGGACACCCTGCCGCTGCCGGGGATCGACTGGGAAATAACCGTCGACCGGGTGCAGGCGGCCAAGTTCGGCGCCTCCATCCAGAGCGTCGGCAGGGCGGTTCAGCTGGTCACCACCGGCATCAAGATCGACGAGTATCGCCCCGACGACAGCGACGACAAGGTCGACATCCGGGTGCGTTATCCGGTCGAGTTTCGAACCCTCGATCAGCTCGACCTCATCCGCATCCGGACCGACCAGGGACAGGTTCCGCTCTCCAACTTCATCAAGCGGGAAGCCAAGCCGCGGGTTGGCACGGTGACCCGGGTCGACGGCAAACGGGTCCTGTGGGTCAAATCCGACCTCCAGCCCGGCGTGCTCGCCGACGAGAAGGTGCGGGAACTGACCGCGTGGCTGCAAACCCAGAACATCGACCCCCGCATCGACCTGGAGTTCAAGGGCGAAGACGAGGAGCAGCGGAACGCTCAGGAGTTTCTGAGCCGTGCCTTCATGATCGCGCTGTTCATCATGGCGATCATCCTGGTGACCCAGTTCAACAGCTTCTATTCGGCGTTCCTGATTTTGACGGCGGTGGTCATGTCGACGATCGGCGTGTTCATCGGGCTGATAATCACCGGTCAGCCCTTCGGCATCGTGATGAGCGGCGTCGGCGTGATCGCGCTCGCCGGGATCGTGGTCAACAACAATATCGTGCTGATCGACACCTTTGACCACGTCAAGAAGCGGGTCGCCGATCCCATGGAAGCGATCATCCGGACGGGCGCCCAGCGTCTGCGCCCGGTACTGTTGACCACCATCACCACCATCCTCGGACTGATGCCCATGGTGACCAGGGTCAATATCGACTTCGTCACCCGCGAGGTGACGTTCGGCGCGCCATCGACCCAATGGTGGACCCAGCTCTCCTCGGCGATTGTCTTCGGGCTCGGTTTCGCGACCATACTGACGCTGCTGGTGACGCCATCGGCGCTTATGGTGCGGGCCAACGTTCAGGCGTGGAAACGGCGCCGCCGCGGACACCGAATGAAGGAACAGCCCGCCCCGGCGGAATAGCTACTCGGCCGCCTCGTCGTTGGCCACGGGTGCATCCGAAGGCGCATCCAATGGCGCATCCGCCGCAGTCGCGAGTTCCCTGGCCTCCGCCTCGGCCCGCCGGTACGAGCGGATGGAGAACGGGATACTGGCCACGTAGGCGGCGACGATCAGCGTCATGGTCAGCCACGGCGCCGAAACGCTCAGCGCGGCCAGCAGTCCGACCCCCAGCATGGGCACCAGGACGAACCGCTGCTGAACGCGGATGTTCTTGAACGAATAGGTGGGCAGCTTGCTGACCATCAGGCAGGCGACGACGATAATGACGGCGCCGACCAGGAACGGCTGACGCAGCCATTCCGCCTCGGCCTGAAACCACAGGACCATCGGCACCATGACCAGACCGGCCGCCGCCGGCGCCGGCACGCCGGTGAAATAGCCCTTGGCCCAGGCCGGCGGTTCGTCATCGTCCATGACCGTGTTGAACCGGGCCAGCCGCAGCGCCATGCACACATTGAACAGCAGTACCGGGACCCAGCCGACGGGACCGGCGGTCTGCATGGTCCAGAGATACAGGATCACCGCCGGGGCGACGCCGAAAGCGATGAAGTCGGACAGGCTGTCCAGTTCCGCGCCGAATTTCGACGTCCCCTGCAGGAGCCGGGCGATGCGGCCGTCGAGAGCGTCGAAGATGGCGGCGAAGACCAGCGAAACGATCGCCGGCTGCCATTTGCCTTCCAGTCCGTAGCGCAGCGCCGTCAGGCCGGCGCACAGCGCCAGCATGGTCAGCATGTTGGGCAGCATGCGGTTGAACGAGAGGCCGCGGAGGCGCCGCTGGCGGGGGCGGAACATCAGCGCACCTCGCCCGTGCGCCGGTCTTCCTGGGCGCGGAGATCGGCGATCACCGTTTCGCCGGCGATCGTCGTTTGCCCGGCGGCGACCAGCGGGACCACGCCATCGGGCAGATACACGTCCACCCGGCTGCCGAAGCGGATGATCCCAAACCGTTCCCCGGCCCGTACCTCCTGATCGGCCCGCAGGTCGCACCGGATTCGACGTGCCACGAGGCCGGCGATCTGGACCACGCCGAAGCTCCGCCCGTCGGCGGTCTCCATGTGAAACGACTGGCGTTCGTTGTGTTCGCTGGCCTTGTCGAGGGAGGCATTGAGGAACTTGCCCGGGCGGTAGGCGGTCTTGACGATCCGTCCGCCGATGGGAATGCGGTTTACGTGGACGTCGAACACGTTCATGAAAATCGATATCCGCGTCCGCGGGCTCGCGCCCATTTCGATCTCGGCGGGCGGCGCGGCGTCGGTAATCATCTGCACCACGCCGTCGGCGGGGCTGATCACCAATCCCTCCCGTGCCGGGGTGACCCGTTTGGGGTCGCGGAAGAAATAGGCGCACCACAGCGTGAGGACGGCGCCCGCCCAGCCCAGCGGTTCCCAGACAATCGCCAATATGACGGTGCCGCCGGCAAACAGCCAGACGAACGGCCAACCGGCTGGATGGAGAGGCGGGACAATCCCGGACATCTTCCCTCACGTTTTCCCAAGGGTGAAGGCGGGCATTCTACTCGCCAGTCCCCGCGGCGTTAAGTGCCTACCGCCGGAGATCGGGCGGACAGAGAATTCACCTCAATTGATCGACGGCAGACGGAAGACCTGTCCCGGATAGATCAGATCCTCATCCCGGATTTGGTTCCTGTTGGCTTCGTAAATCACCGTGAACCGAATCCCGCGGCCATAGGTGCGGCGCGCGATCCGCCACAGGCTGTTGCCGGGCTGAACGACGAACAATGTCCCCGGTGGGACGTCGGTCAACAGGGTCGAGCGGGCGAATACCACCTCGATGCGGGCCAGGACCTTGCCGGCGTCATCCACCTGATCGGCGCGCACCGAATAGACCCCGGGCGCGACCGTCCGCTCCGGTGACTGCCGCCAACGGCCGTCGGCGCCGGTCGGCGAGCGGCCGAGAAATTCGTTGTTCAGATACAGATGGACCTGACCGTCGGGCGCCCCGGTCCCGATAACGTTGAGCCGCCCGCGGTCGTCGTAATCCACCGCATCGATGGTAACGGCCAGGGGGGCCGGGGCGGGAGCGGGCGCCGGCGCCGTCGGCTTCGGCGTTGGCGTCGGCTTCTGCAGCACCTGGGTGGCGCCGCCGCCCTCCGACGGCACTTTGAGCGCCAGGGGCTGGGACGGTTCCTCGCTCGGGCGGCCGGCAATGTCCTTGCCTTTTTCCGGCACGGCCAGCACCACGTTGGAGTCGGACGTGACGGCCGGCCGGCCGCCGGCCCCGAGGACGCGGAGCGACAATTGCCGGTTGCCCGGCGGCAGCGGTTCGGCGGGCACGAAGACCCATTCGCCGCGGGCATCGGCGGTCGCCTCG
>CBDBMR010000002.1:0-142250 GCA_965207535.1 Rhodospirillales bacterium | reverse complement strand
AAGGGATCGCACCACAAGTTCAAAAAGGGCACGATCACCGTGGTCGTTCCGCATCCGAAGAAGGATCTGCCCGTCGGCACTGCCCGGAGCATCGCCAAGCAAGTGGGCTGGAACTGAGGAGGCAGCTATGCATTACGTCGCCGTCATCGACAAGGACCCTGGAAGCGCCTATGGAGTCCAGTTTCCGGAAGTGCCGGGATGCTATTCGGCGGCCGACAGTTTCAATGACATTGTTCCCAATGCGATCGAGGCATTGAGCCTGTTCTTCGAGGACGGTGAGCCGGTGCCGCCACGCGGCATCGAAGCGGTGCGTGAGCAAGTGGCCGGGAGCATCGCGGAGGGCGCGGTGCTGATGATGATTCCCTATGTGCGGGACCGGAAGCGGGTCGTGCGGGTGAACTTGAGCCTGGAGAAGGGGTTCCTCGATACCCTTGACGAGGCGGCGCGTATGCGTGGCATGACGCGATCCGCGTTCGTTCAGAAAGCAGCCGCGCGAGAGATACTCGACCCTGCCTGAACCGGGCGCAGCCGCCGGCTGGTGCGACTCAGCGAACCGATACCGTCGTGGTGCGCTGCCATGCAGTGGTCGATGATGGGGCAACCGGCCTCGCGGTCGAGATCGATGCAACCTCTCCAGCAGTCGCAATGGTGCCTGCTGTCGCCGAGGGGGCGCGTGCGACATCCCGCCACGTTCGATGCGGGCTCGTCGTGGTTTCATATTTGATTCTCGCTCGGTGCGAGGCAACTTATGACCCTCCCCACACGCATTCCTGATGCCGCCTAGAGGGCCACCAATGAAGCAGAAGCTTACCCCAAACTACGATCACGAAAAGCTTGATAACCCGAGTCTAGCCGACCTAATAGACGTTTTCGAAGACGCTTGGAAGGGATACATCTTGGTTCCGGCGCAAGTGCTCCTGAACGCTCCGAACGGCGACATTGCTGCAATAGCCTTACTCAGCCCATACTTCGAAACAATCGAAGCCTTATACCAAGGCAAGTCCAGCGACCACAGATTCGGGGAATTCTTCACTGCCGGTTTTCTGCGCGTTTTCGATAAGAACTCGGGTTTGGCGGATGAACGCGATGCAAAGAATGCCGCCAAGGCCATCTACAAAAATGTTCGCAATGGTGTAGCCCATAGGGGATTTCCGACTGATCGCGTTCACTTTCAACGAACGAATCGAAATGCCTTCATCCTAACGTACCCTCGCTTGCCTAACGGCCAGCTTGATACAGCGTCGGTTCACTCTATTGTGTTCAACGCTGAACGAATATATGACGGCGTGAATTGGCATTTCGCCCATTATGTGAAGGCGCTGCGCCAGCCTCACGAGACCACCCTACGGGATAACTTCGACCGCCTCATGCGCAGCGAGTGGGGAATCGGAAAAGGTGACAACGTGGTCGGGATGACAGAGGAAGAATTCACTAATCCTACATGACGCGACTACGCAAAAGCTGATTGTAGTATTCTTCATCACAGCCTACACGGTCAGTCCTTCGAACAGTTCGCCTTGCTTCTCCATCCGTTGCCGCTTCGATGCGGGAAATAGCTCGACCAAGGCTTCCGCCGGGACATTCCCGAGTTCCTTAGGTTCAGGTCATCGCTTCCTACGGTACCGGCACTTGGAAGTCGGCGCTCGACGACTGGCTCGAAACACAAAAGACGCTTGCCGCAAAGTGGGCCAGGGACCGGGAGATGCGAATGATCCCGGTCGCCGTGGCGCCGGGCAAGGAAATTGACCTGTCGCCGGGAATGCACAACGAGCTCATCCGGCAGATCCTGGAATCGTTTGCGCCGCGATTTTCGCCCGGAGCCGAAGTCATCTATGTGGGCGATACCGGCGACAAAGCGGGATACTTCGAGGAAGGCCGCCTCTCAGTGCTCGGCGTAACTGTCGACCGCCACGGCAGGATGCCCGATGTCGTACTCTATTTCACTGAGAATCGGTGGTTACTGCTCATTGAGGCGGTGACCAGCCATGGACCGGTTGACGCCAAGCGCCATAACGAACTAGCGGCTTTGTTCGCAAATGCAAACGTGGGCCTCGTCTACGTCACAGCATTCCCCGATCGTTCGGTCATGGGGCGTTACCTTGCTGAAATTTCGTGGGAGACGGAGGTCTGGTGTGCGGACGCGCCGAGCCATCTGATCCACTTTAATGGCGAACGTTTCCTGGGCCCCTATGAGCCAACGGAGACATGAAGCTGAGTCTGCCGCAACTCTTTTGCCGAGCCCGAAGTTATTTGACCCCAGTTCCGATCCGGATTGAGACTGCGATGAGCTCGGTGACGGCGTTGGTTTGGTGCTGGTTTCGGGCGCCAATGAGGCAACGAACCGCATGATTTCCTCGACCTCATCCTTGCGCCCGGCCGCGATCAGGTCGCGCCGGAGGACCTGAGCGGCGAACAACGCGGCCTTCGCGACCTGATAACGAGTTCGGTGCGCGGCCATTCGCGCCGGCCCAAGACCTCAACGGCGGGCTCGATCACAAGCCGGCTCTCCTGTGTCTGATCCAACTGTTTATGACCGACAATGTTGCGGCAAGATCCAAAACCCCCCTTGAAAGGTCCAACCGCCTGTCTTGTCATCATCAACGAATGCGGCACGAACGATACCCTGGCTCGAACGGCCGGCCACAGTCTTGTAAGTGGGCGGATAAACGTTCGGCCCTTGGAGTTGAACGTATATGGTCCCGCAGCCAGTCGACTCCTCATGAGTATCGTTGGGATAGGATATCTCGATTGTCGCTTCACTGTTGTTGCCGGAACTGCATTCGGTTGTGCCATAGCCTGAGGCACTTCCCCCACCACCGACTCGGACCCACCAGTAGTGGAGGGTTGTCGGGTGAAGATCGCAGAAGTCAGATTCATTCGTACCAGCCGGTGCGCCCGGCCATTCTGCGAGAGTCACGGTAAACGTGGCCTTGGTGTCCCTTCCCTCTATCAATAATCCATTGGTAGACGGCGTCGTATGTGCGATGCCAAAAATCGGTACGCCGGATTCGGCCGCCGCGGCCACCTCGCCCTGGCAGATGAGGGCGGCGAGCGCCAGCGCGGCGGCGAACGCGCAATGTCGCGCCTTAATTGCGCGGCAGGGCAGGTGGAAGAGCGCGGCAAGGAGGGCGAGCGTCAGGGGAAAGTTACCCCCCCCCCCGCACTGTCCCGGTTCTTATCTGCGAAACCATAGAAACCATCTCTCATCTCCGATCCGAGTGTCTGTCGCGATTGATACCATAGTTCGTCCGAGGTGATGTCAAGCCCAGCTCAAACTGCCACATAAGTTTTTACGTCACCCCCCGTGATCTCCGGTCTTGAACATTCGGCGAATCTCGGGCGTATAGAGCCGCGGCTTCACAGGGGAGAGACACATGGCGGCAAAAGCAAAGCCCGGCGACAAGGCGCCCGACTTCACGTTGCCCAGCGACGGCGGCGGGTCGGTCAAGCTGTCGGAACTTCGCGGCGGGAAGGTGGTGCTCTACTTCTATCCCAAGGACGACACGCCCGGCTGAACCCGGGAAGCCGCCGAGTTCCGTGACGAACTCCAAGCATTCTCCGAGGCGGGCGCCGAGATCATCGGTATCTCCAAGGACAGCGTCGCCAAGCACGACAAGTTCAAGGCCAAGCACAAGTTGAATTTCACCCTGCTCTCGGACGAAGAGGGCACGGTGTGCGATGCCTACGGCGCCTGGGTCGAGAAGACGTCCATATTCGGCAGGAAGTACATGGGGATCGACCGGTCTACCTTCCTGATCGATGAGGCCGGGATCCTCAAATCCTAGTGGCGGAAGGTCAAGGTGATGGGGCACGTGGCCGAGGTGCTGGCCGCCGTCCGGGCCCTGTGACCCACGCGACCGTCGTGGCCGTTGGGCCCGGCGACGGCGGGTTCCTGACGGGGAAAGGCGCCGAAATCATCGCCGTCGTGGACAGGGCCTCCGCACCGGCGCGCTCGACGACATCCTCTGCATCCACGAGGAGCGCATTGGGCTCTGGCGCGCCGACGCTGTGCCGCTTCGAGAACCGGGCCGAGCGAAGTTGGGCGTGAGCGGTTCACGAGGTTCTGGTGGAGAGCTTCATCGCCTCCTTCGCGCACCCGCCGGAAGAGATCGTATTGGACATGGACGCGACCGACGATGCGGTGCACGGCTGTCAGGAGGGGCGCTTCTTCCATGGCTATTACGACGGCTACTGCTTCCTGCCGCTCTATGTGTTCTGCGGCGATCACCTGCTGGTGGCTTGGCTGCGGCCGGCTTCGCCGAGAGCGGGCTGAAGCAGCGCCACTTCGCCGAACTCACCTACGGCGCTCGCAGTTGGGACCGGATGCGCCGGGTGATTGCCCGCATCGAGCACGGCCCCAGGGGCGCCAACCCGCGCTTCGTGGTGACCAATCTGGCGGGTGACGGCCGCGCCCCACAAAACCGCACGACGCCGGCAAATAACTTCAGTTTTGACCGTCACCTCCGGAACGGGCGCCGGGCGCTTTCGCCGCCTACTTGCCCTGGAGGCCGGCGATAGGATCGAGCCTGGAGGCTTGGTGGGCGGGCTGGAAGCCGAAGAACAGGCCGACCGCCGCCGCCGTGCCGAGGCCGCTCGCCACGGAGAGGCCCGAGATCAGGAACTCCCAGCCGGTGAAGCGGCAGATGGTCCAGGTCGCCGCCAAGCCGAGTAGGATGCCGAGCAGGCCGCCGGTAATGGTCAGGATGACGGATTCGATGAGGAACTGGCTCCTTATGTCCCGCTGCCGCGCGCCGAGCGCCCGGCGGATGGCGATTTCCGCGCGCCGCTCGGCCACGGAGACCAGCATGATGTTCATGATCCCGATGCCGCCGACGATCAGGGAAATGCTGCCCACCGCGCCGAGCAGAAGGGTGAATATCCCCATCTGCGTCTCCATCTGGGCGATCAGCTGCTTCGCGGTGACGATTTCGAGGTTGGCGTCGGGCGTCCGTTCGCCGAACCAGGACCGGACGTCCGTCACCGCCTTCTCGTAGGGAACGCCGGCGCGCGAGCGGGCGACGATCATCTCGATGCCGGCATCGGGGGCGGGGCGGCGAACGGCGACGCTCGCATGGGGGAGCGAACCGGGAATTTTGCCGGTTACACTGCCAGCGGCTTTTGAAAGTGCGAGACCTGTCCGGGCGGCCGGAAGAGCCTAACGGGGAGCTACAGCATCCATATGAAGAGGCGCGAGGCGATTATACAATTCCGTTACCAAAGTAAACTTAGCAGGCTGCTGAAAAACTCGCCACGCGCGACCGGTTTGGTGAGTTTGGCCGGTTTTTCCGGGTTATTGGCGGCGCGGTTCGGGGTTGACAGTCCGGTTAAGCGGCCATTGGAAGCCGCGGGCGACCGGCCCCGCCGGGGCCGGATCGTTATACGCCTATGTCGAGGCCGTCGAACGGTCCGGCTGGGGGGCCGGCGCCGGGGCGGCTCGGTTCAATTGATCAAATATCGAACTCAACATTGGATCATTTCATCGATGCGGTCGGCGATCTTTTGGGCCGCGTCGCGAAGCTGGTCCATGGTCCAGTCGGCGGCGTAGCCCTCGGTCACGTCCTGGGGCCGGGCGTGGTTGACCAGCCGCTTGGTCAGGCTCGGGGGCAGCATGAGATCGCGGTCGGCGACGGTGATGAAACAGTTGCGCAGCGCGTGGAACCAGAACTTCGCCCCGCCTTCCTCGCCGATGCGCGCGTTCAGGTGCTGCATGCCTGCGAGATGGCCGCTCCCGGACCCGGCATTGTCCGAGGGAAAGACCCAGCCCCGGCTCCTCTCGGGAAAGCGGTCCCGCTCGGCGAGGCGGCGTTCGAGGATGGCGGCGAGCTGGCGGGTGATGGGGAACGCGAGCGGCGCGCCGGTCTTGGTGTCCTCGATGCGGAGCTTCATCGCGGCCATGTCGACGCGCGCCCATTCGAGCCCGAACACTTCCGCCCGGCGCATGCCGGTATAGAGGCCGAAGCGGAAGGCGTCGCGCGCCACCGGGTTGCGCACGCCGTTCTCGATGCCCCGGTGCCAGCGCGGCAATATCTCGGCCGGCGGCTGGATGGTGCGCCGGCGCTGGCGATGGGGCCGCCCGCCCGCGGCGCGCCATTGGTCGACCGGGTTGTGCAGCCCCTCGAAATCGATGCATTGGCGGCGGTAGAGCACACCCAGCATCTTCACCGCGTTGTTGGCCTGCACCCAGCCGGCCTGCTCGGTGAGGCGCTGGAAGCGCTGTTCCACGTCCCGGCGCCCGATGGTCTCGATGGACCGGTCGAGCCAGTCGCCTAAGTCCCTGTGGATGGTGGCGCGATAGACGGCAAGCGTGCTGTCCTTTCGTGCCGGCCCGGCGGCGAGGTAGTCGTCGAAGGCCTCGCGCAGCGTGGGAACGGAACGGCTGCGGGCGCGGCCCGCGGCCGGGTCCTCACCGCCCGCGACCTTGCCCAGCGTCTCCTGGGCCATGCGGCGCGCCTGATCGGCGGTCACCCGTCCGTGGCGTCCGAGGACGAGGCGCCGGTTGGCGGCCTTGCGCCCGCCCGCACCGGCGCGGTAGTTAACGAGGTAGGAACGCACGCCCGAAGGCTGGACGCGAAGACCGAAGCCGGTCACCCGGTCGTCCCATGCGATGTAGGGCTTGTCGGCGGGCTTGAGGGCATCGACGTTGCGTTTGTTGAGGGTGATCTTGAGGTTGGCGGTTCGTTTGCCGGATTGTGTTGACATATTGAGACCTTTTGAAACATTCGCCAAAGAAATCACCATATGGATCAACACATGAAAGTCAACCAGAGAGCTATCAGGCGTAGCTGTGTCCGGGCCGGCATGGCGGAACCCCATGACAAACCGCTGAAATACCTCATTTTATCGCAACGGTGCGCATCTCCGCGCAGGTAGGCGCAATTGAACCATTGAAACGATCTATTTCAATAGTGTAGAGCCGATTCACATGGATTGCCGGCATCGCTAAGCGATACCGACAATCCATGATCGGCTCTAGGCCTCCGGCCTTCAGTGGGCCGAAGCCGACTTTCGGACGGCATAGGCCGGGTAGGCTTGTGGGTCCTTGCAATCCCGGGTATGAATGGCCGGCGGAGAACATATGATGAACAAATTCTTTGAGGACTTCGAACTCATGATGCCGGGCCCGTTTGAAGCCGGCGACATCACCCGTGGGGTTTGCCGGCATTTCCGGGCCCGTCGATACAGTCCGCTGACCGAGTTCAAGCTCTCCACCCGCCGGCGTGTGGACGCCGCGGGATTGAACAAGGCCGGCCGGTTCATCATCGCCGAGGTGAAATCCTCGGTCCGCGACTTCCAGGCAGACCGGAAATGGCCGGAATACATCGCCTTTTGCGACCGCTTCTACTTCGCCGTCGCCGATGGCTTTCCGGTCGAACTCATTCCCGAGGAATGCGGCATTCTGGTCGCCGATCCATACGACGCGGCCATTCTAAGGGAAGCACCGCTGTTGAAGATGAATGCGGCCCGGCGCCGGAGCCAGATTCTCCGGTTCGCCAAAACCGCCGCCGACCGGCTGCACCGAATTAACGATCCGTCCCTATAGATCCGGTTTCGTCATCCAGCAATTTTCGTTTCCGGTCCAACCCCCAACGATAACCGTGGAGCTTCCCGTCGCTGCCGACCGCCCGATGACAGGGAATTGCCACCGCCACCGGGTTGGTCGCGCAGGCCCGGCCAACGGCGCGGGCCGATTTCGGCGAGCCGATGGCGGCTGCAATTTCCGCATATGTCATCGTGGCTCCCCGCGGAATTCGCCGAAGGCAATCCCAAACCTTCCACTGAAACGTCGTCGCCCGCAGATCGAAGGGCAGTGCCTGGGCGGTCTCGGACGCGCCGCTGAGGATGGACAGCACCGCCTCCAGGTTATTCACCAGTCCCGAGACGTCCGCCCCGATTTCCGCCGCCGGGTATTCTTCATGCAGGTCTTCGACCAATTCTCCGTCATCGTCACCGATGCTGATCCGGCAAATTCCCCGGTCGGTGGACGCCACCAGGAGCCGGCCAAGAAAGCTATCAGCGATCGCAAAACCAATCCGGGCGCCGGCACCGCCCTTGCCGTAACTCGCAGGCGTCATCCCCAGCGTCTCGCCGGCCCGCTCATAGAGCCGGCTGGAAGAGCCGAATCCGGCACCGTACATGGCCGACGACACGCTCTCCCCGCTCCGGACTTCCGCCTTGAACCGGTCGAGCCGGCGTTGGGCGGCGTACTCACGGGGCGACAATCCCAGCACATGTTTGAATTTTCGCTGCAAATGATACGGGCTGACGCCGACGGCTTCGGACAGTTCGGCCAGGGTCGGCACGCTTTCGTCGGCTTCGTCGATCAGCCGGCACGCCTCGATAATCCAGTCCGGCGGCCGGACGTCCGAACGGTTCATTGCGGTGGCCTCCGGCGTTGTGTTTCGTTCAAGCATGACCCCAGCATAATCGCCGCCGAGACCCTCCTCTATCCGAAGCTTGCGGTCCAGCCCGTATTTCTCACCAGGGTCACGGTCTGCGCGGCGGGCTAGATTCCAACCCGCATCAATCGTTCACCGTTTGCGTTCAGCCACGTCCGGCCGGCCTCCGGATCGACGCCGAGACTATTCACCGTCTCCCAGAATGCGGGTGAATGATCCATGTGACGGAGGTGCGAGACCTCATGGGCGACGACATAGTCCAGAACTTCAATCGGGGCCATGACCAGGCGCCATGAAAACGAGAGATTGCCATTGGGCGCGCACGATCCCCAGCGGCTTCGCGTGTCGCGGATGGACACGCGATTGAACGTCGCCTCCAACCGGCCGCACATGGTCTCCGCCCGGGGTACGATTTCGCGCTTCGCCTCCCGCCTCAGCCAGTCCAGCACCCGGCGCGCAATATGCTCTTCCCGGCCCGCCACCCAGATCGCGGTCCCCTCCCGCCGGACACCAAATCGGCCGGCCGGGTCATGGCATATCAGATGTTCCCGGTCGAGCACCGGCACCCGCGCGCCGGCGACAATCGGCGTCGGCCGAGCCAGTTTTTCGAGGGCACCGGCGATCCACGCGGACTTTTCCTCGGCCAAGGCCAACCCCGCCTTCGCGGGAACCCCCTTGGGCAGCGTAACGACCACGCCGCCGGTTTTCGGATCAATCCGCAGAATGAGGCGCCGCGCCTTGGCATGATGCCGAACGGACAAGGGAACTTGCCTGCCGTCGACCTCCACATGGTGACGGGGGCCGGAAAAGGGGCCAGGGAGAAGATCGGGCGGCTTACCCGACATCATCCACATCCTCGTTCGGCCATTCCACGACATGATCCTCCAAATCCCCGGCATCCCGCTCGGCAACACAGCGGCCCCGCACCGACACCCCGGCCCGGTGCACACTTTCGGGATCGCCGGAAATCAGCGGGTGCCAATCAAAAAGATCTTTCCCCTCCGATATCAAGCGGTAGGCGCACGTCGGCGGCAGCCATTCGATGGCCGTCAGCGTCCCAGGCGTCAGCTTGACGCAATCGGGCACCCGAGCGGTTCTGTGCGCGTAATCCGTACAACGGCAGGCAACCATGTCGAGGAGACCGCACGCAACTTCGGTGTATTCCACTTCCCGGGTATCTTCATACTCGATTTTGTGGAGACAGCACTTGCCACACCCGTCGCAGAGCGACTCCCACTCTTCGAGGCTCATCTGCTCGAGTGACTTGGCCTTCCAGAAGGGTTCGTCCTTTCGGTCCTGCCGGACGGTCGCCATCTAGGACTCCTCCGCCGATGTTCCAAATCGCAGATGATTAGTCTAGCGTGACCGGCCATTGACGGCCAACCGGGCGCCGACCATTGTGGGGCATGTTTCTTTTGGGGATTATATACCAGTTTACCCAAAGCCGATTAGTCGGCGTCCTGTTTCTTGAGATATTTCCAGACCTTTTTGGGCGGCCCCTGCATGATAGCTCGGGCGATGTTTTCCGGCGTGTCGGGGATCGGCTCCGGCATGGTTTTTTCAACAGGACGGCCAGGTAGGCGTTTCGGCTTTTCGGTCTTGGTCATTTTCTAAGTCTCGATGATTTTGCTGAGCCGCTCGATCTCGGCTTTGGTATCTTCGATCTCGGCCAGGACATTGACGATGTGTTCAGCGGTCGGCCAATCGGCATATTCGTCGGGCGTGCTTTGGCCCGGCTTGAGAATGGGTATCTTTCCGTCCGTGAGTTTGCCCGCCTCGCGCTTCCCGTCGAACAGCCAGGTCACGGTATGTATAACGCGCCTCATATCCGTTATCTTGGCTTCAAGGCATACGAGCCGTTTCTCGGCCTCCCGTTTTTTCCGCACCGCCTGACCGACGGCGAGATCGATTTCGTCATTGGTCATCAGTGAGCCTCCTTGGCCATCTGCTGGTGGACGATTTCAACCTGTTCCTGAATCTTTCTCGAGCGTTCGACCATGATTGGGACAATGGCGTCCATTTCATCGTCGGTGTAGCGCTGGGTCAGGATCATGATGGCGGTCTCGCCGTGATCCTGGATCGCTTGGTCCGGGTCGGCCTCCCTCACCATCGACATGGCGGTCAACATCTCCACCATCACCTCAAGCACCGCTAGGCGTTCGGCTGTCATGCTTTGCTCCCTGGGGCCATATAGCCCCGCTTGTGGTTTTCGTTCCGCAGCCCGGACAGGGTGTAGGTGTTGCTCTTGAGCCGGTTGCAGGGGCCGCAGAGCAGCACCCGGTTGGAGATATGATTAAGCCCGCCGTCCGAGCGCGGGGTGTTGTGATCGAGCTCCAGGTAGCGGGGATCGTCGAAGGTCCGGTCGCAGCCCTGGCAGACCGGCCCGTTCTGGGTCAGCAGATAGTCGTACATCTCGGCGCGGGACCAAACCGGGCCTTCGGGTTCCGCTACGCTTTCCTTCACCCGCAGGAAGGGCGAGGCGGCCTCGCCGGCGTCCGTGCGGACCGGCGGCTGGTCCGTGAACGTCACGTCCCCGAACAGGCCAACTTCGTTTTCGAGTCTGGCGCAAACCACTTCGTGCGCTCTCTCCCATATGTCCACACCAACCCATTGCCGCTGTAGCCGCTCCGCTGCAACGCATGTCGTTGCACAGCCGGCGAAGGGATCACAAACCATGTCACCTTCGTTTGAGCTCGCGTTGATTAGGCGCTCGTACAACGCCAGAGGCTTCTGGGTCGGATAGTTGACGTTGCCCTCGCCAAGAGCCGGGGGAATGTCTGTCCATAGA
Organism: Rhodospirillales bacterium; assembly: GCA_965207535.1. Classification (GTDB taxonomy): domain Bacteria; phylum Pseudomonadota; class Alphaproteobacteria; order Rhodospirillales; family UBA2165; genus JAJDXO01. The sequence goes on along the minus strand of CBDBMR010000002.1, from coordinate 131,066 downwards.
TTGGGAGCAACCTGACCGTCCGCCAAATACGTCTTGCGGTAGGGGCGGCCGGAATCGGACCAAACGAGCAAGCCGTCGTGGTCCAAGGCTTCCAGTTTTTCCCGGATCATCCGCCAACCCCACCGAGGGGTGTATCCTTTGTACTCGTATGCGAGATTGGGGCGCTCGCCCATGGACGCGGTGCGGATGATTTCGTGGTGACGATAGCGGCCGCGCTCATCTTCGTAGCGGTAATTCTTGCCAACGTAGTTGGGGTCGTGGGGAACGGTGATTGCATTCCATGTCCGCTCGCCGCTCTTGGCGTAGTAGAGGATCGAGTCGCAGATTTGCCCAAACCGCTTCGCGTCGCTGTGAGCGCTTGTTCGTTTCCAAACAATCTCATTCCTAAAATTCCGCCACCCGAAGATGGCATCCAGCACGGCTTTGAGGTAGTGGCTGGCGGTCGGATCGCAGTGCAGATAGATCGAGCCGGTCTCTTTCAGGACACGGCGCATTTCCAGGAGCCGCACGGCCATGAAGCACACGTAGGCGCCCATGCCGTCCGAATGGGCGTAGCGCGCGCTCTCGATGGCTTCCATGAGCCGGGGGTGATCGTCGGTGAGCTGGTCCACCCATTCCTGGTGAACGTCCCTCTCCCACGACCAGCGGTCCTGGAACTTGGCCCCGGCGGCAAGGCTGTCCGGCGTGGCGTGGAAGTCACGTCCCTTGTTGAAAGGCGGATCGGTGGCGATCAGATCCACGCTCTCCGAGTTCATGGCCCGCAAAAACGTCAGGTTGTCGCCGTGGAAAAGCGTCCGGTTGGCCCAGTTGGCGGTCATTGGACGGGCCGCGCACCGGACGGAAGACCGTTGCTGGCAATCAGGTCTTTGTAGCGCAGCCGCTTCCCGTCCATCCCGAACACGATGGACCGCATCATATCCAGGGTATCTCGGGACCGGATGTTGTGGCGGCCGGCGAACTCGCCGACATACCGGTCCATGTGTTTCGGCGACAGCTTATGGAACGTTCCTTTTTCCGCCCGTTTGATCATGGCCCACAGGGCTTCAATCCCGTTGGTATGGACGTCTCCCCGGACGTACTCACCCGCACTGTGGCGAACGGCGGCATGGGGCCGGGCAATTCCCCGGTAGGCGCCGTGATCGTCCGTATAGACCTGGGCACCGGCCTGGGTGCGGGAGGTCACGAAGCCCTGCAAAGTCTCCGCTGTCGTATCCTCGACTACCTTGGCCTGCACCCGGTTGGTTGCACGGTCCTTGACACCGGCTATGGCGGTCTTACCGGCCGCACCGCGGCCCTTGAGCGTCTTGCGCTTCGATTTCGGCATGTTCTTGCGCTTGCCACCCACGTAGGTCTCATCGGCTTCGACGGGGCCGGTAAACATCTCGGCATTGTCGGCCCACGTCTCGCGAATGCGATGCGCCAAGTGCCAGGCGGTCTTTTGCGTGACGCCCAAATCCCGGTGCAGCTTCATCGAGCTCACGCCCTTGAGGTTCGTCGAATTCAGAAATATGGCGATAGCCCAGACCTGGAAGCCGAGCGGCGACGAATGCATCAGCGTGTCGGTCCTGACCGAAAAGTCCTTCCGGCAATTCCGGCAGCGGTAGGGCTGCGGCTTCCGTGTCGGCCGCTCCTGGATATTGTCCGACCCGCATTTGGGGCAGTGAACACCATTCGGCCAGCGGGTCTCCGTGAACCACGCTTCCGCCGCCGCATCGTCGGGGAACCGGCGCGTAAGTTCGACATACGACATTCCCTCTCGAAAGTGCTTGCCCGGCGCATTGTCGGCCATTTCTCTGTCTCCTTTTATTACGGAAACAGATTACCCAAATCGGGGCTGGATAGCAAACGAAAAATGGGTAAAATGGGGGAATAATTCAGGGGCCAGATTTGAGGCATGTCGGACAGCGCGGGCTACATCGTCAAGATGACTGACAATATCGGTATCCGATTGCATTCCATGGAATTTATCGATTCAGACAAGGCCGTTGTGACCTTCGACCTGTTTGCCTGGCCGGACGGCAACGGCGGCAAACGAAACAGCTTGGTCAAACTTCAGCAAATGACCAAGAGCAAAACCACTGCCAGCGGAACACCCGACTACGACGCTATCGCCAAGGATGCGGGGCAAAAACTCAAGAACGATTTTGAGCGGATCGTCCAAACCTTGGTCGAGCGACTCTAGCAGACACCCCCTGAATTGGGGGTAATTCAGGAGCCTGGGTATGACGAAAAACGACATCTTGGCGGAAATTGGAAACGCTGCCGTACAACGCAAGGAATGTCTCGATAGGATTTCCTGTTATGAACGGCGCCTGAAGACGGCGATGACCGGCTTGCAGATGTTGCTCGATCCAGACCGCGATCCACGCCACGAAGACAATCAAACGCTTTTGTCGCTGGGCACCGATCCGCGCGAAGACGCGAAAGGCTACGTGGAAGCCCTGAACGAGGCCGCTGAACACGCCGAATTCCTGCGTAAACACAACGCCCTTGGGTAAATAGGTATATAAGTCCCTTTCTTTTCGGCCAGTTGGTTTGAGAGAAAATTGAACCGCACCGCCCGCAGCCAAGCGGATCGTGCAGCCCGCGGCCGCCGTGGCGGCGCTCACGATTCTTCGATTTGCCCGAAATGATGCCCGAAATGATGCCCGAAATGATGGATGATCCGAGCCGTGTCCAAAAAAGGTCCATCCGGATCGCCGGCCACGCGACGAGCGTATCCCTGGAGCAGGCATTCTGGGATCGCCTGCGGCTCATATCCACCGCGCGCGGCGTTTCAATCAATGGCTTGATTGCCGAGATCGACCGGCACCGAACCGGCAATCTCTCAAGCGCTATCCGGCTGTTCGTCCTTGAAGAATTGGACCATCCCAACTCTGACGCCTAGATCGGATTCACATGGTTTGTCGGCATCGCAAAGCGATTCCGACAAACCATGATCGGCTCTAGCGGCCCAGTTCCCGCAGAATGCCCTTCAGGACATCGTCGATCTGCGGCGGCCGGTTCTGCTGCTGTTGGGTTGGCTGTTGCGTTGACTGTTGTGGGCCCGGCTCCAGGGGTTTTGGTTCATTTGACGGAGGCGGCTCCCGGGTCCGCCGCGGGCCGCCCAATATGCCGGGAAGCAGCTGATCGACTACCGCGCCAACGCCCGGGTTCTTCTTTCTCAGATTGTCGAGGCCGGGAATGGCAATGCCGCCAGTACCCGTCCCGCCGGTTTTCAGCTTCACATTCGGGGAATCGAGCCGGCCGGTGATCTCGAACGGTACCACCGGCGGCAGCCGGGTTTGCTGGGCAAGCAGGGCGCCCAACAGGTTCCGGTCCAGCCGCACCTCACCGGATGTCCATACCCGCCAGTTGGGCAGATCGATGCTGCCCTCGGCGCTGCCTGAACCGACCCCCGACGCCAGTTTCAAATCATTGAAGGAGGCAACCCCGCGGTCGACTTGAAACGTTGAAGTGACATCGGCCAGGCCGCTGCCCCGGCGCCCGCCGAGCGCATTAAGAGGCTGCAGGATGCCGATGACCGGTGCAAGCATACTCCCTCGGCCAGCCCCCGCCGGATTAATCCCTTTGAGTTCAAAGCGGCCCTTCCCGTCCAATCCGGCAACGATATCCGCGACCGATCCGCCGGCGGAGGTCAGATCCGCCGCGAAGGTCAACCGCCCGTCTTTGAGCGCCGACGAACCAAGGGCGCGCATCGCCGCGGGAAGTTCGAGATTTCGTAGATCGAGTTGCGCGGCGTACTGGCCGCTTCGCCCGGCACCGGCAATCCGTCCGCCCGCGGTCAGGGCACCCCCGAAAATGCTGCACGTCAAACGATTTGCGTTCAACACACCATTCTTAAGGGACGCCACAAGATCAACGCCCCGTAGCGTATACTTGTCGAGCGTCAACGACTCCGACTTGAGGGTAATGTCGGCATCGGCAAGCCCAAGCGCGGAAAGATCGATGGCATTGGTGGAAAACCGTCCGCCGCCCGTGGCTATCCGGACCAGCAGTTGCCGGGGGTCGAAGTTCTCGGGAAACCGGAAAGCCGCAAGCCGGATCGGACGGGCGTCTGTTGGAGATAGGGATGACCGGCGTTGCGCCGGCAAGAACCGGTCGATGTTTATGGCCCCGGTCCGCAAATTCATGGAGACTGCCGGCCTCAACCCGCCGAGCTTTCCGCTCACGGCGCCCGATACGGGTATATCCGCGGCCACCCCTTTCAGGTCACTGATCGAAATGTCCGTCGGGTTGCCCGCCACCTTGGCCGAAAGATCAATTTTTCCGAGCCGGCCCGACGGCGCGTACGAAAGCCCTGCGAGGCCCAAAAACCGTTGAAGATCAGGATGAACGACCCTGACCGCGGCGTCGACAGCGGGAACATCGCCGAGCGACGCGACGCGACCGGAAATTTTGGCTGCCCCGCGGGCCGCTTTGACGGTGATATCAACATCGAGATCGGCCGGCGCGCCATTGAGCGTCCCGGACAGAGATACCACTCCCAACCGGGACGGCGATATGGGCAGCTGTGTTTCAGTCAGCTTCAATATTCTGGACACATTCCTCGATCGCACATCGAGCGTCAGGTCTTGAAGCTTCGGATTCGGGTTGAGTTGACCGGCCTCCAGGCCGATGACGGCGCCCTTTGCATTTGCCGTAACGCCCGCGGCGTCTGCAATTCGAAAGTCCCGTACCGTCAGCTCCCCATCGAAAACCGTTGCATCGAGACGGAGATCGCGAATGGGGATTCGTTGAACCGTGAGCGCGCCGATCCGTGCCTTGATGTTGGCGTCAATGCTGCTGAGGGCCGCCAGCGGCGCCAGGGGATTCGCGGGCGGCGAGGCCGCCGGCTGAGCCTCCGCCGCGCCGGCGGCCGCGTTGCCTGCACCCGCTTTCGGCGGCTTGGCGGCGGACCCGGGGCTGCCGAGATAGGGATCGACATTTATCTTGTCGACCACAAGGTTCGCGCCCACGGCGAGTTTTTGCCGCAGCGCCAAGGTCGCCGCGCCTTTCACGCGGGTATTGTCGACCCGCAGATCAATTTCCCTAAGCCGGATTTCCTTGGGCGTGGCGCCGACCTTGCCGGCAAAAACGAGCTTGCGAAGGCGGTCCGCGGCCACCGGCGGGGGCGCAACGCCAAGCCAAGTCAATACGGCGCGGAGATCGTTAGTGGACATGTCGACGTTTCCGTCGAACGCCGGCACGCCGTCCTCAAGTGCGGCAAATCCAAACATGGTGAAATCAGAACCCCCGGGCAGCTGCGCGGACACCTGATTGACGGTGATCTTACCCGCCGAGAGCGCGGCGTCGAATTTTGCCTCCCGCACCACGCCGTCGCGATAAACGATTGTTCCCACAGTGAGATCGACGGACGCATCGAAGTTTTCGGGAACCGCAAGGGGTGCACCGGCATCCGTGCCGGGCGCCGGCGTTCTCGGCGGCGCTATTTCCCGTGAGGCCCTCGCCGCGCCCTGCGCTTGGGCTACGGAATTCCTTCGAGCTGCGACGGGGAATGCCGGCTTGAGAAGCGACTCGACATCCAACCGGTTCACCCTCAGCACGACGTCCGCATCGATCGTTTCGCCAAGTGTGAAATCGATCGCGCCGCTGCCTCGTATCTGGTCGAGACTTAGATCAAGTTCGGAGACCGATACGGCGTCGGCGGCCGCCGCGACATCCGCCTTAAGCGCAAATCGGCGGGACAGAACTTCCGGCAGGCTTGCGCCCCCACCCAGCGCGGCCACGAACCCGGTAAGATTTTCCCCGTCGACGGCGATTTTGCCATTGAACCGGGGCTCGGTTGGAAGGCCGGCAAGGGTGCCGCTCATTCGGGTCCTTACGCCTCCCGGAGCAATTCGGACGTCCGCCGAAAACGGCACCGTCCGGCCCTGGATGAGCGCCCCCAACGAGATCTTATAATTTAATGGAATACCACGGGCGACCAGATTACCGGTGGTTTCCAGGGGACCGGTCAGCGAAGCTGCATTCAAGCGCCCGTTGATGTTCTCGATACGCTCGGTTAGGCCGGAGCCTTCATCCCGAAAGATGACAGTGCCCTTTTCAATGACGAAGTCGTCAACCACCACGGAAGGGGCCGCAGCCGGCCCCGGAAGCGTGTCGGCGGGCCGGCCGCCGGTACCACCCGGCGCCGGTGCCGTAGCTTCAGGCGGTGAAAACACCAGATTGGTGCGGCCATCGGCAAAGACCTGTATGTCGATGGTGGGCTCCTTGAGACGGACAGATTCTACCTGAATGTTTCCGCCGAGCAGCGGCAACAGCGCCACCCGAACATCCAGGGATTTGAGGACAACCATGTCGGCGGACGCTGCACCCTCGACATTGGCGACCCGGACATCGTTGAGGCGGAGCGTCGGCATGGGCAGCACCGACACACTGATGTCGCCGCGGAGCTCCAGATGCCGGCCCGTATTGTCTTTGACCAGCATGACGATTTTGTCTTTGACCAGCTTGACGATTTCGGGCGTGCGTTGGTTCCAATCGATAGCCCCCGGCACAATGAGAACGGCGGCGATTACGGCCAAAACCAAACCGGCAAGGACGGCGGCGGTAATCTTCATTATGGGGTCCCTTCCCAAGACAGCCCGGCCCAGGTCGCGCAACCGGCTGTTCGTTCTCACGCGGAGGACGGCGTAAGTGTAGAGAAACCGCCGGGTCCAAGCAATTTCAATCGCCGGTAATCGGCGCTCGGTCATGCCGGTGTGACGACGAGCGATTGTGTCGGTTTGTTGCGGCGACTATCGTGCCCCCCAACATGTGGCGCGCCCTCCATCATCGTGATTTCGCCCTTTACGCGACTGCCGGGTTTGTCTCGAACATCGGCCTGTGGTTTCAGCGCGTCGGCGTCCAATGGCTGGTCTGGTCGCTAACCGGCTCGCTGAGTCTCGTGGCAACGGTGGCACTGATCGAAGCAGCGTGTTTTCTGGCCAGTGTCCCGTTTTTCGGCGCTGTTTCCGACCGTTACGACCGGCTGTTGCTGGGCCGAATCGCACAAATTTCGCTGATGGGTTTGGCCGCAGTCCTGGCGGTTCTCACCATTCTCGATATCATGACCATACTCCTGCTGATGGTCCTGATGGGCTTGGCGGGCTTCTTCGAGGCGCTGTGGCAGCCGGTCCGTTTGGCCATGGCGCCCAGCCTGGTGCCGCGGAAAGATCTGCCTTCGGCAATCGGTACCGGGTCCATCCTGTTCAACCTTGCCCAGTTCGTCGGCCCGGCATTGGGCGCTGTCATCATTGCCGCGTTCACCCTCGATCGCGAAGGCATCGGCTGGCTGTTTGCGATCAACGCATTCAGTTTTCTCGGCTACCTCGTCGTCCTGCTGATAATTCGTTTGAGGCACGACGAGGTCGGGTCCCGCCCAAGATCGAATTTCGTCGCCGATCTGCGGGAGGGCGTCCTCTACATCCTGACCAAAAAAGAGCTCAGGCTGTTCTTTGTCCTCATCGTCTCGACGATGATATTCATGCGTTCGTACCGGGAGAGCCTGACGGCAGTCGCGGACGGTATTTACGCCATGGAAGAGCTCGGGTTCGGGATTATGCAATCCGCTTCCGGCGCCGGCGGGATCATCGGTTCAATCATGGTCGCCAAGGTCAACCGAATCGGCGGCATGGTGCGATTGCTGTTTATGGCGGCGTTGCTGGCCGGTCTTCTCCATCTCGCTCTGTCGGCCACCAGTTCGTTTTGGGTCGCGACAATTATTGTCGGGGGCATCAGCGCCTTCATATCCTACATCGGAATCGGCGGCCAGCTGGTCGTGCAGAACTCGATCGACGGGTCGGTACGCGGGCGGGTCATGTCGCTCTGGAGCATGAACCTGCGAGGAGGGCCCGCGGCGGGCGCGTGGTTATGGGGGCTCGGGGACAAATTTTGGGCGCTTCAGTCGGTCATCGCCGTCAGCACAGTCATCTATCTGTTGATCCTGGGCGCCTTGCTGCCTCGCCTGCGAGGGATTGCAGCGGTCATGGAGCGCGCACCCGACGAAGCGCCTAGTCGATGAACCCGTACCCGCCCCCGCCGGGCGTCTCGATGACGAACACGTCACCTGGCCGCATTTCGGTCGACTCGTAGGGTCCAAGCTCATCGATATCGCCTGAAGCCCGTTCGACGTAGTTTCGGCCCGCTTCACCCGGGCTGCCGCCGGCCAGTCCGAACGGTTGCACGGTCCGAGAGCCGGATAGGATAGCGGCGGTCATCGGTTCCAAAAACCGGATTTTCCGGATGACGCCGTCACCGCCCCAATGCTTGCCTGCGCCGCCCGAGCCAAACCGCAGCGAAAACCTCTCCAGGACCACGGGAAACCGCCACTCCAGCACCTCCGGATCGGTCAGGCGGGTGTTGGTCATGTGGGTATGGACCGCGCTCGCCCCGTCGAAATCGGGACCGGCGCCGGCGCCGCCGCAAATCGTTTCGTAATACTGGTACCGCTCGTCGCCGAAGGTGAAGTTGTTCATGGTGCTTTGAGCCGACGCCATGGCGCGGGCCGCACCGAACAAGGCATCGGTAATGCGCTGCGAGGTTTCCACGTTTCCCGCCACCACCGCCGCCGGGTAGCGGGGGTTGAGCAGTGACCCTTCGGGAATGATGAGGTCGATGGGTTCCAGGCAGCCGTCGTTCAACGGAATGTCATCGTCGACCAGGCATCTGAACACATAGAGGACGGCTGCCCGGCAAACCGCCGAGGGAGCATTGAAGTTGGTATCCGATTGGGAAGAAGTGCCGGTAAAATCGACCGCCGCGCGGCGCCGGGACCTATCCACCGAAATCGCCACCTTGATGGTCCCGCCGTTGTCGAGATTCCGCGCGAAATCTCCATCGGGCAACCGATCGAGCACCCGGCGCACGGCTTCCGCCGCATTGTCTTTGACGTGCCGCATATAGCCCTGAACGACCTCTAGACCGAAATGGCCGATCATCGAGCGTATTTCCGCGGCGCCGCGTTCATTGGCGGCGATTTGGGCGCGAAAATCGGCGATATTCTGGTCGGGGTTGCGGGACGGATAGGCGCCGCTTTCCAGGAGCTCGCGCGTTTCCCGCTCCAAAAACCGGCCGCCGGCCACCAATTGAAAGTTGTCTATCAGCACGCCTTCCTCGTCGACGGACCGGCTGTCGGGCGGCATGGAGCCCGGCGTCGTCCCGCCGATGTCGGCGTGATGGCCCCGCGAGGCAACGTAGAACAGGATTTCCGGGCCGGCTTCATCGAAAACCGGGGTAACCACCGTGATGTCGGGGAGATGGGTGCCGCCGTTGTAAGGCGCATTCAGGACATAGACATCACCCGGTTTCATCGTGCCGTTTCGCGCACGGATGATCGTGGCGACACTCTCCCCCATGGAGCCGAGGTGAACCGGCAGATGCGGTGCGTTGGCGACCAGACCGCCCGCGGCATCGAAAAGCGCGCACGAAAAATCGAACCGCTCCTTGATGTTCACCGACGTGGCCGTATTGGCGAGGACGGCGCCCATCTGTTCGGCGATGGACATGAACAGGTTGTTGAACAGTTCGAGCATCACCGGATCGGCGTCCGTCCCCACGGCATCGGTGGCTTTCCGAGGGGACGTGCGATTCAAGATGAGGTGACCGAACCGGTTGACTTCCAAGCGCCAGCCGGGCTCGACAATCGTCGTCGCGTTTTCCTCGACGATAATCGCCGGGCCTTCGATTTCTTGACCGGCCGCAAGTGTCTCCCGCGCAAACAATGGCATATCCGCGGCTCTCCCGCCGGTGAACACGGCGACGTTCTCGAGGGCGTCCGGCGCGCCCGCGGCGGCACCCGGCGCGGCGGCGTGTTCCGTGATCCGTTCCTCGGCGCCGGCAGCCTCGACGCGCACCGCCTCGATGATCAGCGGCCGTCCGTCATCGACGAAACCGAATTGCCGGCGGTGGAGAACATCAAACGCCTCCCGCAATTCGGAATGGTTTGCCAACGGCACCTCGAGCGCGGTGTCGGTGCCGGCATAGCGGAGTGCGACGGTGATTGATGTTTGAATATTCGATTCCGCGATGCCCTGACCCACGAGTTCGGCAACTGCCTCCTGGACCAGGGGAAGGGTGGCGGAAGCAAGCTGCCCGGCGGTTCGTTCGGACAGTTCTTCCTCGACGGCCAATGCCCGGAGCGCCCGGACCTCGGCGAGGCCCATGCCGTAGGCTGAAAGCACCCCCGCCAACGGATGAATCAGAATGCGCTCGATGCCCAGCGCGTCGGCAACGCCGCACGCATGCTGACCGCCGGCACCGCCGAAGCAATTGAGCGTATATTCGGTGACGTCGTAGCCCCGCTGCACCGATATCTTCTTGATCGCGTTCGCCATGTTCTCGACGGCGATGGTCAGGAATCCCTCGGCGATCTCCTCGGGGCTCAGTTGCCGCCCGGTTGCGGTCTCGATCTCGCCCGCCAACATCTCGAACTTCTTTCGAACCATATCCAGGTCCAGCGGCCCATCGCCGTCGGGGCCGAAAATTTCGGGGAAATGACGGGCTCGTATCCGGCCAAGGAGCAGGTTGGCGTCGGTCACCGTGAGCGGGCCGCCTTTGCCATAACCGGCAGGGCCGGGGTTCGCGCCCGCCGATTCCGGTCCGACCCGGAAGCGGGCCCCATCGAACCGGAGGATCGACCCGCCGCCCGCCGCCACCGTGTGAATACTCATCATCGGCACGCGCATCCTTACACCGGCGACGACGGTTTCGAATGACCGCTCGAACGCGCCGGCAAAATGACTGACGTCCGTGGACGTGCCGCCCATGTCGAAGCCGATGATCTTCTCGAAGCCCGCCATGCCGGCGGTCGCGACGGCGCCGACCACGCCGCCCGCCGGTCCGGAGAGGATGCTGTCTTTTCCTTGGAACAGGGATGCGTCCGTCAGTCCGCCGTTCGACTGCATGAACATGGTTCGGACACCCGGCAGGGCGGTCGAAACCCGGTCGACGTATCGCCGCAGGATTGGCGACAAATATGCGTCGACGGCGGTGGTGTCGCCCCGGGACACGAACTTCATCAACGGGCTGGCTTGGTGAGAAACGGAGATCTGGGTGAATCCCGCCTCCCGTGCAAGGCTCATCACCCGCGCCTCGTGGTCCGGATAGCGGTATCCGTGCATGAAGACGATGGCGACGGAACGAATGCCGTCGCCGAAAGCGGCAGCCAGGGCTTCGCGCGCGAGACCCTCATCCAACGGCTCCAGCTCGTTGCCGCGAGCGTCCATGCGGCCCGGAATCTCCGCCACTTGGCAATAAACCTGCTCCGGAAGCTCGATATGGAGGGCGAAGAGGTGAGGGCGGTTCTGATAGCCGATCCGCAACGCATCGGCGAAACCCTGGTTGGTGACGAGTAATGTCGGCTCGCCCTTGCGCTCGAGGAGCGCATTGGTGGCCACAGTCGTCCCCATCTTGACCGCTGCGATACCGGAAACCGGTATCTCGTCGCCGGTTCCCACCTGAAGCGCGCGCCGTATACCCTCGATCGCCGCGTCCGGGTACCGATCGGGATCCTCGGAGAGCAGCTTCAGCGCCGAAAGTTCACCCTCCGGCGAGCGCGCCACCACGTCGGTAAAGGTGCCGCCCCGGTCGATCCAAAACTGCCATCCGGCTATTCCGGCGTTCTCGCTCACGTCGGTTCGACCCCTGATTTGGGATTCCCTACGGTCGTCACTAGTGTTTCTGATGGATTTCCGGGGGTTAACCAAGAAGTTTCAAACTCAGGCACCGATTGCAGGCGGACGGCAGGGAGACTAGGTTCATTGAAATGACGCGATGGAAATCCATAACCCTCGTCGTTGCAGGATTAATCGTCGCCGGAACGGCAGCAGGCGCGGTGATGTCAGGAAATACCGCAAGGGATTGGCGGACGGCCAGCCACGAGCCGGTCGGGTTGGCGCCCGATCCGGCGACCACGCCCGAGGCGGTCGTCCAGGTCTATGCCGCGCGCGCCTGGGGCTGGCGCGGCTACTTCGGCGTTCATTCCTGGATCGCGGTCAAACCGGCCAACGCTGCCGGGTTCACAGTCTACGAGCTAATCGGCTGGCGTTTGCGCTGGGGCGATTCGGCTGTCGCCGTACGCAACCGGGATGCGGATGCCCGCTGGTTCGGCGCCGAGCCGGACCTGTTGGCCGACCTGCGCGGCGACGGCGTCGACGAGATCATCCGGGACATCGACGCCGCGTCGCAATCCTACCCGTACGCCGCCCGCTATCGGGCGTGGCCGGGTCCCAATTCCAACACATACACCGCCCACATCGCGCGGGAAGTCCCCGCGCTCAAGCTGGATTTACCGCCGACGGCGATTGGCAAGGATTTCCTCGGCAGCCGGATAATTTCCAAGCCGCCGAGCGGCAGCGGCTTCCAGTTTAACCTGTTCGGAGTTTTCGGCGTTTTGGCGGGCATCGAAGAAGGCCTGGAATTCAATTTGCTCGGGCTGACATTCGGGGTGGATGCAACCGATCCGGCGCTGAAACTGCCCTTTGCCGGCCGAATAGGCTCGAATGGACCCGCGTCACCCCGAATCATCGAGGCTCCCGACAGGCAATCGGAAAGCTCCCTCTAGCGTTCTGTTCGTGGGGCGGTACGTCAAACCCCCAAATTACGAGACGCACCGTTCCATTATTTCGGGGATTTTGCATTTAACTTGCCGCCGTACAGCGCGCTGACTAACGTTTTCTGCGACAACCAACGGAGCAGCACAAAAAATGAGCAAGACCTTGTATCTGGCCAATCCCTACGGGTTTTCGGAACAGCAGCGCGCGGGGGCCGTTGGCGGCGCTTGCAGCGGCCTTGGAGGCGGCCGGCGCGGAGGTATGGGAACCGTTCGCCCGCAACAATCAGATCGACCGGGCGAGTCCCGGTTGGGCCTACCGGATCGGACAGGCCGATCTCCGCGACGTGCGCGACGCCGACGGGCTGTTCGCGGTGGTCAACGGCTGTCCTCCCGACGAGGGAGTGATGGTGGAACTCGGCATGGCGATCGCCTGGGAAAAGCCGGTGTTTCTGTTCCGGGACGATTTTCGCCGTTGTACCGACTCCGAGGCTTATCCGCTGAACCTGATGGTGTTCGCCGGTTTGCCGGAAGCGGGTTGGGATGCCTACTGGTACGGTTCGGTGGAGGAGATCGCCGATCCGGGCAAGGCGCTCGTAGGGTGGTTGAAAGACGGCGGGCCCGCCGTCAAAACCGTTGGCTAGTGGCGGGCGCTGACAATGTCCGCGCCGGGTCCGCTGCGGCAATAGGGAGAATAGGATGATGATTGCCAGGGTTTGCCTTTGGATGCTCCTCGGGTTCCTGCTGGCCGGGGCCGCCCCCGTGGCCAATGCGGGCGAGAAATGCCCGCGGGGCCTCGAACCCGTGACGGAATTCCGGCTCTTTTTCGGGCTGACCGATTTGGCGGGCAACACCGTTACCGAGGACGAATGGCGCGCCTTCCTCGCCGACACCATCACCCCGCGCTTCCCGGCCGGGCTCACCGTGCTCGACGCCGGCGGGCAGTGGCTGGAGCCATCGGGCAGGCTGCAACGTGAGCCGGTCAAGGTGGTGATCGGGATGCTCTCGACGAAAGCGGAGGAAGACATGAAGCTGGTGGACGAGATTTCCGCGGCGTTTCAGGCGCGATTTGCTCAGGATCCGGTGTTCCGAATGTCCGGTTCGGGGTGCGCGGGCGTATTCAGGCGGTAGCCGCCTCGCTACGGCGAAATTCCTGGCGTTCGCCGGAACTGTTTCGTGTACGATGATCATGGCGGGCAAGAACCGTCGACGTACGGTCATACGTTGCCGGCGGTGGAACTCCGCGTAGGACCGCACATCGCTCACGGCCTCGGCCTCGTGCGGGCGCTGCTATCGGACCCGAAGCAGCCGAATTGAAAATGTCTTGGGCTATTTGGGGCTATTCATGAGCATATGGGGAAAAGTCATCGGCGGCGTGGCGGGATTTGCCATTGGCGGACCGATCGGCGCGCTCCTGGGCGCGGCCGCCGGCCACGCCATGGACCGGGCCCGGGCTGGTCAACGCCTCACCGGCCCGGCGTCACAACAGGCCAGGCAGTCGGCGGTTGCGGTCGCCGTGATCGTACTCGGCGCCAAGATGGCCAAGGCCGATGGCCGGGTAACCCGCGACGAAATCGAGGCCTTCAAGCGGGTGTTCCAAATTCCGGCCGGCGACATGGGCGACGTCGGCCGCCTGTTCAACGAGGCGCGGCGGGATGCGGAGGGCTTCGAACCCTATGCCGAGCAGCTGGGCGCCATCTTCGCCCGGGAACCGCAGGTGCTGGAGGGTGTCCTGGGCGGATTGATTCACGTGGCCCTCGCCGACGGCGTCGTCCATACGAATGAAATGGAATTTCTCGAAAAGGTGAGTGCGTCGTTCGGCTTCTCGGCCGACGATTTTGAACGCATTCGCGCGACCCACATGGGCCCCGACGAAGCCGACCCCTATGAGATTCTGGGTGTCCCGCGGGATGCGGACGAAGCGGAGATCAAAGCGGCCTACCGTAAGCTGATCAGGGAGTATCATCCCGATACCCTGATCGCCCAGGGCCTGCCGCAGGAATTCATCGATGTGGCGAACGAAAAGATGGCGGCGATCAACGCCGCCTACGAGAAGGTCGAAAAACAGCGGTCCCTGCACTAGCCGAGGAACCCCGAGGTGATCAGCTTTCGCGACCGGCCTTCGCCCAACTTCGACAGCCGCCCGGACGGCACCCCCATCGACATGCTGGTTTTCCACTATACCGGCATGAGAACGGCGAAGGAGGCGCTCGACCGGCTTGCCGACCCCGAGGCAAGGGTAAGCGCCCACTATGCCGTCGACGAAGACGGTACGGTCTGGCGGCTGGTGGATGAAAAAGCGCGGGCCTGGCATGCCGGGATTTCCGCCTGGCGCGGCGAGACCGACATCAACGGCCGCTCCGTGGGGATCGAACTGGTCAATCCCGGTCATGAGTTCGGCTACCGCCCGTTTCCCGGCGCACAGATGGAAGCCCTGATCGAATTGACGAAAAGCGTATTGGAGCGCCACCCCATCCCGCCCCGCAACGTGGTGGGGCACGCGGATGTCGCCCCGGCCCGCAAGATGGATCCGGGGGAGTTATTCGACTGGCCGCGGCTGTCCGCGGCCGGCATCGGCCTCTGGCCGGCGGACGGCCAAAAGGCGGGCGCCGGGGGCCATGCCGCGAAACTCGGCGGCATCGGTTATGACACCGCCGACCTGTCCGCCGCGGTGACGGCGTTTCAGCGCCGCTTCAGGCCGTCATCGATCGACGGCGAAATCGACGCCGAGACCGGCCGGCTGATCGGCGCGGTCCACCGCCTGGCGACGGGCGCCCGGCAGCCGGAATAGGCCGCGTGCCGAACCGGCGTTGAGGAGTGCGAGCTTTGATATCCGGCACCAGCCAAGGACAGAATCCCGCCGGAGAGAATTTCTTCAGCCAGGCCCGCGCCTGTGAACGGTTGGGCTCCAAATATTATGGCCGGTTTCTTCACGTCCTTGGCGAAAACATCTCCGATGAATCGTCGGTCGGCGCTCGAATTTTGAACTGGCCGGGCCATCCGCACGACGATGCGCTGGCCCTTCGCCTGGCCGGCGGGCTCCATGCGCTGGTCCGTTCCGGTGCCGCGCCGGAACTGGCGGACGTGTTTCCGGGTGGCGAGCACGAAGGAGACGAAATCCGCTACTGGCCGGCCGCCGAAGCGGCATTCGTCAGCCACACGTCGCATCTGGACGGCTACCTGGATAGCCCGCCCCAAACCAATGAGGTTGCCCGATCGGCCGTCCTGCTCCCCGGGTTCTGCGAGGTTTTCCGTCGAAGCGGCCTCCCGCTGGCAATCTTCGAGATCGGCGCCAGCGCCGGCTGTAATTTGCTCTGGGAGCGTTACTCCTATGATCTTTCGGGCACTTCCATCGGCCCCACCGACAGCGGCGTTGTAATTTCCACGGAGTGGTCAGGCGACATACCCAAGGAGCCTTTCCCGATAGTGGCGGCCCGGCGCGCCTGTGACAAAAATCCAATCGCCGCGGACGATCCCGAACAGCGCAACCGATTGCTCTCTTACCTGTGGCCGGATCAGGCCACCCGGATCGAGCGGTTGGAAGCCGCGCTCGACCTGGTCGGCCAATCCGGGCTGACCGTAGACCGCGCCGATGCCGCGGACTGGGTCGAGACGCATTTCTCAACCCGCCCCGGCGTTGCGACCGTGCTCTATCATTCCATCTTTTGGCAATATTTGCCCGCCGACACCAAGGCCAGGATCGAAGAATCCATTTTGTCAGCCGGTGCCGCCGCAACCGCCGATGCGCCGGTGGCTTGGCTTCGCATGGAGCCGGACCCGGATGGCGCCAACGCGGCGCTGTATCTCGACTACTGGCCCGGAGACGTCTCGCGGAAACTGGCTGCCGCCGATTACCATGGACGCTGGGTCGACCTCGCCCCCGGCCGCTGAGCCCTTTATTTTTTAGGACGATTGTCATAGATATGGCCCGCCAGACGGCCGGATGGCCGCTCTTCATGCGAATGGAGGGAGGAAAGTCCGGGCTCCACGGAGACACGGTGCCGGGTAACGCCCGGCGGGGGCGACCCCAGGGAAAGTGCCGCAGAAAGCAAACCGCCTCGGTCGTTTGGTTCCGGCCGATCGACCCGGGTAAGGGTGAAAGGGTGCGGTAAGAGCGCACCGCGCCTCTGGCAACAGAGGTGGCAGGGCAAACCCCACCGGGAGCAAGACCAAGTAGGGACGGTGCGCGGCTTCGGCCGCAGGCGGGTCTTCGCGCCGCTGTCCGGGTAGGTCGCGCGAGGCGTCCGGCGACGGGCGTCCCAGATGAATGGTCATCGCCCAGAAATGGGAACAGAACCCGGCTTACAGGCCGTCTGGCTTTTTTCTCAGCTTTAGATGATGTCGCTCACGATGCGGATAATCCGCTGGCGAACCTCGCCGGCAATCACTGTTCGGTTGGTGTTTCGTCCACCGGCAAACACGGAGATGCCCGTCCTGACGGTTTTTCGGAAGCTGCGCCGGGGCCTCTTTTCAACCGAATCTCCTTGCAACTCGTCCGGCTTTGGGCTGCGGCCGAATGTGACTCTCTTCGACGCCGCACCTTTCCTATCCCTGACAATCCCAAAGGTAACGTCGGCAACAATTATGTAGGTGTCGTCCTTTATGAAACTGCCAATGATAGATCCCAATGTTGCGCCGGCAACCACACCGATGGCGGTGCCGGCCTTCGCTTTGGACCGGGAACCCGCAATTCCGCCGGCCGCGGCGCCGAGAAACCCGAATTCGTTCGCCAGGCTGGACTGCACCTGCCCGCTGTAGCGCACATTGACGTCAACCAGGATTCCAAAATTGTCGGAGCCCGTGGGTTTATAACCCGTCGAAGCATAGGCCTTTTCGAGCTCGCTGGTGAATTGGGTGAGATCAAAGGCGATATCGCCCGATGTATTGCGCACCCGGACTTTGATTTGCCGATTGTCATAGAAGGACGGGTCTGTTGTGATGTTTCGCTCGACGACAGAACCGAACATCAACCCCGTCGCCGGGTCCTTGACCATACCCAAACGGGTGTTTGGACTGCCGATATTTTGACAACCCGCGAGAACAATGACCGTAGCCCCGATAGCGGTTAGCCTGGCTATTGAAGAAGCAAACATGGTTTGTCTCCCAAGGAATCTATGATGAACCGGAGCCCAAGGATTCGCTAATGAACCTGCTGGCCTCCGAATAATGAATGGTGAAGTTCAGGTTTTCCGAACCTTGGCGCGAATCACCGAATGAAACGACAGACACAACCTCTTCGTTCAGGAAGACGGGACCGCCCGAATTGCCGGGGCTCGTGGCCGCATCGATCTGGACGATCATGATGTCCTTGCTCGTTTGAATCACCGGACCAGAGCGTTTGCGGACGGCGCTGACGATGCCCCTCGTGATCGTGAACTCATGTCCTCTGGGGTGACCGATGACCTCCACGGTCGAGCCGAGTTCCAATTCGCGTTTGTTGTAGATGCGGACCGGCTTGCCACGCGCCTGAACCCTGATCAGGGCCAAATCCAGCCGGAGATCTCGGGCGATGACCTTGCCAAAGGTCTCCTGCCCGTCACGCAGCTTCATTTCAACAAACTCTTTTTCGCCGACAACGTGGTAATTCGTCAGCACGACATCAGGACGAACAAAGAATCCGCTTCCCAGTCCTCCATCGGGGTTGAACACCACCACCACGCTCTCAAACCTGGGATCAGCTTTCGTGCTGCCTTCGAAAGTCTGTTCCCGGTACTTCGCCAAGGCGGTGTTCTTGTCACGAAGCATTTCGCGCCGCAGACCGGCGAGCGACGGTAGTTTCTGGACGTTGGCCGCATTAGCCAGATAGTGATCGACGAGTTGCGACAGCTTCACCGACGCAGGCTTTTCCTCCCACTCCACCACATCCTGTTCGGAGTGAGCATCGCTTAGGTGCTTTGCCTTGTCAGGGTCGTTGTCTCGCACCCCGTAGGCTACTTGAAATTCCTCCCGTTCCTCGATGTCAAATGTGGATTTGAAGTAAGTCGACTCCGTCCGATCGATGACATAGTAGTTGACGGTCATCGCCTTGGTCGACTTGACCGTCGCCTTGTCATACCGGTAGTTGCGAAACACCGGCTCCTGCAATGTCTGCGGGGTCTCACGCAGTTGCCCCATCGCGGCGTCCAGTTTCTTCTCCGCCTCCGAAACCATCGAAGCCGCCGCAATCTGTGCAACAATTTTGCCGGCGCAGCCGATGCCATAGCAATACTGCGCGTCGGTTGAAGCTTTATTCATGTGCGCACTGTTCAATTCCACCCGCGCCGTGTTGATTTGGTTTTGAACGAGATTGTAGTCGGGGTTCGGCACGGTGTTATGGCCGACCAGGAGCTTCGCGGGCATCTTCTGCGATCCCGTGACCCGGCGCCGAGCTTTAGCCAGCGCGACATCGAAAGCGATGACATAGCGGGATGCGAGAGCCGAACCCGGCGACAATGCTTGATCGATATCGGATTTGCCGAGCGTCGCGGGTAAATCGACGTCGATCTCGGCGGGAAACTCAATTTGTCCATCTTTCAATAGAGACAGGCTCGTGGTTTCCACCACCGCTATGTCCAGTCCCGGTGCATTGTCGATTCTGAAACCTGCATCGACAGTTTGTTTTGCCGCGGCCAGTAGTTGCCGTAGATCTGCATCTCCGCTTGGGGACGCCTCCCGGACGGCGGCACGGAAGTGCGACTGCCCGACTCGCCGCCACTGCTCCTCGCCAAATCGCTCTTCCCCTATCGCTTGGCCAAATTTCCGGATTTCTTCGGCGGAGCGGCGGTCAAGTTGAACAGCCAACGCGTTGAAATTTTCCTCTACCAGCTTCGCCTCACGGGCTTCGACAGGGTACTCGGTGAAGAATGTGCGACCTGAGAAATGGTCAAACTCGGCGAACGCATCGGAAGCGCGGTCCCTGATCAAGGCTTCTTTCTGCTCCCGTAGTGATATCAATCGCCCGTACAGGGGGCTTTGCAGTTCCGCAACCTTGGTCAGCATGTGGTCGGGATAAGCATTCACTGCGGCTGCGGCTTCCGTAAGGGCGGTTTTGATGCCAGGCCAAGTCCCGGCCCCGGCGGGCCAGGAGATGTCTTGAAGGGCGGCGATAGATGCCTGCAGCCGAGCTGTGTGTTTGGAGCTTAGGTGGTCGGCGACAACCTTCAAATCGTTCTTATAGAGTTGCCATTTTTGGGTAAAGAAATTGGATTGTTCCTCGACCAAGACCGCCGCGTCATCAAGCTTCTTTTCTTTGATGAGGTCTTTGAGGTGATCCGCTTGATCAAAAATCGGCGTGTAGAAACTACGCGAGACCTTGTACTTTGGCTCTGTCGTTTCTTCGCCGTCAACCGATCCCGTCGTCTGGCAAGCGGCTACGGCGAATAGACCAATACACAAAATGCCAACGTAATACGGTCGTCTCCAGCGTGACCCGGAAGCCGATTTCATAGCAACCACTCCAATGCGGGATTCTCTCGTCGGTTGGAATAGTCTCAGAATTCTCGATCCGGAACAAGGTTGTGCCTAGCCAGTATCTGTCCCTAACCAATTGAATTTTGCTTTGGCCAAATAGTTCCGTCGCCGACGAACGGACCCAACCACTTGGGGGTGCTTGTTCTGGGGTAAGGCTGGTACGGTGATATCTGTTCTATCATCTATTGGCTGGTATTGAATGCGTTGCCCACTCGACGGACCAGGCAGCCGTGATTGACTCCCCGCCAGCCTGCCGCCATCCTCACCGCCAAACGGACCCAGCGACCAGGGGAGGATTTCATGGGGCAGGACATTCAGCTGACGGCCGGCGACGGTCACGCTTTCGATGGGTACCGGGCGGACCCGGATGGGACGCCGAAGGCGGGATTGGTACTCATCCAGGAAATCTTCGGCGTAAACAATCATATCCGCGCCGTCACCGACGAATGGGCCGGCGCGGGCTATGCGGTGATCGCGCCGGCGCTTTATGACCGGGCGGAGAAGAACGTGCAGCTCGGCTATGACGAGGACGGCCGCCAGACCGGCATGGGTCTTCGCGAGAAGGTCGACTGGGACGACAGCGTCAAGGACATCGCCGCCGCCGCCGAGGCGCTGAGGGACGCGGGCAAGGTCGGCATTATCGGCTACTGCTATGGCGGAACGGTCTCCTGGCTTGGCGCCTGTTCGGGCGATTTCGATGCCGCGTCATGCTACTACGGCGGCGGTATCGGCAACTTCCTCGACCGCGACGCCACGTGCCCGGTCATGATGCATTTCGGCGCCGAAGACCAGGGCATCCCCATGGAGACCGTGGACGAAATTCGAGCCGCCAAGCCGGATGCCATCGTCCATATGTATGACGGCGCGGGTCATGGCTTCATCTGCGACGAAAGACCCTCGTACAACGAGGCCGCCACCGACCTCGCCCGCGCCCGCTCCAGGGAATTTTTCGCCGAGCATCTGGCGTAGCCGCCAGGCGCGTCTTGTCCGCATGGGCCCTCGCCGGCGGATCGAATCGGGTATAATGGGCATTCGATTGGGGATTTGTTCGAATTGACCGAAACCACCGCCACGCTGCCCCTTGACGGGTTCGATGACGACGCCGGCAGTGACGACAACATCCACTCGACCGGTATTTTGCCGTCACAGGCCCTTCGCGGACTCCTGGCGACCGGTGAGATATTCGCCGCCGACGACCGCGCGGTAGGGGAGGATCAAATTCAGCCGGCCAGCGTGGATTTGCGGCTTGGCCGGACCGCCTACCGGGTTCGGGGAAGTTTCCTGCCGGGCGCCGGCAAGACGGTGGCGGGCCGCCTCGATGCCTTTACCATGCACGAGATCGACATCACCGGCGGCGCCGTCCTCGAGCGGGGATGCGTCTATGTGGTTCCACTGCTCGAAGGCTTGAAGCTGCCAAAAAAGATGTCGGCCATGGCCAACCCGAAATCGTCGACCGGGCGGCTGGATATCTTCACCCGGGTGATCACCGACTATTCGTCCGAGTTCGACCGTATCGAAGAGGGGTACCGAGGTAAGCTCTACGCCGAAATCTCGCCCCTGACCTTCAGCGTCCTGGTCCGGACCGGGACCCGGCTGAGTCAGCTTCGGCTGCGCCGCGGCAAGCCGCCGCCTACAATGGCGGCCATGCGCCGGCTCCACGAAGCCTCGCCCCTGGTCTCGGCCGACGATGCGGATATCGCCAAATCGGGGGTCGTGTTCACCGTCGATATCACCGGTGCGGCCGAAGGCGGCGTGATCGGCTACAAGGCCAAGCGCCACACCGGCGTCATCGATCTGGAAAAGGACGGCTACTACGAGGTCCACGACTTTTGGGATCCCATCGTCAACCGGGGCACCACCAACGTCACCCTCGATCCGGATGAATTTTACGTCCTGGCCTCCAAGGAGGCGGTCAGCGTGCCGCCCGACCACGCCGCCGAAATGCGCGCCTTCGACAGCCATGTGGGAGAGTTCCGGGTGCACTATGCCGGCTTTTTCGATCCCGGATTCGGCCATGATGCCGCAGGCGGGCAAGGCAGCCGGGCGGTGCTCGAGGTCCGTCCGCGGGATGTCCCCTTCGTTTTGGAAGACGGCCAGACCATGGGCCGCCTGGTTTATGAACGCCTCACGCAAACAACCGATCAGCTTTATGGGTCCGGCATCGGCTCCAATTATCAGAGTCAGGGCTTGAAATTATCCAAGCACTTCAAGCCGCCGACTTAATCCCGCCTATGAGAGAACATTTGCGGACCTTGCTGTGCACAGCCGGGATGGCGATTCCGTGGATAATTTGAACCTGTCCTTTTTTCGGCGGTATTTCAGCCGGTTGGAGAAATTTCTTTTGTGGATATTTATGTGGATAACCATGGAATTGTGCGCGCCCAATGTGCGAGCCCGGAAGGGTGACTTGGTGTATAACAAGACATCCGGTTTTCCATCGAAGAGCGCTCGACATGGCCGATAAGGACGACATCAAGGAAGGCAAGAACTTCCATCCCGAAATTCCCCACGAGAGCGAGAACTTCTTTCTGAAGGGATCGAATTCCTTGGATTGGGGAATGCAAAATCGCCTGGCGCGAATTTTTCGTCCCGATACCGGACGCACGGTCATGTTGGCCTTCGACCACGGCTACTTCCAGGGACCAACCACCGGTCTCGAACGCATCGATCTCGACATCCGCCCGCTGGCGCCCTTCGCCGATGTGCTGATGTGTACCCGGGGCGCCCTCAGGACATCGATTCCGGCGTCCGTCACCAAGCCGGTCGTGCTGCGCTGCTCCGCCGGCCAGTCCATCCTCACCGAGCTTTCCAACGAACTGATCGCCGTCGACATCGAGGACGCGATCCGCCTCGGCGCCTGCGCCATGGCTGCCCAGGTCTATATCGGCGCCGAGTACGAACACCAATCCATCGCCAACGTCACCAAGCTTATCGACACCGGTACCAGATACGGCATCCCGACCCTGGCGGTCACCGGGGTCGGCGCCGACATGACCCGGGACGAACGCTACTTCGCGCTGGCGACACGGATTTGCGCCGAGATCGGCGCCCATTACGTCAAGAGCTATTATTTCGAGCCCGGATTCGAGAACGTGGCCGCCGCCTGCCCGGTGCCCATCGTCATCGCCGGCGGCAAGAAGCTGCCGGAACTCGAAGCCCTCGACATGGCCTACAAGGCCTGCGATGCCGGCGCGGCCGGCGTCGACATGGGCCGCAACATATTCCAGTCGGAGAGCCCGGTCGCCATGATCCAGGCGGTGGGCGCCGTGGTGCACGGCAACGCCAAACCCGCGACGGCGCTCGAGATGTACGAGGACCTGAAGGCCGATCTCGGCGCGCAGCAGGCGGCGGAGTAGCGTCACTCGAAACCTTTCCCTCTCCCTCCAGGGGAGAGGAAACACGATGCGGTGAGAGGGTGCGGCCGGCGGCGCGCCTACCTCAGCGCCGCGGCGATGTTGCCGCCGTCGACGGTGAGAACGGCGCCGGTGGTTTTCTCCGCCGCCGCCAGCGAAACGAACGCCTGGGCGACGTCGTCCGCCGTGACCTCCCGGCCCAGCAGGTTACCGCCCAAATAGTCAGCCTCGCTGAGGCCGCGGGCGCCGGCGCGGGACCTGATCATCCCGTCGGTCAACAGGCCGGACCGAATTCGGTCGGCATTGACGCCGTTGGACCGGATTCCGTCCTTGCCGTGGTCCACCGCGTACTGGCGGACCAGAAACAGGGTCGCCGCCTTGGGCAGGCCATAGGGTCCGAAGCCGGCCCCGGGGTTGACCGCCTGCTTGGAGGCGTTGAACAGCAGGCAACCGCCGTTGCCCTGGGCGCGCATGACCCGGACGGCGTTCTGGGCGACGGTCTGATGGGCAAAGAAGTTCAATTCGAAGCTCTTGCGGAGGGTCTTTTCGTCCACCGTCCCGATTTCTCCCTGCCAGGCGGCGCCGGCGTTGGAGATGACGATATCCACACCGCCGTACACCTCGCAGGCGGCATCGAACGCACGGCGCACCGAGGCGGGCCTGGTGACGTCGCACGCTATCCCTTGCCCGCCAAGGGATAGGGCGGTCGCTTCGACCTTGGAACGGGCCACATCGGTCAGCACCACCTCGGCGCCGGCAGAGCGAAACGCCTTTCCGATGGCCGCCCCGATGGCGCCGGCGGCGCCGGTCACGAGAACGATTTTTCCCTGAAATCGTGGCGAGCTCGTGCTGCCCAGCTTGGCGCGCTCCAGCGGCCAGTATTCGATGTCGAAGACGTGCCGCTCGGCCAGCGGCTTGAAGCGGCCAACCCGTTCGGCGCCGGAAATCGTCGCCACATTTGCCTCCCCGATGTCGGCCGCGACGGCGGCGGCCGCCGCGTCTTCGCCCACACCGAACAAACCCAGCCCCGGCACGAGGATCACCCGGGGCAGGGGGTCGGCGGGCTCCAAACCATCGAGCCGCTTGCGATTCCTGCCGATGTAGCGGTCATACATCCGTTGGTATCCGGCGCATGCCCGTTGGGCGCCGGCGCGAAACTCGTCCATTGCGCCCGCCTCCGGCGGCGGCACGATCAGCGGCTTGGATTTGGTACGGGTGACGTGGTCGGGGGTGGCGGTGCCGGCATTGCCGTAGCGTTTCAGTTCCTTTCCGTCGACGAACCGGCGAATGACATCGCTTGTCCGGAAGTTCATGACCGGAGAGAACCGGTCGTCATAGATGCCCCTGAGAACCGGCGCCACATCCGAAACGGCCGCGAGGCAGCGAGGCAGGGGGAGGCGCGCAAATCCCGGTTTGCGGCCCTTCTCGAGACGTTTCTCAGCCAGATCAACCAGCGAAATCATCCGGCCATAGGCTTCCTCGGCGGTTTCGCCGAAGGTGAAGATGCCGTGATGGGGGACGATGATGCCGGCCGCAGCCGGGTTCTCGCCGGCCGCCGCGGCAATCCGCTTGGCGAGCGCAAAACCGGACTTGACGTAGCCGACCACCGCCGCCGCGTCGCCGAAAGCCTGCCTGCACAAGTCCTTGGCGGCCTGCTGATTGGTCAGGGCCAGGATCGCGTTGGCATGGCTGTGGACCACATACGTATCCGGCAGAAAGGCGTGCAGAAGCGTTTCAACGGACGGCGCCGGCGCTCTGGCCGACAGCTTGGCCGCGGACAACAGGTCGACCATCCCGTCGTCATCCAGGGACCGGCGGGAACGCAGTTCCTGTAACGGGTCCAGCCTGAGCGCCGTAAATCCGGCCGCCTCGATGGCCGACATGTCCCGGCCGCTGCCTTTGACGTAAAGCCGGTCCTCGCCCCGCACCCGCAGTTTCGCCGACGTATTGCCGCCGCCGTGCAGAACGAGAGCGGCATCGCCGCCCAACAGCCGGGACGCGTAAACAAGCTCACCGAGACCCTTGGGGGCGGTCCTGCGCCGCCATTCAGCCGCCTGTTTCTTCGACCAGCGGTTTTTCATGGGCCCGAAGTTTGCCCCAAACCCCTGATCCGAAAAAGGAAAAAGCCGTCCCGACCGCATGGCCGTTCGATCGCGTGCGGCGAAACCGGCCCCGCGCCGGGTCTGGCGCTCTCCGCGTCATGGGCTATATCATTTCGAATTGGGCAATAGGGCTGGGACCAAGCCGACAGCCATGCAGCAGGCAGCGACCAACGATTTTCCGGCGGCGGAGGCTTCGGCGCACCGCCTCGGCATCGAACCCATCGGCAAACGCATTCGGGTCGAATTCAACGGCGAGATCATCGCCGGCACCGCCCGCGCCAAAATGCCTAATGGTGCCCGCCTGGGACCAGGGCGCATGGGTTTCCGCGTCATGTTCCCGATCGCCGCCGCCGCGCTGTTCCTGGCCGGCTGCGCATCGGGGCTCGCCCAGGAGCGCCGGTACGATCCGAGCAAATATCACCACACCGAAACCGGGTTTCAGAACCCGCCGGGCAGCCTCAAGCGGACCATCGAGCCGGCCCGGTTTTTCCGTTTCGTCTCCCGGCGCCTGACCGAGGAGTTCGACACCTCGACCATCCCGCCGAACCATGTGGTCCCCTACGAGGAAGCAAAGGCCCAGCTGGCCGCAACGCCGAATCCCCGGATGACATGGATCAATCACGCGACATTTCTCATCACCCTCGACGGCGTCAATGTCCTGACCGATCCGTTTTTCTCGGAACGCGCTTCGCCGGTCGCCTTCGCGGGCCCCAAGCGTTACGTCCCGCCGGGACTGAAGATCGAGGATTTGCCTCCGATCGACGTCATCCTGATCTCGCACAATCACTACGACGCCTACGACATCCCGAGCCTGCAGGCATTGGCGGCGCGCAAGCGGGACACCCTGGTCCTGGTGCCGCTGGGTCTCGGTGAACTGACCCGGCGGGCGGGCCTGACCAATGTCAAGGAAGTGGATTGGTATGACGAAACCACGGTCGGCGACGTGATGCTCACGTCGACCCCGACCATTCACTGGTCCAGGCGCACCCTCGGCGATACCAATGAGTCCCTGTGGAACGGCTTCATGATCGAAGGCGCAGGGAAGAAAATCTGGTTTGTCGGCGACACCGGCTTCGGCCCGGTGTTCGAAAGCGAGGTCGCCCCCAGGGTCGGCCCGGCGGACATCGCCCTTGTCCCCATCGGCGCCTTTCTGCCCCGGGATTTCATGCGGCCGATGCACACCAACCCGGCCGAGGCGCTCAGGCTGGCCAAGATCATCGGCGCCAAGACGGCGGTGCCGATGCATTGGGGAACTCTCCCCCTCGGCGAAGATACGCCAAAAGACGGGCTGGCGGCGTTCGCGGCGGCCAAAGAGGAAGGCGTCGCCAAACGCGTCATGCGCATCGGCGAGACCGTCGACCTGGATAGTCTGTAGCCCTGTCTAGTCGACGAGGCCGTCCAGCCTGCCTTGAATTTCCGGACCGTCGGGCGCGTATCGGTAGGCGCGGAAGACGTTGTTGCCCTTGCTTTCGGGCTTCGCGGGCGAGGCCGGCACGAAAAACGGCGAGATGTATTCCCAAACGATATCGCCGGCCGGCGTCACCTCGAAAATTCGCCCCCATTGTCCTTCGCAGATCAGGGTATTGCCGTTCGGAAGGCGCTGAGCGCCGGAAATGAAGACGCTGGAAAACGTATAAGGCGGATCGCCGACATACTCCCACGCGGTTTCGCCGGTCCGGTAATTGAACTCCCAGACCTTCGATTTGGAACCCGGGCCCGGCATCATGGCATTGTTGGCGAACAGCATCATGTTGCCGTTCTCGAGAATCTGGGCATCGTGCTGGTTGCCGAATTCCCGCTTGGCTTCGATCCACTTAAATCCGTTGGTCGACTTGTCGATGATGCCGACCATGGAATTGTGGCGCCAACTCACCAGGATGTCGCCCTCCGGCGTCTCGGCGATCGAATTGGGATGGGCGTACTCGATCCGGCGCTGACCTTCAGGCAGCGGATACTTCTCGAAATCCATGTGATCGTAGCCGTGCCACTCCCAGACCGTGTTGCCGGCAGGGTCCACCTCGCGAATGTAGTCGCCCCAAATTCCCTCATCCCGCTCGGACCCCGGAATACCGCCCTGAACCCGTTTGTGGGCTTCTTCGGGCAGGATTTCCCAGGCGAGATAGGCCGTGTTGCCGTTGGAGAGCCGTTTGAAATCGTGGTGCTGAGCGGGATCGCGATATTCCCACACCACGTTGCCTTCCCAGTCCAACTCCTGGATCAGGCCGCCCTTGGCGTTGAGACCCTCGGGTCCGCCCTCGATCCAGGTGGAGACGAGCAAGTTGCCGTTGGGCATCAGATAGGCGTAGTTGCCGGGTTGGGCCGGCAGGTCCCACTGATGAACGATGGCGCCCCGCATATTGATCAGATGGGTGGTCTTCTGGATAAGCGGCGTAAAAAGGGTAAAACCGGGCATCGCGCGGCCGAAATCGCAGCTAGTCAGTCCGAGTTGGTAATATCGCATGGAAAAAGAGCGCCTCCGAACAGCGTCATTGCTTAAACGAAACGCCCGGGACCGGTTGTCCGATCCCCGGGCGGCACCCAAGGCATTGATTGTTGTGCGTACTAAATCGCCGGCAAGCGCGGACGTCAAGAAACGCCCATATGCTATTCCGGCAGATCGATTTCCAATATGGACATATGGAAGTCGTAGGAAACGTCGCCTTCCTCGTCGTCCTTGAAGATCACCCCGATGAATTCCTCACCCAGGCTCACCTCGACCGAGCCGTCGGCCTGGGCGCGGTCGCGGAGGTTGATGTTGTCGTTGGCAAACAGCCCCCGCAGGTACTGCTGAACCTTTTCGAGTTCCGTATCGATCACGGCGGTCTCTCCTTGAATTTGGTGAGCGGACACTACCAACTGCTCGACCCGTTGACCACCGTCACTCGTGGCCTTCGGCTTTTTTCGCTTCCCCGCTTGCCATCGCCATCTGCGCCTCGTACCGGGCGAGATAAGTCGCGGCGAGCACGACGATTCCGCCGCCTATCCAGGTCCAGATTTCGGGAATCTGGTTGAAAAAGGCGAAGGCGAACAGGGCGGCGAAAACAAGCCGCATGAACGCCAGCGGCGAGACCGCGGTCGCATCGCCGATCTGGTAGGCCTTGGTGATGCTGTAGGTGGCGGCGCTGGTCAGTGCGCCGGAAACGATGAACCAGCCCCAGTGCGCCAAGGTCGGCGTTTCCCACACCAGGATGGTGGGGATCAGCGCCAGGGGCACGACGATGGCGACCGGATAAGCCACCACGATCGTCGGCGAATCAACACGTGTGCCGACTTTGCCCGCCAACAGATAGAACGCCCAGCAAGTTGCGGCCACGAGGGGGAGCAGGAGCTCGGCCTGAAAGGTTTGGAAGCCCGGCTGGATCAGGATCAAGGTGCCGGCCAGCCCGGCGAGCCCGGCGAGCCATCGTTGAAGACCGGCTTTCTCCCGCAGGAGAATCACGGCGACCAGGGAAGTGAGGATCGGCTCGACCATGCCGATCGCCGTGGCCGTCGCGATGGGGATGACGATTAGCGCCGCATACCAGGCGAACAACGCAACCGCCTGCAAAATCCCGCGCGACAGGATCATCATCGGGCGTTTCGGTATGAGTTGCCGGCGCTCCAGCCGCCAGAGCATCGGGATCATCACCAGGAAACCGAACAGATTACGGAAGAAGACGATCTCGAAGGCGTGAAGGTCGTCCCCGAGGTGGCGGATGATGGAGAAATTGAGGGCGAAAAGCGCGCCGGAGGCGATCATCCAGATCATGCCCCGGACATTCTCGGTGCGGAGAACCGCGTTCACCATGCTTCCTCCCCAGCCTCAAAAGCACTGGGCGCACCGGTGTTCGGCGCGCCCAGCGGCCTTCGAAATCATTCGGCGGCTTATTCGGCCGCTTCGGACGCTCCCTCCATGAGGGTCGCCGCATGGGTTTCCCGGCGGATCAGGTTCTTGGCAAACTCTGTTTCAAAGTCTTCCGGCACCGAGTTCCTTATCCGCTCATCGGCCAACAGCGCATCACGCCAGGCGCCGATTTTGGGATAATCGTCAAGGACGCCCGTATTGAGGTACCGCTCGACGAAAGTGAACCGCATGAGGAACGGCGCATAGGCTGCGTCGACCAGCGACAGGTCGGAACCGTTGAAAAACGGCCCATCGCCTTCACGCTCCTTGGTGAGCGCCTCTTCGACCCGGCTCAAGGGCTTGGGCAGCGCCTCCATACCTTCGGCGATATCCTCCGGGGTCTTGGCGTAGCTCACCTTGCCCAGCGCCCTGGAGAAATCGGGCACGAAGTCCGTCCAGGCCCGGTTGCGGGCGCGCTTGATGGAATCTTCGGGGTGCAGCCGCGGCGGCACCATCTCGTCCAGGTACTCGGCAATGGCGTTGGATTCGAACAGAATTTCGTCATCCACCTTCAGCACCGGCACCTTGCCGTGGGGCGAAATCTCGAGAAACCAGTCGGGCTTCTCACGCAAATTGACGTAAGTGACCTCGAAATCGACGTTCTTGGCACGCATAGCAATCACGGCGCGCTGAACCCAGGGTCAAGTCTTCGAACTGATCAAATGATAATGGGGCATAATCCCTCCCGCAGAACTGCGCTCGAAAAGTCGTGGGGCCGATGGTGTCACGATCGGGCCGGCGCTTCAATCACCCAGAGTCACGCCGCGACGGCCTCCTCGAAGACGGTCCTGGCCCACCCCCGGTACCCACGCTCCGGCCGCGCGTCGGACCGGCCGGGAAGGGGTCGATGATCGCCGGCCGACGGTTCGCGGCCGTCCAAGGGTATTTCCATCCGGCAGGGTTTTGCATAAGGCATTGAAAACAGAGTACAACAGCGCAATGAAGCAGGTGATTCAGAGCGCCCGATGGGGCCAACTCGACGTTGAGGATGTACCGCGGCCGTCCGCGGAGCCGGGTGAACCGCTTGTTGCGGCGGTCGCAGGGGGCGGCGAGCCCCCTGTACCGGCCGGCGAGCTGCTTGAAGTGTCCCGTGCGGCGGTCGCCGCGGATCGCGCCCGCATGGGCGGCCAGTGGATCAGACTGTTGCGGATGGCGCCGTGACCCCAGCATCCGAGTTACTCGAATCCCTGGAAACAATCGCCGGCGCCCGCGTGCTGTGCGTCGGTGACGTTATGCTGGACCGCTTCGTTTACGGCGGGGTGGAGCGAATTTCACCCGAAGCGCCCATTCCGGTGCTGCGGGTGGAGCGTCAGAACGAAATGCTTGGCGGGGCCGGAAACGTCGCCCGCAACCTCTCAGGGCTGGGGATTTCGACCACCCTTGTCTCGGTCGTCGGCAGAGATGCCGCCGGCGCACGGATCACCCAGCTGTTGGGTGAGCTGACCGGCACCGAGGCCGATTTGGTCGACGACGGCAACCGGACGACCTCCATCAAGACGCGCTACATCGCCGGATCCCAGCAGATGCTCCGCGCCGATGAGGAATCCTCGGAGCCGCTGGACAGCCGGCTTCAGGAAAACATTCTGAAAGAGGTGCGCGCGGCGCTGCCCGACTGCGGCGCCGTGATACTTGCGGATTACGGCAAGGGGATGTTCGGCGGCGACTTCGCCAAACAGGTTATTTCCCTCGCCATCGAGGCAAATGTGCCGGTGGTGGTCGATCCCCAAGGCCGCGACTACGCGCGGTACGCGGGGGCGGATTTGGTCACGCCAAACCTGAAGGAGCTCGCCGAGGCTTCCGGACAATCAACGGATGGCGACGAGGAAATCATCGCCGCCGCCAACCGTCTTATTGATGATTCCGGTGTGAAGGGCGTTCTCGCGACCCGGAGTGCGGACGGCATGAGCCTGATCACAAAAGGAGAGGCGCCGCAGCATTTCGCCGCGGAAGCGCGCGAGGTCTTCGACGTTTCCGGCGCCGGCGATACGGTGGCCGCTGCCATGGCCGCGGGTCTGGCGGCAGGGATTCCGCCCGGCCAAGCGGCGGGACTGGCCAATACGGCGGCAGGTATAGTCGTCGGCAAGATCGGCACGGCGGCCGCCTACGCCGACGACATTGCGGCGGCGCTCCGGGCCGCCGAACTGGCGGGCAGCGGCGTGAAAATCGTCCCCAGGCAGCCGGCATTCGACCGGGTGGAACAGTGGCGCAGCCAGGGGCTCAAGGTGGGTTTCACGAATGGCTGTTTCGATTTACTGCATCCGGGCCATCTCTCGGTCATCGCCCAGGCCAGGAATGCCTGCGACCGGCTGATCGTGGCCCTCAACAGCGATGCCTCGACAAGCCGGCTGAAGGGCCCGGAACGGCCAATCCAAGGGGAGGCCGCGCGGGCGGCGGTTCTCGCCTCTCTCGAAACCGTCGATCTGGTGGTCATATTCGAGGAGGACACACCGGCTGATCTCATCGAGTTGTTGAAGCCGGAGGTTTTCGTCAAGGGCGCCGATTACCGTATCGAGGATATTCCCGAAGCGAAGATCGTTCGGGCTTACGGCGGTGAGGTTGTCCTGGCCGAACTGGCGGACGGGCATTCGACCACATCGACGATCGCCCGTATCGCCGAATAGGCGACCACTTGGCTAACCGCCCGCCGAAGAGAGCCTGTCGAACAACCGCCTGAAGAAGCCGGGCCGGTCCGGCGCAGTCTTGGCCGCCGGGAGCAGCGCCCGGGGCGCCATATCCTTGTGTGCCGCCATCATAATCACCCGCCAGAGCTTGGCAGCGTCCCGGCCCCCGGTGACGCCCCGCATCGGCGTGCCATCGTCGTTCCCCAGCCAGACACCGGCGACAAAATCGGCGGTGTAGCCGACGAACCAGGCATCGCGGAATTTCTGGGAGGTTCCGGTTTTGCCCGCGGCGGGACGGTCCAGTTGCGCCGCCCGGCCGGTCCCTGCGGAAACCACGCCGCCCAGCATCTCGCTCAACGCCCGGGCATGAACCCGCTTGATCACCCTGGGCGGGCCGTCACCCGCCCTCTTGAAGAGGATGGCCCCGCCGGGGTCGGCGACGCGCTCAACCCCATAGGGCCATACGGCGATACCGCCATTCGCGATGGCCGCATAGGCGCCCGTCAGCTCCAACAGACCGACCTCGGAGGTTCCCAGCGCGATGCTGGGCGCCCGAGTGAGCCGGCTGGTGATGCCAAGGCGTTCGGCCGTGGATATAACCTCGGGTATTCCGGCCTCCGCGGCGACCTTGGCGGCGACCGTATTGACCGACCGGGCAAGAGCCTGACGGAGGGTCAATTCGCCCGCATAAGTGCCGTCCATATTGCGCGGTTTCCAACCCTGGACCTCGACCGGGCCGTCGACGACCACCGTGGACGGACGCAATCCGTGTTCCAGTCCCGCCAGGTAGACAATCGGCTTGAAGGCGGAGCCCGGCTGACGCCGGGCCTGGACCGCCCGGTTGAACTGGCTCCTGCCATAACTGCGGCCGCCGACCATCGCCCGGACGGCGCCGTCCGGGGACAACACCACGACCGCGGCCTGGGAAATACCCCGGGCCCGGCCCTTGCCGCCGAGCAAATCGGCGACCGCCCGCTCCGCCGACCGCTGCAATCCCGTATCCAACGTGGTCTCGACCACGAGGCTGCCGGCATCCGGACCCACATAACCGGATAATTGATCCACCACCCAATCCGCGTAGTACCTGGCGGCGTTTTTGCGGCTTGGCGCCCGGGTGGGACCCGAGCCAACCGATTGCGCGCGTTTATGCTGGGCGGCGGTAATCAATCCCTGTCGGCGCATGGCGGCAAGAACGACCGCCGCGCGCTTCCGTGCCGCCTTGTAGTCGCTGACCGGATTGAGCCATGACGGCGCCTTGAGAGCGCCGACCAGCATGGCTGCCTCGTGGAGGGTCAATTGCGCCGGACGCTTATCGAAGAAACGCAGCGACGCGGCCTCCAGACCGTAGGCGCCGGCGCCGAAGTACACCCGGTTCAGGTAAATGGTCAGAATTTGTTCCTTGGTGAAACGGCGCTCCAGCCACAGCGCCAACAGCGTTTCCTGTACCTTGCGCTTGACCGTCCGCTCGGAAGTCAGAAACAGGTTTTTCGCCGCCTGCTGGGTGAGGGTGCTGCCGCCCTGACGGATGCGGCCGGCCTTGAGATTGACCGCCATTGCGCGGCCGATTCCGCGCCAATCGACGCCGCCGTGCCGATAAAACCGGCGATCCTCGACGGCAACCAGGGCTTGGGGAAGATAGGCCGGCATTTGGGAGAGCCGGATGGTCCCGCCCCTGAACTCGCCGATCGACGCAAAGCGGGCGCCGTCGGCCGCGATCAGTGTAATGCCGGGCTTGTGATTTTGTGAAAGCGCGCCGTCGACGGACGGCAGGTCATAGGCGTAAAAGGCGACCACCCCGGCCATGATCACGACGCCCCAGATGGCGAACGTGACGGTCCATTTCAGGCTCCACAGAAGCCGGCGTCCGCGTTTGCGAGGGGTGCCGCCCGCGGTTTTTCCGGGCTTGGACGCCGGCTTGCGCCGCCCTTCCTGGTTTTTCCGGTTTTTCGCCATGACGCCCCACCTTCAAAGTCCCGCCTTAGGAATTCGTTAATGGGGAAATGCGGCGGAAATCCGGCCCAAATGTGACCCTATTCGGGCTCGCGGCCAAGTATTTCGCGGAGGGTCGAGGTCATGGACTTGCTTCCCGGAAATCCAGGCACTTTTGCCTGGGGTGATCGGGAATTTTATCAGCCGCCGGCCGGCTAAACGTCCAGGTTGGCCACTTTCAGGGCGTTTTGCTGGATAAAGTCCCGGCGGGGCTCCACCAGGTCGCCCATCAGGGTCGAGAACACGTCCTCGGCGTCGTCCGCGTGACTTGCCTTCACCTGGAGCAGCGTCCGGACGTTGGGGTCCAAGGTGGTCTCCCAGAGCTGTTCGGGGTTCATCTCGCCCAATCCCTTGTAGCGCTGCATGGATACACGCTTGCGGCCCAGTTCAAGCACGATATCCACCAATGACACCGGCCCGGTGATGACAAACTCATTGTCCTTGGACGCCAGCCGGCCGTGGCGGGAATACTGCTCCTGCAGGTCCGCGGCGTGGGCGTCGATGGCATGGGCCTCGGCGCTCCTGATCACGGCGCCGTCAATGGCGTGCGGCCCTTCGGGCACGCCCCGCAGCGTCCGCGTAAACTCCAAACCGCCGTCCGGCAGCGGCTCGCCCAGCCAACCCCGGTCGCCCTCCTCTTCCAGCAGATCGACGCGGGTGGCGATATAGGCCGCCGCCTGGCCGGCATGTTCTTCGTTTGACAGAATTTCCGGGTTGAGCGCCCCGGCAATCGCCGCCTGCTCGACGATCTTCAGCGGCACCCGGGTAACCAGTCCGGTAAGTTGTGTCTTGATCTGCCGGGCCGCCTCGACCATCCGGCGGAGGTCCCGGGCGGCAATCTCGCCGCCCTCGGCGGTCCGCAGCACGCAGTCCTCGAGGCCGGCGTCGATCAGGTGGTCTTCGAGCGCCCGGTCATCCTTGAGATAGACCTCGGAATTTCCATTCTTGGCGCGGTAAAGCGGCGGTTGAGCGATATAGAGATAGCCCCGATCGACGATTTGGCGCATATGCCGGTAAAAGAACGTCAGGAGGAGCGTCCGAATGTGGCTCCCGTCCACATCGGCGTCGGTCATGATGATGATCTTGTGGTAGCGGATTTTCTCGATATCGAAGTCATCGTGGCCGATCCCGGTGCCCAGCGCCGTGATCAGCGTGCCGATCTCGGCAGACGACAGCATTTTGTCGAACCGCGCCCGCTCGACATTCAGGATTTTGCCGCGGAGCGGCAGGATGGCCTGCTTGCCCCTGTCGCGGCCCTGCTTGGCCGAGCCGCCCGCCGAGTCACCCTCGACAATGAACAACTCGCTCAGCGCGGGATCCTTTTCCTGGCAATCCGCAAGCTTGCCGGGCAGCGACGAGACATCCAACGCTCCCTTGCGGCGGGTCAGCTCCCGCGCCTTTCGGGCCGCCTCCCGCGCAGCGGCGGCCTCGACTATTTTGCCGATAACCTTCCTGGCGTCGTTCGGGTGTTCCTCGAACCATTGGTTCAGCTTGTCGCCCATGACGCCCTCGACCACCGGCCGCACCTCGGACGAGACCAGCTTTTCCTTGGTCTGCGAGGAGAATTTCGGGTCGGGCACCTTAACCGACAACACGCAGGTCATTCCCTCGCGCGCGTCGTCCCCGGTGACGCTGACCTTGGCTTTCTTCGAGATGCCTTCCGCGTCGGCGTAGGTATTGATGGTCCGGGTCAGGGCGCCGCGGAATCCGGCCAAATGGGTCCCGCCGTCCTTTTGAGGAATGTTGTTGGTAAAGCAGAGCGTCGATTCGTGGTAGCTGTCGTTCCATTGAAGCGCCGCCTCGACGACGATGCCGTCCTTCTCTCCGGTGACGGAGATGGTCGGATTGATCGCCTGCTTCGACCGATCCAAATACCCGACAAAGGCCCGCAGGCCTCCTTCATAGTGCAACTCGATGGTCTTGGGCTCCACATGCCGGGCGTCGGTCAGCGTCAACGATACGCCCGAATTCAGGAAGGCCAATTCGCGCAGGCGATGCTCCAGGGTCGAGAGATCGAACTCCGTCCGGCTGAACACATCCTTCGACGGCAAAAAGGTTACCTGGCTGCCGGTTTTTTCGCCGGCATCGCCAACCACCTCGAGCGACTTTTCGACCTCTCCGTCCTTGAACGTGACGATGTGCTCGTTGCCGTCCCGCCAGATGCGGAGCTTGAGGTCGCTCGATAGCGCATTGACCACCGACACGCCGACACCGTGCAGCCCGCCGGAGACCTTGTAGGAATTCTGATCAAACTTACCTCCGGCATGGAGGTGGGTCATGATGACTTCGGCCGCCGGCACACCTTCTTCTTCGTGGATGTCCACCGGAATTCCCCGGCCGTTGTCGGAGATTGTCGCCGACCCGTCGCCGTTGAGAACCACCTCGATGGAGTCACAGAACCCGGCCAGCGCCTCGTCGATGGCATTGTCCACCACCTCGTAAATCATGTGATGCAGGCCGGACCCGTCATCGGTGTCGCCGATATACATTCCGGGCCGCTTGCGAACCGCTTCGAGACCGCGAAGAACCTTGATGGACTGGGCGTCATAGGCCTCGGAGTCCTGATCCAGTTCGCCCGGATCCTCGATTTGATCTTGGTTTTCTTCGCTCATGCCGTCTTGGTCCTTAGGTTCCGGGCGATTACCCGCATTCGGTGACCGAACCGGGGGAAACATCGAAAAACTGGGCCGCGCCGCGCCACGCTTCGAACATCCCGGCGTCCGTCCCGGTCATCCAGGCTTGCGCATTCAGGGCGCCCAGGCGGCCGAAGAGGGCGGCCCGCCTGCTTTCGTCCAAATGGGCCGCCACCTCGTCGAGGAGCAGCAGGGGTGCGAAGCCCCTGTCTTCCGACTGTATCTTGGCGGCGCCGAGGACCAGCGTGATCAGCAGCCCTTTCTGTTCGCCCGTGGAACACTCGGCGGCGGGCCGGCCGTTGCCGGCATGACGGACCGCGAGATCGCTCCGGTGCGGCCCCACGCCGGCGCCGGCTTGTTCGCTGTCTCGCGCCCAATTCTCCCTGAGCTGCTCGCGAAACCGGTCCTCGACCTCAAGCGCCGGCGCTTCGTCCAGCCACGCTTCTAGATCGCCGGCCATGGCGATTTCGGCGTCGGGAAACGGCCCGTCATCGACCCGGCAATGAGCCGATAGCCTGGCCACCGCCTCCTTGCGGCGGGCCGCCACGGCAACGCCGTGACGCACCATCGAATCCTCCACCGAGGCCAGCCAGTCCGTGTCCCGCACCCCCTCGCGAAGAAGCTTGTTCCGGCTCCTCAGCGCGTGCTCGTAAGCATTCACCGGGCCCGCGTGATCCCCGTCCAGGCCGTAGATGATCCGGTCCACGAACCGGCGCCGCCCGCCCGCGCCCTCGTTGAACAGGCCGTCCATTTGCGGCGTCAGCCATTGCACGGCGGTCAGACGGGCAAGATCGCTCTGGGATTTGGCGGATTCACCGTCGATCTTGACCTCGCGCTTCTCCCGGCCGCCGTTGGCGTCGGGACGGCAGCCGGTCCCCACGTCGTAGGTGCTGCCGCCGATTTCGAGCCTGGCCGCCACGCCCCAGACCCGGTCACCGGTCGCCTCGTCCGGGCGCCGCCGGGTAATCTCGGCCAGTCTGGCACGCCGCAAACCCCGGCCCGGCGCCAAAAACGAGAGCGCCTCGAGAATATTCGTTTTCCCCGCGCCGTTGGGACCGGTCAGAATGACCGGGCGGGAATCGGTCTGAAGGCGCACCGACGGGTAAGATCTGAAATCGGTCAATGAAAGCCGGGTAACCGCCAGCCTCGGGACGGGAGCCTCATCGGCCCGCGGCGTCGACATATGCGAACGGCTGCCGATGTGCACCCGCTCCCTAGACCCGCATGGGCATCAGCACATAAAGGGCGCTGGTGTCCTCGGGATCCTGTACCAGGGTTGGCGACGCGGCGTCGGCCATCATGAAAGTCGCCGAGTCTCCGTCGATCTGCTGGGCAATGTCCAGCAGGTACCGGGAGTTGAAGCCGATCTCGATATCGGACGAATCGTACCCGATAGTCAACTCTTCGGTCGCCGAATCGTTTTCCGGACTGTTGGCCGACAAGACCAGGTTTCCCTTGGAAATGGCCAGCTTCACGGCGCGGGACTTTTCGGCCGAAATCGCGGATACCCGGTCCACCGCATCGGCGAAGGTCCTGCAATCGACCACCATGGATTTGTCGTTCCCCGCCGGAATGACCCGGTCATAGTCGGGAAACGTGCCGTCAATGAGTTTGGACGACAGAACCGCGCCATCGAATGTGAAGCGGATTTTGGTATCGGAGAGCGCCACCTGAACGTCGGTTTCGGTTTCGTCGATCAGCTTGCGAAGCTCGGCAACGGTCTTTCGGGGCACGATCACACCCGGCATCCCCGAGGCGCCGTCCGGCAGCGGCAGTTCCACGCTCGCCAAGCGGTGCCCGTCGGTCGCCACCGCCCGAAGCACGGCAACGCCGTCCCGCTCGGACTCGTGAAGATAAATGCCGTTCAGATAATAGCGGGTCTCTTCCGTCGAGATGGCGAACCGGGTCCGGTCGATCAGCGTCCTCAGGTCCCCGGCGGATACGGAAAAGCCGTTCGGCATATCACCGTCGGCCATCACCGGAAAATCTTCGGTTGGCAGGCAGGTCAGGGAAAACCGCGACCGTCCCGACGTCAGGGTCAACTGGCCGTCATCGCCCGTGCAGTCCAGTTCGATTTGCGCACCCTCCGGAAGCTTGCGCACGATATCGAACATGGTATGCGCCGGCGCCGTGGTCGATCCGGGCGCCGCCACGTCGGCGTCCACCGTTTCGACGATTTCGATGTCCATATCGGTGGCGTTCAGGCTGAGTTGCCCGTCCGGGGACTCGAACTTCACGTTCGACAGGATGGGGATAGTGTTCCGGCGCTCGACAACACTCTGCACGTGGGTGAGAACCTTCAGCAGTTGTCCGCGTTCGATGGTGATTTTCATGGGTTCGTTTCGACCTGCTTTGCTTCGTCGGCGTTCCCCCGAGGACGATTCCGGTGGCGAAAATTCCGGCGCAGGAGGACGCCGGAATCGGCCAAGAATCAGTGGAGTCGGGCGCTCGGGAGGCGCCGAACCGGAATCGAATTATTATAGCAGAATTTCGCCAGGACCGAAGCTAATTTCGCCCCGCCCCGCTAAGGTTAAGTATCTGATATATAGGCACGAATCAGAAATTCGGCATCGCGCGACCCTGGCCAGACCGGTAAGCCGGCGATTAGCCCTCGAGCATCCGCCGAAGCAGCTCCACATCCTCCGCGAACGAGCCGTCTTTTTCGCGGAGTTCGTCGACCTTCCGAACCGCGTGCATGACCGTGGTGTGGTCGCGTCCACCGAACTTACGGCCGATTTCCGGCAACGAGCGGGATGTCAGCTGTTTGGCCAGATACATCGCCACCTGCCGCGGACGAGCCACGGAACGGGCGCGCCGGGCCGAGTGCATGTCCGAAACCCGGATGTTGAAATGTTCCGCCACCCGCTTTTGAATTTCTTCTATGGTCACTCGCCGGTCATTAGCCCGGAGCAGGTCGTGGAGAACGTCCTGAGTGGTCTCCAGGGTCAAGTCCCGGCCCACCAGCTGGGTATGCGCGGCGACCCGGTTGAGCGCCCCCTCGAGCTCCCGGACGTTCGACGTGATCTTGTGGGCAAGAAACTCCAACACTTTGGGCGGAGCCGAGATTTTCATCTGCTCGGCCTTGGTTTCCAGGATGGCCAGCCGGAGCTCATAGGTGGTGGCGTGGATATCGGCCACCAGACCGCAATTGAGCCGTGACTTCAGGCGTTCCTCCACGCCCTCGAGGTCGGAGGGCGACTTGTCGGCGGACAGGATGATCTGGCGGCCCTGATCGACAAGCGCGTTGAAGGTATGGAAAAATTCTTCCTGCGTCGCGTCGCGGCCGCCGATGAATTGCACGTCATCAATCATCAGCACGTCGACGGACCGAAACTGCTCCTTGAAATCGACGGTGTTCTGTTCGCGAAGCGCCCGAACGAATCGGTACATGAACTTTTCGGCCGACAAATACATCACCGTCCGGTTTGGATCCCGCCCGACGATATCCGAGGCGATCGCATGCATCAGATGGGTCTTGCCGAGGCCGACGCCGCCATAGAGGAACAACGGATTAAACGGGACCGATGTCGCTTCGGCGACCCGGCGGGCCGCCGCATAAGCGAATTCATTCGGCTTGCCGACGACGAAATTCGAAAAAGTGAATCGGGGGTCGAGCGGCGCGGAGATTTCACCCGGCGCGACAATGCCCCGTGCCTGCCTGGCATCCAAGGATGTCCGAGCGGCGGCGCGGGCTGTCGGGGAAGCCGGTTCCTCGTCGGCCTCCGTATCCGAG
This sequence comes from Rhodospirillales bacterium, assembly GCA_965207535.1. Taxonomy (GTDB): domain Bacteria; phylum Pseudomonadota; class Alphaproteobacteria; order Rhodospirillales; family UBA2165; genus JAJDXO01. The sequence continues at coordinate 90,771 of CBDBMR010000002.1, read as the reverse complement.
CCCGGCTGAATGGAGATATCGACGGACTTGATGCCGGGATTCTCGCCGGCCCACAATTCCCTCAGGCGCTCACCGTAATTGGCGACCACCCAGTCGCGCATGAAACGGCTCGGCACGGCGATCCGCACCTCGGAACCGCTGATCTCCCGGACCCGGAGCGGCTTCAGCCAATTTTCATATGCCGTTTCACCGATCTCGGCCTTGAGACGGCTGCTTACGCGATACCACTGATTTTCCAGAAGACGTTCGTCAGAATTGGTGCCCATAATTCTCGCCAGCCCACCAAACCGCATGCGCCCAGAAGGGTCGATACGGACCGCTTCGATTCGTTCGGATCACGCCTCGCGGCGGTTTCCTAATTCAAACCAAAGGCAATTCGAAGAGGATATTGCCCCCAGCTAGTATTCCCCCAATGACACGGCCCTTCACCCCGGAACCTTATCGTCATTTCAATTTGGCCAATCGAAATTTGGCAAAAACTTTTATTGGATTTTTATTTTCCCCCGGATATAAAAATTAGACGAATTCTTTTTTTCGCTCAATTTTTTAGAGAAATTTTTTCCCATTTAAGTTGAACGAACCGCCTTTCTTGGATTTCGATTGAAGACCGGCGCAAGGTGTGCGCGCCGAGCCAAGATGGACTGTACTCGTCTCAAATTTTTGATTCAACAGGACTGAATAGGGAACGTCGAAAATAATCTTCTTGACTCGGTTCGAGTCGTTCCAGCACCCCCTCCGGAAGAGGTCCGGGCACGAAAAAGACCGCATTCGAGGAATGCGGCCTAACCGATTGAATCCGTTACCGGCTACGCCGACATGGACTTGATGCGGGCCGACAGGCGCGACAATTTTCGCGACGCGGTATTCTTGTGGATGACGCCCTTCTGAGCGCTCCGCATGAGTTGGGGCTCGACGGCCTTCAGCGCGTCCTCGGCTGCAGCGGCATCACCGCTCTCGATCGCCGCCTCGACCTTCTTCACGTACGTCCGCATACGGCTGAGGCGCGACCGGTTCACCTGGGAGCGGCGCCGAATTTGACGAATTCGTTTCTTAGCCGATTGATGGTTGGCCATGAATATTTCTCTCTGCACACATCGGTTCGTCGAAGGGCGCGGTTATAGTGGCGTGTACCCCCGGCGTCAACACCGAAAGCCGCGGAAATTCGGTTATTCCTGGCGGCTAGGGCCGGACGGGAGAAAGGGTGAATTGGACCACGACCCGCCGGGTTCCGGAGGCCCGGACCGATAGCTGCAGGGCCTCGCCTTCGCGAACAAATCGGCCGGGTCCGGCGGGCCGCCAGCCAAGCGCCGGAAGCGACTCGGCATAGAAGGCGCTGACCCGCGACGCCGGCGCCGGCGCGGTCGCGGACACGGTTACGATCCGTCCCGCGGGGGTGTCGAAGACGGTCTCCGCCTCGGCGCTTGGCTCCAAACCCGGCATGACGGGGATATCTTCGGTGCCGGGGAGAAAACCCTGCGCCGTCGCCGCCCCTGTCCAAAGCATCTGGAGCAGGAAGCAGACCGCGAATTTTCTGCTCAAGGCCATGATTACGCTTCTACTCACCGTTGGCGCCGGGAGCAATAGAAGGTTGAGCGCCCGGATTGAACCAGCCGCCGTATCCCGCCGGTGCGGGCCACGTCACAATCGCAGTCGGGACAGGGTTGGCCCTCCCGATCGTATACCTTGAAGCCGTGCTGGAAGTAACCGAGCCGGCCGTCGGGCGCGGCGTGATCGCGAAGGGAAGAGCCGCCGGCCGCGATCGCCTCCAGCAAAGTCTCCCGGATCGCGGACGCCAGACGCCCGGCCCGCTTGCCGGGGACCGTCCCCGCCCGGCGCTTGGGCGAAATGCCCGACCGATAAAGGCTTTCGCAGACATAAATGTTGCCGAGCCCGGCGACCACCCGTTGATCGAGCAAGGCCATTTTGATCGGCCCCCGTTTGCCGGCGAGAGCCGCGTCCAGTGTCATGGCGTCGAAGCGGTTTCCCAACGGATCGGGTCCCAGATGGGAGAACAGTTTGTGATCATTCAGTTTTTCGGTCTCAACCAGGGCCATGAGCCCGAAGCGGCGAGGATCGCAAAACCGGACAACGCCCGCATCCAACTCGAAATCCACGTGGTCATGAGGCCCCGGCGGCGGCAGGCCGTTGCCGAAAACGGTCATACGTCCCGACATGCCCAAGTGTATGACGAGTGTCCACCCGTCATCCAATGCAACGAGGATGTACTTGGCCCGCCGTCCCAGATGCACAATCCGGCGGTTTTCAAGGCGCGCCGCCATATCCTCCGGAAAGGGAATTCTGAGATCCCGGCGCCGGACGACGGCACGCGAGATCGACGCGCCTTCCATCGCCGGCGCCAACCCCCGGCACACGGTTTCAACTTCGGGCAGTTCGGGCATGGCAACAAAGTAGCGGTTTCCGGCGGCTTCCGCTATGGTCCGCTCATGGCCAAGCAACCACCTGGGACTCAAGGAGAATCCGCCTCCGGAGAGACCGTATCGTTCGGCTTTCGGGATGTCGGCACCGATGAAAAGCCGGAAATGGTGCGGGCCGTCTTCGACAGCGTTTCCGCCCGGTACGATCTGATGAACGATCTGATGAGCGGCGGCGTCCACCGGCTGTGGAAGGGCGCGCTGCTCGATCGGGTCAAGCCCCGGCCCGGGGCTCACCTGCTGGATGTAGGCGGGGGAACCGGCGACATCGCCTTCAGGTTCCTTAAGCGGGGCGGCGGCTCGGTGACGGTCTGCGACATCAATCGCAGCATGCTGGAGGCGGGACGGGACCGGGGTCTCGACCATGGGATCCTCGGCGAGGTCACCTGGATTTGCGGTGACGCCGAACAACTGCCGATTGCCGACGGATCGGTCGAGACGTTCGCCACCGCGTTCTGTTTTCGTAATGTCACCGATCTGCCGGCGGCGCTGTCGGAGGCACGGCGTGTCCTGAGGCCCGGCGGGCGGTTTCTTTGCCTGGAGTTCGGCAAGGTGATCCTGCCGGTCCTGTCGGAGCTCTATGACGCTTATTCCTTCCGCGTGCTGCCGGCGCTCGGGGAACTGGTCGCCAACGACCGGGAGGCGTATCAGTACTTGGCGGAGAGCATCCGCCGCTTCCCCGACCAGGCGGAATATGAAACCAAGATCCGGGCGGCCGGCCTCGACATGGTAAAACACTGGAACCTCTCGGGCGGGATTGCCGCCATTCACGAGGGTTGGCGGATTTAATCGTGGCCGGCGCCATCGCCAATCTTCGACGGCTTTACGCAATCGCCCGCATTCTGGCCAAATACGACGCTCTATTTCCGCTCGAACCCCTGCCGGCGGCGGCCCTGCCTCTGGCCGTCCTGAGGCGGCTCGTCAAACCCGCCGTCGGCGGCCCGCCCGGGGAACGTTTGGCCGGCGCCTTCCAAGCCCTCGGACCGAGCTTCATCAAGCTGGGGCAAACCCTGTCCACACGGCCCGACCTCCTGGGAGAAGATGTCGCCGGGGCGCTCGCGGACCTTCAGGATCATCTGCCGCCCTTTGGCGGCGCCGAAGCCCGGGCGGCGATCGAGGAACAGCTTGACGCGAGTATCGAGGACCTGTTCAGCGCGTTCGAAGACGAGCCCGAGGCCGCCGCCTCTATCGCACAAGTGCATTTCGCCACCACCACCGACGGCCGCGAAGTAGCGGTCAAGGTGCTCCGGCCCGGCATCGAGCACGCCTTTGCCGCGGATATCGATTTGTTCATCTGGCTCGCGCGCATCGCCGAACGGCACCGGCCGGAGCTTCGCCGGCTGAAGCCGGTGGATGTCATCCTGACATTCGAACAGTCGGTCCGGCTGGAAATGGACCTGCGCCTCGAGGCGGCCGCGGCCCAGGAACTGGCGGAAAACTTCGCCGACGAACCGGCATACCGCGTGCCCGAGGTCGATTGGCAACGGACCGCCCGCCGGGTTTTGACGGTGGGGCGGATTGCCGGCGTCCCCATTGATGAGCGGGACCGGCTGCTGGCGGCCGGACACGATCTGGAGGAGCTTCTCGCCAGGGCCGGCGCGATTTTTTTCAAGCAGGTCTTCAGGGACGGGTTCTTCCACGCCGACCAGCACCCCGGCAATCTGTTCGTCGATGAGGACGGGAATCTCGTCGCCGTCGATTTCGGCATCATGGGGCGGCTCGACGCGCCCACCCGCCGCTATCTCGGTGAGATGCTGATGAGTTTCCTGGAGCGCAACTACCGGCGGGCGGCCGAGGTGCATTTCGAGGCCGGTTACGTCCCTTCCCACCACTCGGTGGAGGCGTTTACCCAGGCCCTCCGGTCCATCGCGGAACCCATTCTCGACCGCCCCCAGAACGAAATCTCCATTGCCAAACTTCTGGCACACCTGTTCCAGGTGACCGAGACCTTCGACATGGAAACCCAGCCGCAACTCCTGCTGTTGCAGAAGACCATGCTGGTGACCGAGGGGGTCGGCCGGACCCTGTGCCCTGATCTCAACGTGTGGTTCCTGGCGCAGGCCTTGGTGGATGACTGGGTCGCCGATTATATGGGCGCCGAGGCGCGCCTCCTCGAGGCCGCGGACGAGATCGCCGGTGGCCTCCGGCGCCTGCCGCGCATGGTCGAAAACATGGAACGGAGCGCCGAGGCGCTTGCCGGCGGCGGTGTGCGTCTCCATCCGGAGGCCCTGGACGCGTTCAGCGCGGCGCCGTCCCGCAAAAGGCCGGCAGCGGTGTATTTTGTCGCCGCCGTTCTCGCGGTGATCCTGGGAGTTGTCGCGCTCTCTTAAGGGCTTCGCCGAAGTTCCCCGCCGGATAGCGGGTAAGGCGTGTCCGCCGGTGGCGGCGTGCTTGCCAAGCCCCGGTCAAAAGCCTAGGTTAACTACAAAATTGAATCGTAGTTTAAACGGATTTCCACATGAACCAGGGTAAAAGGGTCCTGTTGATCGTCGCAGGCGGTATCGCGGCCTATAAGTCATTGGAACTCATACGTTTGTTGCGTGCCCGCGACATTTCGGTGCGCTGCGTTCTGACCCGTGCCGGTGCTCAGTTTGTGACACCTCTCTCCCTCAGCAGCCTCTCCGAAGACAAGGTCTATGAGGATTTGTTCGAGCTCACCGGCGAGAACGAAATGGGGCATATCGAGTTCAGCCGGGACGCGGATTTGCTGGTCGTGGCGCCCGCCACCGCCGATATTCTCGCCAAGATGCGGGCCGGGATCGCGGACGATCTCGCGACCACGACGCTGCTGGCGACCGACAAGCCCGTCATGGTCGCGCCGGCCATGAACGTCCGCATGTGGGAACACGCCGCAACCCGGGAAAACATGGCCGTTCTCCGGGAACGCCGCATCCTCGAGATCGGGCCGGACGAAGGCGACATGGCGTGCGGTGAGTACGGGTTTGGCAGAATGTCCGAGCCGACGGCCATCGCCGAGGCAATCGAATTTTTTTTTCAAGCCAGTGACCGGTTGAAGGGCCGCCGCGCGATCGTCACCAGCGGCCCCACCGTCGAGGCCATCGACCCGGTTCGCTACATCGCCAACCGGTCGTCGGGCCGCCAGGGTCACGCCATCGCACGCGCGCTGGCCGCCGAGGGCGCCGAGACCGTCCTGGTGACGGGACCGACGACGCTGCCCGACCCCGCCAACATGACCGTCGTGCACGTGAACTCGGCGGACGAAATGCTGAAGGCGACCCAGAACGCGCTGCCCGCCGATATCGTCGTCTGCGCCGCGGCGGTCGCCGATTGGCGGGTCGACCGGCAGGCGGATCGAAAAATCAAGAAGAACGGCAACATCCCTGATCTCAAACTGGTGGAAAACCCGGACATTTTGGCGACCCTGAGCTCGGCATCCCCGAATCGCGCCCAGTTGGTCGTGGGGTTCGCCGCGGAAACCGGCGACGTGATCGACCAGGCGGCCGCCAAGCGGACCAAAAAGGGGTGTGACTGGATTGTCGCCAACGACGTCTCCGCGGAGACCGGGATCTTCGGCGGCAGCGACAACACCGTGCACGTCATCGATGACGCGGGGATCGAGGACTGGCCGACCATGTCCAAGGAACAGGTCGGCGCCCGCCTCGCGGCGCGGATCGCCGACCATCTGGCGGGTGGCGGAGCGGCCGAATGACCAAGCCCGTTTCGGTCGCCGTCAAGCGGCTTCCCCATGGCGAGGATTTGCCGCTGCCCGAAGCGGCGACCGCGTTGTCGGCCGGGGTCGACCTGCTGGCGGCGGTCGAGGCGCCGGTGACGTTGGCCCCCGGCGAGCGGGCCGTCATCCCGACCGGGCTCGCCATCGCGCTCCCCGCCGGATATGAAGCCCAAGTCCGCCCGCGATCCGGCCTCGCGGTCGAAAACGACCTCTCGGTCCTCAATTCCCCCGGCACCATCGATGCCGACTACAGGGGCGAGGTCGGCGTCATATTGATCAACCTCGGCCGGGAACCCTTTGCCGTGGAGCGGGGCATGCGCATCGCCCAGATGGTGGTCGCGCCGGCAACGCAAATTGCCTGGGAGAGCACCGGTGAACTCCCCGGGACCGCCCGCGGCGCCGACGGCTTCGGCTCCACCGGGACATCGGGCGACCGGAGCCATGCTTAGACTTTCGAAAAAGATGCTGTTTGCCATCGAAGCGGTCGCGGACATCGCCTTCCACGCCGCCGGTCAGCCGGTGCAGAGCCGGGACATCACGGAACGACAGGGAATTCCGCGCCGTTATCTCGAGCAGGCCCTGCAGCATCTGGTGCGGGCCGACATCCTGACCGGTATTCGCGGCCCCCGCGGCGGCTACAATCTCGCCAGGGAACGCCGCCGCATCACGGTCGGCGAGATCGTTCGGGTGGTGCGGAAAATGGAATCGTCGGAGGACCCATTGTCCTCGGAGACGGGCTCCGCCCTCGGCGACCGGGTGATCCGGCCAATGTGGGCGGATTTGCAGGAAGACTTCATGGACCGTCTGGATGAAATTTCCGTCGAAGATTTGTGCCAGCGGGCCAACCGCGCGGGTATCGAAAGCGAGGGCCGGCGCAATATCGATTTCGCGATCTGAGGCGGCGGACAACGAGCATCGAGCGGGGCGGGAACATGAACGGCGAGGCCAACGAAAGTGCCAGTGAATTCCGGGGCCGTATTTACGACAACGTCGTGGATACGGTCGGTGCGACGCCGCTCATCCGGTTGGGCCGGATTGCCGCCGATGCCGGTTGCCGGGCCGATCTGGTCGGCAAGTGCGAATTCTTCAATCCGCTGTCGTCGGTAAAGGACCGGATCGGCCTTGCCATGATCGAGGCCGGTGAACGGGACGGCCAAATCACGCCGGACACGGTGATCATCGAGCCCACCTCCGGCAATACGGGCATCGCGCTGGCCTTTGTCTGCGCCGCGAAGGGCTATCGCCTGATTCTCACAATGCCCGAGAGCATGTCCGTCGAACGGCGCAAAATGCTGGCCCTGCTGGGAGCCGAGATCGAGTTGACGCCGGCGAACCGCGGCATGCCTGGCGCCATCGCGCGGGCCGAAGAATTGCGCGCCGAACATCCGAAATCCTTCACGCCGCAGCAGTTTTCCAACCCGGCAAACCCGGAAATCCACCGCCGCACGACGGCGGAGGAAATCTGGACCGACAGCGGCGGCAATGTCGATGTCGTGGTCAGCGGGGTCGGAACCGGCGGCACGCTGACGGGCGTCGCGGAGATTATCAAGCCCAGAAAGCCGGAACTCAGGATGGTCGCCGTCGAGCCCGAGGACAGCCCCGTGCTGTCGGGCGGCATGCCTGGGCCGCACAAAATCCAGGGCATCGGCGCCGGATTCATTCCCGACAATCTGGCCACCGACCAGATCGACGAAATCGTTCAGATCGGCAATGAAACCGCGTTCGCCGTGGCCCGCAAACTGGCCAGCCTCGAAGGCCTCCCGGTCGGCATTTCGTCGGGTGCCGCGGTCGCGGCGGCGCTGGAAATCGGAGAGCGCAATGAGATGCAGGGCAAGATGATTGTTGTGGTTCTGCCTTCCTTTGCCGAACGCTATTTGTCCACGGCCCTGTTCGACGGGCTCGGCATCGAGTAGGCCCTGCCCATGGCAATGAACGACCAACAGGTTGAGCGGTACGCCCGGCATATCCTGCTGCCGGAAATCGGCGGGGCCGGTCAGTCGAAGATTCTCGGCGCGCGGGTACTGGTTGTCGGCGCCGGCGGTTTGGGGGCGCCGGTGATCCAGTATTTGGCGGCCGCCGGCGTCGGCACGATCGGGATCATCGATGACGACGTCGTGGACCTGACCAACCTTCAGCGTCAGGTGATCCACGCCACGTCCCGGATCGGCATGCCCAAGGTCGAGAGCGCGGCCCGGACGGTCGCGGCCCTCAACCCCGACATCGAGGTGATAACCCACAACGAGCGGCTAACCCCGGACAATGTCGAAGCGCTCGTCTCCGGCTATGAGGTGGTCGCCGACGGCAGCGACAATTTCGAAACCCGTTTTCTGGTCAATGACGCGTGCTTTTTGCTCGGGAAAACGCTGATCTCGGCGGCTATCCTGCGTTTCGACGGACAACTGTCGACCTTCAAGGCCCACCTGGAAGGCGAAGACCATCCCTGTTACCGGTGCGTGTTTCCCGAAGCGCCGCCGCCCGACATGGTGCCCACCTGCGCCGAGGCCGGGGTGCTCGGCGCCCTCTGCGGCGCGCTCGGGAGCCTGCAGGCGACGGAGGCGCTGAAAGAGATTACCGGTGCGGGAGAATCGATGAGCGGGTCGTTGCTGATCGTCGACGGGCTGTCGGCAACTTTCCGCAAGGTCCGCGTGAAGCGGGACCCGGGATGCGCGCTCTGCGGCGCCGAGCCGACCTATACGGACCTGTCGCATCATGGGAAGCCCGTGGCCGCGGCGTAGACGGCCCTAAAGCAGGGTTTCGAGAATTCGATCCGGCGGCGCGTGACCGTCGATGAAGCTCTTGATGTTGACAATCACCTTTTCGCCCATGGCGATGCGCCCCTCGAAGGTTGCCGAACCCACGTGAGGCAGCAGCACCACGTTTTCCATCGCCAGGAGCTTGGGGTGGACTGCCGGCTCGTGCTCGAAAACATCCAGTCCGGCACCCGCGATACCCCCCTCTTCAAGTAGCTGCGCCAACGCATCCTCGTCGATGACGCTGCCCCGCGACGTGTTGACGATGATCGCGTCGGGCTGCATGAGCCGGAGCCGGCGGGCGCTCAACAAGTGAAACGTGGCCGGCGTGTGAGGGCAGTTGACGGAGACGATGTCCATGTGAGCGAGCATTTGATCGAGGCTTTCCCAGTAGGTCGCCTCGAGCTCGGCCTCCGCATCCTCGTGAAGCCGGTTGCGGTTGTGGTAGTGCACGCTGAGGCCAAACCCGCGCGCCCGTTGCGCCACCGCCGAACCGATCCGCCCCATCCCGACAATTCCGAGACGCTTGCCGTTGATCCGGCGGCCCATGAGATAGGTTGGCGTCCACCCGGTCCATTCGCCGGCACGCAGGATGCGCTCCCCTTCACCCAGCCGCCGCGGGGTCATGAGAATGAGCGCCATGGTCAAGTCCGCGGTGTCCTCGGTCAGAACGTCCGGTGTGTTGGTAACGACGATGCCCTTCCTGTTGGCCGCCGCCAGATCGATGTGATCGACGCCGTTGCCGAAATTGGCGATGAGCTTGAGCTGGTCGCCGGCCGCGGAAACGACCTCCTCGTCGATGGAATCGGTCACCGTCGGCACCAAAACGTCCACCGATTTCACCGCCTCGAGGAGTTCCGTCTTGGAGAACGGGTGGTCGTCGAGATTGAGCTTGGTTTCGAACAGCTCCATCATCCGGGTTTCCACCGCATCGGGCAGTTTCCGGGTGACGACCAGCGACGGTTTTGGTTGGTTCAAGCAGGCCTCCCCTTTGTTTTGGAACTACCAGCATCGTGCCGCCGTGTCCAGCGCGGGAACCCGTCGGCATCGCTCTACGGCATCATGTGGCCGTTAAGCTTCCGGCAATCCTATTTTGCTATGCGATTGGCCTATCGGGTTTGTTCGCATCGGGATTGAAGCCAACGATGATTATCAGGTTCCTGCTGGTTGCCGGCCTGGCGGCTTTTGCGGTTGTTCCGCAGAGTACCATTGCGCTAGGGGCCGACACTCCCTCTAGCGCCTCCGCTAGTGCCTCCCCTAATGCCTCCACTGGCGCCGCACCTCGCGTTCCGCCGCAGCCGAGCCAGGGAAGCGGCCTGCCGCTCCCGCGTTTCGTCAGCCTCAGGGCCTCCGAGGTGAATATGCGGACCGGTCCGGGCGTCCGCTATCCCGTCGACTGGGTCTACAAGCGCCGGCAGCTGCCCGTCGAGGTCATTGCCGAGTTCGGCACATGGCGAAAGGTCCGGGATGGCCATGGAATCCAGGGCTGGATCCACCAATCCATGCTTTCCAGTCAGCGATCGCTGCAGATCACCGGACGGACCCGTACCTTGCGCGCCGAAGCCGAAAGTCAATCCGGCGCCGTCGCCCGCGCCGAGCCGGGGGTGATCGGCCAACTCCTGGAATGCCCGGAAAGCATCGGCTGGTGCCGGGTCAAGGTCGGTCGTTTTGAAGGCTGGCTGCCGCGCCCCGAGTTCTGGGGCGCCTATCCCGGCGAAGCGGTCAAATAACCGGCGAGATTCTCGGAAGCCGGCTTGAGCGAATCAAGCAGCTTCCAAATGATTCCAAAAAAGTAAGGAACCAGCTGAAAAAATTTTATTTCTTTTCCTGAAGCCGGATAATCACGTCCACGCGGGATACCTCGGCATCCGCCGGCGGCGCCGGCAGCCGCGCCACCTGAATTTCCTCCTCGGCGATATCCTTGAGGCGCCTCGTGTCCTCGAAGTAGAAGTGGTGGTGGTCCGAGATGTTGGTATCGAAATACGACCGTCCGGCATCGACCACGATCTCGCGCATCAGGCCGGCATCGGTGAACTGGTGCAGCGTGTTGTAGACCGTCGCCAAGGACACCCGCACCCGGGCCTTCAGGGCCTCGCCATGAAGGCTCTCCGCCGTCACATGGCGGTTCTCGCCGTCGAACAGCAGCTTGGCAAGGGCCAGACGCTGACGGGTCGGGCGCAGACCGGCCGACCGCAAGCGGCCGAGAGCATCAGTGAACGGACGGGAATGTTCCATCGGTGAGCCTTTTGACCATATCGTCATTGGCTAATATGGACAATATAGACGATAAATCAAGGGGGTAGGGGGTTTTCTTGGATAATTCCAGTGAACGAAAAGTGGTGGGACACACCTGATCGGCCGGTCTCGGTCAGCCGACCTATGGATTGCCCGGTGAATTGCCCGGTGAATTGCCCGGTGAATTGAATGGCAGCCCGATCGCATGATAGCCGCCGTCCACATAGTGAATTTCGCCGGTCACACCGCTCGACAGGTCGCTCAACAGGTAGAGAGAGGCGTTGCCGACCTGTTCCAGCGAAACCGAGATGCGCAGCGGCGCATTGGCCTCGCTGATGCCGTAAATTTTCCGCGCCGCACCGATGGCGCTGCCCGCAAGGGTGCGCATGGGACCGGCGGAGACGGCATTCACCCGAATGTTGGCCGGACCCAGATCCGCCGCCAGGTACTTGACGCTGGCCTCCAGCGCCGCCTTGGCGACGCCCATGACATTGTAGTTGGGAATGACCCGGCTGGCGCCGAGATAGGTGAGGGTGATCAGGCTGCCGCCATCGGGCATCAGAACTGCGGCCCGGCGCGCCAGCTCGGTGAACGAATAGCAGGAGATTTGCATGGTCCGCTCGAAGTTCTCTGCCGTGGTATCGACGTAGCGGCCGTTCAACTCGTCCTTGTCCGAATAGGCGATGGCGTGCACCAGAAAATCGATGCGGCCCCATGTCTCCGCCAGCGCCGAGAACAGGGCATCCAGGCTGCCGGCATCGGTGACGTCGCAATCCATCACCAAGGGCGACCCGACACTCTCGGCGAGCGGCCGGACCCGCTTGCCGAACGCCTCGCCCTGATAGGTGAACGCCAGCGAGGCCTCCTCGGCATGCAGAGCCCGGGCCACCCCCCAGGCGATCGACCGCTCATTGGCGACGCCGAGGATAAGGCCTTTTTTTCCGGCCATCAGGGAGGCAGGTTGGGTCATGAAGGGCGCTGGTCCCGAACCGCTTAAATTGCCCGCTTACGCTTCCAGGCGCTTGAAGACCAGCGATGCGTTGGTGCCGCCGAACCCGAAGGAATTGGAAAGCGCGCAGTTGATCTGAGCATCGTCCATGCGCTCCAGCACGATCGGCATGTCGTCCGCCGCCGGCTCCAATTCCTCGATGTTGGCAGACGCGCATATGAAGTCGCTGTCCATCATCAACAGCGAATAGATGCTTTCGTGCACCCCGGCGGCGCCCAGGGAATGGCCGGTCAGGGATTTGGTGGAGTTGAAGTAGGGGATCCGGTTCCGGTCGGCGAACACCTCCCTGATCGCCTCCAGCTCCTTGACGTCGCCCACCGGCGTCGAGGTGCCGTGGGTGTTGATGTAGTCGATGGGCCGGTCGACGGTGGACATGGCCATCTGCATGCACCGGACCGCGCCCTCGCCGGACGGCTGAACCATGTCGTGGCCGTCCGAGGTCGCGCCGTAGCCGGCGATTTCGGCGTAGATCTTGGCGCCGCGGGCCTTGGCGTGCTCGAGCTCCTCGACCACCACCACACCGCCGCCGCCGGCGATGACGAACCCGTCCCGGTTGACATCGAATGCCCTGGAGGCTTTCTCGGGCGTGTCGTTGTACTTGGACGACAACGCCGGCATGGCGTCGAACAGCACCGACAGGGACCAGTGGAGCTCCTCGCCGCCGCCGGCGAACACGATGTCCTGCTTGTCCCACTGGATCATTTCGGCCGCGTTGCCGATGCAGTGGGCGCTGGTCGAGCAGGCCGAGCTGATGGAGTAATTCACGCCCTTGATGCCGAACGGGGTGGCGAGCGTCGCCGAGTTGGTCGACGACATGGCGCGAGGCACCATATAGGGGCCGACCCGTTTCGGGCTCTTCTCCCGCGCCGTATCGGCGGACTGGATGAGGTTCATGGTCGACGGGCCGCCGGACCCCATGATCAGGCCGGTCCGTTCATTGGAGACATCGCGTTGCTCAAGGCCGGCATCGGCAATGGCCTCGACCATCGCCACGTAGTTGAACGCCGCGCCGTCGCCCATGAAGCGTTTCAGCTTGCGGTCGATGGCCTCGCCGAGGTCGATATCCGGCGCGCCGTGAATCTGGGACCGGAAGCCGAGTTCCTTGTATTCGGGCGCGAAACTGATGCCCGATTTGCCGTCGCGCAGGGATTCCCGGACCTCTTCCTTGTTGCTCCCGATGGAGGAGACGATACCGATACCTGTGATAACTGCTCTTCTCACGGAAGTCCTCCGTTACATGTCGTCCATCGAGGTGAACGTTCCGGCGCGCAGCCCGTCCGCCTCGTAAACCGTTTCGCCGTCGACGGCCATAGTGCCGGTGGCGAAACCGATGGCCACCTGACGGGCCAGCACCCGGCGGATATCGACCGTATAGGTGACCAGCTTGGCCGCCGGCGTCACCTGGCCGGTAAACTTGACCTCGCCGACGCCAAGCGCCCGGCCGCGGCCCGGCGCGCCGGTCCAGGCGACATAAAACCCGACCATTTGCCAGAGCGCATCGAGGCCCAGGCATCCCGGCATAACCGGGTCGCCCTCGAAATGGCAGTCGAAAAACCAAAGATCCGGCTTCACATCGAGTTCGGCGACGATTTGGCCTTTGCCATATTGACCGCCGTCCGCGGTGATGGAGGTGATCCGGTCGAACATCAGCATCGGGGGCGCCGGCAGCTGCGCGTTCCCGGGTCCAAACAGATCACCCCGCCCGCAGGCCAACAGGTCCTCGTAATCGAAGCTGTTGCGCTCGCCGAAGGGAAGATCATTGGCCGATGTGGCAGCAGATTGCGTGGTCATCTACGTCACTTTCTCAAATCATCCGGCCCCGAAGGCGCCGCTTGCCTCAAGTAGCACAGGCCGCCGCCCCGCTCCCGGAACGCCGGCATCGGAACGTTTTCGTTCCTTACCCTTTATTATATGTACCTAAATCGCAAAAGACGAACGGACGCGGAAAATATCCCGATGGATCTTTCACGCGCCCGTTTTTCCCGTTTTTTGGTTAGCCGGCGCTGGCCTGTTTCTCGTCGCCGGCGATCTCTTCGCCGGTCTCCTGATCCACCGCCTTCAGTGACAGCTTCACCTTGCCCCGGTCGTCGATCCCGATGAGCTTGACCTTCACCTCGTCGCCCACATTGACGATGTCGGTGGTTTTGCCGACCCGGTGCGGCGCCAGTTCCGAAATGTGAACCAAGCCGTCCTTGGAGCCCATGAAGTTCACGAAGGCGCCGAAGTCGACGGTCTTGACCACCTTGCCGGTGTAGATCTCGCCCACTTCCGGCTCGGCGGTGATGCCCTTGATCCACTGGATCGCGGCCTCGGACGCCTTTTCGTCCACTGCCGCCACCTTGACCGTGCCATCGTCTTCGATGTCGATCTTGGCGCCGGTCTCTTCGCAGATCTCCCGGATAACCTTGCCGCCGGGGCCGATGACCTCGCGGATCTTGTCCTTGTTTATCTGGATAACCGTGATTCTCGGCGCATTCTCGCTGACCCCTTCGCGGGCCGTCGAGAGGGCCTTGGTCATTTCGCCCAGAATATGGAGCCGCCCGTCGCGGGCCTGAGCCAGCGCGGTCTGCATGATCTCTTCGGTGATCGAGGTGATCTTGATGTCCATCTGAAGCGACGTGACGCCGGCTTCGGTGCCCGCGACCTTGAAGTCCATGTCGCCCAGGTGGTCCTCGTCACCTAGAATGTCGGAGAGCACCGCGAAGCCGTCGTCTTCCTTGATCAGCCCCATGGCGATTCCCGCCACCGGCTTGGGCAGCGGCACACCGGCATCCATCAACGACAAGGACGAACCGCAGACCGTCGCCATCGACGACGAGCCGTTGGACTCGGTGATCTCGGACACCACGCGAATGGTGTAGGGGAAATCGTCCTTCTCCGGCAAAAGCGGCTTCAGCGCCCGCCAGGCGAGCTTGCCGTGACCGATTTCGCGGCGTCCCGGGCCCAAGCGGAAGCTGGCCTCGCCGACCGAATAGGGCGGGAAGTTGTAGTGGAGCAGGAAGTGCTCCCGGTAA
The DNA here is from genome assembly GCA_965207535.1 of Rhodospirillales bacterium. GTDB lineage: Bacteria > Pseudomonadota > Alphaproteobacteria > Rhodospirillales > UBA2165 > JAJDXO01. The sequence continues at coordinate 75,640 of CBDBMR010000002.1, read as the reverse complement.
TCCCCGTCGAGGCCGTCGATGATCTGCTCATCCTGGCCGGTGCCGAGCGTGGTCACCACCAGCGCCTGGGTCTCGCCGCGGGTGAACAATGCGCTGCCGTGGGCCCGCGGCAACATGCCGACCTCGCATTCGATGGGCCGGACGGTCTTGGTGTCCCGGCCGTCAATCCGCTGCCCGGTGTTCAGGATGTCCTTGCGGACAATGTCCTTTTCCAGGCTCTTGAACGAACCGGCGACAAGGTTGCCGTCCGCTTCTTCTTCGCCGAAAGCGGCGATCACCTTCTCCTTCACCGCCGCGATCTTGTCCTGGCGTTCGCTCTTGACGGTTTCCTTATAGGCCTCGCGAAGATCGCTCTCGGCCAGTTCGCGGACCTTGGCCGACACCTCTTCGGCGCCTTCGGGAGCGCCGGGCAATTCCCAGGGCTCCTTGGCGCAGGCTTCGGCCAGCTCGATGATCGCGTCGATCACGTCCTGGTAGGCCTTGTGGCCGAACATGACGGCGCCGAGCATGGTTTCCTCGGAGAGCTCGGAAGCCTCCGATTCCACCATCAGCACGCCTTCGCGGGTCCCGGCGACGACAAGGTTGAGTTCTGAATTCTCGAGCTCCTCCAGACGCGGGTTAAGGACATACGCACCGTCGACATAGCCGACCCGCGCGCCGCCGATGGGACCCATGAAGGGCAGGCCCGAGATGGTCAGCGCGGCGGAGGCGCCGATCATCGAAACGATATCCGGATCGTTTTCCAGATCGTGGGCCAGCACCGTGGTGATAACCTGGGTTTCATTGCGGAACCCATCGGCGAACAGGGGCCGGATGGGCCGGTCGATGAGACGCGAGGTCAGCGTTTCCTTTTCGCTCGGACGCCCCTCCCGTTTGAAGAAGCCGCCCGGAATTTTCCCCGCGGCAAAGGTCTTTTCCTGGTAATTCACCGTCAGCGGAAAAAAGTCCACGTCGGGATTTACCGATTTGACGCCAACCGCGGTGCACAACACCTTGGTCTCGCCATAAGTCGCCATCACGGCGCCATCGGCCTGCCGGGCGATTTTCCCGGTCTCCAGGATCAGCGGCCTACCGCCGAATTGAATCTCTTTCTTAAACTCTTTGAACATATCTTTCTCTTCCTTCCTACGTTCGTTCTCTTCCCCAACCGCCTACGTACCGAAGCCTGAAGACCCGACCGAATTGCCGGGCCGTCAAGCAGCTGCAGGCCGCGGCGGCACCATGCCTCCGCAGCCGGCGAAATCAAAAATCATTGGGAATTGGCAACGGGTGCCAATCGGTTTCTTACGCAATTGCTTGAGCAATTCTAACGCCTGAGACCAAGCCGCTGGATCAACTCGTCGTAGCGGCCACGGTTCTTGCGGCTCAGATAGTCCAGGAGCCGCCGGCGCCGTCCGACCATCATCAATAGCCCCCGACGGGAGTGGAAGTCCTTCTGGTGGGTCTTGAGATGTTCGGTGAGGTTGGCGATCCGTTCGCTGAGAATGGCTACTTGCACTTCCGGCGAGCCGGTATCACCCGATTCGGTTGCGTATTCGGAGATCAGCTCCTGCTTACGCCCTGCGGTAATCGACATCATGGTCTCCAATTAAAGGTTCAACACTCGAAACGGACGAATCTCGCCTCCATCGAATGTCGCAAGCGCCACCGGTTTTCCCTCCGCCATGGCACAGATTACTGCGCCCTGGTCGATTTCACTGAGGGGGGTTCGGCGGGCCACCTGCAACGCCGAGACCGGCTGGCCTCTTCTCAGGCGACGGGCTTCATCCTCGGTGAGAACAAGCGCCGGGATGTCGTCCAGCGCGTCCTCGACCGGCCGAAGCTCGGCTTCGGCGGCGGCAATATGCCCCAAAGCCTCCAGTTTATCCAGGGAAATCGCGTCCTTCTCGGAAAACGGCCCCGCCCGGGTGCGGCGCAAACCGGACAGGTGGCCGACCGTCCCCAGGGATTGTGCCAGATCGCGCGCCAGGGACCGTATATAGGTTCCCTTGCCGCAGGATACCTCGAATTCAGCATGATCCCGGTCCACGATGCGAACCAATTCCAATCGCTCGATATGGACTTTTCTGGGGCGCAGTTCCGGGGTTTCGTCGGCGCGCGCCAGCTCGTAAGCCCGCTTGCCGCCGACCTTGATGGCCGAGAAGGCGGGCGGAATTTGCCGGATGTCGCCGATGTACGCCGGAATTGCATTGCGGATCGCGCCTTCGTTGGGGCGGACCGCACTGGCTGCGGTCACATCGCCCTCGGCATCCTCCGTGGAGCGCGCTTCGCCCCAAGCAACGGTAAAGGTATAGGCCTTCGAGCCATCCATGACGTAGGCGACGGTCTTGGTGGCCTCGCCGAAGGCCAGCGGCAGCACACCCGTTGCCATGGGATCAAGGGTGCCGCCGTGCCCCACCTTCGCCGCATCAAGAAGACGTTTGGCCGCACCCGCCGCCTTGGCGGACGTGATGCCGGCAGGTTTGTCGAGAACCAGCCACCCATGGACCGGCCGGCCTTTCCGCCGCCTCGACCGCGCCATGGACCGCTAATCCTCCGCCTCCGACCCGGGGGCCGGCGCATCAATTCGGTCCAGGAGCGCGTCGATCCGGTCCGCTTCGTCGAATGAACGGTCGGCTTCGAAGCGCAATCTCGGCACATGGCGCAGTCGGACCTGTTCGCCGATTCGGCGGCGCAGAAAGGGCGACGCCCGATCAAGCGCAACCACGGTATCGTCAACGCCGCCATGGTCCATGGTTGCGACAAACACGGTGGCGTTCTTGAGATCGGGACTGATCCGCACCTCGGTCACCGTCACATCGACACCGGCCAACATCGGGTCGTGCAGCTCATGACGCTCCATCACCGCGGCCAAGACATGGCGCAACTCTTCTCCGACCCGGAGCTGGCGCTGGGACGGCGCCCGGCCCGCGAGGTTGCCGTGGCCTTTGTTGCGGCCCCTGCTCATGAGTTTACCCGTCAAGGCCCGTTAGATGACGGGCGCTTCCTCATGGACGTCAAAGCACTCGATCACGTCGCCTTCCTTGATGTCCTGGTAGTTCTCAAACGACATCCCGCATTCATAGTTCTGCTGAACCTCGCGGACGTCTTCCTTGAAGCGCTTGAGGGTCGACAGGCTGCCCTCGTGGACAACCACGTCGTCCCTGAGCAGGCGCACCTTGGCGCCCCGGCGTACGACGCCCTCCGAGATGTAACAGCCGGCGACGCGGCCGACCTTGGAAACGTTGAACACCTCCCGCACCTCGGCGTTGCCGAGAAACTCCTCGCGAAGCGTCGGCGCCATCATGCCGATCAACAGCTTCTTCATGTCGTCGATGACATCGTAGATCACGGAGTAATAACGGATGTCGACGCCTGCGGCCTCGGCGGCGTCGCGCGCCTGTTTGTTGGCGCGGACATTAAAGCCGATGACGACCGTACCGGCGGATTCCGCGAGGGTGACGTCGGATTCGTTGATGCCGCCGACGCCGCTGTGCAGCACCGAGACACGCACCTCTTCCTGGGGCAGTTTGTCGAACAAGCCGACGAGTGCCTCGACCGAGCCTTGGACATCGCCCTTGATGACGATCGGCAATTCCCTGGTTTCACCGGCCTTGATGGCATCGAACATTTCCTCGAGCGTGCCGCGCGGCGCCACCGCCGTCCGCGCCGCCCTTTCCTTGTTTTGCCGGAACTCGGAAATTTCCCGCGCCCGGGCCTCATCCTCGACGACGACGAACTGATCGCCGGCCTGAGGCGCGGCGTTCAGGCCAACCACCTCGACGGGCTGTGACGGTCCGGCCTCCTCAATGCCCTCGCCATGGTCATCGATCAGTGACCGAACCCGGCCCCATTCGGCACCAGCAATGAATATATCGCCGACCTTGAGCGTGCCGCGCTGCACCAAAACGGTCGCCAAGGGTCCGCGGCCGGTTTCGACCCGGGATTCGACGATCGCCCCCTCGGCCGTCCGCTTGGGATTGGCTTTGAGGTCCAGAATCTCGGCCTGCAACAGTATCGCTTCCTCGAGCTTGTCGAGATTGGTCTTCTGGACCGCCGAAACCTCGACATCGAGAACATCGCCGCCCATCGCTTCGGAAACGATCTCGTGCTCGAGCAACTGGGTGCGAACCTTGTTGGGATCGGCATCGGGGCGGTCAATCTTGTTGATGGCGACGATGATCGGCACTTCCGCCGCCTTGGCGTGGTCGATGGCTTCGACGGTTTGCGGCATGATGCCGTCATCCGCGGCGACCACCAAAACCACGATGTCGGTAACTTTGGCGCCCCGGGAGCGCATGGAGGTGAAGGCCTCGTGACCCGGCGTATCGATGAAGGTGATCCTGTTGCCGCTCTCGGTGGTGATTTCGTAGGCGCCTATATGCTGGGTGATGCCGCCGGCCTCGCGGGAAACCACGTCGGTGGCCCGGATGGCGTCCAGCAGCGACGTCTTGCCGTGATCGACGTGACCCATCACCGTCACCACCGGCGAGCGTGGCAACAGCTGAGCTTCCCGGTCATCCTCGCCACCAAGCCCGATTTCCACGTCGGAATCGGCGACCCGTTTGATCTTGTGGCCGAATTCCGCCACCACCAGCTCGGCGGTATCCGCATCAATCGCCTGATTGGCAGTGGCCATCACGCCCAGTTTCATCAGCGTCTTGACCACCTCGACGGACCGCTCGGCCATCCGGTTGGCGAGTTCCTGAACGGTGATTGTCTCCGGCACCGTCACGTCGCGAATGATTTTGGCGTGTTCGGTGGGACCGGCCTCTTTTTTCTTTTGGCGTTCCCGGGCGCGGCGGACGGAAGCCAACGACCTGGTGCGTTCCGAATCGTCCAAGGCCTCGGCGATCGTGAGCTTGCCCGCGCGGCGGCGCGGTTCACCCCGGCGAGACGGCGATGGCGCCTTTTTCGGGGCAGCCTTACCCCGCTTGGCGGCCGGCCGGGCCTCGCCGTCTTCCTCTGTGTCGCCGTCCTTTTCGAGCGCCCGCAATTTGGCCATTCCGGCCTCCGCCGCGGCCTTGCCACGCTCTTGGCGTTGACGTTCCTCCTCGGCTTCGGCCAACCGGCGCGCCTCTTCTTCAACCCGGCGCTTTTCCTCCTCGGCGGCGCTCTCCTCCTCGGCTTCCGGTTCAGGTTCGGGTTCCGGTTCGGGCGGTCTGTTGCGCAGTTCTTCTTCGGCCTTTTTGGCGTCCTGAAGCGCACGGGCGCGCGCCGCCTTTTCTTCATCCGTGAGAGACTTGGACGGGGCTTTGGCCGCCTCTTCGGCGACCAGCTCGCTCGGGACCGCCCCGGCATCTTCCCGCTCTTCGGTGATGACCTCTTCCGCCGCCTCGGGGCTTTCCTTCACCTCGGTCATCCCGCCCGTATCGCCGGGCCTGAACGTCCGCTTCTTGCGAACCTCGACGGTCACGACCTTGGAACGCCCATGGGAGAAGCTCTGGCGAACTTGACCACCCTCGACGGTCTTTTTCAGCTCCAGTTTTCCCGGCCGGGATAGGCTGAGCTTCTTCTTCGGTTTTTCTTCCTGGGTCTCGGTCATCGTATCGAATCTCGTCTGTGTGGCGCCGTTCAGGCGGCCACGGTTTCAGTTCCACCTCTCGCCCCGTCTTCGGCCGACAAGCCCGCCAGCCGCCTGAGTTCGCTCGCCAGCCGCGCCGCGAGCCCGCTGTCGGCGACGGCAACATGGACCACGCGCTCCCTGCCGATGGCATGGCCCAGTTCGGCGGACGTGAACCGGGTACAAACCGGCACACCGGGCGCCAAGGCGCTCATCTTGTCCCGCTCGTCGGCGGATCCGTCAGACGCCGACAAAAACAACGCCGCGCCTTTGCCCGACAACATATCCCGGACCTGCTGGGCGCCGCCGGCGAGCTGCCCGCCACGCCTCGCCAAACCGAGGAGGTCCAGACATTTTCGGCGAATCATCGCCTCGACCTGGTCGGCCAAACCGTCCGGAACGGTTAGTTGAGTGCGTGCCGCTCTTGAGAAGGCTTTTTTGGCGCACGCTTGGTCGATCATATCCCTCTCGGCACGCAACCACAAACCGCGGCCGGGAAGCCGTTCTTCAATATCGGGAACGAGCTCGCCGCCGGGACCGGCGACAAACCTTATGAGCTGCGATTTGGGGAGCGTCTCGCCGCTAAGCAGGCATCGCCGATCGCCGGCCGCCTTGGACCGCCGCGCCGCCTTTCTATTTTTTCCGCCTGCCGCCATTCTTCCTCTAATCTGGCTTCGCCCGCCGAATGTCTGGTCCGCCCCGGTCTCATTGACCGGCGCCATCCGCGGCTTCCGCCGCCGGCTCCTGCTTTTCGGCGGCCTCGCCGCCCTCCTCATCCGCGCCCTCGCCCTCTGCCTCGGGCGCGTCGTCGTCGTCGTCGAACCAGTGCGCCCGCGCGGCCATGATGACCTCGTTTGCCCAGGCCATGGTGACGCCGAAATCCTCAAGAATGCCCTTTTCCTCATCGCCTTCGATTCCGACCAACTCGTCCGCAGCCAGATCGGCGAGATCGTCCAGCGTCTTTACGCCGGCCTCGCCGAGGACCACCAGCATCTCGGGCGTCAGGCCCTCGACCGCTGCCAGCTCGTCCGTCACACCGGCGGCTTTCCGGCGCTCGGTCAGCTCCGCTTCCCGCTCCTCGAGATACGCGCGCGCCCGGATGCGAAGCTCTTCGGCAACCTCGTCATCGAATCCTTCGATGGTCGCCAGCTCCTCGATCGGAACAAACGCAACCTCCTCGATCGTCGAGAAACCCTCGGTCACCAGCAGCTGGGCGATCACTTCATCGACGTCGAGCGCTTCCAGGAACAGCTGCAAGCGGGCGGCAAATTCCTGGGTCCGGCGTTCGGATTCCTCGGCCTCGGTCAGGATATCGATGTCCCAACCGGTAAGCTGGGAAGCCAATCGCACGTTCTGTCCGCGCCGCCCGATGGCGAGGCTGAGTTGATCGTCGGGAACCACCACCTCGATCCGGTTGGCCTCTTCGTCCAGAACCACCTTCGTCACCTCGGCGGGCGCGAGCGCGTTGACGATGAACGTCGCCGGATCCTGAGACCACGAGATGATATCGATCTTCTCGCCCTGCAGTTCGGCGACCACCGCCTGTACTCGGGAGCCCCGCATGCCGACGCAGGCCCCGACGGGGTCGATGCTGGAGTCGCTCGAAATCACGGCGATCTTGGCCCGGCTGCCGGGATCGCGCGCCACCGACTTGATTTCGATGATGCCGTCATAGATTTCCGGCACTTCCTGGGAGAACAACTTGACCATGAACTGGGGATGGTTCCGGGACAGGAAGATCTGCGGTCCCCGCGGTTCCTCGCGAACATCGTAGATGTACGACCGCACCCGGTCGCCGTTGGAGAAGTGCTCGCGCGGAATGGATTCATCCCGGCGGACAATGCCTTCCGCCCGGCCGCCCAGATCGACGATGATATTGCCGAATTCGACCCGCTTGACCATGCCGTTGACGATCTCGCCCACCCGGTCCTTGAACTCGGCGAACTGCCGCTTGCGCTCGGCTTCGCGAACTTTCTGGACGATGACCTGCTTGGCCGTCTGGGCCGCGATCCGTCCGAAATCGATGGGCGGCAACGGATCGACCAGAAACTCCCCGACCGCGGCGTCGTCTTTCCGTCTTTTGGCGGCATCCACGGTGACCTGAGTGGTTTCGTTCTCGATCTCGTCCACCACCTCGACATAGCGCGCCAGCTTGATTTCACCCGATTTGCGGTCGATCTGCGCCCGGATATCGTGCTCCTGGCCATATTTGGACCGGCCCGCTTTCTGGATGGCCTGCTCCATGGCGTCCAGCACCTCTTCCCGGTCGATCCCCTTTTCCCGTGCGACGGTGTCCGCCACCAGCAGGAGCTCCGGATGGGTGTACATCGTGGTGTCTGTTTCGGTTTCCAACTCAGCAGCCATATTTTCTTACCTTGGCGCGTCCTTGCGCTTACATGTTTGCCCGCGAAGCCGCTTCGATCAGCTCATCGGTGAGCAACAGCTTCGCGGTCCGAATGTCCTCAATATCGAGATCGACGTCGCCGGCATCGGTTCTCAGGCGAATCCGTCCGCCGTCGACGCCGGCCAATTTGCCTCTGAACCGTTTCCGTCCTTCAATCGCCGTCCGGGTTTCCAATTTCGCGTCAAATCCGGCGAACCTCTCGAAATCCCTCAACGTGACCAGCGGCCGGTCGATGCCGGGCGAACTGACCTCCAGCGAATAGGCGCCCTGGACCGGATCTTCGACGTCCAGCAATGCCGATACCTCGCGGCTGATGGCGGCACAATCGTCGACGGTCATCGCCGCCGCGTCCTTGCGGTCGGCCATGATCTGCAAGGTGACGTTCCTGTTGCCGGCGAGCTGCACCCGCACCAGATCGTATCCCATCGCATCCAGCGTCGGGGCAACGATCTCGGCGACACGGCCTGCTTGATCCATCGTCATCCAATCCACCAACTGCGCCGAGGGGCGACCCCGATCCACGGGGGCGGAACCCATCGGCCCAAAACCAAAAAAAGTGGGCCGATGGCCCACTCTTAGAATTTACCCTGCATGGCAGAGTAACCAAGAATGTGGCGTATAAATGTCTCAAAACCCCATCAAATTCAAGCCCTTTCCGATCACGGCCGCCGGGCCGCGCCAGTCAGTTGCGCCGGAAACTTAGGTAGACGCACCGGCGCCCCTGCTCCAGCGCCTTGCGTTCATATCTCGTCTCGACGGCATCGGCGGGGCGGTTGCGCCAATCGGCCGGGCCGGCGGCCGGCCAACTGAATTCCGGGCACCGGCGCATGTGCTCCAGCGTCCAGGAAATATAGCTCATATCGTCGGATGCGAACCGGAGCTCGGCGCCCGGCCGCAGAATCCGGGCCAAGGCATCCAGCGTCTTCGGCGTAATGATCCGCCTCTTGTTGTGACGTTTCTTGGGCCAGGGATCGGAGAAAAGTATGAACGCCCGGTCGATGACGCCTTCCGGCAAGCGCGGCAGCAGAAACCGCGCATCCTCGTCGAACAGCCGGATATTGGCGATGCCGTCGGCCTCCATTTTCGCCAACAGGGCGGCAACGCCGTTGATGAAGGGCTCGCAGCCGAGGAAACCGATGTCCGGGTGAGCGAGCGCCTGGGCCGCCAGGTGCTCGCCGGCGCCGAACCCGATCTCGAGCCAGTAGCCCTGCATGGGGACGGCGAAAAGCGATTCTAAATCGGAAACCGGCGCGTCGGCGGCGGGGTCGCACACCCGGAGCGCCGGCAGCCGGTTCTCGATCAGGGCGCGGCGGCCCTCGCGAAGACGATGGCCCAACCGCCGGCCATGGAACTGGAACTCCCTGGGCGAACCGGTCAGCCGCCGTTCAGCGCCGTCTTCAGATCGTCCACCAGATCGGTCTTTTCCCATGAGAACCCGCCGTCGGCATCGGGGTGACGGCCAAAATGACCGTAGGCCGCCGTCCGCGCGTAGATCGGCTTGCTGAGCCCAAGGTGTTCGCGAATTCCCCGGGGGCTCAAATCCATGACGTCCTGCAACGCCCGGGAGAGCTTCGCCTCGTCGGCCTTGCCGGTGCCCGACGTGTCGACATAGACCGACAACGGCTTGGAGACGCCGATGGCATAGGCCAACTGAATGGTGCAGCGCTCCGCCAAACCTGCTGCAACCACATTCTTCGCCAGATACCGCGCCGCATAAGCCGCCGAGCGGTCGACCTTGGTCGGATCCTTGCCCGAGAAGGCGCCGCCGCCGTGCGGGGCCGCGCCGCCGTATGTGTCGACGATGATTTTTCGCCCCGTCAATCCCGCATCCCCGTCGGGCCCGCCGATGACGAACCGGCCCGTCGGGTTGACGTAAAAACTGTCTTCATCGCACATCCAGCCGTCAGGCAGCACGTTGACGACGTGGGGCCGGACGATTTCGCGGACCGCTTCCTGATCGAGATCTTCCGCGTGCTGCGTCGAAACCACGACCGAGGTCGCCGTCACCGGCTTTCCGTCTTCGTAGCGCAACGTCACCTGGCTCTTGGAATCGGGACCCAGGCCGGGCTCGGCGCCGGAATGACGGGCCTCGGCCAGGGATTTGAGAATCTCGTGGGAGAAATGTATGGGCGCCGGCATCAGCGCCTCGGTTTCGCGGCACGCGTAGCCGAACATGATGCCCTGGTCGCCGGCGCCTTCATCCTTGTTTCCCGCGGCATCGACGCCTTGCGCGATATCCGTCGACTGGTTGTGCACATAGACCGAAACGTCGGCGGCCTTCCAATGAAACCCGTCCTGCTCATAGCCGATATCCTTCACCGCATTTCGCGCCACCTCTTCCAGCCGCGCATGGGTGATCGATTCCGGCCCCCGGACCTCGCCGGCGAGAACGATCCGGTTGGTGGTGCAGAGGGTTTCGACCGCGACCCGTGAATGGGGATCGCCGGTGAGGTAGGTGTCGACGACGGCATCCGAAACTCGATCGCATACCTTGTCCGGATGTCCCTCGGACACGGACTCACTGGTGAACAGATAGGAATTGGATGCCACGGATCGACCTCCGAATATCAAACATCATGCGGTTCCAAACGGAAACGTCCGCACCGATGCGGCGTTGGTCCCGACTGGCTGAACCTAGCTGAAATCAGACCGGATAGGACGCCTCACCTGAGGGCGGCTTTGTTGCAAGCTTTATTTGCCGCGTCAAGGGTCGGGCAAGTCATGGTGGGGCGGGGGCGGGCGTGGGAGACGGCGATGGCCCACCTCTCGATGGGCCATTGCCCATGGCGGTTCCTAACTCATCCTGGCCAGGGATTTGACCAGTTCAAACACCCGCTTTCGAACGGCGGGGCTCGGCACCTTGTAGTAGGCCCGGACCAGTTCCAGCGTTTCCCGGCGGGTCAGCGGATCCTTCTCGGCCGGCGCCTGAACCTGGTCGCTCATGGCGCCCGCCTTCTCGCTTTGCCGGTCCTGAACGTCACCCGGCATCTCTTCGAAGAAATACGCGACCGGTACATCCAGGACCTTGGAAAGATCGTACAACCGGCTCGAACCGATCCGGTTCGCGCCGCGTTCGTATTTTTGAATTTGCTGGAAGGTCAAGCCGACCGCTTCGCCGAGCTTCTCCTGGCTCAGTCCGAGCAGGGTGCGGCGGAGCCGCACCCGGCCGCCGACATGGATATCCACCGGATCGGCCACCCCCGGCACCCGCCGCCGCGTGATGCGGCGGATAGGTGCGCCTTGTAGCCTGGGCGATCTAGCACGTGGTTTTCTAGGCATCGTCTGTTTTACCCGAGTTAGTGTCTTGAGGAGCTTTTGGGCGTTGCCCGCTTCCCTTCGTTCCCCCCGCGGATTGCCGAACCCGTCCCTCAGGAATGGCAACCCGTTGCGGCTCCTTAGGTTCGCGAGCTTTTATTATGCTTTCATAGTATAGCAAAAAATGGGGTTTCGAATGTCATTTTTGATATCTCTGGATTCTTGTCAGGGTTCCGGCCGCCGCCAGAACGATCAGCACCAGGGAGAGGGGGACCCAATTGCCCCACGCGGCATAGAAAGTAGGCGAAAGGGCGTCCGGCAGTTCGCTGTCAAGCGCCACGGCCTGGTTGAGCTTCGAACGGACGACGATCCGGCCGTACGGATCGACCACGCCGGAAATGCCGGTGTTGGCCACTCGAACCAACGGCAATCCCTCTTCGACCGCCCTGAGCCGCGTGCTCGCGAAGTGCTGGTACGGGCCCGATGAGGTGCCGAACCAGGCATCGTTTGTCAGGTTCAGCAGCCAGCCGGGACGGCTGGCGCCGTCGACGACCCGGCCGGGAAAAATCGCCTCGTAGCAAATCAACGGACTGAACGCCGGCCCGCCCGGGAGGTCAATGCTCCGTCGTCCGGGTCCCGAACTGAAATCGGTCCGACCCACCGTGATCTTGTCGATCCGGAACACCGACCGGAGCGGGACGTACTCCCCGAATGGAACCAGGTGGTGTTTGTCATAGGAACCGGCAATCCGTTGGTCGGCGGTAACGACCGCGAGGCTGTTCCACACCCGGCGGGGGGCGCCGGCGCCCCGGGGCCCGACCGACGTCCTGAGCGCCCCTGAAATCAATGCCCCGTCGACCGGCGCCGCTTGGGCAAGCGCCGCGACCCCTTGCCGATTGCCGTCGAGGAGGAACGGCACGGCGGTTTCCGGCCAAATCACGTGGGTCGGCTGGGCGCCCGAACCCGGTTGCCGGCTCAACGTGCGCAGGGTCGCGAGATGGCGGCCCAGCAACTCGGGACGCCACTTGTCGCGCTGGGCGATATTCGGCTGAACCAGCCGCAGCCGGACATTTTCGACGGCATCCGTATTCGCCGATGCCAGACGCAGGGCGCCGGCACCCCACGCCACGGCCAAAAGAACCAGCGGGGCGCCGCTCCAGACCCAACGGCCGCGGAGGGGCAGATTCCGGTCGCCGAGCAGGGCGGGAAAGGACGCGGCGGCGATGGTCAGCAGGCTCAAAAGATAGGCCCCGCCGAACGCCGCCGTCTGGATCATCGAATCGGAAAATGTCCAGGCGGTCCCGATCAGGTTCCAGGGAAATCCCGTCAGCGCCCAGCCCCGGACCCATTCGGCGCCGACCCAGAAGCCAGCGAACCCGAGCACACGGAAAGGACCCGCCGGCGCCCACAGACGGGTCAATACGGCGACAAAGGCGAAGTAGCTTCCGAGCAACGCGGCCAACCCGGTGACCGCAAACGGGATCATCCAGGCGAAGGTCCCGGCGTCGACAAGAAAGGAAAAGGATATCCAATAAAGTCCGGCCACGAAGTAGCCGATTCCGAAACACCAGCCGGCGAGCCCGACCGAGATCAGGGTACGGCGCCCAGTTGCATGTTCGGGGCCGCCGTCGATCAGCCAAACGAGGACGATAAACGCCGGCAGAAGCGCGACGGCAAAATGCACCGGCGGCAGCGCCAGGACCGCGGCGGCACCGGCAAGTATAGCCAGACCGTACCGCCGCCAGCCCGCAAGGCGGATTACGGCGTCCCGCAGGCGCTCGGCTATGACGGGAAGACCGCTCACGCCGATGACTTCAGCTAGTCCTGTGCCTCGGCCGTCGAGTCGTTCGGCGCGGCAACGCCTCTAACGCGCAGCCGCCTGATGCGCCGGGGATCGGCCTCGAGGACCTCGATCTCCGCGCCCGACGGGTGCCGCACGAGTTCACCGCGGATAGGGACCCGTCCGGCGAGTGAGAATACCAGCCCGCCCAAGGTGTCGATTTCCTCCCGTTCCTCGGACGATGCGATGGACCCGAACCGTTTCTCGAAATCCTCGATCAGGACGCGCGCATCGGCATCGATCGCCCCGTCGGCCTGAATACTGACCTCCGGCTCGACTTCGCGATCATGTTCGTCTTCGATTTCGCCGACGATCTCCTCGACCAGGTCCTCGATGGTCAGCAGCCCGTCCACGCCGCCGAACTCGTCGACCACCAGCGCCATGTGGGTCCGCTTGACGCGCATTTCCAGCAACAGCTCAAGCACTTGCATGGACGGCGCGACAAACAGGACGTCCCGCATCACGTCGCGAATCTTGAACCCGTTCTCCGTATCGGTTCGGTCGATAAGGTCCTTGAAGTGAACCATGCCGATCGCATCGTCGAGGGTTTCCTGATAGACTGGCACCCGGGAATGACCGGCCGACTTGATGACCTTTACCAGGTCGTCGAGCGCCGAATCCGCGTCGATGGCGACGATATCGGCCCGGGGCACCATCACGTCGGCAACGGTCTGGTCACGCAGCTTGAGAATGTTGGCGAGCAGCGTCCGCTCCTGGCGGTCGAATTCGACCGCCGAATCTCCCTGATCCTCGATCAGTTCCTCGATGGTTTCCCGTACGGAATTTTCGCCGTTCCGTCCCCACAGCCTGCCGGCCAAACCGCGCCAAGCCCGCGAAATTCCTGCTGGTTCATCGGCCCCGGATGTCCGCGTCGCGGAGCGGGGCGTGGGAGAGTGGCTTCCGCCCGGGTCGTCGGTCATTTGGTCATATCACCCGCCGCAGCCGGTCCCGTCTCGGCACCGGTGTAGGGATTTGGGATGCCCCATCGTTCGAGTAGCCGGGCCTCGAGCCCTTCCATGATTTGTGCGTCTGAATCCTGCTCATGATCATACCCCAAAAGATGCAGAATGCCGTGCACCAAGAGGTGAGCGAGGTGGTATTCGGGGTGCCGGGCCCGCGCCGGGGGCAGATCGCGGCTTGCCTCCCCGTAGGCGATAACGATATCGCCGAAGAGACGCGGGGCGCCGTTGACCGGCGGCCGGTCGTTTTCTTCGCCGCCGAACGACAGCACATCCGTCGCCGTGTCCTTTCCGCGGTAGTCGCGGTTGAGGCCTCGAACAAACTCGTCCTCGGCCAGGACGACGGATAGCTCCCCATCGGTCTCGCCCAACGCTTCCAGCGCTTCCGAAGCGATCCTGGTGCAGTACCCGACCGGGTCGGGGGTTATCTCCCGCCACGCGGGCTCCCGCAGATCCACGGCAATCTCGAAGTCGGCCATCATGCTGACTCGGCGGATCCGGCGGACTTGGCGGGTCCCCGAGTATCGTAGGCCTTGACGATACGGGATACCAATTGATGGCGGATGACGTCTTTCTCGGTGAAGTTCACGAACGCCACCCCGTCGACGTCCTTCAGCACGTTGACCGCGTCGCGAAGTCCGGACCTGGCACCGCCAGGCAAATCGACCTGGCTCAAATCACCGGTGACGACCATGCGGGCGTTCTCGCCGAGGCGGGTCAGGGACATCTTCATTTGCACGGCGGTCGTATTCTGCGCCTCGTCGAGAATGACGAAGGAATGAGACAGGGTGCGCCCTCGCATGAAGGCCAGGGGCGCGATTTCGATCTCGCCGTTGTCGATTTTCTTCGCCACCTGGTTGGCTGGCAGCATGTCGTGAAGAGCATCGTAGAGCGGGCGCAGATAGGGATCGACCTTGTCCTTCATATCGCCCGGCAGAAAGCCAAGCTGCTCGCCTGCCTCGACCGCCGGACGGGACAGGACAATTCGATCTATCTCGCCCCGGATCAGGCTTTCGACCGCCTTGGCAACCGCCAGATAGGTCTTGCCGGTTCCGGCCGGACCCAGGCCGAACACCAGGTCATGATTGTCGATCGCCTCGAGATACGCCGCCTGCCGCTGGGAACGGGGCAATATCTGCCGTTTTCGGGTCTGGATCGCCAGGTCTTCCGGCAAAAGATTTCCGCCGGGCGCCTCGGCCAAGGCGGGCGCCTCGGCCATACGCAGCGCACCATCCACTTCCGCCGGATCGATCTCGGCACCCTGTTCGAGACGCGAATATAGACCGCTCAAGACGTTCCGGGCGACCTCGGCGGCCACCGCCGGGCCGGTAATCGTCACCGCGTTGCCGCGGGACCGGAGCTCGACTTCCAATTCCTGTTCGATACGCGCGAGATGAGAGTTATGGCTGCCGAACAACTGCGGCAGCAAGCGGTTGTCGTCAAACTCTAGCTCTACCGTCGTGGCGTCAGACGTCGCCGAAGCTATGGTCAAGCGAAAGCCCTCTCCATATGCGAACCGTTTCCTCCTTCTTTCCCCGCCAAACGCGCACCCAGGCTGTTGGCGTGGGCATCGGTTATCTCCAATTCCGCGATACGGCCAAAATAACCGGCGGGCGCATGCACGTGAACCGGCTGCATATAAACGCTGCGGCCGGCAAATTGCCCGGCCTTTCGTCCCGGACGATCCAGCAGCACCGCCATTTTGCGGCCAATTGACGACCGATTAAAGACAATCTGATTTTGGTCGAGCACCGCCTGCAGTTCCGACAACCGTTCCGCCTTGACACTTTCACCGATCTGATTCGGCATGGCCGCCCCGGGGGTCCCCGGCCGGGCTGAATATTTGAACGAGTACGCCTGAATGAACCGGATTTCCCGGGCGAGCGCCACGGTCTCGTTGAAATCTTCCCCGGTTTCGCCGGGAAACCCGACGATGAAGTCCGATGACAGTTTCAGGTCCGGCCGCGCCGCCATCAATTTATCGACGATCCGGCGGTAGTCGTCCCGGGTATGCCGGCGGTTCATGGCGGCCAAGACCCGATCGGAGCCCGATTGCACCGGCAGGTGAAGAAACGGCATCAACGCCTCGACTTCGCCGTGCGCCGCAATCAGATCGTCCGACATATCCCGCGGATGGGAGGTGGTGTAGCGGATGCGCTTCAGTCCGTCGATTTCGGCCAGCCGGCGGATCAACTCACCGAGGCCCGCCTCGGCCCCGCCGCCGGCATCGCCGTGGTAGGCGTTGACGTTCTGCCCGAGCAGGGTGATTTCGAGGGCCCCGTGATCAACGACGCGGCGCGCCTCGTCCAAGACATCCTTCACCGGGCGCGAGAACTCCGCACCCCTGGTGTACGGCACGACGCAGAAGGTGCAGAACTTGTCGCAGCCTTCCTGGACCGAGAGAAA
Organism: Rhodospirillales bacterium; assembly: GCA_965207535.1. Lineage (GTDB taxonomy): Bacteria > Pseudomonadota > Alphaproteobacteria > Rhodospirillales > UBA2165 > JAJDXO01. The sequence continues at coordinate 59,234 of CBDBMR010000002.1, read as the reverse complement.
TGCGCTGGGACCCCGATGCCGGACCGGCGGCAGGTGATCGAATTTGGGCTCGGCCGGGAATTCGACATCGACGACACCGGAAGGGTTCGACGGATCGCGCCGCGCCGCCTCGGCAATCAATCGCGGCAGGCGATGATAGGATTGCGGTCCCACCACCATGTCCACGTACGGCGCCCGGCTGAGGATTTCGGCTCCCTCGGCCTGTGCGACGCAGCCGGCGACGGCGATCATCGCGGTTTTGCCTTCGGCCGCGCGCGCCTCCTTGGACCGGCGGATACGGCCGAGTTCCGAATACAGCTTCTCCGCCGCCTTCTCCCGGATATGGCAGGTATTCAAAACCACCAGGTCGGCGTCGTCGGCCAGCTCGGTGGCTGTGTAGCCCAGCGGCGCCAAAACGTCGGCCATGCGCGCAGAATCGTAGACGTTCATCTGGCAGCCGAAGGTCTTGATATGCAGTTTACGCGTCACCGCGAGGTCTCGATTGTCCCAGAATCCGATTGCGCGCGTTCATTCGTTGTCGTCGTCCACCGGCACGCCGAACAACTCCAGCCGGTGCCCCACCAGTTTGAAGCCGAATTCTTCGGCGACTTTTTCCTGCAGGGCTTCAATGGCCTCGTTTTGAAACTCGATGATCTCGCCGGTTTTCACGTTGATCAGGTGATCGTGGTGTTCGCCGGAGGCTTCTTCATAGCGCGCCCGGCCATCGCCGAAATCGAGCCGCTCCAGCAAGCCGGTCTCTTCAAACAGCCTGACGGTCCGGTAGACCGTCGCAATGCTGATCTTGGAATCGATTTCCGCCGAGCGCTGGTACAGTTCCTCGACGTCCGGATGATCGGATGCCTCGGCAAGGACGCGCGCAATGACGCGGCGCTGCTCGGTCATCTTCATGCCGCGCTCGGCGCACATCTGCTCCAGACGGGTTTCGAGAGTCTGTTCTGACACAGGACCTTTATATTACCGATATGCCCGGAATGAACAACAGGAGCGTTTTCCGATCAGTTGCGGTCATAACGCAGCGGCGAACCCACGCCACCGGCCACAAATACAAGCCATTGAATACCAAAATGATTCCATCAGATAGGAAACGCCCTAGGTCGCCGCGCGGCGCCGGCGGGGCCGGGTGCCGAGCCCGATCTTCTTCGCCAGACTGCTGCGGTGTTTGGCGTAATTCGGCGCGACCATCGGGTAGTCGCGCGGCAATCCCCACCGCTCCCGGTATTCTTCGGGGGTCATATTGTAGGCGGTCTTGAGATGGCGCTTCAGCATTTTCAGCTTCTTGCCGTCCTCGAGACAGATAATGTGGTCGGCGGTGACGGATTTCTTGATGGGAACCGCGGGCCGCGGGCGGTCCGGTACCGGCTGCGAGCCCCCGACGGCCGACAGGGATCTGTACACATCCTGGATGAGCCGCGGCAGATCGCTGACCGGCAACGTATTGTTGCTTACGTGGGCCGCCACGATTTCCGTGGTCAGCTCCAACAATTCCCCGTTTTTTCCCCGGTCGGACATTAAACCAATATTCCTTGTTTGAAGTCGGGATGTATATAGTTTTGCAAATTGAGCGAATCAAGAATAAAAGCGCAAGTAATCAACCGAATGAATAGTCGCCGTGCCTTTCTTGAATTATAACATCCACGGTCAAATTAGTTCTTTCCTCATGATGAGCGCATCCCGGCGGCCGGCATTCGACCGATAGTACCCGGTTCTCGTCCCGACGCCCTCGAAGCCGGTAATTTCGTAGAGTGCGGTCGCGGCCGGATTGCCGGCATCGACCTCCAGAAACCATTCCTTGATAGCGGACCGGCGCAGAAACTCCTCCGCGCCGGCCATCAAGCGACCGGCTATTCCCCGGCGGCGGCGCGCCGGCAGGACCGCCAGCGTAACGATTTCAGCCTCCGGGGCGGCAAATCTGCAGATGATGAAACCGCAGACCCTGTCCGCGTCTTCGGCATCGAGAGCCGCCAAGCCGAGCATGTTGGGTTGCCGGAGCATGCGCCCAAATCCGGCAGCGCTCCACCCGTCGTCGAAAGACAGCCGGTGGATTTCCGCGAATGCCGCCGCATGGGCCGGCGTGGCGACGATCAAATCGGACCCGGTCACCGCCTCACCGGTCATGGCTTGGGGCCGGTAGTGTCGGGCGGGCGCAGATAGAGCGGCGCCAAGGGCGCCAACGAAACACCCGGGGTCCAGCGTTCCTCGGCCATCCGGGCGGCCACCGCCGCCTGGGGCTCCGCCGGACCGTCCGCCATCCGGAAATCACGTCCCGCGTCGTCGAGCGCCGCCGCCATCGGCGCCGAAGCGCTGCCGGCGAGTATCAGGCCGCCGTCAATCGACGAACCGGCGGCCAGCGTCGTCGGCGTCGCAGCCATAGGCTCGGTTTTCGGCTCCCCATCGGCGCCGAACAGCTGGGCATAGATGTCCTCCCGTTTGCTTTCGACGCACGCCAGTACCGGATGCGGGCCGGTCTCCGTCCCGTCGATCCCGGCTGCAACGACCTCGAGCGTCGTCAGTCCCAAGACCGGAATCCCAGCGGCGAGAGACATGGCCCGGGCGGCGGCGATGCCGATCCTCATCCCGGTGAACGACCCCGGGCCCACCGTTGTGGCAATCAGATCAAGATCCGTGTAGGCAAGGCCTGCCGCCGAGATGACCTCTCCGACCATTGGCATGAGAATTTCGGCCTGGCCGCGGGCCCGCTCTTCATAGCGTTCGGCCAGCGTCTCTCCATCGGAGCGGACCGCGGCCGAACACGCGCCGGCGGATGTATCAAATGCCAATATGGTCGTCATGAGGCCTGTATCGCCTGTTCCCCGGCAGCTTATAGTATCGGCTCCCGCCAATTGCACGTTCCCCGGACGAGTTTAACGGACCAGCCCCATGCCCGACCTGATCGAGATTCTGCCGGCGACCCATGATGTTGAACTGGACATCGCCTACGCCACCGCCAACAACTTCACCGGCAAGCCGGTCTACAGCCGGGCGGCCTGCTATCTCCATCCGGATGCCGAGGATCTTCTCCGGGGGGCATGCCAGCTCGCGCGGATACTCGGCTATCGGATCAAGATTTTTGACGCCTTCCGGCCCGCCGAAGCGCAGTTCGTCCTGTGGGACCACACGCCGGACCCCGAATTTCTGGCCGATCCCCGCAAAGGCTCGCCCCATTCACGCGGGGTGGCGGTCGATCTGACCCTGGTCGACGCCGCCGGGGTGGAGCTCGACATGGGGACGGATTTCGACGAATTCGATCCCCGGTCCCATCACGGCGACCTGAGCATCGGCGCCGAGGCCCAGCGAAACCGCATGATCCTGATGAGCATCATGACCACGGCGGGTTGGGATTTTTACCGCAATGAATGGTGGCACTATCAACTGTTCCACTCAAAGCGTTATCCGGTGCTGAAGGACGAAGTCCTGCCGCAAGGCATGATGTGAAGCGGGTCCGCTCACGAAAAACATACCCGCCCGGATTGCCCTCTGGTAAGCTCCGCCGATGATCAGAGTATGGGCCGCGGCGCTTGTTCTTGCCGTGACGGCACTGTTGCCGGCGCCTGCCGCTGCCGCCGATTCTGCCGTTATCGTGATGTACCACCGGTTCGGTGAGGATAAATTTCCCTCCACCAACATTCGGCTCGAGCAGTTTGAAGCCCACCTCGAGGAGCTTCGGACCGGCGGGTTCAATGTCCTGCCGGTCCCGGCGATCATCGATGCGATCCAGAAAGGCGACGCGCTCCCCGACCGGGCGGTTGGCATCACCGTCGATGACGGTTTTCTCTCGATCTACACCGAGGCCTGGCCGCGCCTGAAGCGGGCCGGCTTTCCCTTCACCGTCTTTGTTGCCACCGCTCCGATCGACCACCGGCTGTCGGGCTTCATGTCGTGGGATCAGATCAGGGAGCTGCGGGACAGCGGCGTGACCATCGGTGCGCACACGGCGACCCACAACCACATGCCTGAACATGATGACGCCCGAAATGAACGGGAGTTGACCGTCTCGAACCAGCGATTCGAAGCCGAGCTTGGGAAGGTCCCCGCCCTTTTCGCCTATCCGTTCGGCGAGGGCGGCACCCGCGTGGAGAAACTGGTTCGCGCCGCCGGTTACCGCGCCGCCTTCGGCCAGCAGTCCGGGGCCGTTCACGGAAGCCAAGACCGGTTCAGGTTGCCGCGTTTCGCACTCAACGAACGGTTTGGCGAGATGAGCCGGTTCCGGCTGCTGATCAACTCGCTGCCGGTCCCGGTCGCCGATATCACGCCGAGCGACACGGTGATCGGGGAAAACAATCCGCCGGCGGTTGGGTTCACGGTCGCCGAAGAATTGGGGTCCCTGTCCCGGCTGGGATGCTTCGCGTCCACCGAAGGCCGCCTGGATATCCACCAACTTGGCCCACGGCGGGTCGAACTCAGGCTTGCCCGTCCGTTGCCCGGCGGGCGCTCGCGGATCAACTGCACCATGCCAGCGGACCAGGGCCGGTGGCGGTGGCTTGGAATCCAGTTCGTGGTTCCGAAACGTTAACCCGCATTTCTCACCAGGGTCATGGTCTGCGCGGTGCTGGCGGGAAATACGGGTTAAGGAGAATTCCTAGATTGCGGGTTCCGGCGAACGGCGGGAAACCGTTGCAACGCCAAGGCGCGCACCGTCAAGAGCCTGCAGCCGGTTGAACCGGATCAATCCCTGAATTGTCTCCACGTACTTTTCGCGGCGCTCGGAGTAATTGGTCAGTGTCGTCGCCAATTCCAGGCCGTGAAGCGGTTGCGACTTGGCCCGTTGGGCGGACCGCGAAGCGCGAAATTCCCGGTAGGCGCGGTGGGTATTGAGATTTTCCATGTACGCCCGGACCCCCTCGATCAGGCTCGGAAAGGCCTGAATTTGATGATTGCGCCCGGCAGCGCGTTTCCGGGGCACCATGTGGCGGTTACGGGAATAGGTCCACTGACCGAACAGCGCGTTGCCCTCGAGCACGAACCGGGAGGTGCCCCAACCGCTTTCTTCCGCCGCCTGTGCGATCGCCAGCGAGGCCGGGATCACGTCCATGCGGTCCCGCAGGCCCGCTAGATCAGTGCGCTTTACTTCGTAAATCTCCGCCTTGGCCGCCAGCCAAAGCCGGTCGACCGCGGGCAGATCGCCCTTGTGTTCGAGAATCCGCTCGAGCCGCGCGCGGTCGGCGCGAATCTCGTCGTTTGCCTGAAGGATCAGCGGCAAAACCGTCTTGATGAACAGCGCCTTCCGCTTGGCCGGTACGCGGATCGCCCGCATATCGCTCGGCATGGCGGCGACGAAATGCCTCGGCACCAGCCCGTCCCCGTCCCGCAGCCGGTCAAGGTCGTAGCCGAGCTGGGCGAAGGTGCGGTCAAGGGTGCTGACCGTCAGCAACGGCGCGCCGCCCGGCTTGGCTCCCCGGATCAAGGCGGAGGCCGCGCCCGACGCGGTTTCGAATGCCGGGTCTTCAAGCTTGAATTCAGCCTGGGGCGACCGGGTCACGGACGCCGGCGGATAGCGCAGCGCCGCCACCATGGCAGCCACGGCGCACAGCCCAACAAACCCGATGACCGTCTTTTCGAAGGTCGATTTCCTAGTAGCCTCTGTCACGACCGGGGATCCGTAATTGTCACCAGCGGCAAAACACAGGCATGGAACAAACCCCGCGTTCTTCGGGACCGAAGCGTGCGCGGAATTCCTGCCAGCGGCGCTCTTATACCCAATTCCGGGGTCCCCGGGCCAGTCGTTTTTTGCAGCGGGACGGTGGCCGTTCGAAGGCACGACGCCCGGAAAACGCCAAAATGCGGCTGAAATCAGACAGTTATGGGGTAGGGCGCAACAACCCGACGATGTCATAAACGTCGTTGAGGACCGGCTTTGCGATGTCGAATGCCTCAGCCGCGCCGCGTGCAAGGACCTGATCCAAATAGGCCGGATCGGCGGTCAGCCGGGACATTTCGTCACCGATGGGGGCCAGTACCGAAACCGCGAGCTCGGTAATGGATTCCTTGAACCGGGAGAACTGGGCGCCGCCGAATTCCACGCACACCTCCTCCATCGACTTGTCCGAGAGCGCCGCGTAAATGCCGAGCAAATTGCGGGCTTCGGGGCGCCCCTCCAGTCCCGCCGGGGTCTCCGGCAGGGGATCCGGATCGGTCTTGGCGCGCCGGAGCTTCCTGGCAATGGTATCGGCGTCGTCGGTCATGTTGATCCGCGAATTTTCCGACGGATCCGATTTGGACATCTTGTTCAACCCGTCCCGGAGCGACATGACCCGTGTCGCCTCGCCGAGAATCAGCGGCTCGACAAGGGGGAAAAAGTCGACCCCGAAGTCATTGTTGAACTTTTGGGCGATATCGCGGGTGAGCTCCAGATGCTGCTTCTGGTCCTCCCCCACCGGCACGTGGGTCGCCTTGTAGGCAAGGATGTCGGCGGCCATCAGGCTCGGATAGGCATAGAGGCCCACCGAGGCGTTCTCCCGGTTCTTCCCGGCCTTCTCCTTGAACTGGGTCATCCGGTTGAGCCAGCCCAGCCGGGCGACGCAGTTGAAAATCCAGGCGAGCTCCGCATGGACGGGAACCGCCGACTGGTTGAAGATGATGTTGGTCTCGGGATCGAGCCCGGCGGCGATCAGGCCCGCGGTCACCTCCCGCGTGTTTGGCGGCAGCTCCTTCGGGTCCTGCCACTGGGTAATCGCATGCAGGTCGACGACGCAATAGATGCACTCGTACTCGTTCTGCAGCGCCACCCAATTGCGCAACGCGCCGAGATAGTTGCCGAGATGCAGATCGCCGGTGGGCTGGACGCCGGAAAAGATGCGGGACATGGAAATTCTCAATAAACGCGCCAAGAAGCGGCGGTGTTATGGCGTCCCGGCCCCCATGGGTCAAGCTTGGGGGTCAAGCATGGGGGTCAAGCTGGGGGATTAGGCGCGCTTGAGGAAACTCCTCAGGTCGGCGGGACGGGCGGCGCCGGAGACCATCGCCGCGAGACCGAACACGGCGAGCCCGCCGCCGACCAGGACTGCGAGAGCCAAAATGCGATCAAGCTCCGGCCCCGCGGCCAGCCCGGCCAGCGCCCCGGACCCCCAGTAGAGCCCCGCTCCCATGACCGCGGCGGCGGCGATGGTCCGCGCGAGGCGGGCCTTGAGCCGCGCATCGGGCTCGAAATGGCCGCGGCGCCACAGCACCCACCCCAAGGCGCACGCATTGAGCCAGCTCGAGATCGCGGTGGCGGCGGCGATCCCCACATGCAGGAACGGTCCGATCAAGGCCAGGCTGAGACCCACATTCACCGCCATGGCCACGACCGATATGATCACCGGCGTCTTGGTATCGCCGCGGGCGAAGAAGCCGGGCGCCAGCGCCTTGACCAGAACATAGGCCGGCAAGCCCCAGGCGTAGACCGCCAACGCGGCGGCGGTGGCGCCTGCCTGTTCGGCGGTGAAGGCACCCCGCTGGAACAAAGCGGCGACGATGGGCCCGGCGATGATGGCCAGCGCGATGGCGGCCGGGATGGTCAGCAACAGCGAAAATTCGAGTGCCCGGTTCTGCGAATGCATGGCCGCCGCGTCCTCGCCGGCCCGCAATTGACGGCTGAGCATGGGCAGGAGCGCCGTGCCCACGGCGACCCCGATGACGCCCAAGGGGAGTTGGGTCACCCGATCGGCGAAGAACAGGTACGAAATCGAGCCGCTGGGCAGCAGGGAGGCGATGATCATGTCGATCACGAGGTTGATCTGGTAGACGCCGGCGCCCACGGCGACCGGCACGATGCGCCGGAACAACAAGCGGACATCGCCGGTGAGCCTCGGCCAATTCAGCCGGAGCGCGAACCCGGCGCGCGCCGCCGCCCAATACAGCCAAACCAGTTGGACAGCGCCGGCGGCGAAGACCCCCCAGGCCAGAGCATGAGCGGGACTGGGCAGCGCCGGCGCGGCCGCGAGCAGGAACCCGATCAACGAGAGATTGAGCAACACCGGCGTTGCCGCGGCGGCGGCGAACTTCCCGACCGAGTTCAGCACCCCGGCGAGCAGCGATACCAGCGAAATGAACAGCAGGTAAGGGAAGGTAATCCGCGTCAGCCAGACGGTGAGGTCGAACTTCTCCGGCTCGTCCAGGAACCCCGGCGCCAGCCCCCGCATCAGCCACGGCATGGCGATTTCGGCGAGCGCCGTCACGACGGCGAGCAGAACGAACAGAACCGCAAGGGACTCCTCGGCGAATTTCCTGGCCGGCGCCTCGCCGTCGGCTTCCAGCTTGCCCGCGAAGATGGGAACGAAGGCCGACGCAAAGGCGCCCTCGGCGAACAGCCGCCGGAACAGGTTGGGCAGCTTGAAAGCGACGAAGAACGCATCCCCTGTGGCGGTCGCCCCGACGATCGCCGCAATCAGAATATCCCGGACGAATCCCAGAACCCGGCTGACCATGGTCAGGCCGCCGACGGTGAGGATGGAGCGCAGAAGGTTCATGGTCGAGTCACGGACGAAACGTCTCGGGTCCTTGGCCGGTGGGGCTGGCCGGTTTAGCTGGCCGGTTTAGCGGTCAATGCAGGCAAAAATGTGGCGCCTATTCCGCCGCTTCAACTGTTTCGTCCCCGGAGTTCGCGCGTTCGCCGGTTTTCGCATCGCCGACCGCCTCCATCAGGCGCTCGCGAATTTCCTCGATCTTGTCGTCGTGGGTGACTTTGAGCCCGAACACGTCCTTGACATAGAACACGTCCACCGCCCGCTCGCCATAGGTCAGGATGTGAGCACTGGAGATCTTGAGGCCGAGTTTCAGCAGCGCCGCCGTCACGTCGTGCAGGAAGCCCGGCCTGTCCCGGCCATTGACCTCGATCACCGAATCCGTGCTGGAGGCGCGGTTGTCGATCAGCACCCGGGGGGCCACGTTGAAGTACTGCTGGCGGCGCCCGAGAATGCTCTCGGGGCTCTTGGCGAGTTCCTCCGCCGGATTGTACTTGCCGGCGAGCCCGTCCTCGATCCGCGTATAGAGGCGTCGGAGCTTGGCCGGTTCGGTGAACGCGCCGGATTGGGCGTCGCGGATGGAGAAACTGTCGAGCACCATCCCGTCCGACATGGTGACGATCTTGGCGTCCATGATCGTCGCGCCGGCGAGCGCCATGGCTCCGGCGATCTGGTTGAACAGGCCGGGGTGGTCGGGGGTGTAGATGGTGATTTCGGTGAAATCGAACTCGTCGTCTATCCGGGTATCGATGTGGAGCGTCAGGTCGCGCTGCCTGGCTTCGCGGACGATCTCCGCGTGCCGGAGGTGGGTGCCGCAGTCATAGGCCAGCCAGTACGCCGCATATCCCGTGGAGATGTGGTCCTCCAGTTCGGCCTTGTCCCAATCGGCGGCGGCCTCGCGAAGCTGGTTCTTGGCGGCCTCGATCCGCTGCGTCCGGTTCTCGCTCATCATATCGCCGGACATCACCTCGAGCGCCCGGAGATACAGGCCCCGGAGCAGGCCCGATTTCCAGTTGTTCCAGGTGGTCGGCCCGACCGCCTTGATGTCGGCCACGGTGAGGATGGCGAGGAGCCTGAGGCGCTCCACCGACTGCACCACGTCGACGAAATCCAGCACGGTGCGGGGATCGTCGATATCCCGCTTGAACGCGATGTGGCTCATCAGCAGATGCTGGCGCACCAGCCAAGCGACGGTCTCGGTCTCTTCCTCGGTCATCCCGAAGCGGGGACAAAGTTCGTTCGCCACCTCCTCGCCGAGCACCGAGTGATCGCCGCCCCGTCCCTTGGCGATATCGTGGAGGAATAGCGCGACGTAGAGGGCGCGGCGGGACTGGATTTCCTTGATCGCGGCGGTGACGTTGGGCGTTTCCTCGACGAAGTCGCCGGTCTCGATCTGGTGCAGAATGCCCATCGCCCGGATGGTGTGCTCGTCCACCGTATAGGTGTGGTACATGTCGTACTGCATCTGGGCGACGACCCGGCCGAAATCGGGAACGAATTCGCCGAACACGCCGCTTTCGTTCAGCTGCCGGAGCCCGTCCTCGGGGTTCTTCCTGGAGCACAGGATTTCCAGGAACAGCCGGTTGGCTTCCGGATCGTTGCGGAGACCGTCATCCACCAGATCCAGCTGGCCGGCGACCAGGCGCAGGGTGTTGGGGTGGATGTCCAGATCGTGCTTGTGCGCCTCGTGGAACAGCCGCAGCAGTTTGACCGGGTCTTTTTTGAAGGCGTCTTCGTCGGTGACGGCGAGGCGGCCCCCGTCGACGCCGAAGCCCTCCACGTTCGGCCGCCGCCGGGGCAGGCCGGGCAGTTTGAAGAACCGGCGTTTCTTGTGCTCGTCCTCGAGCACCGCGCACAACACCCGGGTGAGATCGCCCACGTCCTTGGAGACCAGGAAGTAGGCTTTCATGAACTGCTCGACCCCGAGCGCGCCGTCCGTGTCGGCGTAGCCCATGCGTTCGGCGATGGCGCTCTGGACGTCGAAGGTCAGGCGCTCCTCGGCGCGCCCGGTCTTGTAGTGAATGTGGCAGCGCACCGTCCAAAGGAAATTGTCGGCGCTCTGGAACCGCTCCCCGTCCTGGGGCGTGAACACGCCGGCCTCGACGAGGTCCGGCACCTCGTTGGCCTGATAGAGGTATTTGGCGATCCAGTAGAGGGTCTGAAGATCGCGGAGGCCCCCCTTGCCCTCCTTGATGTTGGGCTCGACCACATAGCGTGAATCGCCCATGCGCTCGTGGCGCCCGTCCCGTTCCGCCAGCTTGGCCTCGACGAAGGCGGGCCCGGTGCCGCTCACCAGCTCGTTCTGGAAGCGCGACTCGAACTCGAAAAACAGTTTCTGATTGCCCCACAGCCAGCGGGCGTCCAGCAGGCTGGTGCGGATGGTGATGTCGTCCTTGGCCAGCCGGATGGATTCGTCCACCGAGCGGGTCGCGTGGCCCACCTTGAGCCCCAGGTCCCACAACAGGTAGAGCATGTACTCGATCACCTGCTCCACGCGGGGGGTCTGCTTGTAGGGCAGCAGGAACAGCAAATCGACGTCGGAGCAGGGCGCCAGCTGGCCCCGCCCGTAGCCGCCGACGGCGACGATGGAAATCTCCTCGCCCGTGGTCCGGGTGGCGACCGGATAGGCGTGGGTGGTGGCGAAGTCGAAAATCACCCGGACCAACTGATCGATGACGTAGGCGTTGGCCCGGACCGCCACCTCGCCCCGTCCGTCGGCTTCGAAGCGCCGCTCCACCTCGCCGTAGCCGCCGGTGAGCGCCTGTTTCAGAATTTCCAGCACCTCGGCCCGGACAGCCGCCGAGTAGCCGTCATCGCCGACGGCCTCGTCCATCCGCGCCAGCAGGGCGCGGCGGTCGATCAAATCCCGGCGGCGGGCAATCTCGTTCATCGGCGAGCGGTCGTCCTTATTCTCATACTCACTTTATACCTTTCGGGCCCGCATATGGCACGCGGAACCGGTCCCGGACCCATATGTCCAAAATGTCCACTCACCCCTTCAACAACCCCTTCAGCCGGTAGACCAGTTCGAGCGCCTCCTTGGGGCTGAGCTCGTCGGGCGCGGTTTCCGAGAGCGCCTGCTCCAGCTCCGAGGGCTCGTCGGGCTTCTGCTCCGCCGCGGCCGCCGAAAACAGAGGCAGGTCGTCGGCGAGCCTGGTGACCGCCCCGGTCTGTTTTTCCTCCTCCAGCGCCTTCAGCACCTCCTCGGCCCGGCCCACCACCGCGCCGGGCAGGCCGGCGAGGCGGCCCACATGGATGCCGTAGGACCGGTCGGCGGCCCCCAGCGTCACCTCGTGGAGAAACACCACGTCGCCCTTCCACTCCTTGACCCGCATGGTGCGGCAGGTGAGCGCGTCCAGCCGGGCGGACAGGTTGGTGAGCTCGTGATAGTGGGTGGCGAACAGGGTCCGGCAGCCGTTCACCTCGTGGAGATGCTCGACCACCGCCCAGGCGATGGAGAGCCCGTCGAAGGTGGCGGTACCGCGACCGATCTCGTCGAGGATCACCAGGGAGCGACCGGTGGATTGGGCCAGAATGGCGGCGGTCTCCACCATCTCGACCATGAAGGTGGAGCGTCCGCGGGCGAGATCGTCGCCGGCGCCGACCCGGCTGAACAGCCGGTCGACCACGCCGATGCGGGCGGCCTCGGCGGGAACGAAGGAGCCCATCTGGGCCATCACGGCGATCAGCGCGTTCTGGCGGAGGAAGGTGCTCTTGCCGGCCATGTTGGGCCCGGTGAGGAGCCATATCCGATCGGCCCCGGAGAGCGCGCAGCCGTTGGCGACGAACGCCGATCCGCCCGAGCGGACGAGCGCCTGCTCGACCACCGGATGGCGGCCGCCGGTGATCTCGAAGTCCTGTGACCCGTCCACCTGGGGACGCTGATACCGCCGGTCGACGGCGAGCTCGGCGAGGGACGACGCCACATCGATGGCGGCGAGCGCCCGGGCGGCGAGGGCGATGTCGTCGGCGCCCGCCATCACCCGTCCGGCCAGGCCGGCGAACAGTTCCAGCTCGAGGGCGAGGGCCTTGTCGGCTGCGCTGGCGATCCGGCCTTCGAGATCGGACAACTCCACCGTCGAATAGCGCACCGCGTTGGCCATGGTCTGGCGGTGAATGAAGGGTGAGTCCTCGCCACCTTCTCCACTTGCCGGCATGGCGTCAGCGTTCCTCGCCGTCACCTCGACGAAATAGCCCAGGACGTTGTTGTGCTTCACCTTGAGATTGGCGATGCCGGTTTCCCGGACGTACCTGTCCTGCAGCCCGGCGATCATCTTCCGGCTCTCGTCGCGGAGACCCTTCAGCTCGTCGAAGCCGGGCGCGAACCCCGCCCGGATAAACCCGCCGTCCTTGGTGGACAGCGGCAATTCGTCGGCCAGCGCCCGGCGGAGATGGTCCACCAGTTCCCCGTGGGCGCCGAGGTCGCTCACCGGGCCCGCGAGGGACGCCGGCATGGCGACCGCCTCCAATGTTTCGCGCAGGGCGCCCGCCAGTTCCAAGCCGTCGCGGATGGCCGCCAGGTCCCTGGGACCCCCGCGCCCGAGGGAGATGCGCGACAGGGCGCGCTCCAGATCGGGGCATTGGGCGAGGCGTTCGCGAATGCCGGCCCGGAGGCCGTGGTCGTCGTGGAAATGCTGGACCCGGTCCAAGCGCCCGTTGATCCGGTCCAGGTCGGTCACCGGCGCGGCAAGCTGGGCGGCGAGCAGCCGGCCCCCGGCCCCCGTCTGCGTGCGGTCCATGACGGCGAGGAGCGAGCCCGCCCGCTCGCCCGCCATGGTCTGGGAAAGCTCCAGATTGCGCCGGGTCGCCGCATCGATCTCCAGCACCGCCCCTTCGGAGAGGCGTTGGGGCCGGGCGATCCGCGGCAATTGGCCCTGCTGGGTAAGCTCCACGTAATCGATCAGCGCCCCGCCGGCGGCGAGCTCGGCCCGGCTGAACGCCCCGAAAGCATCGAGGGCCCCAACGCCGAACAACGCCTTCAGGCGCCGTTCGCCGCCGGCGCTGTCGAAGCGGCTGGCGGGCAGGGGGGTCATGACGTCGCGCCAGGGGTCCAGGTCGTCGGCCACGTCCTCCCGGCCGAAAATCCTGTCCGGGATCACCACTTCGCCGGGGCCGAGCCGCGCCAGCGCCGAGCCCAGCGCGCCAGCGGTCTGGAGGCGGAAGTCGCCGGTGGACATGTCGAGCCAGGCGAGCCCGAAAGACCCCTGCACCTCGGCAAGCGCGGCGATGAAATTGTTGCGCTTGGCGTCCAGCAGCGTGTCTTCGGTGAGGGTGCCGGCGGTAATGGTGCGCACCACGGCCCGCTCGACCACCGCCTTGGCGCCCCGCTTTTTGGCCTCCGCCGGATCCTCCACCTGCTCGCAGATGGCGACCTTGAAGCCCTTGCGGATCAGGCGCTGGAGATAGGTCTCGTGGCTATGGACCGGCACCCCGCACATGGGGATGTCGCCGCCCAGATGCCTGCCCCGCTTGGTCAGCGCGATATCGAGGGCGGCGGCCGCCTCGACCGCATCGTCGAAGAACAGCTCGTAGAAATCCCCCATGCGGTAGAACAGCAGGCAGCCGGGATTATCCCGCTTGATGGCGAGGTATTGCGCCATCATCGGCGTCACCTCGCCCTTGCCCGCCGGCCGGGCCGGGGCTTCGTCGGAGGGGTCTTGCTTCGGGGCGGGGTCGCTCACGGCGGCGGGCCTGTAGATAAATGAATTCCCGGCAGTCTATCACGGCGAAATCCGATGGTCAGCGGCCGATGGTTGACGTCTTGTGACACCCTCACCCCAACCCTCTCCCAGAGGGAGAGGGGGCTTGCCGTGCGTCCCCTCTCCCCCTTTTTCAGGGGGAGAGGGTCAGGGTGAGGGGGGGCCTGCCTACGGGGCGCCGAGCAGCCGGCGGTAAATCTCCGCCGTGGCGCCGTCGAAACAGCAGAAAACGACCTCCTCGATGCCCGCATGGTCAGCCAGGGCCGCCGACACGGCCTCGATGGCGGTCTCCGCCGCCAGGTCCGGGGGATAGCCGAAAATACCCGTGGAAATGGCCGGAAAAGCGATGGATTTGAGGCCGTTTTCGCCCGCCAGGGCCATGGAATTACGATACGCGTCGTCCAGTAATTCCGGCTCCCCCTTGCCGCCGCCGTGCCACACCGGGCCCACCGCATGGATGACGTACCCCGCCGGCAGGTCATGGCCGCCGGTGATCCGCGCTTCGCCCGCCGGGCAGCGGCCAATAGCCGCGCATTCCTGCGCCAGGCCGGGGCCGGCGGCCGCGTGAATGGCGCCGCACACCCCGCCGCCCGGGAGCAATCCCTCGTTGGCGGCGTTGACGACGGCGTCGACCATAAGGGCGGTGATGTCCCCCTCGACGATGCGCATTTTGGAATCCTTCACGGCGGCCTATTCCCCCTTCAGCGCCTCTTCCGGCGGCTGATACTCGTAATTGAGGTCCCGGGCGACCGCCTCGTAGGTCACCCGGCCGTCATGCACGTTGAGGCCGTTCAGGAGGTGCGGGTCGTCCCGCATGGCCTGGACGTGCCCCTTGTTGGCCAGCGCCACCACGAAAGGCAGGGTGGCGTTGTTGAGCGCCCGGGCCGACGTGCGGGCCACGGCGCCCGGCATGTTGGTGACGCAATAATGCACCACGCCTTCCTCCACATAGGTGGGCTCCGCGTGGGTGGTCGGCCGGGAGGTCTCGATACAGCCCCCCTGGTCGATGGCGACGTCGACGATGACCGAGCCCTTGGCCATGCCGGCGACCATTTCCCGCGACACGATCTTGGGCGCCGCCGCCCCCGGCACCAGGACCGCGCCGATCACCAGATCGGCGCCGGTGACATAGGTCTCCAGGCTGTCGACGGTGGAAAAGATGGTGTTGAGCTGACGGCCGAACTGAATGTCGAGCTCGTACAGGCGGTGCAGGTTGTTGTCCATGACCGTCACCGATGCCTCCAGCCCCATGGCCATCCTGGCCGCGGCGGTGCCGACCACGCCGCCGCCGATGATCACCACCCGGGCCACCGGCACGCCCGGCACGCCGCCCAGCAGGATGCCGGCCCCGCCCGGCTCCTTTTCCAGGCAGTGGGCGCCGGCCTGTACCGCCATGCGCCCCGCCACCTCGCTCATCGGCGCCAGCAGCGGCAGCCCGCCCCGGCCGTCGGTCACGGTCTCATAGGCGATGGCCGTGCAGCCGGACCGGACCAGCCCCTCGGTCTGTTCGTGATCCGCGGCGAGATGGAGATAGGTGAACAGCACCTGGCCCTCGCGGAGCCGGGAAATCTCCGCCGGCTGCGGCTCCTTGACCTTGACGACCATATCGGCGGCGGCGAAGACGTCGTCGGCCGAGCCGGCGATCCTGGCACCGGCCTCTTCGTAGACGCGGTCCGGAAAGCCGGTTCCGTCGCCGGCCGCGGTTTCGATGATGACCTCATGGCCGTGATGGACCAGTTCGCGGACGCTGCCCGGGATCAGCCCGACCCGGTATTCGTGGGTTTTGATTTCCTTGGGAACGCCGATAAGCATGGGATCCGTCCTCCTGGTTTCCCGTCTTATCTATGTTCGCCGAGGCGCCCGCGCCATTCAACTCTCCGTTCGCCTAGCGCAGCGGTGCAGCCTCGGGCGCTTCCTGTCGGGGCATCAGGCGGATCATCCACAACAACAACAGAAGTCCGGGCAGCGCGAGGCCCGTGGTCGCCACGAAGAAGCCGACCCAGCCGATGGCCTCGGCGAGCGCGCCGGAGGTTGCCGACAGGACGTCCCGGGCAAACGCCATGAACGACGTGAGCAGGGCGTACTGGGTGGCGGTATAGGCGGTGTTGCAGAGGGACGAGAGATAAGCGACGAAGGCCGCCGTCGCCATGCCGCCCGCCACGTTCTCCGAGGCGATGGTCACCACCAGCATGCCCACGTCGTGACCGGCCAGGGCCTGGGCGACGAACACGAGGTTCGACAGCATCTGCAGGACCCCGGTGATCAGCAGGGTCTTGATGATCCCCCAGCGCATGACCATCAGGCCGCCGAGCAGACCGCCCACCAGCGTCGCGCCGATTCCGAACACCTTGCTTACCGAAGCGATCTCGGCGTTGGTGAAGCCCATCTCCACGTAGAACGGATTGGCCATGACCCCCAGGTAGGCGTCGCCCAGCTTGAAGAACATGATGAACAGGAGGATCAGCGGCCAGTTGGCCCGGGTCATGAAATCCCTGAACGGCGCCCACACCGCCTCGTAAAGAAATTGCTCGACCCGCTCGGACCAGGGCCGGCCGGCGGCGGGCCCGGCGTCGGCCGGCCAGTTTTCCGGCGGATTGGGCTCGGGGCTCAGCAGGATGGTAATCATGCCGACCACCACCAGGCACCCCATCACCATATAGACCTGGGGCCAGCTCATGATGGTATTGAGCCACAGCGCGCCCGCGCCCGCGGTCAGCATCCCCATCCGGTAACCGAAGACGATCACCCCCGCCCCGGCGCCCTGCTCGTCTTCCTCGAGCAGCTCGATGCGGTAGGCGTCGATGACGATGTCCTGGCTGGCCGAGGTGAAGGCGACGACGATGGCGAACACGGCGGTCCAGATCGGCGCTTCCGCCGGGCTGGTCCCGGCGAGGGCGAAAATGGACCCCATCAGGGCGACCTGGGTGACGATCGTCCATGCCCGCCGGCGGCCCAGCCGTGCCGATAGAAAGGGGACGTTGAGCCGGTCGATCAGCGGCGCCCACAGGAACTTGAAGGTATAGGGGGTGCGGACCAGGGAGAACGCGCCGATGGCCGCCAGCGATACGCCCTCCACCTTGAGCCAGAAGGACAGTGTCGAGAAGACCAGCAGCAACGGCAGCCCGCTGGCAAAACCCAAAAACAATATGGCGATGACCCGCCGGTCGAGATAGATCCGGCTGGCGGCGAGCCAGTTTTGGGCGTGCGCGTTCATCCGGCCAAACTAGCCTCGGTCCGGTTAACGATCCCTTTCGGTTCGAGGCGCGTCGCGGGGGGCTATATGCCGCGGCCCATCAGCGAGCGCCGCCGGCGAGTTCGGCCAGCGGCGTTTCCGGCCGGGCGCCGAAATGGCTGATGATTTCCGCCGCGGCGATACCGCCCAAATGCCCGCAGACGGCCAAGTCCTCGCCCCGGGTATAGCCGTGGAGAAAGCCGGCGGCATACAAATCACCGGCGCCGGTGGTGTCGACGACCTGCCCGGCGGTTGCGGCGTCGAGCACGTGAACCTCGTCGCCAGCGACGATCACCGAGCCCTTTTCGCTCCGGGTGAGCGCGGCGATTTCGCAATGCCCGCGAACCCGTTGCAGCGCCTCGTCGAATTCCCCAACCTCGTAGAGCGACGTTATCTCGGCCTCGTTGGCGAACAGGATATGGACATGGTTGTTCACCAGGTCGAGAAATTCCGCCCGGTGACGGTCGACGCAGAACGAATCGGAGAGCGACAGCGCGACCTTGCGCCCCGCGCCCTTGGCGATCCCGGCCGCCTTGAGAAACGCCTCCTTGGCAAGCGGCGGGTCCCACAAATAGCCCTCCAGATAGGTCACCCGGGACGCCGCGACCAGGGCTTCATCCACATCTTCCGGGCCCAAATCGCCGCCCGCGCCCAGGAAAGTCTGCATGGTGCGCTGGGCATCCGGAGTCACCAGGATCAGGCAGCGGCCGGTCGGCTCGCCTTCGGTTGCCGGCGCGGAGGCAAACGACACGCCGGCCGCCCGGATGTCGTGGGAAAACACGTTCCCCAGCTGGTCGTCCCGCACCTTGCCGATGAAGGCCGCTTTGCCGCCGAACGAGGCGATGCCGGCAGCCGTGTTGGCGGCGGATCCGCCGGACACCTCGACGCCCGGCCCCATGGCGGCATACAGCGCCGCCGCCCGGCCGGCGTCGATGAGGGTCATCGCCCCCTTGGTCAGGCCGTGACCGGCGAGAAAATCGTCATCGGCGTGGGACAGCACGTCGACGATGGCGTTACCGATGGCCAGGACGTCGTGCGCGGCCGAAGAGGCTTGGTTCATGGAAAGCGTCCCAAGGAATTGAGCGGCCCGGCAGTATATCGGAGCGCCCGCCCGGCTCAAGCAGGCGCCGGTCCCCGCCGGCCTTGCAGGACCGCGCCTAGCCCAGTAAAGACGGGCCGAGTAAAGCTGGGCCAAGTAAAGACAGGCGCCATGATTTCATCCTTCTCGAAGGCGATTTCCCAAATCTCCGATCCTGCGTTCCGGCGGGTCGTGCTGCTGGGGATCGCCGGGTCTCTGGCCGTTTTCGTTGCCTCCTGGTTCATCCTCGGCTGGATCCTGGACAGCCTCGACCTGCCGGCATTGAACCTGTGGGTGTGGGAATTCGATCTCGACCGGATCAAGGACGTCTTCGGCGGCATCGCCGTTCTGGCCATGACCTGGCTGCTGTTTCCCGCCGTGGTGACGCTGATCGCCGGCTTCTTTCTCGAAGACATCGCGGGCGCCGTCGACCGGCGGCACTATCCGGCCCTCGGCGCGCCCCGGCATCAGGGAATCCCCGAGATTTTGTGGATCACCGTGAAATTCGCGGTGATCGCGGTGGTGCTCAACATATTGGCTCTGCCGGTCCTGCTCGCCCTGTTCTTCTCGCCCTTCTATCCCTTGGTCTTCTATGCCCTGAACGGCTATCTCCTTGGCCGGGAATATTTCGAGCTGGTCGCGCACCGCCGGATGGACCCGGCGGCCGGAAAACGGCTTCGCCGGGCGCGCAGCGGCAGCGTCTTCATCGCCGGCGTGATCGTGGCGTTCCTGCTCACCGTTCCGGTCGTCAATCTGATCGCGCCGGTCGTCGGCGCGGCGGCCATGGTTCATCTGGTGGAACGCTGGCGGAGGGCATAGGTGAGCGGCAAACGTACATGCCTGGCCCTATTGGCCGTCCTGATGCTGGCCGCCTGCGCCGGTGTTGCAAACCCCTTTACCGTTCCCGTGACGGGGCAATCGCCGCCACCGGGTCCCGCCGCCGAGCGGAGCGGAGCGGCCCCGGCTCAAAATCCGGCCCGAAACCCCGCCCAAGACCGGGCCCAAAAACCGGAACAGGCGGCGCCCCATGCGGCCCTCGACATCGACGTGCCCAGGGATGTGTCCAGGGATGTGTCCCGGGTTGCCCTCCCGCCGGCGCCGCCGGTCTCGCTCGCCAACCTCAGGGCGCGGATCAAGGGCATGGAAAAGAGCGCCATCGCCCGGCTGCTCGGCGAGCCCGGCTTCATTCGCCGGGACGATCCCGCGGAGATCTGGCAGTACCGGGGCGAGCGCTGCATCCTCGATATATTCATGTACGAGGACGGAAATTCGTTCATCGCGGCCCATGTGACGCTTCGATCCCGCACCGTCGAGCTCCCCGCCGACGAAGAGTGCTACGCCAACATCTTCGCCCGCGGGGAAGCCGGCTGAGCGCAGCCGGCAAACATCCCCCTCACCCTGTCCCTCTCCCCCTGAAAGGGGGCGAGGGGACACACATCAAACTCCCTCTCCCTCTGGGAGAGGGTGGCGCGTCAGCGCCGGGTGAGGGGGGATCGCATCCGGCTGGCCGAACGGGGCCGGGTCCTAAACCGTCGTCTTGCCCTTGAAGCGGCAGAGGTCGGCGACCGAGCAGGCCGGGCAGTCGGGCTTGCGCGCCTTGCACACGTAGCGCCCGTGCAGGATCAGCCAGTGATGGGCATGGAGCATGAATTGGGGCGGCGTGTTCTTTTCGAGCTTTTTCTCCACCTCCAGGGGGGTCTTGCCGGGGGCGAGACCGGTGCGGTTGCCGACCCGGAACAGGTGGGTGTCGACGGCGATGGTCGGCTGGCCGAACGCGATGTTGAGGACCACGTTGGCGGTCTTCCGCCCGACCCCCGGCAGCTTCTCCAGGTCCTCCCGGTTTTCCGGCACCTTGCCGCCGAATTCGTCGATCAGCATTTGGGACAGCCTGATGACGTTCCTGGCCTTGGCGTTATAGAGCCCGATGGTCTTGATGTAGTCCTTGAGCCTGGCCTCGCCGAGCCTGACCATGGCCTCGGGCGTTTTGACCTTCCTGAACAGCGGCTTGGTCGCCTTGTTGACCCCGACATCGGTGGCCTGCGCCGACAGGGCGACGGCGACCACCAGGGTGTAGGGATTGACGTAGTGAAGCTCCCCACGGGGCTCGGGATTGGCCGCCCGCAGGCGGGTATAGAATTCTTCGATATGGGCTTTCTTCATGGCCTCAACTTACCGGCCGGGCGCGGCGCCGCAAGCCCCCACGAGCCCGCACAGGCCTCCGGGGGGCGCGGGCGCGTCCCTTTGCCCCAAACCGCCGGCCCGGATATGCTCTCCGGATCATGCTCCATGTCTCCATCAAGGACCGGACGCCCGATTTCGACGCCGTGTTCCTGGAAATCCGGATGGCGCCCAATATCGTCGCCTATCTGCGCCAGAACGCCTTGCTGCTGAGCATCTTCGGCGGCCTGTGCGTGATCGTCGGCGGATTGTTCTGGCTTGCCGGCGCCGGCCCGGTCCTGCCCTTCATGGGGATCGAGCTCGTGCTGCTCTATATAGCCTACCGGTTCGGCTACAACCGGGCCAAGCGGCGCGAAAGGCTCACCTTGTCGGGCAGCGCCTTCCGCTATCAATCCCGGGATCACCGGGGCCGCGAGCGGGACGTGACGTTCGAGCCCTACTGGCTCAAGTTCCATACGGAGACGGTGCCGGGCCGGGTCGGCCGGCTGTTTGCGTCGGCCAAAGGTAAAACCGTCGAGATCGGCAACTTCCTCGGCCCCGACGAGCGGGAAGAAGTGGCCCACACCCTGGAGCGGGCGCTGATCGACCTCAAGGAACGGCCGGTCTCTTAAGCTCCGAACCCCAGCACGTCCATCATGGAATAGAGCCCGGCGGGCCGGCCCTCGGTCCACAGCGCCGCGCGCACCGCGCCCCGGGCGAAGATGACCCGCGACGCCGCCTTGTGGGTGAGCTCGATCCGCTCGCCGGCGCCGGCGAACACCACCGTATGCTCGCCGACCACGTCGCCGCCCCTGAGGGAGGCAAAGCCGATCCGGCCCGGCTCTCGCTCGCCGGTGATGCCGTCCCGGCCCCGGTCCGCCATTTGGCTCAGGCCGACGCCGCGGCCCTTGGCGGCCGCTTCGCCGAGGCCCAGCGCGGTGCCCGACGGCGCGTCCACCTTGTGCTTGTGGTGCATCTCGACGATCTCGATATCGAAATCCTCGCCGAGCACCCCCGCCACCTGTTGGGTGAGGCCGAGCAGCAGATTGACGCCGACGGAAAAATTGGGCGCGAGCACAATGGGCGCGCGCTCGGCCGCCCGGCCCAATGCGGAGAGCTGTTCATCGCCCAGGCCGGTGGTGCCGATCACCAGCGCGGTTGACGATTCGGCAGCCAGGCCGGCGTGATGCAGGGTCGCGTCCGGGAGGGTGAAGTCGATCACCGCGTCGGACGCCGAAAACAGCGCTGCCGCATCGTCGGAAACCTTCAGCCCCGAGGCCGCCAGACCGGCAATCGCCGATACGTCTTCGCCCAGCCTGGGGTGCCCGGCGGATTCCGTCCCGCCGGCCAGTTCGCAATTGCCGGTTCCGGTGATTTCGGCCACCACCATCCGGCCCATCCGGCCGGTGCAGCCAACGACGCCGATTTTCATGGATTTATCCCCAATTCCGCGGATGCTCCGATCTGCGCAAATTAGCCTACTCTTTCAGGTCTTCCCAGATTTCCTTGACCTTGGTGAAGAAGCCGTCCGATTCCGGATTGTTGTCCGCCTTCTTGCCGGCGGACTCGAACTCCTCCAGAAGCTCCTTCTGCTTTCTGGTCAAATTCACCGGGGTCTCGACCGAGGCCTGCACGAACATGTCGCCCCTCTCGCGGCTGCGCAGAACGGACATGCCCTTGCCCTTGAGACGGAACTGGTGACCGGGCTGGGTCCCCGCCGGGATCGTGATCTTCGCCCGCCCGCCGTCGACCGTCGGCACCTCGATGTGGCCGCCGAGCGCCGCCGTGGTCACCGGGATCGGCACCCTGCAATGGATGTTGGCGCTGTCCCGCTGGAAAATGTGGTGGGGCGCGACGGAGATGAAGATGTAGAGATCGCCCGACGGCGCGCCGCGCAGACCCGCCTCGCCTTCGCCCGCCAGGCGTATCCGGGTGCCGTCCTCGACGCCCGCCGGAATGTTGACCGAGAGGGTCTTTTCGCGGCCCGTGCGGCCGGACCCGCCGCAGCTCGGGCACGCCTCCGAAATGACCTGGCCCTGCCCCTGACAGGTCGGACAGGTGCGCTCGATGGTGAAGAAGCCCTGCTGGGCGCGGACCTTGCCGTGGCCCTGGCACGACGGACAGGTGTCCGGCGCCTTGCCGCCGGCCGAGCCGGTGCCGCGGCACGATTCGCACTGGATGGAAGTGGGCACCCGGATATTGGGTTTCGATCCGGAGAACGCCTCGGTCATGGAGATTTCCATGTTGTAGCGGAGATCGGCGCCGCGGCCCGACGTGCGCCCGGCCCGGCGTCCGGCCCCGCCGCCCATGAAGTCGCCGAACATTTCATCGAAGATATCGGCGAACCCGGCGCCGAAGCCTTCGCCGAACCCGCCCTCTCCGAAGCCGCCGGGCCCGCCCTGTTCGAACGCCGCGTGGCCGTACTGATCATAGGCCGCGCGTTTCTGTTCGTCCGACAGGACGTCGTTGGCTTCGTTGAGTTCCTTGAATTTCCGCTCGGCCTCGTCGTCGCCCTGATTCCGGTCGGGGTGATACTTCATGGCCAGATTGCGATAGGCCTTCTTGATGTCGTCGGCGCTGGCGTTCCGATCGACACCCAAGGTCGCGTAGTAATCGTTCTTGGCCATCGCTCAGGCACTTACCCCAAAAAGCGGACCGCGACCCCGGTCAGGCGTCGTCTTTCTTTTCCGGGTCGACTTCCTCGAAATCGGCGTCCACGACGGTGGCGTCGTCATCCGTTGGGGCGTCGCCGGCGTCGCCCTCGGGCGCATCCGTCCCGCCCATGCCGCTCATGTCCAGATCCGGCGCCCCTTCGCCCTCCTGCGACGCCTTGTACATGGCCTCGCCGAGCTTCATGGAGGCCTGCATCAGCGTGTCGGTCTTGGCCTTGATGCCGTCGACGTCTTCGCTCTCCTGGACATCCTTGAGAGCCTGGAGCGCCGCCTCGATGGAGGCTTTTTCCTCCTCCGAAACCTTGTCGCCGTATTCGGCCAGGTTCTTCTCGGTGGTGTGGATCAGGGTGTCGGCCTGGTTCCGGGCCTCGACCAGCTCTCTCCGCTTCTTGTCTTCCTCGGCGTGCTCTTCCGCCTCGTGGACCATGCGGTCGATATCGGCGTCCGACAGGCCGCCGGAGGCCTGGATGCGGATCTGCTGTTCCTTGCCCGTCGCCTTGTCCTTGGCCGAGACGTTGACGATGCCGTTGGCGTCGATGTCGAAGGTCACCTCGACCTGCGGCATGCCGCGGGGCGCCGGCGGAATGCCGACCAGGTCGAATTGGCCGAGCAGCTTGTTGTCCGCCGCCATCTCGCGTTCGCCCTGGAAGACCCGGATGGTCACCGCCGACTGATTGTCTTCGGCGGTAGAGAACACCTGGCTCTTGCGGGTCGGGATGGTGGTGTTGCGGTCGATCAGGCGGGTGAACACGCCGCCCAGGGTCTCGATGCCCAGGCTCAGCGGGGTCACGTCGAGCAGCAGCACGTCCTTGACGTCGCCCTGAAGGACGCCGCCCTGGATGGCCGCGCCGAGGGCCACCACTTCGTCCGGATTCACGCCCTTGTGGGGCTCGCGGCCGAAGAATTCCTGCACCCGTTCCTGCACCTTGGGCATGCGGGTCATGCCGCCGACCAGGATCACCTCGTCGATTTCGCCGGCCGTGATGCCGGCATCCTTGAGCGCCGCCTTGCAGGGCTCGATGGTCCGGTCGACCAGGTGCTCGACCAGGGCTTCGAGCTTGGCCCGGGTGAGCTTGATGTTGAGGTGCTTCGGCCCGCTGGCGTCCGCGGTGACGAACGGCAGGTTCACCTCGGTCTGCATGGAGCTCGACAATTCGGTCTTGGCCTTCTCGGCGGCCTCCTTGAGGCGCTGCAGGGCGAGCTTGTCGTCGCGAAGATCGATGCCCTGCTCCTTCTTGAATTCGTCGGCGAGGTAGTCGATGACGCACTGGTCGAAGTCCTCGCCGCCGAGGAAGGTGTCGCCGTTGGTCGACTTGACCTCGAAGACGCCGTCGCCGATCTCCAGGATGGAAATATCGAAGGTGCCGCCGCCGAGGTCGAAGACCGCCACGGTGCCGGAATTCTTCTTGTCGAGGCCGTAGGCCAGCGCCGCGGCCGTCGGTTCGTTGATGATCCGCAGCACGTCCAGCCCGGCGATCTTGCCGGCATCCTTGGTCGCCTGGCGCTGGGAATCGTTGAAGTAGGCGGGGACCGTGATCACCGCCTGCTCGACGTTCTCGCCGAGATAGGCTTCCGCCGTCTCTTTCATCTTCTGCAGGATGAAGGCGGAGATCTGGCTCGGGCTGTGCTTGGCGCCGCTCGCCTCGACCCAGGCATCGCCATTGTCCGCCTTGACGATCTTGTAGGGGACCAGGCCCTTGTCCTTCTCGGTCATCGGGTCGTCGGACCGGCGGCCGATCAGGCGCTTGATGGCGTACAGCGTGTTTTCGGGATTGGTCACCGCCTGGCGTTTCGCCGGCTGGCCGACCAGCCGCTCGTCGCTCTCGGTGAACGCGACCATGGACGGGGTCGTCCGCATGCCCTCGGCGTTTTCGATAACCTTGCCCTCGCTGCCCTCCATCAAGGCGACGCACGAGTTGGTCGTGCCGAGATCGATTCCAATGACTTTGCTCATCCTGCCCTCTTAGCTTAGCAACAGAACCCGCGGCCCTTCGGGCGCCGCCGGTGTTATCCCTTTCCCGGGCTTTCCAGGGCCGTCCAAGGCCTTGCCGGGAATATGTCAATAAATTTTCCGGGGTTATATAAGTCGGCGGCATAGCCCGCGCAAGTGAGGCACAACCGTCTTTTTCGGCCCGAAACGACTCTTTTCCGGGCCCTTATGGCTCCTTGTCGGCGCTTGTCGCGTCGCCGGTGTCTTCTGCGGCGTCTTCCTTGGCGCCTTCCTCATCGGCGGCGGCGGGTTCTTCTTCTGCCGCTTCCGCCTCGGCTTCCGGTTCGGTTTCCGGTTTCGGGCCGCCCTTGGAGACGCCGACCATGGCCGGGCGCAGCAGGCGGTCGTGGATCATGTAGCCGGCCTGGATTTCCTGGACGACGACGCCTTCCGGCTGTTCGGGATCCTCGACCTCGAACATGGCCTGATGGAAATTGTGATCGAACTTCTTGCCCATGGCGTCGATGGGCTTGATGCCGAACCGCTCGCAGGACGCCTCGAGGGCCTTCTGGGTCATTTCGATGCCCACATGGAGGTTCTTCAGGTCCTCGTTGCCCTCCACCGTGTCCCGGTCGACCGCTTCGACGGCCCGGCGGAGATTGTCGGCGACCCCCAGAACCTCGCGGGCGAAATTGGCCACCGCGTATTTCGACAGATCCGCCTTGTCGCGCTCGGCCCGGCGGCGGACGTTCTCGGTCTCGGCCAGCGCCCGCAGCAGCTGATCCTTCAGCGAGGCGACATCGGAGAGAAGTTCCTCGTAGGTCGGCGGCGCATCACTCTCCGGCGTATCCTTCTCCGGCGCCTCCTCTTCTCCGGCGGGCTCCGCCCCGGCCGGCGCATCGTCCTGGATGTCCTCCGCCGGTCCTTCGGCGGCGGCCTCTTCGGCAGGGGTCTCTTCCGCGGGGGCCCCGCCGTCGCCGTTTCGGTTTTTCTGGTCGCTCATTCCGGTTCCGT
Source organism: Rhodospirillales bacterium (assembly GCA_965207535.1). GTDB lineage: Bacteria > Pseudomonadota > Alphaproteobacteria > Rhodospirillales > UBA2165 > JAJDXO01. The sequence goes on along the minus strand of CBDBMR010000002.1, from coordinate 33,014 downwards.
TTCCTGATCAGCCCATGGCGTCGCCGATGAGTTTGGCGGTGTAGTCCACCATGGGAATAATGCGCGCATAGTTCATCCGCGTCGGGCCGATGACGCCGATCGCCCCCACCAATTGCTGCTGAGAGGAATGATAGGGCGCGACGATGAACGAGCAGCCGGACAGGGAGAACAGATCGTTGTCGGCGCCGATGAATATCCGCACCCCCTCGCCGCTCTCCGCAAGGTCCAGGATGCGGAGCATCATTTCCTCGGTTTCCAGCGCCGCGAACAGGGCGCGGATGTGCTCCAGGTCGGCAAGCGCCGTTACGTCGTCCAGCAAGTGCGCCTGGCCCCGGATGATCAGGCTGCCGCCGCTCTCGCCGCCGGCCCAGGTGGCGACGCCGGCCTCCACCACCTTTGCCGCCAGGCTGTCGAGATGCGCCCGGTTCGCGGTCAGCGCCGCGTCGATGGACCGCCGGACCTCGGTAAGCGTCTTGCCGACAAACCGGGCGGCGAGGAAGTTGCCGGCCTCGGTCAGGGAGGATGCGGGGATATCCGCCGGCACCTCGATCAGCCGGTTCTCCACGATGCCCTCCGCCGTCACCATGACCACCAGCGCGCGGCCCGGGCTCAGCGGCACGAATTCGATATGCTTGAGGGGGGATTCGGTCTTGGGCGCGAGAACCATGCCGGCGCAGTGGGAAAGCCCGGAAAGCGTCGATGACGCCTCCTCCAGCATCTGTTCGATGCTCTTGCCGCTCCCCGCCAGGCGGCGCTCGATGTCGCGCCGCTCCTCGCTCGCCAGATTGCCGACCTCGAGCAGGCCGTCGACGAACATGCGGAGGCCCGCGTCCGTCGGCAGGCGCCCGGCCGAGGTGTGCGGCGAGTACAGCAGGCCGGCCTCTTCCAGGTCCGCCATGACGTTGCGGATCGTCGCCGGGGACAGCCTGGCCGTCAGGCGCTGGGACAGGGTCCGCGAGCCGATGGGCTCGCCGGTTTCGACGAATTCATCGACGATCAGCCTGAATACCTCGCGGGACCGGTCGTTGAGCTCGGTCAGCGTCGGGCGTTTGGTGTCGGGTCGGCTCATGGGTTTGGTTGGGCTTGGTTGGGTTTGGTCTCGTTCGGCCCCTCCGGTGGGGCCGCGGGAAATCTATGTCCGCCGCCCCCGGGCGTCAACCGACGGAGATCGGCCGGGCGGCGATCTGCGGACTGGACCGGGTTCCGCCGAGGGTCTAGTGTCCCGCTCCAACCGATCCAACCGGCGAACGTGGAAACCAGCCATGCGACCATCGGGACGGGCCCCGGACGAACTCCGGACCATTACTTTGGAAACCGGCATCAACAAACATGCCGAGGGTTCCTGTCTCGCCAAGTTCGGCGATACCCACGTCATCTGCACCGCCAGCGTCGAGGAGCGCGTGCCCCCGTGGATACGGGATTCGGGCAAGGGATGGGTGACCGCCGAGTACGGCATGCTGCCCCGCTCCACGGGCACCCGGACCGACCGGGAGGCGGCCCGCGGCAGGCAGGGCGGCCGCACCCAGGAAATCCAGCGCCTGATCGGGCGGTCCCTGCGCGCCGTCACCGACCTCGCCGCCATGGGCGAGATGCAGGTGCGCATCGACTGCGACGTGATCCAGGCCGACGGCGGCACCCGGACGGCGTCGATCACCGGCGCCTATGTGGCGCTTCATCTTGCATTCGAAAAGGTCCGGCATCTGGGCCTGATCCAGGCGGTGCCGCTGACCGGCGAGGTGGCGGCCGTGTCGTGCGGGCTCTATGACGGCGTGGCGGTGCTCGATCTCGACTATGACGAGGACAGCCGCGCCCAGGCCGACGCCAACTTTGTCCTCACCGGGGCCGGCGACATCGTCGAGATCCAAGGCACGGCCGAGGAGGACCCGTTCAAGGAAAGCGAACTGACGGCCATGCTCGAACTGGCCAAGAAGGGCATCGGCGAACTGGTCGCCCATCAGCGGCAAGCCATCGAGGACGCGGTCCATTAACCAGGTGGCGCGGCAATTCGACGGCGGCAAACTGGTCATCGCCAGCCATAATCCGGGAAAGGTGGCGGAAATCCGCACGCTGTTGGAGCCCTTCGGGGCCGATGCGGTTTCGGCGGGCGAATTGGACCTGCCCGAGCCCGACGAGACCGGCCGGACCTTCATGGAAAACGCCGAACTGAAGGCCCTGGCCTCGGCGGCGGGCGCGAACCTGCCGGCGCTGGCCGATGATTCCGGCCTCGCGGTGCACGGCCTCGGGGGCGATCCCGGCATCTATTCGGCGCGCTGGGCGGGGCCCGGCAAGGATTTCGGCCTCGCCATGAAGAAGGTGGAGGAAGCCTTGGGCGATAATCCGGACCGCACGGCTCATTTCGCCTGCGCCCTGTCCCTGGCGTGGCCCGACGGGCATAGGGAAACCGTCGAGGGCGCGGTGTACGGGACTTTGGTGTTCCCGCCCCGGGGCGGCAAGGGCTTCGGCTACGATCCCATCTTCGTCCCCGACGGCCACGACGAGACCTTCGGCGAGGCCGATCCGGGCTGGAAGCATTCGGTAAGCCACCGGGCGGACGCGTTCCGCAAACTGGTGGAGCGGTGTTTCGGCAACACGTCGGAAAACGGTTGAGAAGGTCTCCGATCGCCCTAGGATTGCATGTCCGGGCAATGAGGATTCGAAATGGTTAAAGTACCCACTGCTGACAAACTGATGTGGCCAACGCTTAAAGCGGTCAAGAAACTCGGGGGATCCGGGACTAATAGCGAAATCCTCGCCACAGTCGTCGAGATTGAGAAATTTTCGGAGGAAATCCAAAACGAGCCCCATGTAGATGGCCGGAAAACTCTTCTGGATTATAATCTGGGTTGGGCCAGGACTTACCTCAAGAAGGGCGGAGCCATTGACAACAGTCAATGGGGGGTTTGGTCAACTACCGACCGTGGAGAGAAACTCCAAGAAGAGGAAGTGCGAGAGATCGCCCAAAAGGCTCGGCAGCCTTTTTCGCAGCACACTCCGGTCACTTCAGATGTTGAGGACAGATTTACCGACGAAGCCTCAAGCGAACTGAATGAAAAGGGAGATTGGAAATCAGAATTGCTGTCAACCATCCGCGAAATGAAACCGGATGCTTTTGAACGGCTAGCTCAGCGCATTCTCCGCGAGTCAGGTTTTAAGACCGTTAAGATCACCGGCCGGCCCGGCGATGGGGGAATCGATGGCACGGGCATACTCCAAATAAATCTCATTACTTTTCGGGTCGCGTTTCAGTGCAAACGTTACAGCAGCAGTGTCGGTGCACCCCACATCCGTGACTTTCGAGGAGCGATTACGGGCCGCTTTGAAAACGGACTAATGATCACAACTGGAACAATCACCAGCGAAGCCCAAAAGGAAGCCACGAGGGATGGCGCTCTCGCAATCGACTTGGTCGACGGAGATCGTCTCTGTGATCTCTTAAGGAAATTAAAGTTGGGAGTTGCAACGGAGGTGGTTGAACGCGTCACCATAAACTCCGACTGGTTCAAAAAGATTTAGACTCCATGTCCGCCGGATTCGGCATCTACGTGCACTGGCCCTACTGCGAATCCAAGTGCCCGTACTGCGACTTCAACAGCCATGTCGCCGATACCGTCGATCACGGACGCTGGCTGGCCGGCTGGCGCGGCTGAGAAGGGAACTGATGCCATGAATGAGAGCGACTTCGAACTGGTTGAGGGAAGCGGCAACGTGTTTCGCGACCTCGGCGATTCCCAAGCTGATCTGAAACAGGCCAAGGCAGTCCTGGCGGCCAGCATCGTTGCGGTGCTTGACGAGCGTGGGCTGTCGGTGCGGAAGGCGAGTGCCTTGACGCGCTTCGCCGCGGCGGACTTCTCGCGCGTTCGCAACGCCGACCTCGGGCGGTTCACGCTGGACCGGTTGATGAAGATGCTTGCGGCCCTTAACGGCAATCTGCGGGTCACGGTCCATGTCGAGGAGAGGCTTGCGGGTCAGGCCGCAGCGCCGATATGAGGATGGCGGCCGAACTCCTCGACGACGGATCGTTGGAGATCGAGTTCGCCTACCATCACGGCGATGAGGCTACCCTCAAAGCCGAACGAGCCACTTTTTCAGAAGCCTGTTAGTCCCCATGTCCGCCGGATTCGGTATCTACGTGCACTGGCCCTATTGCGAATCCAAGTGCCCGTACTGCGACTTCAACAGCCACGTCGCCGACACCGTCGATCAGGGACGCTGGCGGGCCGCCTACCTCTCGGAGCTGGACCGCACCGCCGGCGAAACAGGGGGCCGGACCGTCACCTCGGTGTTTTTCGGCGGCGGAACGCCGTCCCTGATGAAACCGGACACCGCCGCCGCAATCATCGAGCGCATCCGCGCCAACTGGCCGGTGGCGGACGACGTGGAGATCACCGCGGAGGCCAACCCGTCATCGTCGGAAGCCGCCCTGTTCGCCGCCTTCGCCGATGCGGGCGTCAACCGTCTCTCCATCGGCGTCCAGTCCTTCGACGACGAAGCGCTGAAGTTCCTCGGCCGCCGCCATCATGCGGACGAGGCCAGGCGCGCCATCGAGGCGGCGCGGGAAGCGGTCCCCCGGTTTTCCTTCGATCTCATCTATGCGCTTCCGGGCCAGACCGTCGATGACTGGCGGCGGCAATTGTCGGAAGCCGTTGACCTGGCCCGGGGCCATCTCTCGGTCTATCAACTGGCCATCGAGCCCGGGACCGAATTTCACAAGCGGCGGGTCGAGGGCGCGGGGGACGAGACCGCCGCCGAGCTCTATGAGTTCACTCAAGGAACCCTGGCGGCCGCCGGGCTGCCGGCCTACGAGATTTCCAATCACGCCGCCCCGGACAATGCCTGCCGGCACAATCTCACCTATTGGCGGGGCGGCGCCTATGCCGGCATCGGTCCCGGCGCCCACGGGCGGCTCAGGACCGACGGCGCCTGGGCGCTGACCCTCGAAAAACGGATGCCGGACGATTGGCTCAGGGCGGTCGAAACCGAGGGCGCCGGGCTCCACAAGCGCACGCCCATCGATCCGGACGAGCGGGCGAGGGAGGCAATCCTGCTGGGGATGCGCCTCGCCCAAGGCCTGAGCGCGGCGGATTTCGCCGAGACCACCGGCATGTCCCTCGAAGACTGGCTCGACCGGGACCGGCTGGACGTCCTGGCCGGGGAAGAACTGATCCAGCCCTTCGACGGCACGCGGCTCCGGGCGCTGCCCGACGGCCTGATGCGCCTGAACGCGGTGCTCGATTATCTGCTGAACTGATTTACCGGGCGGGCGGCGGTTGCGCCGGGTCCGGTGCCGGGCCCGGTGATGGGCCCCGTGATGTCGGGGGCGGAACGGCCGGCGCGGTGAAACTCTTGGGCGCGTCGGCGATCACCGCCATCGAGCGCTCCCCGACCTGCAGCACGCTCAGCCCCCGCTCGGCAACCCCCGTCGGCAGGAACCGGAAGATCCCGTCCCGCCCGGCGAAGCCTTGCGCCGCGGTGATTTTCTCGGGCTGGAACCCGCCGTCTTCCCGGGCGAGGACCGCCGCCAGCGCGGTGGCGTCGTAGGCGAGGGTCGCCAACCGGTGCGGCGGCGCCCCATAGGCCGCCCGATACTGTTCGACGAAATCGGCCCGTGCGGCCGGCGACGGGGCCGCGAACCAGCCGCCGACCAGCGCCGGTTCGGCGCCGAGCCCCGGCGTATCCCACTGGCCGGTCCCCAGCATGCGGACCTTCTTCGGGTCGAGATCGTAGTAGGGCAACAGCGCCGCGATGGCCTGGAGGCGCTTGCCCCCGTCGGCGATCAGCAGCGCATCGAACGGCACGTCGCCCAGGGTCTGGAGGTTCTCCAGGCGCTTGAGCGCCGCCGCCGCGACCTCGTCATCGCGGGCCCTCAAGGCCGCGACCTGATCGAGCAGGGCCCGGCGCCGCTCATCGTAATTGGCGAGGTCGCGGACCACCGGCGCGAAGTCGGCCGCCAAGGGGTCATAGTGAACGATGTCGGTCAGGAACAGGCCCGGCGCCTCGGCCGATTGCCGCACCTGCTCGACCACCCGCTGGCCATAGTCATCGTCGGGGGCCAATACCGCCAGCCGCCGCACGCCCCGCTGCCGGGCGAACGCGACGATCCGGGCGACCTCCTGACCCGGCAGGAAGCCCATGGTGAACACGCCGCCGCCGGCGACCGTCCGGTCGGTGGTGAAGGCGATGACGTTGATCCCGGCCGCGCGCGCGGCCGGGGCTACCGCCTCGACGGAGCCGGACAGCAGCGGCCCGAGGATCAGCGAGGCCCCGTCGGCGATGGCGAGAGCCGCCGCGTCCGCCGCCCCCTCCGGGGTGCCCTTGGTGTCGCGGGGCAGCAGCTCGAACCGCTGGTCGGCGAAATGGAACAGCGCCAGCTGCGCCGCGTTCAACAGATGCTGGCCGACCTTGGCGCTCGGACCCGAGAGCGGCAGCAGAAGCGCGATCCGCGGCACCTCCGGCTCTACCGGCGTCTGCGGCGGCAATGCGGCCTGCTGGGTTCCATCGGTGACCTGGCCCGGGACTTGACCGGGAGGCGGGGTGTCCGGCGCCGCTTCGCCCGGCAGAATCGCCGCCTGGACCGGTGATGGGGCGGGTTGGACGGTCTGCGGCAGGGATGCCTGCGACGGGGGCGGCTGCGGCTTTGGTGCTTGCGATTGGGGCGGCTGCGTCTGGGAGGGGGGCACCCCGGACGGGGTTTGCAACCCGGGCGGCAATTGCGACACTTGGGTCTGACAGGCGGAGAGCAGTAAGATCAGCGCTACCGCTCCAATCCCGCCGCGAGTCCTGAATGCCGAAAGCCGCAAATTCTTCCTCCCATGGGCCCGACACCGGGCCGGACAGCGCCGAGCCTAGCGGGGGCCCCGAGGGAAGTAAACCGGCCGGCAAACCCCTGCCGCGCGGGCTCTACCTGGTCGCCACGCCCATCGGCAATATCCGCGACGTCTCGCTCCGGGCCCTGGATGTGCTGGCCGCCGCGGACCGCGTCGCCTGCGAGGACACGCGGATGACCGGCAAACTGCTGACCCTGCTGGGCATCGACGCCGATCTCACCCCCTATCACGACCACAATGCGGAGCGCGCCCTGCCGGGCCTCGTTCGCCGCATGGAGGCGGGCGCCGCCATCGCGCTGGTCAGCGACGCGGGGACGCCGTCGATCTCCGATCCCGGCTACCGGCTGGTCCGCGCCTGCATCGAGGCGGACATTCCGGTGACCGCCGTGCCGGGGCCCACCGCCGGGATCGTTGGGCTGATCCTCTCCGGGCTGCCGACCGACAAGTTTCTGTTCGCCGGGTTCCCGCCCCCGAAACCGGCGGCGCGGAAAAAGGAGTTCCAGAGCCTCCGGGCGGCGCCGGCGACCCTGATCTTCCAGGAGAACGCCAAGCGCCTGGCGGCCAGCCTCGCCGACATGGCGGCGGCGCTCGGCAACCGGGAGGCCGCGGTCGCCCGGGAACTGACCAAGCTCCACGAAGAGGTGAGGCGCGGGCCTCTCCGGGAACTGGCGGATCATTACCAGGCCGAGGGCCCGCCCAAGGGCGAGGTTGTGGTGGTGGTCGGGCCGCCGTCCGGCGAGACGTTCAGCGACGAGGCGGTGGATAAGATGCTCCGGGACCATCTGCAGACCCTGCGGGTTCGCGATGCGGCGGCGGAGGTGGCGGAACTCACGGGCCTGCCGCGCCAACGGCTCTATGCCCGGGCCCTCGAGCTCAAGGACTAGAATGGCGGGGGAGCGGGACCGCCGGAGCGCCTGGGCGTTCGGCCTCGCCGCCGAGACCGCGGCCGCCATGTTCCTGCGCCTCAAGGGCTACCGCATCATCGAGCGGCGCTACCGCAATCCCCGGGGCGAGATCGATCTGGTCGCCAAGCGGGGCAAAACCCTGGTGTTCGCCGAGGTCAAGGCGCGGGCCGAAGAGGAAACGGCCGTCGCCGCCGTCACGCCGCACCAGCGCCGCCGCATCGAAGGGGCGGCGGAGGGATTTCTGGCCCGGCGGAACGTGCCGCCCGATGCCAGGGTCCGGTTCGACCTGATCGCCGTCTCGCCCTGGTGCCTGCCGCGGCATATCCCGGACGCCTGGCGGCCGGACTCGTAGCGCTTGGCAGCTTCCTGCTAACAGGTCGTTAACCATCGGCGGATAGCTTGGCCCAACCGCATCCCGGACGAGGGCCCGACCATGCCAGCCACGCCAATTCGCCGCGTTTTCCTTATCCCCATGTTCCCCGTGGCGCTTGCCGTCACAGCCCTGTTGGGCCTCGGCGCCTGCGCGCCTATCGGGCTGGCGGTGGGCGCCGGCGCCGGGGTCGGCGTTGCCGCCGCCCAGGAGCGGGGCGTCGCCGGGCGGACCTCCGATCTGAGGATCGAAGCGCGGATTTTCGAGAAATTCTTCAATGCCGACCTGGAGCTTCAGACCGATCTGGGGGTCGAGGTCTATGAGGGCCGGGTGCTGCTGACCGGCGCCACCGAAGACCTGCGGCTCGCCGACAAGGCGGTGAAGCTCGCCTGGCAGGTGGACGGCGTCAACGACGTCATCAACGAGATTCAGCTCCGCAAGACGGGCGCCAAGGATTTCATCCGCGACACCTGGATCACCGGGCAGCTGCGCTCCAGGATCACCTTCGACAAGGAGGTCTTGGCGATCAACTACGCCATCGAAACGGTCAATGGCCGGGTGTACATCATCGGCATCGCCCAGCACCCGGCGGAGCTCCGCCGCGTCATGAGTCACGCCGGCAATATCCGTTACGTTCGGGATGTGATTTCCCACGTCCGGGTCAAGGAAGCGGGGATCCAAAGCGCCGGCAACTAGCCCGCAACGCGCCGCCCGTACTTGACCATCCACTGCCCGGCGGCTATGTCCGGCGGATATGTCCGCCAGGTGTGTCCGGTGACCTGCTGCCCGCGCGGGCGGCCCGGACGTGAACTTGGGCGGATATACAGGGACAAGGCCGGCTCATGTCGCTCCTGGTTGCCATTCAGATGGACCCCATCGACGGCATCGATATCGATGCCGACAGCACGTTCGTCATGGCGATGGAGGCCCAAGAGCGGGGCTACCGGGTCTATCACTATCTGACCCAGGATCTGGCCTTCGAGCATGGACGGGTGCTGGCCCATGCCCGGCCCCTCGAACTGCGCCGCACCCACGGGGACCATTTCACCCTGGGCGACGCGGAATGGATCGATCTCGCGCTGGCCGACGTGGTCCTGATGCGCCAGGACCCGCCCTTCGACATGGCGTACATCACCGCCACCCACCTGCTGGAGCACATCCACCCCAAGACCCTGGTGGTCAACGACCCGGTCCATGTGCGGAACGCGCCCGAGAAGCTGTTCGTCACCCATTTCCCGGAACTGATGCCGCCGACCCTGATCACGTCCAACCGGGACAAGATCGCCGCCTTCCGCGAGGAGCACCGGGACCTGATCGTCAAGCCCCTGTTCGGCAACGGCGGCGCCGGGGTGTTCCACATCCCGCCGGGGGACGAGAACCTCAACGCGCTGATGGAAATGTTCACCGAGCTCTACCGGGAGCCGGTGATCATCCAGGCCTACCTGCCCGAGGTCCGGGACGGCGACAAGCGGATCATCCTGGTCGACGGCGAGGCGGTGGGCGCCATCAACCGGGTGCCGGCCGACGGCGAGGCGCGCTCCAACATGCATGTGGGCGGCACGCCGCTGAAGTCGGAATTGACCCGGCGGGAGAAGGAGATTTGCCACGCCATCGGCCCAGCATTGAAGGAGCGGGGCATGATCTTCGTCGGCATCGACGTGATCGGCGATTACATGACCGAGATCAACGTCACCTCGCCGACCGGCATCCAGGAGATCAACCGCTTCGATGGTATCAAGATCGAGGCGGCGATCTGGGACGCCATCGAGAGCCGGCTGGATATCGTCGAGGAATAGCTGTTCGGCGGCCCGGCAGGGATCGGTCCGTCCCCCCGCCAAGTCCTCATTCATCCTGCCAAGTTCGTCGGATTCGGCCGGCGCGGCAACCGCCCGAGAAATATTAGCACATATGTTCTGGTAATGTTCTTTTTCCCTCATTATAGTCATCGGCGGGAAGAACAGGCAGGTCACTAAAGCCATGGTCGCCAGGGTCAATACGGTCGCATTTTCCGGAATCGACGTGCTGGACGTGGACGTGCAGGTGCAGATCGGCGCCGGCATGCCGGCCTTTTCGGTGGTCGGCCTGCCCGACAAGGCGGTGGCGGAAAGCCGGGAGCGGGTTCGCGCCGCCATCTCGGCCATCGGCCTCTCCCTGCCGCCCAAGCGGATCACCGTCAACCTGTCTCCCGCCGACCTCCTCAAGGAGGGCAGTCATTTCGACCTGCCCATCGCCCTCGGGCTGCTGGCCGCCATGGGGGTATTGCCCGAGGACCAGGTCGCCGGCTTCGCGGCCTTGGGCGAGCTCGCCCTGGACGGCGCCGTCACGCCGGTGGCCGGGGTCCTGCCGGCGGCGCTGGGCGCCGCGGGCCGCGGGCTCGGGCTGATCTGTCCGGCGGCGCAAGGGTCCGAGGCCGCCTGGGCGGGGGAGATCGAGGTATTGGCGCCCGGCAGCCTGCTGGCCCTGATCAACCATTTCAAGGGCACCCAGGTCCTGAGCCCGCCCGCGCCGGAAATGGCCGACGACGCGGCGGCGATCGCCGATCTGGCCGACATCAAGGGCCAGGAAAGCGCCAAGCGGGCCCTCGAAGTGGCGGCCGCCGGCGGCCACAATCTGCTGATGGCCGGCCCGCCGGGGGCGGGGAAATCCATGCTCGCCGAACGGCTGCCGGGCATTCTCCCCGAACTCGATCCGGCCGAAGCCCTCGAAGTATCGATGATCCATTCCATCGCCGGCGCGCTGGACGGCGGGCGCCTCAAACGCCGCCGCCCGTTTCGCAGCCCCCATCACTCGGCCTCCATGCCCTCCCTGGTGGGAGGCGGCCACCGGGCGAAGCCGGGCGAAGTGTCCCTGGCCCACCTCGGCGTGCTGTTTCTAGACGAGTTTCCCGAGTTCAACCGCGCGGCCCTGGAGGCGCTGCGCCAGCCCATGGAGGCGGGCCGCGCGACCGTCGCCCGGGCCAATGCGCATGTCACCTATCCCGCCCGGTTCCAGCTGGTCGCGGCGATGAATCCCTGCCGCTGCGGCTATCTGGACGACCCGGCGCTGGCCTGCAACCGGGTTCCCAAATGCGCCGCCGACTATCAGTCGAAAATTTCCGGGCCCATGTTCGACCGCATGGACCTCCATGTGGACGTGCCCGCCGTCAGGCCTACGGACCTCTCATTGCCGCCGCCCGCCGAAGGCTCGCCCGAAATCCGCGCCCGGGTGGCCGCCGCCCGCGCCATCCAGCGGGACCGCTTCGCGGGCGTACCGGCCGCCGAGGCGGGCGGGCGTACCGGCCGCCGAGGCGGGCGGGCGTACCGTCAGATGCAACGCCGACGCCGACGGCGCGCTGTTGGAGGAAATCGCCGCGCCCGAGGCCGACGGCCGGGTATTGCTCACCGAAGCCGCCGAGAGGATGCGCCTGTCGGCCCGGGGCTATCACCGGGTCCTGCGGGTCGCGCGCACCCTCGCCGACCTCGACGGGTCCGGGATCGTCCGCCGCCTGCACGTGGCCGAGGCGCTTTCCTACCGCCGGGTGGTGCCCGGGCGCCAGGCGGCGCTGATGGCGGGGTAGGGGGGCAACTAGTCCCGGTTCAGCATCGGGCCCAGCTTCCTGCCGCCGAAAATATGGACATGAAAATGGGGCACGTCCTGCATGCCGTCGTCGCCGTGGTTGGCGAGGATGCGGTAGCCGGGGTTGGCGAGTTCGAGCTGGCGGGCGACGGCGCCGACGGCGCGGAAGAAACCGGCGATTTCCGCATCGCTCGCGGCGCCGGAGAAATCGTCCATGGAGACGTAGGCCCCCTTGGGGATCACCAGCACATGCACCGGCGCCTGGGGATTGATGTCCTCGAAGGCGAGCGCGTGGCCGTCCTCGTAGACCTTGGTGCAGGGAATTTGCCCCCGCAAAATCTTGGCGAATATGTTTTCCGGATCATAGGCCATGGTTCAGGTTCAACTCCGATCAGCCGCGGGATTTCTTCTCTTCGAGGCCCGAGAGGCCCTCGCGCTTGGCGAGTTCGGCCCACACGTCGCCGGGCTCGATCCCGGCATCCGCCCACAGGACGAACAGGTGGTAGAGCAGGTCCGCGCTTTCGCCGGTGATCTCCTTCTTCTTGCCGGCGAGCGCGGCAATCACCGTTTCCACCGCCTCCTCGCCGAATTTCTGGGCGATTTTTTCGGTTCCCTTGTCGAACAGCCTGGCGGTATAGGAGCCGTCGGGGTCCGCTTTTTGGCGCTCCGAAATGACCTCGTAGAGGCGCTCGAGTATCCGAATGGCGTCGCCCTTGTCCTTATTGCTCATCCGCGCCCCCCATCGACTCGTCCGTCCTCATCGGTATTCCGTTTGCGTTCATGTACGCCTTGGCCTCGGACACCCGGTGGGTGCCGAAGTGAAAGATGGAGGCGGCCAGCACGGCGCTGGCGCGGCCGTCCCGCACGCCCTCCACCAGATGGTCGAGATCGCCGACGCCGCCGGACGCGATCACCGGGATACTCACCCCATCCGCGACCGCGCGGGTCAGTTCGATGTCGAAGCCTGCCTTGGTGCCGTCCCGGTCCATGGAGGTCAATAATATCTCACCCGCCCCGTATTCGGCCATGCGTTTCGCCCATTCGACGGCGTCGATGCCGGTTTCCCTGCGCCCGCCGTGGGTGAACACTTCGAAACGCCGGTCTTCCCCATCACCTTCCCCCTTGTCTTCCCCCGGGCCGGCGCGCTTGGCGTCGATGGCGACGACGATGCACTGGCTGCCGAATTTGAGCGCCGCCTCGCGGACGAACTCCGGATTGCGGACCGCCGCCGTGTTGATGGCCACCTTGTCGGCGCCGGCGAGCAGCAGCTTCCGGATATCGTCGAGGGTCCTGACCCCGCCCCCGACGGTGAGCGGCATGAAGCATTCCTCCGCGGTCCGCGCCACCACGTCGAAGATGGTGTCCCGCTCCTCGTGGCTGGCGGTGATGTCGAGGAAGCACAACTCGTCCGCGCCTTCGGCGTCGTAGAGGCGCGCCTGTTCGACGGGATCGCCGGCGTCCACCAGATCGACGAAGTTGACGCCCTTGACCACGCGGCCCTTGTCCACGTCGAGGCAGGGGATGATCCGGTTCTTCAGCATGTCAGCCGCCCTCCGCCAGCAATGAATGGGCCTCGGCCGCATCGATCGCCCCGTCATAGAGCGCCCGGCCGGAAATGACGCCGTCCAGCAGGCCCCGGCCCGCGTCCCTCAACGCCCGGAGATCGTCCATGGACGACACGCCGCCGGACGCGATCACCGGAATTTGGACGGCCTCGGCCAGTTCCACCGTGGCCGCGACGTTGGGCCCCTCCATGGCGCCGTCCCGGTCGATGTCGGTGTAGATGATCGCGGCGACGCCGGCATCCTCGAATTTGCGCGCGAGATCGAGGGCGGTGACGTCCGAGGCCTCGGCCCACCCCTCGACGGCGACCCGCCCGTCCCTCGCGTCGATGCCGACGGCGATCCGGCCGGGAAAGGATTTGCATCCCTCCATCACCAGATCGGGGTCCTTCACCGCCGCGGTGCCCAGGATGACCCGGGCGACGCCCTTGTCGAGCCAGGCCTCGATCATCTCCCGGCTGCGGATGCCGCCGCCCAATTGCACGTTCTGGCCGCCCGCGGCAAGAATCGCCTCGACCGCCCTGCCATTGACCGGCCGGCCCTCGAAGGCGCCGTTGAGATCGACCACGTGCAGCCAGTCGCAGCCCGCGTCGGCGAATGCGCGGGCCTGGGCCGCCGGATCCCCGCCATAGATTGTCGCCGCGTCCATTTCGCCCTTGTAGAGCCGGACACAGTCGCCGTCCTTGAGATCGATGGCCGGATAGAACCTCATGACACCTCCTTCACGGCGACCAGCGGAGGAAATTGGCGATGAATTCGAGCCCCACCCGCTGGCTCTTCTCGGGGTGGAACTGGGTGCCCACCAGATTGCCGCGCCCGACGATGGCGGTCACCGGGCCGGCATAGTCGACGCGCGCCAGGACGTCGCTTTCGGCCGCGGGCGCGAAGCCGTAGGAGTGGACGAAATAGGTGTGCGCGCCGGGGGAAATGCCGTCCATGACCGGGTGAATTCCCGGCTCGAATTCGAGGGCGTTCCATCCCATGTGGGGAATCTTCAGGGCCTTGTCGGCGGGTTCCAGCGCCGTCACCTCGCCGGGAATCCAGCCGAAGCCCTCGGTATCGCCATGCTCCCGCCCCCAGCTCGCCATCAGCTGCATGCCGACGCAGATGCCGAGAAACGGCTTGCCTTGGCGCCGCACCTGTTCGATCAGCGCGTCCGTCATCCCGTCGACGGCCTTGAGGCCGGATTTGCAGTCCGCGAAGGCGCCGACGCCGGGCAGCACGATATGGGTGGCGTGGGCGAGCCCCGCGGGATCGCGGGTCACCTCGACCGCGCCCGTCCGGCCGCTGTCGGCCACCGCCCGCTCGAAGGCCTTGGCGGCGGACCGCAGATTACCGGACTCGTAGTCGATGATGGCGACCCGCATCAGACGCCCCCCGCCCGGGCCGGATCGCGCCGCGCCATGTAGCGGAGAACGGCGGCTTCCGCGCCGTCCGCGAGAATGATCCCCCGTTCCCTGTAGCCGCGCCGGCCCAGGCTCCACCGCCTGACGTCATTCGCGAAACCGCCGATGAGAATGCAGACGCCGGCGCTCACCGCCGCACCGGTCACCCCGCCCATACCGGCCAGGGCGCCGAGCCCCGCCGCCGCCTGCAGGGCGAGGAGGGTCAGCGCCACGCCCCACATCCGGTGCCAAAGGGCCCAGAAGACGGAAAACAACGCAGCCGGCCAGCAAAAGCCCTCCTTCACCGCCACCGCGTCCTCCACCGGATCGGCGACGGCAGGCTTGTTTCCCGGCCGGGAAGCCGGGATATGGACGGTATAAATGCGCATGGGGCTGGTTCCGGCGGCCTAGTCTTTGTCCGCGTCGGACGTTGTGTTCTTGGTGTCCACGTCGGACAATGCGTTCTTGGTGTCCGCGCCACCGGACAACACGCCCTTGGTCGACGGCACCGCATCGGCGGCGCGGCCGTCGATGGTCACCGCCTGGCGCAGCGCCCGGGCAAGCGCCTTGTACGCGCTTTCGACGATATGGTGGTTGTTCTCGCCATAGAGGTTGTCGACGTGGAGCGTGACGCCGGCGGCCTGGGCGAAGGCCTGGAACCATTCGCGGAACAGCTCGGTGTCCATCTCGCCCAGCTTGGGCCGCGAGAACGCGACCTTCCACACCAGGTAGGGCCGGTTGGAGCAATCGACGATCACCCGGGTTAGCGCCTCATCCAGCGGAATCTGCGCCGAGCCGTAGCGGGTGATGCCGGCCCGGTCGCCTAGCGCCCTGTTGACCGCCTCGCCGATGGCGATGCCGGTGTCCTCGGTGGTGTGATGGAAATCGATATGCAAATCGCCCTTGGCGCGTACGGTCAGGTCGATCAGGCTGTGCTTGGAAAGCTGCTCCAGCATGTGATCGAGGAAGCCGATACCGGTGGATACGTCGTAGGTTCCCGTCCCGTCCAGGTTGACGGTCACGGAAATCTCGGTCTCGTTCGTGTTGCGCTCGACGCTTGCCTGGCGCATCGGTCGGTCTCCTTCAGGTTAGGCGCGGACTTGTAACAGGCCCGGCGCATTTCCGCCAGCGTGTTGACCGGAGGCGGGCCTGGGATTACATGGAGACCGGCAGACCGCGCAAATGCGCACGTAAACCACCCGGGAACATGTCCGATGGCCGATCCCCAATCTCCCCGTCCCGACTGGCACGCGACGACCATTCTCTGCGTCCGCAAGGGCGATGACGTGGTGATCGCCGGCGACGGCCAGGTGAGCATGGCCGATACGGTGATCAAGGCCAACGCCACCAAGGTGCGCCGGCTCGGCAACGGCAACGTGATCGCCGGGTTCGCGGGCGCCACCGCCGACGCCTTCACCCTGTTCGAGCGCCTGGAAGCCAAGCTGGAGCAGCATCCGGAACAATTGACCCGGTCGTGCGTCGAACTGGCCAAGGATTGGCGGACCGACCGCTATCTCCGGCGTCTCGAGGCGCTGATGGCGGTGGCCGACAGGAACGTTTCGCTGCTGGTTTCGGGGACCGGCGACGTGCTGGAGCCGGAAGACGGCCTCATCGGCATCGGTTCGGGGGGCAACTATGCCCTCGCCGCCGCCCGGGCCATGGTTTCCCACGACGATTTCGACGCGGAAACCATCGCCCGGCGGTCGCTGGACATCGCCGCCGGCATTTGCGTCTACACCAACACCAACGTCACCGTCGAAAAGCTGTAGTTCATGACCACCTTCTCCCCCCGGGAAATCGTTTCCGAGCTGGACCGCTATATCGTCGGCCAGGACGACGCCAAGCGCGCGGTCGCCGTGGCGCTCCGCAACCGCTGGCGGCGCCAGCAACTGGACGACGACCTCAAGGAAGAGGTGCTGCCCAAGAACATCCTGATGATCGGCCCGACGGGCGTCGGCAAGACCGAGATCGCCCGGCGGCTCGCCCGCCTCGCCCAGGCGCCGTTCCTCAAGGTGGAAGCGACGAAATTCACCGAGGTGGGCTATGTGGGCCGGGATGTGGAGAGCATCGTCCGCGACCTGGTCGAGGTGGCCATCCACACGACCCGCGAGCGGCTCCGCAAGCAGGTCCAGGCCAAGGCCGAGGTCAACGCCGAGGAGCGGGTGCTGGACGCGCTCGTCGGCGAATCGGCGAGCGCCGAGACCCGCCAGAAATTCCGCAAGATGCTCCGCGAAGGCCAGCTCGGCGACAAGGAGATCGAGATCGAGGTTTCCGCCGGGTCGAGCGGCATGCCGACCTTCGAAATTCCGGGCATGCCCGGCGCCCAGATGGGGATGATCAACCTCAACGACATGCTGGGCGGCGCGTTCGGCCAGCGCGCCAAGCCCAAGCGGGTGACGGTGTCCGAATCCTACGGCCTGCTGATCGCCGAGGAGAGCGACAAGCTGCTGGACGAGGATCAGATCGTCCGCGAGGCCATGAGCGTGGTGGAAAACGACGGCATCGTGTTCCTCGACGAGATCGACAAGATCACCGCGCGCTCGGACCGCCACGGCGCCGACGTGAGCCGGGAAGGGGTGCAGCGGGATCTGCTGCCGCTGATCGAGGGCACCACCGTCGCCACCAAGCACGGCACGGTCAGGACCGACCACATCCTGTTCATCGCGTCGGGCGCCTTCCACCTGGCGAAGCCCTCGGACCTGCTGCCCGAACTGCAGGGCCGGCTGCCCATCCGGGTCGAACTCAGCGCGCTCACCCACGAGGATTTCGTCCGCATCCTCACCGAGCCGGAAGCCAGCCTGATCAGGCAGTACACCGCGCTGATGAACACCGAGGACGTGACCCTGGAGTTCACCGGCGAGGCCATCGAGGAAATCGCCCGGCTGTCGGCGGAGATCAATTCCGGCGTCGAGAACATCGGCGCCCGGCGCCTGCACACGGTGATGGAGCGCCTGCTGGAAGAGATCAGCTTCACCGCCACCGACCGGGGCGGCGAAACCATCGTCATCGACGCAGACATGGTCCGCGACCGGGTCGGCGAACTGCTCAAGAACGCGGATTTGACGAAGTTTATTCTTTAGGTTCAGGACTCATAACCGGAAGATGAAGATTGCGGTGTGCGTCGGAAGGCCTAAGTATTTCCCCTTCTTGCCAATATTGGTTAGTATCCGATTGACATTGCCGAAATCGTTCTTGCCGGAGAGGCCGAAATGCTCGGAAGAATTCCTTTCAGGACTGCTCTGATCGGCGTATCCGCCGCCGTGTTGCTGGGCGCCTCGCCCGCCGGCGCCGACGAGATCGAGGAACTCAAGGCGCAGATCAAGGCCCTGCAGGAACGGCTGGCCAAGATCGAGGCCGCGCAGAAGGAAGCCGCGAAGAAGACGGTGACCGCCGGCGAGAAGGGCGGCTTCAAGCTGCCGGGGAGCGACACCTCGGTTTCGATCAGCGGCTACGTCAAGGGCGATTTCATCATCGACGGCCGGCCCGCGAGCGGCGACACCTTCGACGCTCCCGCCATCCCATTCAAGGACGAGAAGAGCGCGGACGACGACGGAAATGTCGGCGTGCACGCCCGCCAGTCGCGGCTCCGCTTCGACACCCATACGCCGACCAAGATGGGCGCGCTGAACACCCGGATCGAGACCGATTTCTACGGCGACAGCAACGTGCTCAGGCTGCGCCAGGCCTATGGCTCGCTCGGCCCGGTGCTGGCGGGACAGGCCTGGTCGATTCTGGGCGACGATCACGCGTCCGCCGATACGGTCGATTTCGACGGGCCTGTCGGGTCTATCGCCACCACACGCAAACCTCAGCTCCGCCTGAGCTTCCCGGTGGGCGAAAGCTTCACCGGGCAGGCGGCGGTCGAGCCGGCGGTGAGCGGCAACGATCTGCCGACCTTCCTCGGGGCTCTCCGCCACAGCGCGGACTGGGGCACGGTCAACCTGACCGGCGCCGCGGGGCGGGCCGATGTCGGGGACCAAGGCGTAACCGCCCATGCCCTCCATGCGGGCGCCACTTTCAACGTGACCGACGCCACCCGACTGATGGCGACATATAACGTCACCAACGGTTTCTCCGGGCGGATCTGGGGCGGCGGCGACGGCACCGCCACGGACGCCGCCGGCAATCTGAAGGCGCAGGAGACGATGGGCGGCTTTGCCGGAATCTCCCATCGCTGGTCCGACACCCTCCGCAGCGGGGCGTATTTCGGATGGGTGGAGAACGACACCGCCGATGGCGTTACTGCTCTCGACGCGGCCGGGACGAACAAGGCGCTGCAAACGCTGCACGTCAACTTCATCTGGAACCCCGTGCCCCAAGCCAATATCGGCTTCGAAGTCATGCACGGCTGGCGCGAGGCCAACCCCCGGGCTAACGAAGCCGGAGACGCCATCGACCCGAAGAAAGCGACCAAGGGCGAGGCGACGCGCTTCCAGCTGGGCCTGCAGTACGGCTTCTAGCGAATTTAGAGATTACTCATCGAACCCCATCTCGGCGAGGATGCGCTCGATGGTGGCGTCGTCGAGCTCCGAGATGTGCCGGGCCATGAGGTTGGCGAGCAAAGTCGCCTTGGGGCTCAGCCCGCCCGTCTCCACCGGCACCCTGGGGTGGGACAGCCGGGCCAGTTCCTTCAACTCGTCCACCTCGTCCCAGATCAGCTCGAAATAATGGGCGATCTGCATGACGAAGCCGGGGCCCGGGCGGCCCCGCTTGCCGTGTTCGAGGGCCGAGAGATAGGCCGGCGACACCTGGAGATCGGCGGCCATTTGCTTGAGCTGGATGCCGCGCTTGCCGCGGAGTTCCCGCACCCGGGCGCCGAACGGGGTCATCTGGCCCGCCGCAAAAGGACGTAGAGGGCGCCCGATCCGCCGTGGTTGGGGGCCGCCTCGCGGAAGCTCCGGACGCGCTCGCGGAGCCCCGCCCGGTTGAGCCAGCCGGGCACCGCCCGGCGCAAGACGCCGATACGCTCGCCCTCGGGCCCGCCGGGGCGGGTTCCCTTGCCGGTGATCACCAGGACGCATGTCTTGCCCGCCGCCTGGGAGCGGGCGAGAAACCGCTCGAGCGCCCGGAACGCCTCGTCCTGATACATGCCGTGGAGATCCAGGCGTCCCTCGATTTCGATCTGGCCCCGGCGCATCTTTTGCTGGGTCTTCTTGTCGACCCCCGGCGTGTCTCCGGTACGGAGCTCCGGGAGTTCGGGGGGCGCCGGTTCCGGGGTCCGGCCGGAAGGCGGCGCGGCGCGGGGTTTCGGCTTCGGTTTCGCCGGCTCGGCGCCGGGCCGCACCTCGCGGCCCGGCAGTGGCGCGACGTCGGCGAACGCCTGTTCCAGAAGTTTGGCGTCGTCCGCGCCGATGCCGCTGGAATCCTTGTTTTTCGAGCCCTTTTTCGCCATGCGGCCAATATGGCGATTAACCGGATTCGAGGCAAGTGCCAGCGAGACGGCTGTGAAGTCGCAGCGATAACACGAAATCCCCCTCACCCGGCTCCGGCTAAGCCGGCCTGCCGCCCGGCAAGCCTTCGCATCCCTCTCCCTCAGACAAGACTGATCAATACTTAAGTTGCTGATAATAATAGATAAATTTAGAACAATGAGAATTAAGCGATCAAGTGGTATGCGGATTGCCTCATCCCGCTGGGTTCCATCTGAGTCCGCGTGACCCACGGCGGCCGGATCGAGGATGATCTCACACTGGAGATTTTTTGCGGATCGTGCGCGAGGGCAGGCATAGGGCAAATGGCAATCGACGGCGCTCCGCCTAGTCTTTTCCAGTGGCGAGCCTAAGTACGATCTACGCGTTCGTCTCTCTGAAGTTCAAAATGCGGCACCTCGTTCTCGTTCGGCCATTCGTTTGACGGCGTCCCCGACGGTACGCAAGTCATTATCGAAGATGAGGTCGGGAAGGGTATCGACCAGTTTCGGCAGACAGCGGATACCAAAACCGCGAAGCCGGTTTTCTTCTTCTTCCAAGCGGTGAACAGACCACCAGGGGGTATTCCTGTCGTCCCAGAAGTGTTGCTGATCAATCCATTCAATCCAATGCCAGGGCCGAAGCCTTTTCGGCCTCTTGCCGTCCGTCAATCGCCAAAGGGGCTTGTAGTCGCGCGAGAACAGTACCTTCGACCCGTCCTCTTCCGTCCAGACTCCATAGGCCAACTTCAGTCTTGCCGGCACGAACAATGACAACGGACTTCTTGGAAATACGACCTCAAAATCAGCCACCAATGAATTCGGCGCCTTGTGCGTGATGAGGTCGGTCGCTTCACCATACTTCTTGAGTATCGCCATCGCTCCTATTCCGTCCCAGCCCGGGCTGTTGATCCTCACCACCGTGCCAGACACGCGTTCGCCGTCCCGAACGGGTTGTGTTTCCTTGAAGAGGCGAAGCCATATCGCCTCGTAGGTCTCAAGGTCTCCGATGCCAATTCCCGGCAACCTCATCTCCGTGAGCGTATAGAGCCCATCGCCAACCGACAGACCAAGTCGATCCGACAATTCGAGTGCCAGAGAGGCAGCATCGAGCCCGGGCTGATCGTCTTGACTGGAGATGCCGTGCATTTCCACCGAACCTCGGCCAATAGTATTCGCCAGTTCGTGCCAGTCGCGATATCCAGTCATTGTGGCGAGCGTTGCCTGCGCCTCGGAAAGTGTAAGGCCATCCACTGAAGCCGCCAACGCCTTGGCCGACCCTTTTGCGCGGTCGATAGTTCGGAATTGAATCCGCATGGTTCGTTGCTCCGTCAGTGCCGAACAGGACGTGCCCACTTGATCCTTGGCACGTGAGAAAACGACCAGGGATTGTCTTTAGATTGAAGAAGCCTGCCCGAGGGGGCTTTGCCAGCGTGGACGGCGCGGATGGCTGGCCCGCTGCACAACATGTAGCGCCAGCGGCACCTTCCTGTCAAAGAACTATCGACGTCGCTCGGTTCTTTTGAAAACGCCCCGAAGCCAGACCGCGGACCGGGTACCGTTTGCGCGGCTCTCGGTGAAATTCATCACTGAGAAAATCGATGACAGCCTGTTCGCCGACTTGGCGGCCATGCGGTGATGAGCGGGCTTGACCTCTATACCGTCAGGCGTCTGCTCGGCCACGCCGATGTCACCTCCACCGAGCGCTATGCGCATCTCGCCGACGACCATGTCCTCCATCCGTCGGGACGTATCTCCTGAATCGTGAGCGACGCCATGGCCGGAAGCGGGAAGGAGAACGGACGATGAAAAGGGGCCGCATGCGGCTGACCGTAAGGATCATCGCCGCCGGCACAGGAATACACCCTGTGGGACAATCTTCTTGGGCGTTTCGGGGTGCGGGTGCAGCCCTCCGGGGTCAAGTCCTTCTTCATCCGGACCCGCGTCAACGGACGCATACGCAAGATCACGCTCGGGCGCTTCCCGGAACTCCCCCTCGACGCGGCGCGCCGGGAGGGAGCGACCGTGCTCGCCCGCCTGTGAGGCGGAGAGGACGTCACCCCGCCGCAAAAGAACGAGGCGCCGATGTTCCGGGACTTTGCCGCCATCTACCACAAGAGGTGCAGGAGCCGGTGGAAGCCGTCCTCTCTGAGGACCTACGACATCTGCATGCGGGGCCGCCAGATGCCCGCCTTCGGCAGGCTCCGGCTCGACGCCATCGACCATGCCCGTGTGTCCGCCTGGTTCGACGCCGCGAGCGTCGACAAGCCCGGTGCGGCCAACCGTGCCTTCGAATTCCTGCGCGCAATCCTCGCCAGCGCCTGCCAGTGGGATGATCGGGACGAGCATGTCCCCGACGCCTGCACCAACATCGTCAGGAGACCATCGCCATGTCCGCTCGGACGAATACGGCTCGTGGCACAGGACACCGATGTAACCAGGCCAGCGATTTCCATCGCGCCGCCATGCCACCAAGCACACTCACAGGGGAAACTGAAATTCGCCCCGAAGTCTGGCCGTAAGCTCATGGTCCGGAAACTGCTCCACTGCTCTTCGCCAAATGGGCAGCGCCTGCTCCTGATCTCCGCTGTTCCAATAGACACCGCCGAGGTTGAACATTGCCAAGGCATAGGTCGGATCGAGGGAGAGCGCCTGCCTATAGGCATCGATCGACTCCGGTAATCGCACCAAAGCTCGGGAAGGAATTGCCCGATGAATCGACTCGTCCATAACAATCAATTTGCACACTAACATTGACAATGTTAGCATGCATCCTAACGTTAGTAAGAAACCACAACTGACGTTAGTAAGAAACCGCAAAATGTCAGCAATGCCCATCGCCACCGCGCTCCAGCGCTATCTTGAAGACACACTCCACGAACCTGCAAGGGTCGCTGAGTTCGACGGCGCGCCCAGCCTCCCCTCGTTTCTTTCCCAGATGTACAGCCTTCTTGAGGGCTACGTAGCGGGAAGACGATGTATCTTCCTCGCGACCACAGACAACACCGCTACGCCGTCCGACATCGCAAAGCATGTTGCCTTAGTCCGCCCCGCCGCCGACGCGATCGTCGTCTTCGTCGCCCCCTGGCTGAGCGCGCACAACCGCTCGCGCCTCATCGGACAAGGGGTTCCGTTCGTCGTACCTAGTAAGCAGCTCTACATTCCCGACCTCGCGATAGACCTGCGCGAACGCTTCCGGACGCCGAAGCCGCAACGAGTAGCCGGCCTCTCGCCAGTGGCTCAAGCGGTATTGTTCCATCGCCTCCTGCGGCTCGACGAGACCGCGACAACTCCATCCCTCGTAGCGGCACAGCTGCACTACTCGGCAATGTCTATCGGCCGTGCGTTCGATGATCTGGTCGGTGCCGGGCTTGCCCATACCGAACGACACGGCAGGGAGCGGCGCATCCGCTTTGCAGCCGAAGGGAGGCAACTGTTCGATGCCGCACACGAACTGCTGCGTAGCCCGGTGCGCACTGAGAAGTTCGTCCGAGACGCCCACGCTGCTCCACCGTTGAAACATGCAGGTGAGAGCGCGCTTGCCGAGTTGACCGACCTATCCCCGCCGCCGCTACCGGCATTTGCGGTCGCGGCCAGCGATTGGAGGATTTTCGCTCAGACCGATGAACTCGTGGAAACCGACAGGGATCAAGCTTCCCATATCGTGGAAACCTGGTCATATAACCCGGCTGCCTTGTCTGCCGCGCGGACCGTGGATCCGCTGTCACTCTACGCGCAGTTCCACGATCACCGCGATGAGCGCGTATCCATGGCCGCGGAACGATTATTGGATGGAATGCAGTGGTAACCGGCATCGACAAGTTTCGCGAACACTTCGCGGCCCACGAGGGCCAGTACGCCATCATCGGCGGTGCCGCTTGCGATCTGCTGTTTGACGCAGCCGGTCTCGATTTCAGGGCGACCAGGGACATCGACATGGTGCTCTGCGTCGAGGTCGTGGACGTCGAATTCGGACGTGCCTTCCGCGAATTTCTGGACGCAGGCGGGTATCGGGCTCGTGAACGGAGCGACGGGAGAAGGGAATTCTATCGCTTCCACCACCCGACCGACCCAAGCTACCCTTTCATGATCGAGCTCTTTGCGCGACGGCCGACGGACATCGACCTGTCCGACGACGCGATCTACACACGGTTGCCGGCAGACCAGGAAATCGTCAGCCTTTCGGCAATCCTGCTGGACGACGCCTATTTCGAGGCGCTCCAGACCGCTAAGCGCGAGGTCGACGGCGTCACGATCATCGACGAGACCCTGCTCATACCCTTCAAGGCCCGAGCGGTTCTCGATCTCACCGCTCAGTCCGAGGAGGGCGCAAACGTCGATCGAAAAGACATCAGGAAACATCGCAATGATGTCTTCCGGCTGGCGCAGCTTCTGCCCGAGGATGCACGGGTCGCACTGCCGGAACCCATTCGCGGAGATCTTCGCGCCTTCGTCGACCTGGCTCACGCCGACCAAACTCTCGATCCGAAGTCATTTGACGTTCCCTTCACCCGGCAAGCAGCAGCCGATCTTCTCCGCACGGTGTACGGGCTCACATAGAAGAATGTGACCCACTCACCGCCACCAATTACCTCCTGCTCGCGCCCTGGAACGTCCTCAAGCTAACAATTCCCGCCAGAGGCGCACGTCAAACCAACGTCACTGTACCGCATTGTCTCAACTCTAATGTCCTAGCCCGGCCGCCTCTTCGATAGCCTTCCGAATATAGGTCCTTCCAGAACCGGAAGGATTCCTGAAGCGCTCATCTGCAAAGTCGATTGCTCCTGCTGGAGCAATTATCTCTTCAAAATAGGATACGCTAATGTTCCGATCTTGATAAGCCTGCCCAGCCAAACCTCTCAAAATATCAAACAAGGCCTGCACCCCAATCGTTCTAACAATAAAAGAACCCTCTCGGATATCGCTCCAAAACACCGCTTCACACGCCTTGAGGTAGTTGAGCACCATTGCATACAGTAATGCGTCGTTGCCGTCGATGAAGACCTGACGCAGCGGTGAACGATCCCTGGGTCCGGTTTCAAGACATTCCCTCTTACGCGCCTTCTCCATTCGCATCAAATTGCTATCGCGCTTCGGGTTGCTGGAAAACAGCCTCAATATCCCATCTACAATCACCGCTGTTGACACTTGCCAGCTCGCCCGAGACGCCAAATCGTCAAGCGCCGCATCGCGTTTCGGCGCCACCAATACTCTTCCCTGAAGCGGAGATCCGTTATCGGTACCCAACTTCCTTGTGAAAAATACTGCCAGCTTGTCAGGCGTCCAGTACTTTTCCGCCTCGTCCGATACATTATAGCCAAACAATTCAAACGTTAGGCTACGATCAACACGTTTCTGTGTCGAATTGATTGTTGCAAAAATTTGTGCCTGGAGCGCCTTCGGCAAATCTAAGAATACCGAGCAAAGTAAATTCATTCCTCGCATGGAATCGATATCAGCTTTGGCAAATGAAAATAGTCGATGCTGGCCGTCAATTACCGCCGCCAGCTTCTCCGCACTCGGTATCCGCAACCGGTAACATCCGTCTTCCTGAAGTTCCACCGTCCAGACTCTCGAAGCTGCATCTATCTCCCGACCGTCCTCCTCCGAGACGATATCCTCCAGTTCGCCCTGGTCAAATCCGGTGCCGCGATCATAATTTGCCGCAATGATGATTGAATTCGGAAACGCAGCATCAACCCGGCCAATGTATTTCGCAATCTCGGTCAGCCGTTTATCCTGAATGATGCGTTGTGTGCCTTCCAAGTAATATCCGTCACCATCCTCGTTCATTTGCGCCCGCATCCGATCGCTGGCTGCAACCTGAAGAAGCAGTTCTGCGGGCAGCACCGCAACATAGAATGTGCCGATCGGCTGTTCGACGCGTAGCGCGCGGGTTTCATAAGGAAAGTGTACCATGACTAGTCCGCCTTAAATGCGCTAAGGTCGCCTCTCGGATTGCGAGAGGTATTTCCTCCACTTGCTGCATCCACAGAAGCAGACTGGAAAAGCGGATCGTCGGCGTTAGTTACAATCCAGATCCAGATTGAGAATATCACTAGGAATATGGCGGCAATCAGGCAGTAGATCGGATATTGCGAGTGAAATATGCCTAGAAGAACAGCTCCACCGAACGAAAAGAAAAGGACGAGAATACCAAGGGCAGTGATGATTCGATTGGATGTCCCGGTTGCGAACAGCAAGAGTTGAAACGTTGCGGATCCGACTACCGCAGGAAAAAAGGCCGAGACCGCAGTAAAAACGCCATCGAACGGTGTTGGGTCCTTAGCGAGAGCGATCTTTACTACCTCAGTCCAAATTCCAAGGCCACCCAGCCCTATGATTGCGACGAGCACAAACACGAAGAGCGGAAAGCGCTTCGTTACTTCTGCAGTTCGCCTACATAGCTCCTTGCGAACATAACGAAACTCTCCGTCTCCCGTGTATGCTGCCGTTGCTGTGTCGGTGTCCATAGACCTCTCCGCGGTGTCCCAATCGCCAAGTCACCAAGCACGTATCTTGATTGCCGTGCGGTCACCACGGCGCTTCACGTAACACTGGCCAGTTAGTAGGCCGCCCAGTTCCGCACCCCTTCCGAGAATTCTAGCGGCGTTCCGGGGTGGCGCATTCGTTGAAAACGCGACGACGAGCCCCATCTCCGACAGAAACTCGTCGTCTTCGCCCGAAAAATCGTCTGGGGATTGGGAAATCAACATTACGGCACCGCCCTTGGACCTGCTCATTCGTATCATGTTAGACAGCGCTGGCAATCTGGTGCCGAGGATTCGGTGTGCTTCGTCGACCAAGCAAGCGATGCGAAGTCCGCGCGAACCATCCACGCCAGTCTCAGCATCGACCAGGCCGTTCAGGTGATGGTCAAGCGCATCCAGCACCAAGTTGACTACGATCGTCCTGCTGTCCTCAGCCACGTTCGGTGGCAGCTTGATGAGCCAGCTACGCTCGAAGAAGGACGCGGGATCGAACTTTGGTTCGAACAGGGGAAACCGACAGAGTTCGATCATCGTCGCGATCGCCCCGTCATGCTTTAGATCTTCGGCGTCATAGATGCTGCTCAATTCATCCCGGATATGCGTAAGCTCGCATTGGGTCTCGTTCGTCAGCGCTCGGCTGGCGGCCTCGTGTAGCATCGTGCGCTGGCGGTCTCCCAGCCGTGCGCCCTTCAGCCGCGAAAACGAATCTCGAAACCGCGAGGCCGCTTCGGCGACATCAATTGCACCTCGTGATGCCAGCGACAGTGCATTTAAAGGAATTGGTACCCGAGGCGGTTCCAATACCTCTGCCTCGAACAGTTCCTCCACGTGATATCCACTCCCGGAAGCATCCGTTCCCAGGTCGCCCTTGAAGTCGAAAGCCAGAAGCGGCACAGGCGCTCTTTCACGGATTGCCGCCAGCATCGCAACCGCTGTGCGCGTTTTTCCGGTACCCACCCCTCCCATGATGGCGCTATGCGGCGAGCCTCCTTTCTCGTTGAGGCCCCAAATCACCCGTTCCTTGCTTCCGACCTCTTCCGAAACCTCCCCGACCGGCACGTCGATTCGGCCGCTGGAAAAGGTTTGTGAACTTGCCCGGCCTTCCGTCCGATACGGTTTACCACCCGATGCTGGCAATTCCGCGACCTCGACCAGGCGCTTGACAAAATGAGCCACATCCCCGTCGGCCTGCTCCCATTCTTTATCCAGTAACTGAAGGCCGCGCCTCCAATGCGCTCCCACCAGCGCAATCAGCCGCCGGGTGTCGACGTCCGTTTCTTCGGAACGCTCCACGATCAACGACAGCCACACGGACAGAGCCGTTCCCGTCCCGAACAGCGTATCTCCCTTGATCACCTTTCCGGAATCGTGACCCTCTTCCAGCGAATCCGGCAGTGCCGGTACAGCCAATGAACGCGAGATCGCGAGACGCGCGGGCAGATAGCGCTTGCGCATGCCCAACCGCCCCATGAAGGCTGTGTTCAGGGCATCGCTCTTTTCGTCTGTCCGGAAATTCGCTCCGGCCGCTTCGACAAGCGAGATACTCAAGCCGCCTTCTCCCGCTCGTCAAAGTATCCGGTACGCGCCGTGGACTGTCCTATGTCGCCGATCCGGTCGAAATGAAGCAGGTAGGTCTTCTGCACATGCGGCTCAATTTCCCGCAGGTATTCGCCGGCAACTTCGGTATTGGTGGAAAGCAAGATCACCTGGTGCTCCCGGTTCGCCAAGTGCCTCAGCACCCCCTTGCGGTGTTCAATGTCGAGTCTCCCAAGCGGCGTGTCGATCAGCATTGGAAACATCCGGCCCGACACCGAGGACACCGCGGATATCAGCGACTGCGTAAAAATCTGCTTCTCACCTGCCGAAAGATCGTAAGCTCTCACATCGACACCGTCCGTGTTCAGCAATTGCACGTCGCAGTCCTCGGCGATATGGATCCGTTCCACCAGGTCCTTCTTGTGGGCCATCGACGTATGGGCCTGCGTCATCGCCTCGGCAATCGCATCGATCTGGCTGGGTACCGCTCTGGCTACCACCTCGTCCACCATCGACGACACTTTCAGTGCCCGAATCGCCCTTCGCACCGCCGGCTTGGCAGCATCCCACTGGCCAGCCATCTTGGTCAGTTCAGTGTTCTTCTGATGAATTTGGCTCTCCAGCGATACCGTCTCACGCCGCAGGGCGCCCACTTCCTGGTCCAGTTCCTGAATCTCTCCGTTCAACGCCAGGAGACGTTCGCGCTTGGAATCCACATGCGGCGCTACCGCTTCCGTGCGTACGACCTCCTCCCGAACGCGTCGCAGCTCGTCCTCGTTGGCCGCAATGCTGTTGAGCAGTTCGACAATCAACGGGGCACCGAGGTGGTCCAGCTCTTCAAGCCGCGCGATCACCTTCCCCCGTTCAAGGTCATTTAGAAATGGATGACGATAGTCCTCTGCACAGTTTTCCGGTGGCGGGTACCAGAGCTTTTCCCAGGCGTCTCGCGCCGCCTCCAAGACCGCACTGCGCTGGTTTTCGGTCAATGCTGGATCCACCGAATCCATCCTGACCTCCACAGCATCAAGAAAGCGCTCAAGGTTGGTATCACCCTGGTTCTTTCCGTTTTCCCAGCGACCGCGTACCGCCTCCGACTCCAGTCGTTGCCCGAGCTTATTTCTTAGTCCAATCCCGCAAAGCGAAAGTGCGATGTCCTTGACCAGCAGTTCCTCGAGCTCCGCCCGCCCCTCTTCTATCTCGCGCTCATAGTTCTTAATCTGCTCGAACTGCTCCTGCAGCAACGCCTGCGAACCAGCGCCGAAGCTGGCCAACTCCCGCGTGAGCGTTTCACGTTCGCCCTTGAGTCTCGCGAGGGACGGTTCGACCTCCCTCAGGCGAGCGGCCTTCTTCTCGTGATCGATCGTCAACTGGTCGCGCTCGAGCTCCAGTCTCTCTATGGTCCGGTCGGAAACGTTGGGCGATTCGCTCCGACGTGCCTGGGCGTAGGCGCGCAGGTCCTTGGCCAGCTGCTTCAGCAGGGGAATTCCAAGGAGGCCCTCGATGCCGGCACGCACCTGTGCCGACATCTCTCGCTCGGCCAGTACGCTGACCTGCTCTCCATCGAACATGAAGAAATGGGCGAGAGTGAACGGAAGCAAGTTCTCGGCAATGTAGTCTCGAAACCACTCCAGACGGTCATTGCCCATCACCCCGCCAGGACCGGCCGCCTTACGTGTCTCTCCATAGTAGATGTGGACCTCCTCATCTTGCGGCCGGTAAACGCCGGCATCGCTGAAGTGCCATATGCGTTGTATCTCCATCGGTTCGTCATCGTCATCGACGAACTTGATCTTCACGGAGCAGGAATTGCGCCCGGCATCCGTCGCGCCGCGATGGAGAGCCTTCTCCAGAAATGACTTGTACGAAGTTGCAAGCCTCTCCTTGTCGTTGCCCGCGAACGGGGACCGGGCAATAAGCGGCAGCCCTTCGCGACCGAATATGCCGAGCACAACCGCTTCGAAGAGGCTGGTCTTACCGTAGCCGTTTGGTGCTCCTATCAGGATAATGTTCGCGTCCGGCGTCGGCGCCGGAAACTCGAAGCTTACCGCCGTAAAGGACTTCCAATCCCGAACCACAATCTGACAAATATGCATCTCTCTCAATCATCGACCTGGATGCGGTCAAGAATATCGTCGAAGGAGTCCCATAAGCCTGCCCGCCGCTGCTTCCCCGTCTGCTCGACCTCTGCCTGTACCAACTCCTGGAATTCAGCGAACAACAGTCCGTTCGACCGACAGGTCTCCTTCACCATCGTCCGTCCTTCTGCGTTGTCCAGCAGGACGACCACGTTACGAGGCACTATCTCCCTCCTTTCCGAACTTCGCGAACGTGCATCGATCGTGCCTCCGATTGCCCGCCAATCTCATCCGCCCAAATCCCGTGGATCAGATCCACCTCTTCTTCACTCACCAGCTGTCGCCCGGTGGACGCCTCGATCTTCCTCAACTCCTCCAGAATTTCCGCCCGGGCCTGAAGCGTGAACGGCCCGGGAATCAATTCTCCATCTTCGTTGGTCGTAATGTGGCCATTCCGCCGACGCGCCTGCCGGCGAAGCGGATCGCTTCGAATCTCGGCCAACCAGTCGCGGAAATCGAGGAGCGGTCCGAATTCCTTGAAGCCAGACTCCACGAACCCCTCCAGACTGCGATCCTTGTCCACAACCGTGCATGTCCAGCAACCGAACCGGGACGACGTCGTTCCGCAGGACGGCACGTCGGATTTCTGGGTCACGACGGGGCACTCCCCTCCACCCGCATCTCGATAGAGTTGAATCAGCTTGTCGTAGGAACCTCCCCAGGGCGGCGGCGTCTCCGCCAGAAACTCCCAGACGTCGTCGGTAGAGAGCTCCACGATCGGCCTGAACACCATGCAGCCGACGAGATCGCTATGCTTGTGGAGCCGGTGGCCGTTGTCGTACCGGCTGACGGTCCCACTTCTCGTCGCGCTTTCCGACCGGCGCACACCTAGTAACAGAATCACTTCCCCGGCCTCGTCCACTCGACTCCTGATGTATCGGCTGGTGGGCTGGATCTTCATCCTGTCCGTACACCAGCGGAACGACCGGTTAGGAGACGGATAGCCGCGCCCGATTAGGTTCACCCAGAATGACTGGTCCCTTGCCGGACGTGTGATCTTGGTCAGGACAGGAAGTCCGAAGGCGGTCGCCGCATCCCCAATCTCTTGAAGACTTTCTGCCAAGTGCCCCACCACCAGCGGGCTTTCAACTAGCGTGTCGTTGCCAACGATGTGTATCGGGCGGCGACGCTGGCTAGGCGGCAACGCCATCAGCATCTCAAAGACCAGATGAACAACCAGTGTACTATCCTTGCCCCCCGAATATCCGGCCTCATGATGCAGCTGGTTCGACGCCGCGGGCCCGTATGGAGAATCGCGGATTGGGTCCAAATCTTACGCAAGCTCGATCGCTCTGCGTCCGGAGGGTGGTTTTCCCGATCCCGTCTCGTTGACCGTTTGCCCTTACCCTTTCCTCCGTCCTGCCCACATCCCCGACAGCTTCCTGCTGCGTCGCCCGATAAGGCCGCGACAGGAAACCCCAACCGCTCGAAGCGGACCAACGAGCTCTACCGATACGAGGCCAACCGCTATCTTGGCGACTGGCTTCCCCGCCCGCTCGACGCCATCAGCCGCGCGGACGTCGAGGCCCGGTTCAACAGCATCACCGCCGACCACGGCTGGTCGGCCGCCAACCGGGCGATGTCGTTACTGCCCTCGATCAACGCCGGCCCTGCGTCGACCATGACGGGCTGCGCAACCCGGTCGATCTCTGGCTTGCCGGTGGCGGCAAGTTCCATCGCAAGGCGCGGCGCAAGATTTCAGCGCCGGCGGAGGTGCTGCCGTGCTGGCGGGCCGGGATTGAGGCCGAAGTCAATAACCCGGCGATCCGGGATGCTCTCTGGTTCGGGCTCTACACCGGCATGCGCCGGGACGAGGTGCTGACGCTGCGCTGGGAGCGGGTCGACATGGAGGCGCTTACCTTCCGGGTCGAGGAAACCAAGAGAAGCCGCACTGTGGGGCGGATCGAGCGCGGCGGTGGGGATGGCGGCGAACCCGTTCGGAGCCCACCAGGCCGGCCGTCCTCGACCGCGGGGGTAAGTATGCTGACGGCTCCCGGCCACCTTGCCTTCAACTGAGCGACTTGCAACACCCAGACAATTGGAACTGCCCAAAGTATAGGTATTGCCACGCGATGCCAGCTCAATGGTCGCCGAGAATGAATGCAGGAGCTACTCAGCCCGGGAAGCCGAGCCGATATCGTCCCCGTCGGGTCAATCGGCTAGACCGAACTCTCTCTCGACGGCCACCATTACCGCCCGCGCGTTTTCGGCTTCGTCTTGGGCCTTCCTCATCTCCCCTGTGAATTCGCCTGCTTCGTTGAATTCAAAGTGCGCCTTCTCGTGGACCAGCTCCCGCCTCACTTCTTGCAATCGTTCGACATTCCTCAGCAGCTCTTCGTCCCGGCAACCCAGCAACTCCAGCTTGTTTCGGTACCCGGAGCGGTCGACTTTGTTAGTGTAGGCCTCCCTGCCGCTTCTCTCCACGATTAAAATATGCAGGGTGGCTTCCAGCCAGATGCAAGTGAAGACGAGCGATATCATGGCCTGCTTGAACGCCAACTGCTCGGGATCGAACATCTTGACGACAACATCGCTTTCCGTCGTGCCTGCCCGGACATTCTCAGCCATGTCAGCCGACATTTGCTTGTAGGCGTCGTCCGCTATGGACTTGTAAACGCCAACATTCGTCAGAATCGGCCTTTGTACCGAAATCACGTCCACGTCCTTCCACGACTCCTGCTGAAACGACACTGCACAATAGCCGCCCAGTTCTCAACCCGGCAGTCGCAGTGGGTTTCGCCGACGGCCACCGCCTGGCATGACAACCCAACCGGCCTGATCCGCACCTGACTCCGGCGGCACGCACCACGCCGCCAACCGGCCGCCGGCGCCCGCCCCACGCCT
>CBDBMR010000001.1:0-191516 GCA_965207535.1 Rhodospirillales bacterium | reverse complement strand
GCTATTTCGCGCTTGTACTGGGAGCATGGCGGGGGGGAGACCGCCGGGGACGATCTCTGTTGGAGTTCTCCTCCGGCCTCGGAACGAAAGTCGCGTCCCTACTTGTCCTAGTGCTCGTTCTTGGAGCGTTCGTCGTCTCCATCCAGTCACCGGGAATCACCCTCACCAACGCATTGGAAATATTCAAACTCGGAATTCAGCCGCTGTCAGAGGTGGAACACAGAATTGCGTTCATAACTTTGACGATGCTGTCCACGCTCGCCGCCGGCCTTGCCTGGGTCGTCAGTCTTCCTGGTATGTTAGTGGGGATACTAACCCTAGGTCCGGCGGTAGAAAATTTCGGCTTCACGTCCGCCCAATTCGGCATTTTCCTGTTGTTTCTTACTTCCTACTCGGCGGTACTGTTGCCCGCCGCACTGGTTGCGGTTGCCGCGGCCAAACTGGCTGACACCAAAATTCTCGGATCGGCGGTCAAGGCCTACCGCTGGCTGCTACCAACCCTCATGGTGCCGTTTGCCCTGGCGATCGAACCAAGCCTGCTTTCGGTATTGCCCGGAATTGATTTTTCGGGATCGGAGTTCCTGTGGGCGCTCGCCCGGTTGCTGTTTTCCCTTTGGCTTCTGGCCACCGTCGTCAGCGGCCGCGACACCGATGCCCTCGGTTTCGCCGACCGCCTTGTTCGCTTCGGCTTTGCCTGCGCACTATTTGTGCCGGACCTGGGCGCCCAAATCAGCACTCTCGTATTCGGGATGACCTGGGCCCTCTATCACCGGAGACACAGCCGTTTGTCGGCTCTGCCGCGCCCGGTCTGATCCTTTCTCTGCATCACCGCTTTGGCGCGGGCTTCGTCGGCGGCGCGCCGGCTGCAATCACTCGCCCCAGATATCATTTGCGACTTCGACGCAAAGGGCCAATTTGGCTTCCTGTTCGGCTTCGCTCAGCTTGTTGCCGTGGTGGGTGCTGGCAAAGCCGCACTGGGGACTGATGCAAAGCTGGTCGATATCCACATACCTGGATGCCTCTTCGACCCGGGCCTTGAGCTCGTCCTTGGGCTCCAGTTCGGGAAACTTGGACGTCACAAGGCCGAGAACCACCATCTTGTCCTTGGGCACGAAACGGAGCGGCTCGAAATCCCCTGCCCGGTCGCTGTCGAATTCCATGAAGAAACCGTCCACGTCGGTCTCGTTGAACATCTTCTCGGCCACCGGCTCGTAGCCGCCCTGCGCCATCCACGAGCTTTGGAAATTGCCGCGGCACATGTGGGTGGTGACGGTGACATTGTCCGGCCGCCCGGCGATGGAGGCGTTGTTGACCTTGATGTAGGTGTCGAGAAGGTCTTCGGGATCGTCACCCCTCGCCGTGACCCGTTCACGCTGCTCCTGGTCGCAGAGGTAGCAGAAATTGACGTCGTCGATCTGCAGATAGGTCGCGCCGTTGGCGATGAAATCCTTCACCGCATCATTGTAGGCCTGTCCCATGTCTTCCCAGAATTCCTCGAGATCCGGATAGGCCTCTTCGCTGACGCCGTCGCGGCCCGGCCGGAAGTGATACATGCCGGCCGTCGGAAAACAGAACTTGGCGGTCTCGCGGACCTCCGAGTTGAGGTACCTGAAATGGTCCAGCATGTTGCCGCCCTCGGGATAAGAGACCTTGCCGTCGACATAGGTCGTCGCGACCGAGATGCCGGCATTGAATTTCATGCCGTAGGTTTCCTGACTGAGTTCGACGCCGTCGAAGCCGCACATGAAATCCAGGTGCCAATAATCGCGGCGCATTTCCCCGTCCGTGATGCCCTTGAGCCCGACCCGTTCCTGCAGGCCGATGGCGTCGAGGACGGCGGCATCCTCCACGCGGCGCAGTTCCTCGTCCGGCACCTCGCCCTTCCGGTGTTTCTCCCTGGTTTCGGCCAGGGCGGCGGGGCGCAAGAGGCTGCCCACGTGGTCGGCCCTGAATGGGGGTTTGTCTCTTGATGCCATGTCGTCCTCCCGGTGCGGTAGCCGGGCCAGCCTATCACGCGCCACCCCGCCACACCCTCATTTTCGGGTGTGGCCGCCGCCATAGTGGGCGGCGCCCTACATCGACGGAGTACAAACCATCGAAACCGGGCATCTATGGAGCGCCGGTGACCGACCGGAACAGGGCGCGCGCATCATCGGGGAGTTCATTCGCGCACCACGCAATGAAGTGGTCGGGCCGGACCAGAATAAAGCGCCGCCCGTAGTCGGCCCGCTCGTCCGCCGCGCTATCGCGGACAATGCTCAAGGGAAACGCCATTTCGCCGGCCGCATCGGTAAATGCCCGAATTTCATCATCCGACGCATCCAACGCGATCAGCGTAAATCCGCCGCCGAGTTCGTCGTAGACGTTGGAGCCCGTCGAAAGGCCGCGGGGCGCCAGATGGTGTCCGGCGCGGGCCTCGAACGAATGCTCGCCGACGGCCGTCGTAATTGCGCCCTCGGGCGCGGCAACGATCGGCGAGCCGCCGTAGCTGGGCTCGTAGCGCCGGATGAAGCCGCCGGCGCGGCCCGATTCCTTTTCCCACGCCTCCTCGAAGGCGGCCCTGTCCTTTTCCGGGTTGAATTCGCCGAAGAATGCCGCGTCGTCCCTGATCCGGCCGCCGATCAATTTCTCTCCGATATCCCGGAACACGGGCTGACGCTCCAGGCCGTACGAATCGAGCAGGGCCTCTCCGCCCCAACCCTCGAGCCGGGCGGCCAGCTTCCACCCCAGATTTCGAATATCCTCCAACCCGTTATTGAGGCCGAAGCCGCCATAGGGCGGGTGCGAGTGGGCCGCATCGCCGGCGATGAATATCCGGCCCTTGCGGTATTCCTCGGCCACCAGAACCCGCAGGTCCCAGAAGCCCAGATAATCGAACTCCGCATGGAATTCAAACCCCGCGGCGTCATGAAGCAGCCCGAGAAAATCGTAATTCTCGCGAGTGGTATCCGCGGGGACGGGCGCGTGGAAAAAGAACCCTTCGCCGACGTCGATTCGGCCGAAAAACTGCCAATAGCCGTTCAACTCCGGCTTCATCACCCGGTAGGTGGACCGCTCCGGGAAACGGGCGAGGCCGTCGTGAAACTCCTTGGAGCGGAAGACCGCGAGAACCATCAACTGGTCGTAATCGTCGCCGGACCGCCGGATGCCGATCTGGTCGCGCACCGTCGAATGGGCGCCGTCACAGCCGGCCAGATAGTCCGCCGTCAATTCAATGCGCCGGCCGGACGATTCCTCGATCATGGAGAGCGTGACGCCGTCACCATGATCGGCGACGCTTTCGGCCGCCCAACCGAGGCGGAGCTCGACGCCCGGAATGGTCTCGGCCTTGGCGCGCAGCACCTTCTCCATCTCGTATTGGGGCAGCCGGTCGTTCTTCTGGAAGTAATAGGGGTTGAGGATTTCGCGCATCGGCGGCGCATACCAGTACTCGCTGCGCAGGTTGCCATAGGCCGTGATGCCGCTCTCCGGATAGCCGGTCGGCATGACCCGGGCGGCACGAATTTCGTCGATGATTCCCCAGCTGAAGAAATGCTCCAGCGTCCGGGCGGTAAGATTTTGCCCCTTGGGGATGTTGTGCATGCCAGTCCGGCGCTCGACGACGATGCAGGAAACGCCGCGCAGGCCCAGCTCCACCGCGAGGCCGACGCCGACCGGTCCGCCGCCGACGATAATCACCTGTGTGTCGCTGCTCATCGCCATACACCCCATCAGTCGACCGGAATGAGCGCCGCGGCAACCCTTCGTTCCTCGGCCAGCAGGACATTGAAGGTCCGGCAGGCCGCGCCCGTGTCCATCAATTCGGCGACAATGCCGGCGTCTTTCAATCCGTCACGGATCGACCGGTCGATGGGTTGGGCGCCGGCGCCACAGCCGATCAGCAGGATTTCCGTTCCCAGGTCCTCGTCGATTACCGGGGCCAGGCTTTCGAGACTGATATCGGAGACGGCGGCGACATCCCACGAAACGGTGCTTTCGATCAGCACCAGCACCGCGCCCGAATGCACCTCCTCGCCGATTCGGAAGCCGCCATTGCCGTACCCGTGAATCAACTGGCGTCCCGCCGGGACCATCGGCGTGATGTCGAGAGACATGATTACTCGCCGGGCTCGGCCTCGGCTTGGGGGGTGCCGCCCGGGGTATTGTCGACGGCCTTTTCGGTGCCGCGGTTGACGTTGAGGTAAAGCAACAGCGGCACGGCGAGGCAGATCGAGGAATAGGTGCCGATAAGCACACCCCAGATCAGGGCGAACGAGAAGCCTCGGATCACCTCGCCGCCGAGAATATAGAGGGACAGCAGCGCCAGCAGCGTGGTCACCGAGGTCATGACCGTCCGGGACAAGGTCTCGTTGACGCTCATATTGAGGAGTTCCACGAGCGACATGGTCTTGTACTTGCGCAAATTCTCGCGGACCCGGTCATAAACCACCACCGTATCGTTGATGGAATAGCCCGCGATGGTCAGGATCGCCGCCACGGTGGCCAAATTGAACTCGATCCCGGTGATGGAAAACACACCGATAGTGGTGATGACGTCGTGAGCCAGCGCAATGATGGCGCCGACGCCGAACTGCCATTCGAACCGGAACCAGATGTAGATGAGAATGCCGGTCATGGCGAACAGCACCGCCAGCACGCCGTCCCGGAACAGTTCCTCGGATACCTGCGGCCCGACGAATTCCGTCCGCCGATACTCCACATTGGGTCCGAGCGTGCCTTTTACCTTGTCGATGGCGACCTGTTGAGCCCGCTCGTCACCCTCCTGCCTCTGCACCCGGATAAGGATGTCGGTGGGAGAGCCGAATTCCTGGAGCGTCACTTCGCCCAAGCCGAGATTGCCGAGCTGGGAGCGCATCTCGCCCAGCCGTCCGGCCTCGGGCATCCGCACCTCGATCATGATGCCGCCTTCGAAATCGATGCCGAAGTTGAGGCCGCGGGTCATGCCGAGGGCCAGCGAGGCGGCGACAAGAAGCGCCGAAAAAATGAAAAACAGTTTCCGCCGGCCGACGAATTTGATCTTGGTGTTGGCGGGGACGAGGCTGAGTTTTTTCATCCGTCCTCTCCCCTACACGACCGGCAGCGCGGCCGGACGCCGGCGCCTGAGCCAGGTAACGATCAACAGCCGGGTCAGCATGATCGCCGTGAACATGGAGGTAACGATTCCGATGGAAAGCGTCACCGCGAACCCCTTGATCGGCCCGGAGCCGAAGAAGAACAGGATCAGCGCCGCAATGAGCGTCGTCAGGTTGGCGTCGATGATGGTGGTGATGGCGCGGCTGTAGCCCGCATCGATGGCCGAGATGGGCGTTCGTCCGGCACGGACCTCTTCCTTGATGCGCTCGAAGATCAGCACGTTGGCATCCACCGCCATGCCGATGGTGAGCACGATCCCGGCAATACCGGGCAGCGTCAGGGTCGCCTGGAAGAGGGACAGCGCGGCAAGGATCAGAATCATATTCACGGCCAGCGCCACATTGGCGAACACGCCGAACAACCCGTAGACCAGGATCATGAAGACGACCACCGCGATCAGGCCGATGACCGAAGCGACCTTGCCGGCGGCGATCGAGTCCGCGCCCAGGCCGGGACCGACGGTTCGCTCCTCGAGGATGTTCAGCGGCGCCGGCAGAGCGCCGGCCCGCAACAGCAGCGCCAGATCGTTGGCCTCGGTGACGGTGAAGTTGCCGCTGATCTGTCCGTTGCCGCCGAGAATGGGTTCCCGGATCACCGGCGCCGAGATCACCTTGCCGTCGAGGACGATGGCGAACGGACGGCCCACATTGTCCCGGGTGATGTCGCCGAAGCGCTTGCCGCCCAGCGTATCGAAGCGGAAGGTCACCACCGGTTCGTTGGTCTGGGCCGAGAACGAGGCTTGAGAATCCACCAGCCGGTCGCCGCTGACGGCGACCCGGCGGCGCAGCAGATACGTGCCGCTGGAATTAGGATTGGCGGTATCCGCATCGGGCAGTTCCATACAGCCCGGCGGTACCCGGCCCTGGCCGGCATCCTGATTTTCGCACAGCAGATGGAACGTCATCTTGGCGGTCCGGCCCAACAGCCGTTTCACCCGTTCCGGGTCTTCGACGCCCGGCAGCTGCAATAGAATTCGGCTGTCGCCCTGCCGCTGGATGGTCGGCTCCCGGGTGCCGGTTTCGTCCACCCGGCGGCGGACGATTTCGATGGATTGAGCGAGCGCATTGTTCCGCCGCTCGGTGACCGCGTCATCGCTGAGGTTGAGAATGATCCGGTTGCCCTGGGTGTCGACCTCGATGCCGTTGTCGATGTCCCGGATCAGCTGCACAGCCTTTTCGACGTCGGCCGGATTACGCACCGTCACGCCGACGCCAAGGCCGCGGACGCCGAGGCCCGTATAGCGGATCCGGTCGCGGCGGAGCGCCACCCGGACGCCGTCGACGATGGACTCCAGTTGCTCCTTGATCACCACATCGGTCTCCACCTCCAGAAGCAGGTGCGAGCCGCCCTGCAGATCGAGGCCCAGATTGACCTGCTTGTGGGGCAGCCACGTCGGGATGCTCTCGGCGGTGGATTTCTCCATGACGTTGGGCGTGGCGAAGACGAAGCCCAGCGCCACGACGGCAAGAACAAGAAGGATCTTCCACTTGGAGAAATAGACCATGGGGTCTTGCGGCCTCTGTTGATTCAGCCGTTAACGCGGCCGGTCAGCGGCGGCCGCCAAACAATCCGCCCAAGAGTCCGCCGCCGCCCTGCTGGCCGCCGGGCGCACCCGGCGCCGGGGCCTGCCCGCCCTGCGGATCGGTCTTGGACACCACGCCGGCGACCATGCCGCGCTGCACCTTCACCTTGATGCCCTCGGCGATCTCCACGGCGATTTCGTGATCGTTCACCACCTTGGTGACGGTCCCCATGATGCCGCCGCCGGTGATCACTTTGTCACCCCGGCGGATGGCGCCCAGCATTTCCCGATGCGCCTTGGCTTTCTTTTGTTGCGGCCGGATCAACAGGAAATAAAACACCGCGAAAATCAAAACCAGCGGGATCAGGGTCGTAAACCCGTCGCCCCCGCCGCCGCCCTGCGCATATGCGGGTGAAATGAACATGAAGAAATCTCCCTAGCCCTTTGCGTGCACGGGCGAAATATAGTCCGCATCGCCGCCGTTGCAAACGCTAAGCGCCTGATTTGCAAGCTCCTTGGCATGCCGTCCCGGCCCCGCCAAATCACGGCTACGGCATTGACCGGACAGGCTTTTATGCTAGTGTCCCGCCGCTTTTCCAAGAGGATTTGTCATGAGCGAGCGTGAGCTCGAACCTCTGCTGACCCGGATTGCCGGCGCGTTGGAGCGCCTGGCGCCGAAACCGGTGCCCGAACACAGCCTGGACGGCGCCGATGCCTTCGTTTGGCGTACCGAACCCGAACATCTGGAGCCGGTCCATGAGGTCAACCGTATCCCCCTCGAACTGTTGCGCGGTATCGACCGGCAAATCGATATTCTGCTCGACAATACCCGCCGGTTCGCCGCTGGTTATCCGGCCAACAATGCGCTGCTTTGGGGCGCGCGGGGCACCGGCAAGAGCTCACTGGTGAAGGCCGCCCACGCCACCATCAACGATGAGGCCGACCAGCCGCTGGCACTGGTCGAAATCCACCGGGAGGACATTCCCACCCTGCCCCGGCTCCTCAACGTGCTGGGCGGCTTCGAGCGGCGCTGCATTTTGTTCTGCGACGACCTGTCCTTCGAGAGCGAGGACGCCACCTTCAAATCCCTGAAGGCGGTTCTCGAAGGCGGTATCGAAGGGCGGCCCGAAAACATCATCTTCTATGCGACCTCCAACCGGCGGCACCTGATGCCCCGGAGCATGATCGAAAACGAACGCTCCGACGCCATCAACCCGGCGGAATCGGTGGAGGAAAAGGTTTCCCTGTCGGACCGGTTCGGCCTGTGGCTCGGTTTCCATCCGGTCAACCAGGACACCTATTTCGCCATTATCGAAGGCTACTGTGAGAATTTCGGCCTCGAAATGGATCCGGACGATCTCCGCGCCCAGGCGCTCGAATGGTCGATGACCCGGGGATCGCGCTCGGGCCGCGTCGCCTGGCAGTTCATTCAGGATCTAGCCGGCCGGCTGGGAAAGACGCTCTAGGGCAAATTTCCGGCCGTTCGGGCCGCTCGCGCCGGCTAAGTGCTGAATCGGGTTGACCGCCTGTTTTCCCTTGCGGATTTCAAAATGAAGCTGTGGCGAAACCACATTGCCTGTATGGCCCACCCGGGCGATCACCTGCCCCTTGTTCACCTTGTCCCCGCGCTGCACCAGCAGCTTATCGGCGTGCGCATAGGCGGTAATCCAGCCGCCCGAATGACGAATCAGCAATAGATTGCCGTAACCCCGAATTTCATTCCCGGCATAGGCCACGACACCGGTCTCGGCCGCCTTGACCGCGGCCCCCTTGGGCGCCGCGATATTGATCCCGTCATTGTGCAGCC
Source organism: Rhodospirillales bacterium (assembly GCA_965207535.1). Taxonomy (GTDB): domain Bacteria; phylum Pseudomonadota; class Alphaproteobacteria; order Rhodospirillales; family UBA2165; genus JAJDXO01. Next base: position 183,054 of record CBDBMR010000001.1, on the reverse strand, counting down.
CGCCCCCTTTGGACCCGAAGGAGGACAGGACCTTGCCCCGCACCGGCCAGGCGAACCCACCCCCCCGTTTGCGGGGCGGCGGCGGGACACGGACGGCCTGTCTTGCCGGGCTCTTGGGCTTGACCGACGGTTTCGGGCCGGCCTCGCGCGGCGCCGGTCGGGACGCGGCTCGAGGTGGCGGCTTGGGTGAGGCCGGACGGGATGCGACCTGAGGCAGCGGCTTGCGGGAAGTTTGGGGCGGTGACCGTCGTGAGGTTTGAGGCGGCGACTTGCGTGAGGCCGGCCGTGCCGCGGTAAAAACCGGGCTGGTGGTATCCGGCAGGCGCAGGGTCTGTCCGGGCAGGATGCGGTAGGGCGCGGTAATCCGGTTGATCCGCGCCAGGCTTGAAACGTCGACGCCGTAAGCCCGGGAAATGTCGTAGAGGGTATCGCCGGCCCGCACCACATGCTCCCGCGGGGCGGGCAGCACCAGACGCTGGCCGGGCCTCAGTTTATAGGGCGGGCGGACATTGTTGGCCTCGATCAAGCCGCGGAGGGACACTTCGTGCCGGCGCGACAGCGAATAGAGCGAATCCCCCCGTTTGACGATCACCATGCCGCCGGTGCGCTTCTGCGGCACCTGGCGGATGGTGCCGCGCGAGGCGGTATTGGGCGGATTGGACAGTACCGGCCCGGACGACGGCGGCCATTCCAGGTTGCCGCAGGCGGTGAGGCCCAGCAGCAGTACGAACGCACATAACCGCGTCATACCCCGGCGAAGCCCGGGGTATCCAGTCAGTTCAGTGTGTCGTACAGGTCGTTCCATCCGGGATTCGTACTCTCGATCAACTTTAGCTTCTGTTTTCGCGACCAATGCTTGATGCGCTTCTCGCGCTGGATGGCATCCCGTATGTCATCGTGATGCTCCACATGAACTAGCCGGGTAAGGCCATACCGCTTGGAGAAGCCATCTATTTGCTTTGTCCTGTGCTCGTGTGCCCGACGTTGGATGTCTCCGGTCACGCCAACGTAGAGGGTGCCGTTCCGTTTGTTGGTTACGATATAGACCCATCCAGCCATACCCTCATTCAAGATCACTGGATGCCCCGCGCAAAGGCGGGGCATGACGGGATAATTTTCCTGCCACTACGCCGCCCCCTCTTCGGGGATCAGGGGGACGAAACGGACGGTCCGGATTTCCTCGGTCTCGAACCCCTCGGCGGTGCGGGTGACCCTGACGATGGCTTGGTTCTCGGGATCGCTGGCAACGGGCACCAGCATAACGCCCTCCTCGCGCAGTTGATCGGCGAGGATCGGCGGTATGTCGGCGGCGGCGGCGGTTACGATTATGCGGTCGAAGGGCGCCTGTTCGGGCCAGCCCAGGGTGCCGTCACCGGTCTGCGTGGTGACGTTGCGGACCCGCAACTCTTCCAGCCGCGCCTCCGCCTCTTCCATCAGCGGCCCGTGGCGCTCGATGGTGTAGACCCGCCGCGCCAATCGTGAGAGCACCGCCGTCTGGTAGCCCGATCCGGTGCCCACCTCCAGGACCTTGTGCCGGTCGGTCAACCGCAGCGCCTCGGTCATGATGCCGACGATGCCCGGCTGGCTCAGGGTCTGATGATGGCCGATGGGCAGGGTCACGTCGTCATAGGCCTGGTCCAGAAAGAACTCGGGCACGAACATTTCCCGCGGAATCTGCTCCATCGCCGCGACGACCGCGGTGTCCGTCACCCCGGCGGAGCGCAGCGTCATGATCAGCCGGGCCTTGCTGTCGGCAGTGGGATCGGAAACGGGCATATCCATGCTCAGCGTCCTTTCTGTAGCTTCGCCTTGAGCGCATTCATGGTCGGGCGGTGGGTCAGGTCGATGGACAACGGCGTCACCGACACCATTCGCCGCTGAATGGCGTCCAAGTCGGTGCCGCGGGCGTATCGGGGCGAGCTTTGCTGGGCTCCGATCCAGTAATAGGGCTCGCCCCTGGGGTCGGCGCTTTCGATCACGTGATCGCCGATCTTGCGGCGGCCCTCGCGGGTGATTTCGATGCCCTTTACCTTGTTCGCCGGGCCATCCGGGAAGTTGACGTTCATCAGCACGTCCCGGGGCCAGTCGATGGTGACCACCCGCTTGATCACCTGGGCTGCGAATTTCTCCGCCACCGTCCAGTCGGGCTTGGAGTCCAGGCCCCAGCCATCCTCGGCGACGTATTGGGACAAGGCGATGGCCGGGATTCGGAACAGGGTCGCCTCCATGGCCGCGGCGATGGTCCCCGAATAGGTCATGTCCTCGCCCACGTTTTCGCCCCGGTTGATCCCGGACAACACCAGATCGGGCCGCTTGTCCTTCATGATCTGGTTGACCGCCAGCAGGACGCAGTCGGTGGGCGTGCCGTCGACGGCGAACGTGCGGGGCGCCACCTTGCGGATGCGCAGCGGGCGCCGGAGGGTCAGGGAATGACCGGTGCCGCTCTGTTCGGTCTCGGGGGCCACCACCCATACCTCGCCGGCGATCTTCCTGGCGATGGAAACAAGGCGCTTCAATCCCTCGGCGCCGATGCCGTCGTCGTTGGAGATCAGCACCCGGGCCTTCTTGAGATCGAGGGGCGCCTTAAGCATCGGGCGTCAGGACCTCCAAGCCGTTCATGTAGGGTTGCAGGGACCGGGGCAGGACGATGGAGCCGTCCTTCCGCTGGCCGTTCTCCATCACCGCGATCAGGGTCCGCCCGACGGCGAGCCCGGAACCGTTGAGGGTGTGGACGAACCGCGTCCCTTTACCTTCCCCGGGCCGGTAGCGGGCCTTCATCCGCCTGCTCTGGAAATCGCCGCAGTTGGAGCAGGACGAGATTTCCCGGTAGCGCCCCTGCCCCGGCAGCCAGACCTCGATGTCGTAGGTCTTGCGGGCCGAGAAGCCGGTGTCGCCGGAACACAGCACCATGGTCCGGTAGGGCAACTCCAGCCGCTGGAGGATGGCTTCGGCGCATTCGGTCATGCGCTCGTGCTCTTCCGCCGACTTGTCCGGGTGGGCGATGCTTACCAGCTCCACCTTGGTGAACTGGTGCTGGCGGATCATGCCCTTGGTGTCCTTGCCCGATGCGCCGGCCTCGGAGCGGAAGCACGGCGTCCGGGCGGTGTAGCGCATCGGCAGATCGTCCTCGTCGAGGATTTCGCCGGCCGCCATGTTGGTGAGCGGGACCTCGGCGGTGGGGATCATCCAGCGGCCCTCGTCGGTCTTGAACAGGTCATCGCCGAACTTGGGCAGTTGGCCGGTGCCGAAGAGTGCTTGGTCGCGGACCAGCAGCGGCGGCGACACCTCGGTATAACCGAACTCCTGGGTCTGGACGTCGAGCATGAAGTCGCCGATGGCCCGCTCGAGCCGCGCCAGCGCGCCGGTCAGGATCACGAACCGGGCGCCGGACATCCCGGCCGCCCGCTCGAAATCCATCAGCCCCAGCGCTTCGCCCAGATCGTCGTGCTCGCGCGCCTCGAAATCGAATTGGCGGCGCTCGCCCCAGCTGCGGAGTTCCCGGTTGTCGTCCTCGTCGGCGCCGTCGGGCACGTCCCCATCCAGGGCATTGGGGATGCCCGACAGCAGCTCGTCCACCCGGTCCCCCGCCTCCTTGGCGGCGGCCTCGGCGGCGGCTTGCGCGTCCTTGCCGGCGGCGACCTCGTCCATCAACGCTTGGGCGTCCTCGCCCTTCGACTTGGCTTGGCCGATCTGTTTGGAGAGCTCGTTGCGCCGGGTTTGCAGCTCCTGGGCCTCGGTCTGGGCCTCGCGGCGCTTGGCGTCCATCTCGATCACCCGGGCGGACAGGGGCTCCACGCCGCGACGCGCCATGGCGGCGTCGAAGGCCTCGGGATCGTCCCTGATCCATCTGATATCGTGCATCGTCTTTCCCCATCCGGGCCGGCGCCCGGTGAACCAAGGATGGGCGGACCTTCCGTCTCGCCGGAAAACCCGCGGGGTTTATAGGCGCGCCAAAAGCCCCGGGCAACACGCTCGCCTGCGCGCCCCGGGCCGAATCTCAATGGAACCTGATGCCGGAAAAGGGTTTAGGTGAGGTTAAAGTCCGTCTCTTCCGGGAATTCGTCTTCCCCTTGGCCAAACTTTGCCGTTCCAAGCACGGTCTTGATACCTGCACCCAACAATTTAGAGTCACCGGCAGGTCTTGGCATCCAAAGCTTGTAGGCGAAAATGACAGCTACGAAGGCAGGAAAAGACACACGAATATTGGCGGTTGGTTGCAAACTTAGCCACGAGCAAGTCACGTGTGCCGATTTTTATACTCCGGACCACTTCGGCGACTTCGACATTGTCATAATTGACCCCATGGGTTGCCTCCGCGGGAACGAGTTTGATTACAGAATACGTCAAAGCGACAATGAACTTAATCTCGACTACGGACCTGCGGAACAATTAAAAAAACGGCTTGGCCAATTCGCAGCAAATTTGAATCGATATTTTGAACGAGGCGGTTTTGTCCTTGTGTTCGCACGCCATATGCCGACTTTTGAAGTCCCAGATGGGGTTTACAATCGAACCATCGACATAAATGACTTTTTTCCTTGGGGTGGAGACGGAACACGAACCGGACGCGGGAAGAATATTCAAGAGTCAGGCCCAAGCTCTACGTGCACCTTCTTTGCGAATACCAAAGGAGTGTGGGCGTATGAAGCTGTAATTGAACCGGAACGCTTGCTGGTAATTGCTCACGTGGTAGGCGATGAGGATGAGGCCGTAGGGTTGATGGGTACAACGGCAAATGGGGGGTTCTGTGTCATAACGCCTGTCGCAGCCGTTGATAAACTAGGATCAGCACCGGTTGGTATCAGCGCTGACGTGTTTGTCGAAAGTACGGTTCAACTCTATCGCGAACTGACAGCCGGTCCGACCAAACAGACTACGTTGCAAGAGTGGTGCAACGATTATCGTGTGGCGGGAGAGGCCGATATCGAAGAAGCGATTGAGAATCTAGTTGCTGAGCGGTCCGCAATAGAGACCAAAATCTCCGATGCAGAAGAAGCACTCTCTCGCTGCAACAGACTGAAGCTACTGTTTGCAGGTGGCGATACGCCACTAGAGCAGGTTGTCGATAATGTACTTACGGAGTTGGGGTTTGATGTTGAACCGGGTCCCAAAAAGCGTGTTGATCGAAAGGCGACATTCAAGGACAAGCTGTTCGCAATTGAGGTTCAGGGCACGAAGGGCGGGATAAAGGAGGATCACGTCCGCGCACTAAACCAGTGGGTTGCTGATCTCGAGGCAAACGAAGGAAAAGATGCGAAGGGAATTCTGGTAGGTAATCCCTTCAAGGAAACAAAACTGGTGGACAGAACAGGAAATCCGTGGCCTGGCGATACGTTACGGATATCCGAACAACGCGGCCACTGTGCGATTACCGGCATTCAACTTCTTGGACTGTACTCCGAAGTCTGCAAAAGCCCAGAGCGGCGCGACGAATTAGTTCAACAGATTTTGGACACTGAGGGCCCATTCGAGGGCTTCGAGGATTGGAGCAAGTTCGTGGATCACGTTGAGCCTCCCGAGGACGCGAGCGAATAGCCAGCTGCCGATCCCGGCAACTAACTTAGGCAGTATTTCTACCCCAAATTAAAGTCCGTCTCTTCCGGGAATTCGTCCTCTTCGTCCTTGCCGGCCAGCTTGGCCTTGGCCGCCTTGGACTTCTCGACCATGCGGACGGAGACGATGGACGCCTCGTAGAGGATGATGATCGGGATGGCGAGGCCGATCTGGCTGATCAGGTCGGGGGGCGTCAGGATGGCGGCGGCGATGAACACCATCACCAGCGCGTACTTGCGTTTTGCGGCGAGGCCCCGGGACGTAGCCAGCCCCGCGTGGGCCATCAGGGTCAGCAGGATGGGAAGCTGGAAGGAAATCCCGAAGGCGAAGATCAGCCGCATGACGAGCGACAGGTATTCGTTCACCTTGGCTTCCAGCTGGATGGCGACGCCGCCGGCGATATCGGCGGTCTCGAAGGAGATGAAGAACTTCCACGCCAGGGGAAAGATGAAGTAGTAGACCAGCGCGCCGCCGATGAAGAACAGGATCGGCGAAAGGATGAGATAGGGCAGCAGCGCCTTCTTCTCTTCCCGGTAGAGGCCGGGGGCCACGAACCGCCAGAACTGATTGGCGATGAACGGAAAGGCGATGAACAAGGCGGCGAAGAACGCCACCTTGATGTAGGTGAAGAAGGCCTCGTGAAGCGCCGTATAGATCAGCCGCCGGTTGCCGCCCTCCTGGTCGGCCAGGATGTCGGCCAGGGGCCGCACGAGAAATCCGTAAATGTCCTGAGAGAAGAAGTAGGTCGCCAGGAAGACCACGAACAGGGCCGCCACCGAATACATCAGCCGGTTCCTGAGCTCCACGATGTGGTCCATCAGGGGCATGCGGCTGGAAGCGACGGTCCGCGCCATCAGCCCGCCTCTCTCTTCCCGGGCTGGGATTCAGGCTGCTCGTCCGGCTCGGCCTCCGGTCCGGCGACCGGCTCGAAGTCGTCCATCGCCGAGGCCGCTTCGTCTTCCATGGCGGCTTCCGCCTTGGCCAGCGCCTCGCCGTCTTCCGCCCAATCGGCGTTGATATCCCGGAAGTCGTCCTCGAGGGTTTGTTTGATCTCACCCTTGGGGTCGATGGTGTTTTCCAGGTAGCCCTCGATGTCGGGGTTGGACGCGGCATCGATCTGCTTCTTGACCTCGTCGAGCTCGGTCTCGCGGATCATGTCGTCCACGTGGCGGCGGAACTCGTTGGTCATCGCCTTCGCCTTGCCCACGTACTCGCCGAGGGTGCGGAGCACGCGCGGCAAATCCTTGGGGCCGATCACGATGATGGCCACGACGGCGATAATAGCGATCTCGGTCCAACCGATATCGAACATGGCTCACCCAAGGGTTCAGGCGAATGGGCCGGCGATCCCCATCCCTGTCGGGATCGTCCCCGGGCTCATGTCTTCGCCGCGTCTTCCTTTTTCTCGGACGTACTCTCGGAGGTTTCGACGGCGGCGGCTTGCGCCTCGACCGGCCGGACCTCGGGCGCATCCGTTGAGTTCCTGTTGGCGCCGGAACCAGCGTCGGTCACTTCGTCCTGCATGCCGGCCTTGAAATTCTTAACGCCCTTGGCGACATCGCCCATCACCCGCGGCAGCTTACCGGCGCCGAAAATGATCAGGACGATTACTAAAATCAGGACGACCTGCCAGATACCGATTCCCATCGATATGTCTCCTCGCTTGGCAATCTATGTTGCGGCGCATAATGGCAGAAGGCCCCTCCCCCCGCAATCAAAGCCGGAAAATGCCGGACAAACGGCCGTGACCGGCGCTGGTTCTCCCATTCCGGCGGGCCGCCGGCCATTTGCGCCCGGACCCGCTTCCCGCCCCAAATGGTGACGCAGAGGCGGCGGCGCTAGCGGACTCAATCGGGTGAGGCGCCCAAGGGCTCCCCATCGTCTCCCGTGCCGTCATCGGGATCGAGGGGCTCGGCCATCAACGGCTCATCGTCATCGAAGACATCGCCGTCGTCGGCGTCAGCCCTGCCGGCGCCGCCGACGGAGGCGATCGCCGCCCGCTTATCGAGCAGCCCGGCGGCCTTCAATTCATCGAGGCCCGGCAGGTCGTCCAGATTTTCCAGGCCGAACTGATCCAAAAAGCCTTCGGTCGTGCCCCAAGTCACCGGGCGGCCCGGCGTACGCCGCCGCCCCTTGGGCTTGATCCAGCCCGCTTCGAATAGATTGTCGATGGTCCCCTTGCTCAATGAGACGCCGCGGATTTCCTCGATCTCGGCCCGGGTTACCGGCTGGTGGTAGGCGACGATGGCCATGGTCTCGAGGGCCGCGCGGGAGAGTTTGCGCGATACGGTCCGCTCCACGTTGAGCATCGGCCCCAGATCCTCGGCGGTGCGGAACGCCCAGGCGGCGCCCACTTTCCTGAGCTCCACCCCCCGCCCCTCATAGAGAGCCCGCAACGCCGATACCAGGGCCGGAATATCGGCATCGTCGGGCAGCCGGTCGGCCATCGCCTTTTCGGGCACCGGATCGGCGGAGGCGAAAACCAGCGCCTCCAGAAGTCTTAGATGCTGCGGATCAACCTGTTGTTCTTCGGACACTCAACCAGCCTCCGTCATGTTGTCGGTGGCCCGGACGAAAATCGGACCGTAGGTTTGGCCTTGGCGGATATCCAGCTTGCCCTCCTTGGCAAGCTGCAAAGCGGCGGCGAAGGTGGACGCCAGCGCCGACCTGCGGATCACCTCGTCGGCCAGGTTTTGCGGCAGGAAGGTGATCAGGTTCGCCCAGTCGGGAATATCGCCCATCATGCCGACCATCCGCTTCAGCGCCTCGTCGGGCGAGAAAAGCTGGCTCGGCTGGATACGGAGGGTCGCGGCTTCCGCGCGGCGCTGCTGATCGCCGTAAGCCTTCAAGAGTTCGTAGAGGGTCGCGTCGAGCTCGGGCTTGTTGACATAGGCGAACTTCTCCGGTGCGCCGCGCTTGAAGAAGTCCTCGCCCAGCCGGTTCCGCGCCATCAGGCGCGCGCCTGCTTCCTGCATGGCCTCCAGCCGCTGGAGCTGGTAGGCAAGCGCGGCGGCAAGTTCCTCACCGGTCGGCTCTTCTTCTTCGCCGAGGTCGGGGAGCAACAACCGGGATTTCAGGTAGGCGAGCCAAGCCGCCATCACCAAATAGTCGGCCGCCAGTTCCATATTGGTGAGCCGCACCTCGGAAACCCAAGCCAGGTATTGGTCCGCGAGTTCGAGAATGGAAATCTGGGTGAGGTCGACCTTCTGCTCGCGGGCGAGCACCAGCAGGACATCGATGGGTCCCTCGAAACCGCCGACGTCGAGCACCAGGTCGCCCTCGACCGCCGCCCGGGTCTCCTCGGGACGCCCCTCGAATTCTTCGATGGATTCGTTCATGCCCTCAGGTTCAGTCCAAACAAGCCGCCGAGAAATCTCATGATGGCTTCGGACGGATTGCCGATCAGCCACCAGAAAATGTTTAGATCCATCCCCGCCATGCCGCCCAGCCAGGGAAGCACGAAGAGTGCGACTATGATAATGACGAATCCCCAGCGCTCCAAACGCATGTAGCGTTCGGCAACGGTATAGGGCAGCAGCGCCATCACCACTCGGCTGCCGTCGAGGGGCGGCAGCGGGAACATGTTGAAGACGGCCAGCAGAATATTGAACCAGACGGATAAACCCAGGGTGCGGATGACCCATTGCTCGACGGGTCCATCGGCGGGCAGCATGAACGCCAGCAGCGCCATCGAGACAACGGCAAGGATCAGATTGGTGCCGGGCCCGGCCGCGGCGACCAGGATGGTGTCCCGCCGGACGTTGCGTAACCGCCAGAAACTAACGGGTACGGGCTTGGCGGCGCCGAACATCATGCGGCCGCCGGAGGCCAGCAGCAGCATGGCCGGCAGCAGAATGGTGCCGAAGGGATCGATGTGCTTGATCGGATTGAAGGTCACCCGGCCTGCCTTGTAGGCCGTATCATCACCGAGCTTCCATGCCACCCAGCCGTGCGCCGCCTCGTGGAGCGTAACGGCGAACAGCACGGGCAGGACCCAGGTGGATGCGCTGTAGATGATCCCGGCGATATCCATCAGCCGGCGGTCTCCGGCATCAGGGCGGCCAATTTCGCGCTCAAGGCCGCAAAATCCGGCGAATCGGGCGAATCGGCCATTTCCCGGCCACGGTCCAATCGGGCCAGTGCGGCCTCGGTGAGCGGCGCCGAGCCGGCCGCCACGGCCTCCATTTCGGCCATGTCGCCGTTGCAATGAAGCGCAACGTCACAGCCGGCCGCCAGCGCGCCTGCGGCCCGGCCGGTCATGGAACCGCGAAGCGCCTTCATGGAAAGATCGTCGGATACCAGCAAGCCTTCGAACCCGATCCGATGCCGAACGATCTCGGTGAGAATATGGGGCGACAACGTCGCCGGCGCATCCCCATCGATTTCCGAATAGACCACATGAGCGGTCATCGCCCACGGCATGTCGGCGAGCGCGCGGAAGGGCTCGAAATCGGTTTCGTCCAATTCGCCCAACGGGGTGTCCACCACCGGCAGCGCCTCGTGACTATCGACGTTTGCGCGCCCGTGGCCGGGGATGTGCTTGATCACCGGCAGCACGCCGCCTGCCAGCAGGCCTTCGGCGGCGGCGCGTCCGAGGGCCGCGACGGTATCCGGGCCGGTGTGATAGGCCCGGTCCCCGATGATCGGGTCGGCGCCGGGCCGGGGCACATCCAGGACCGGCAGGCAGTCCACATCGATGCCGAGATCGGCGAGTTCCGCGGCGATCAACTGCGAGTTGACCCGCGCGGCCTCGACCGCCATTGCCGCGTCGCGATCATAATGCTCGCCGAATTTGCGCCCCGCGGGCGGCGTCCGCCAGTGGGGCGGACCAAGACGGGCAACCCGTCCGCCTTCCTGGTCGATGAGGACCGGGGCATCGTCCCGTTCGACGCTCGCGCGCAAATCGGCGGCCAGCGTCCGCACCTGGCCGGGCGTCCGGCAATTGCGGGCAAATAGAATGAACCCGAGGGGATCGGCCTCGGCGAAGAACCGCTTTTCCTGTTCTGAGACTTCCGGCCCGGCGCACCCAAGAATGACCGCCCGGGGCGGCGCCTGGCTCACCGCCTAACGGCCCGGCCGCACGACCAGGCAGCCGACCTTGATCTTGGTAAGCTCCCCGCAGAGGGTCCTTGCGGCCGCCTTGTTCTCCAGGGGCCCGGCGCGAAGACGGTAGTAGATACCCTTGTCACCCAGGTCGGCCCGGACGACGGAGTGCCGCAACCGGCCCAGCAGACCGGAATGACGGGTGCTCAACCGGGTCCACTCCCGCCGCGCATCCATATTGGAGCGGAGGGCGGCCAACTGAACGCGGTATCCATTGCCGGCCGATCCGGCGCCGGACGCTGCGGATTTCGGCGCGGATGCCATAGGCTTGGCCGGCGGCACGGCAGCCACTTTGGGTCTCGTCTTCATGGCCGGCGGGGCGGGCGCGGCGGATTTTCGCACGGACGCCACGGGCTTGGCCGGCGGCGCGGCAGCCACTTTGGGTCTCGTCTTCATGGCCGGCGGGGCGGGCGGCGGTAACGGCTTCTTCACCACGGCAATCTTGACCGGTTTTGGACGCTCGATCTTCGGGACGTTATCGGCGGCCATTGTTTTTGGCGGTTTTAGCGGTTTTGGCGGCGCGGACGTCGTCGCTTCGACGGTTTTCGCTTCGGCGGTTTTCGCAGGCGCCGCGGCAGCCGACCGGTCGGCGGGCGCGCCGGTCGGTGCATTGGGCCGCGCACTGGGCGGCAGCAGCGGGGCCTCGGGCCGGGGCAGCAGGTTCTCGGCCCGCGGCGGCGGCGGCAGCGATTCCAACCGGTCATAGACCAGCTTGTCCCGATTCGGAATATCGAGGCCGCCCGGCTGATCGGGCTTGACCTTGATGGGGGCGGCATCGGCGCGCACCACCGGAACTTCATCCGTCGGCGCCAGGCGCAATTGGTCGCCCCAGCGGGCCCAGGCGCCGGCGCCGGCGCCGACGAACAGCACCAATATGATAAGGGTCCGTCCGATGCGCCGCTTGGGACGGCGCCGCTGGACGGGCTCGAACGCCAGGGTATCGGAACGATCCTCCGGACCGGTTTCCGTCGCGGGAACAGGGTCGATGGGCCGCTCTAGGACCGGCTCGTCACGTGGTTCCCGGCTGTGGTCATCTGTGATCATCAGCGCATCTCCTCAACGGGCGCCACGCCCATTACCTCAAGACCGGAGGCGATGACGAGCGCAAGGCCCCGCACCAATGCCAAACGTGCTTTTGTTAACCCTAAGTCCTGTTCGTTGAGAAACCGTAAACTTGCGTCTTCGCGGGTTCCCTTGGTCCAAAGGGCATGAAACAGCCCGGACACGTCCAGAAGATAATACGCGATTCGGTGGGGTTCATGCGCCTCGGCGGCGCCCTCCACCACCCGCGGCCACTCGGCCATGGATTTGATCAGGTCGAGCTCGGCCTCGTCGGCGAGGAGACCCAAATTCGCGCCCATCAGGGCGGCCGGCGAGAAATCCTCGTCCGGGAACATCTCGGCTGCGTGGCGCAGCACGGAATGACAGCGGGCATGGGAGTACTGGACATAGAACACGGGATTGTCGCGGCTCTGCTCCAGCACCTTCTTGAGGTCGAAGTCGAGCTGGGCATCGTTTTTGCGGGTCAGCATGATGAAGCGAACCACGTCCTTGCCGACCTCGTCGATGACTTCGCGGAGGGTCACGAATGTGCCGGCGCGCTTCGACATCTTCACCGGCTCGCCGCCATCCATCAGATTGACCATCTGGCAAAGCTTCACATCGAGGTCGCCGCCGGCGGTAAGCGCCTTGACGGCGGCCTGCATACGCTTCACGTAGCCGCCGTGGTCGGCGCCCCAAACGTCGATCATGTCCCGGTAGCCGCGGCTGTATTTGTCGAAGTGATAGGCCATGTCGGTGGCGAAGTAGGTCCACGACCCATCCGACTTCTTGAGCGGCCGGTCGACATCGTCACCGAAATCGGAAGCCCGGAACAGAAGCTGGGGCCTCGGCTCCCAATCGTCGGGCTCCTTGCCCTTGGGCGGATCCAAAGTGCCCGTATAGACCAGATCCCGGCTTTCCAAATCCTCCAACACCTTGTCGACGCCGCCCGCCTCGACGAGCGCACGCTCCGATGAGAATCGGTCGAAAGCGATGCCCAGCGCCGCGAGATCCTCGCGGATCATCTCCATCATCGCATCGACCGCAATCTCCCGGAACTGTTCGAGCAGGAAGCTCTCGCCCAGCATTCTTTTTTTCGTTGGGGCGGCCGGCCAATCGGAACGGTCTTTTTCAGCCAGCTTCCCGGCCACCGGGATCAGGTATTCGCCCGGGTACATGCCTTCCGGCATTTCGCCCACTTGCAGACCAAGCGCTTCCCAATAGCGGAAATGAAGAGAACGCGCCAGGGCCTCGACCTGGGCGCCGGCATCGTTGACGTAATATTCCTTGGTCACCGCGAAACCGGCCTTGGCGAGCAGCGCGGCCAAGGCGTCGCCCACCACCGCGCCCCGCCCGTGGCCCACATGCAGGGGACCCGTGGGATTGGCCGAGACATATTCCACGTTGACCTTTCGGCCCGCGCCGAGTTGGGAGTCTCCATAAGCCGTACCTGCACCGAGGATGTCCCCGATCCGCGCCTGCCAGAAGGCCGGCGCAAGTCTGAGATTGATGAAGCCGGGCCCCGCCACCTCCGCCGCGGTTACATCGTCAAATCCGGTGAATTTGCCGGCAATGGCTTCCGCGAGGTCGCGCGGCTTCATCTCCGCCGGTTTGGCCAGAACCATGGCCGCGTTGGTGGCAACGTCGCCGTGTTCGGCTTCCCGCGGCGGCTCGACATTGACCCGTCCATAGTCCAAGCCGTGTGGCAGTGTGCCGGCCTCGGCGAGTTCGTCGAGAATGCCGGTCAGACGTGATTTCAGGAGTTGAAAGGGATCCATGAGGCGGTCTTTTAAGACCTCAATTCCAAAAGGTCGATCAGGATTTGCGGCTCACGAGGTTCCGGCCCCAACGTCGATCAGCCGTGCATGTTCGTCGAGCGCAAACCGGTCGGTCATGCCGGCAATGTAGTCGGCGACCGCTTTGGCGGTTTCGGCACTGCCCGGCGCGCCGACCCGCGCCTGCCACGCCATCGGCAGGCTTTGGGGCTCACCGAGCAACAGCGTGAACAGGTCGCGGACGACGCGGTGCGCCTCGTTGGTCATCCGGTTCACCCGGCAGTGGCGGTACATGTTGTCGAACAGAAAGCGTTTGAGCCGGCTGTCCATCTCGCGCATGGCGTCCGACAGGGCGATCACCGGCCGATCCAGGCCACGCACTTCGTCCGCCGAGGCAGGCTTGGCGTCGGCCAGCCGGCGGCGGGACTCGGCAAGCGCGTCGCCGACCCATCCTCCGATCATGCGCCGGATGGCTTCGTGCTTGCGCCGCGACCTGTCGAGGTCCGGATGGTCCTTGTCCACGCCGGCGAAAATATCGCCGACCATGGGCACCTCCGAAATATCCTCGACCGAGAACAGACCGGCCCGAAGCCCGTCATCGATGTCATGGTTGTTGTAGGCGATGTCATCGGCGAGCGCCGCCACCTGGGCCTCCGCCCCGGCATAGGTTCCCAACTCCAGATCGTGCCGGGCCACATATGCCGCGATATCACCCGGCACCTCACGGTCCACCTTCGGGCCGGTCAGCGGGCCGTTATGCTTCACGATGCCTTCCAGGGTCTCCCAGGTCAGGTTGAGGCCGTCGAATTCGGGATACCGGTGTTCGAGCCGGGTTACGACGGCCAGCGACTGGGCGTTGTGGTCGAACCCGCCAAACGGCGCCATGAGCTCCGAAAGCGCGTCCTCGCCCGCATGGCCGAAGGGCGGGTGTCCGAGATCGTGGGCCAGCGCCAGCGCCTCCGCCAAATCCTCGTCAAGATGGAGGGACCGGGCAATGGAGCGCGCGATTTGCGCGACCTCCAGGGAGTGCGTGAGGCGGGTCCGGTAATAGTCGCCCTCGTGATTGACGAATACCTGGGTCTTGTATTCGAGGCGCCGGAAGGCCGCCGAGTGGACGATCCGGTCCCGGTCCCGTTGAAAACAGGTCCGGGTCGAGCTTTCCGGCTCGTCGTGGAACCGCCCCCGGCTTTCATCGGGCCGGCTGGCATACGGGGCGCGGGTGGTATCCGTTGGGGGCTGGGTCAGCATTGCCTCTGCTCCGGAACCCTTGTCTCGCGGCACAATAGGACGGGTTCCCGGGCGGCGCAACGTATGCGGGGAAGGGTTTGACAACCGCCGATATGGGATTACATAAGCTTGAAATAGCGCTAGATTTAGTGCGAATCGCCGTTTTTTAGGAATGAATGGAATGAGCGCCGAGGCCGGTCTGACCATTACCGAAAACGCCGCCAAGCGAGTTTCCGAGATCATCGCCCAGGAAGGCGAAGACGGGAACATGCTCCGGGTTTCCGTGTATGCGGGCGGCTGCTCGGGTTTTTCCTACAGCTTCGATCTCGACGACGCCACCAACGACGATGACCGGATCTACGAAGGTCACGGCATCAAGGTGGTGGTCGACGAAATGTCCCTCGGCCTGATCGACGGCTCGGAGGTCGACTTCGTCGACGATCTGATCGGCGCCAGCTTTCGGCTCAACAACCCGCAAGCCTCCTCGGCCTGCGGCTGCGGGGTGTCTTTTTCTGTCTGATCCCGCCTCCCCCCGTGCTAAACAGGAGGCCCGCCGAACGCGGGCCTTTCTTGTTTCGGAGACCTCCCTTGAAGATCGCGACCTGGAATGTGAACTCGGTGAAGGCGCGGCTCGAGCACGTCCTAAAGTGGCTCGACGACTTTCAGCCCGACGTCGCCCTGTTGCAGGAGATCAAGAGCACCGAGGAGACGTTTCCGCGCGGGCCCATCGAGGACAAGGGCTACAACATCGCCATTTCGGGCCAGAAGACCTACAACGGCGTCGCCATCCTGTCCAAATACCCCATCGATGTGGAGCTGACCGCGCTGCCCGGCGACGAGAATGACGACCAGGCGCGCTACATCGAGGCGTTCACCGGGTCGGCCCGGGTGGCGTCGATCTATCTGCCCAACGGCAACCCGACGGACAGCGACAAGTTCACCTACAAGCTCAGGTGGCTGGAACGCCTCCATAAACATGTCGGGGACCTGCTCGAAACCGAGGACGCCTTCGTGCTCGGGGGCGACTATAACGTAACGCCGGACGATCGCGACGCCTTCGATCCGGTGGGTTGGGCGGACGATGCCCAGTTGCGGCCCGAGTCCCGGGCGGCCTTTCGGAAGATCCTCCACCTGGGCGTCATCGAGGCCTGGCGGGCGCTGCACGGCGACGAAGAGGGCAAGTACTCGTGGTGGGATTACCGCGCCGGCGCGTGGAACAAGGACAACGGGCTGCGCATCGACCACATCCTGCTGTCGCCGCAGGCCGCCGACCGGCTCATCGCCTGCGAGATCGACAAGACCCCGCGGGGCTGGGAGAAGGCCTCCGACCACACTCCGGTGTGGGTGGAGATCGAAGACTAGATCATCCCTATTTGTCGCGTCCTTGCCCGGTCCGGTGGGCCGGGGCATGACGATTGCCGGAATTAACCGTCCAGTTCCCGCTCGACGAGATCGGACAGGGCCCCGGGGTCGACGATGGTCACCCGGTTGCGGCTAAGTTCGACCCAGCCCCGGCGGCGCCAGTTCTGGAGGTGCTTGTTGACCGCTTCGCGGGACGAATCCATGAGCTGACCCAGTTCCTGCTGAGAGATCTTGAGTTCCAAATCGTCGAAATCAATCTCTTCCATATCGCCGCCGGGATCGCCCGGATAGCCGGACATGCTTAGCAGCCGCTTGGCCAGACGCGCCGGCAGGGCGAGAAACGCCGAATCCTCGACCAATTCGCTGGTCGCCCGCACCCGCTGGCAGAGCATCTCCAACAGGTGGGTCGCGAGGCGGGGTTCGCTCTCCATATAACGGACGAAGTCCCGGCGCTGGATGCGCATGAGTTCCGAATTCACCGCCGCCACCGCGTCCGCCGTCCGGGGCCGGCCATCCAGAAGCGCGATCTCGCCGAATACCTGTCCGGCCTCGATGGTGTTGAGCACCACTTCCTTGCCGCTCGGCGCGCCGGCGCTGATCCGGATACGCCCTGATATCACGCCGTAAAGCGCGTCCCCGGGATCTCCCTTGGAAAACAGGATCTGACCGGCGGCCAACTCCCGGGTCACCGCCAGATCGGCGATCTTGTCGATGACCTCGTCCGCCAGGTCTCGGAACAGGGAATTGGTGGTCAGCAGTTCACGAATGCCGGCCCTCGACATTGCTCTTGATCCTCTCCCCACGCTACTTCCACCGGCCCGGTTTCATTGCGAAAATTTAATTTGGAGTGTGAACGGGATAACGGAATTCGGGCCGCCGCCAAGATACGATTTCGGACAGTTGGCGCAAAGCGTTTTACCTCGCTAAGGGAGCTCAAAACATGGGCGAACTCGTTAGCGGCCGCGGATACCGCCCCCGGCGGGCCTCCATCCGTTCGACGATCAAGCGGATGGCTTTGGAGACAAGGACCCCGCTGCGCCTGCTTTTCGACCGCCGGCGCCGCGCAAGATGCAGAGATGCGCGTGAACGGTCCATCCGCGGAATGAGCGTGAAGGCGCTCGGCGATATCGGTCTCGGCCGGATCTATGACCGTACCTTCCGGGTCCCGGAATAGAGCCGGACCGGGAACTGAAATACCTGGAGTGACGCCCGGCGGCGATGAACGTTCCATCTCGTCCGCCTACTTCTCGTCGCTGGTCGCCCTCGGCGTGTAGCCGCAGCTCAAGCCCCCGTCGATGACTACCTCCGAGCCGGTCATCATGGCGGCTTCGTCCGACGCCAGGAAGACGATCGCGTAGGTCACATCCCGCGGCTTGCAGATTCGGCCGAGCGGAACCAGGTCGTGGAGCCGCTGCAGGTCCGCCTCGTCCTTCAGGAACTGCTCGATCAGCGGAGTTTCGATGAAGGTCGGGTGGATGGAGTTGGCCCGGATGTCGTACCCCTTCTGGGCGCAGTCCAGGGCCACGCACTTGGTCATGTAGCCGACCCCCGCCTTGGTGGTGCCGTAACCGATGGTGTTGGGATTTCCCATCTTGCCGGCGGTCGAGGAGATATTGACGATCGACGCCCGGCCGGTCTCGGCCATCAGCGGCAGCGCCGCCTGGCAGCCGAGAAATACGCTGGTGACATTGACGTCGAGCAAGGTCTTGAAGTTGTCCTCGGTCATGGTTTCCGTATTGCCGTGAATGCTGATGCCGGCGTTGTTGACCAGGATATTGAGCCCGCCGAAGGCATCCTTGGTATCGCCGAGCACCCGGCTCCAGGCGGCGCTGTCGGTAACGTCGTGCTGCAGGGCGATAGCCGCCCCCTGATAGGATGCATTGATGCCGTCGGCCGTCGCCTCCGCGGTCGCCGGGTCGATGTCGGTGACCGCGACCCGGGCGCCCTCCTCCGCCAGATGCTCGGCCGTCGCCTTGCCGAGACCCGATCCGCCGCCCGACACCAGGGCAAGCTTGCCCTCCAAACGTCCGCTCATTGTTTCTCGACCCCACGCTGAAAAGTCTTTCCACGAGATTAGAGCATTTCCACGGCTTTGACAGGGCCCGGCGGGCGCCCGAAACCAAATCCCGCCTGCTCGACATGAACAGGGATCCGCCGCGGTTTTCCGATTGGGGCGACCGGGTACAGACGCAAAAAGGCCGGCTTCCCCCCCGAGAAGCCGGCCTTTCCCGGCTGCGGGGACTACTTCTTCGTGGCTGAGTAGAACCGCGCCTTAAGGTGGTTCACGACTTGAGGCATCAATATCTGATCATGATCATTTTTTCGTTGGCCATAGTCAACAGGCTGACCGGGGATCGCCGTCAAATAATTTTGGCGGCACATGTCCAAAAATTGGCGGCGACGGCCGCGCGGGGCAATTTCCCGGCTGCATGGCGTTTCAGGCCGTGATGAAATGGGCCTCGGCGCCATGACCGGGGAATCCGCCGCGGATGGCGCCGGCGCCGACATCGCCGAAGAACGGCTGGAAACCCTGCGATAGCGGCCGGCTATTGGGGATCGAGAGCCACAGCCGCAACAGATGACGTTTCCTTTCGGGTTCGTCGAGGTCCTCGAACTCGGTCCGCATGTGATAGGTCAGGTGGTTGTTGAGGAACTGAATGTCCCCGGCCTCGAACATCATTTCGAGATAGAATTCAGGCCGATTGTTGAGCGCCTCCACGTAGTCGAGGGCCTCGATTTGCGCGTCGGTCGGCGGCTGCGTCGTGCCCGACCGGGTCGCCGACCGGATGTGGGTCGGCGTGTACCGGCTGGCGAAGTACCCGTCTTCGTCGGCGAAAATAGGCTGGGTGTAGTATGGCTCCTGTCCGGGCAGTTCGTTTCCCTGGCGGCTCCACCAATAGTTCCCATAGAGCACTTCCAGCAGGTCGGGACGGGTGCGCAATATCTCGTTGTGGATTGCGGCGGCCGAGACGATCCGGCTGATGCCACCCGATTTGGCGGGATGCAGGCAAAAAAGCGCCGTCACGTCGGCTGCATCGGTGTGGAACGTCAGCTCTCCACTCGAGGTGTAGCCCCGGAACTCCGGCCCGTCCCTGGGCGTGCCGATATCCCTGACGTCGCCCAGCAGGTCGCCCCGTTTCGACTGGGAGACCGCCCAGCCCACATGGAGGCCGATCCCCCAATAGATCGTCCGGAGCTCGTCCTTGGAATAATCGGCAATGGGGAACCCTCTGTAGAGTTGTGCGCCCGTGCCCTCCTCCAGTTCCCGCCGCATCTCCGCCAGATCCTCGGAGAAGGTCGGCAGGGGAAAATCCTCCATCGTCATTTCCGCGAGGCCGAGGCCTTTTTCCCTGGTCACGCCAAGCGCCGCGTCGATCTCGGCGACGTGGGTCCCGGTCATGCGCCGCAGCCAGCCCCTGCCGTTCGGCAGGTCCGGACCGCGCCAGACCAAAGATCCTGTAAGCTCCCGATGCATGGGCCCAGTGTCTCAGATTATTCCGGTGGGACTCAAGCGGCCCGCGCCGCGAGGCCATGACGATTTGGCGGTACGCCAAGCGAAACCCGTCATGCCCCGCCCCACCGGACCGGCTCTGCCGGCCGGCCGGTCGTCGAAGCCTTGGCGAAGGACGCAGCCGGCTTTCCGACGGCGCCGGCCGGACTTGGAATATATTTCCAACGAAAATTGCGAATCCGGCCCGATCGCGCGGGCCGTAATGGACATTCATGGACATTAATGGACATTTGATGACTTGGTTAAATTCCAATTCGGCGCCTTTGCGCGCTTTTTTGTGCGCGGGAAACGCAGCGGCGAGCCCCGCGAACCACGCTCCCTTATCAATATGTGCGATCGGCCGCCCGATGCCAGTCTCTCTCACCCTGCTTCGGGGGAGGGCTGCAAAATTACCACAGAGCGTGCAGAGACCACGGAGGTTGGGAGGGAGTTTCGGTGGCGTCCCCTCTCCCCCTTCTTCAGGGGGAGAGGGTCAGGGTGAGGGGGTAGAAGTTCGTGGATGCCCCGGACAAGCCGGGGCATGACGAGCTTCTTTGATTCAGCAACACGCGTCATGGCCGGGCCCGGACCCGGCCATCCACGTGTGCCGCTGCGCCCCAAAGCGTGGATCACCGTGTCAAGCACGGGCATGACGAGCTTCTTGAACCACAGAGACAATGAGACAGTGAGGAGTTGATCATTCCTCCTCAGTGAACTCTGTGCCTCTGTGGTGAGATTCTTGTTTCCTGGATGCCCCGCACGGAGGCGGGGCATGACGAGCTTCTTTGATTCAGCACCACTCGTCATACCCCGCTTTATGCGGGGTATCCATATTTTCAATTCTTGAACCACAGAGACGGCGATTAGTTCCAGATCGGTTCCGTTCAGGCGGGCTCAAGCGGGCTTGCGCCCGCTGCCGAGGCGATCGGTGGACAGCACCTCATAGTGATCGCCCTTGCGGTACGGCTCGAAGGCCTCGGCTATGCGGCGGTGAAGTTCCTCCAAACCGTCCGGAGACAGGTCTTCGATCCGTTGGCCGTATTGGCGTTCCAGGAGACGCTGCCAGAACCGCCCGGCGGGCCGCTCCTGCATCTCCTCCAAGGGGGTTTCCGCCACATCCTCCAGCCCCGCCGCGGTCAGCAAGGCGTTGAGTTCGCCCTCGCCCGAGTATCGGGATCGGCGATTTGGCCCGGGCGGCTCCTCTTCCCCGAAATAGGCGAATACGGTCTTTCGGAGGACGCGGTAGAGGTCATTGGCCTCGGCGGGCCCGTGGACCATGTAGACGGCGCGCTTGCCCGGTTTCAGGACCCGCGCGGCCTCGCGCACCGCGGGCGCGCCATCGTCCGGGAACATGATGCCGAAGCGGCAGGTCACGGCGTCGAACGAGTCGTCCTCGAACGGCAGCGCCATCATGTCGCCGATTTCAAAATTCATGTTGGCGAGTTCGAGATTGGCGGCGCGGTCGCGGGCGCCTTGCAGCATCTCCGGGTTGAGGTCATAGGCGGTGACGGACCCTTCCGGTCCGATATGCAATGCGATGGAGATGGAGGGCTCGCCCGTGCCCGAACAAATATCGAGGACGCGGTCGCCCGGTTGAATGCCGGCGGCGGCGACAATCGCCTGATTGCCGATGTCCATATCGGATTTGCCTTGGGGCGAGGTCTTGGACCAATAGGCGCCGCGCTCGGCCCAGGAAAAGGAGGGTTTGTGTTCTTGTTCCGTCATGTCCGCCGACTGTCTATCGAATCGAACCGAGCTTTTCCAGACTAACGCGGCCGCGAGGGTGTAGTCTGTCCGGCCATGTCGCGCTTCCGCAATATCGCCGATCATTTGCAAACAGCCGCCCATGCTTGAACAGGTTTCGGCCTTCGAACACTTCGTTTCGAATTATCCGCTGGTGATCATCCTCGCGGCGACGCTGATCATCGTCGGGCTGAGGCTGTTGGGGGTCGGCAAGCGGGCCATCACCTGGATCGGCGCGGCACTGCTGGTGGCCCTGGCGGCACTAATCGCCAACAGTATTCCGGATTGAAGCCGGCCTAGATCGGGTCATGTTTTGACGGAACCACGGCGCGGTTTCGTCAAACCATGTGAATCGGCTCTAGATTTGGCCCGCCCGCGCGTTGGTGAGAGTGCGCAGCCGGTCGCCGATGAGATTGAAGCTCAAGATGGTGAAGAACATCACCGCCGCCGGCACGAAGGTAACATGCGGGGCATAGCCGAGCTCCGAATAGCCTTCCGAAATCATCTTGCCCCAGGTCGGCGTGGGCGGCGGCAGGCCGACGCCGAGGAAAGATAGAATCCCCTCGATGACGATTACCCGGCTCATGCCGATGATGGCCAGCGCCAGCACCGGGATGATCACGTTGGGCAGCAGCTCCCGGAACATGATGCGAAGGTGGGACGCCCCCTGGGCCCGGGCGGCGATGACGAACTCCCGCTCGGCATAGAGGATGGTGTTGGCCCGCGCGACCCGGAGATCGCCCACCATGCCGAAGAAGCCGAGCACCAGGATCATGTTGATCAGCGTGGGGCCCAAGAAGAACAGGATCGCCATGATGGCGATGATGTTGGGAAACGCGAGAATGCTGTCGACGAAAATGCCGATGGCGCCATCGACCCGGCCCCGGAAATAGCCTGCGCACATGCCGAACGTCACCCCCAGCACCAGCGAGATGAAGGGCGCGGTGAAAGCCAGTTTGAGCGAAATCTGTGCGCCGTGGACGATGCGCGAGAGCATATCCCGGCCGATCTGGTCTGCCCCGAGGATGAAGCCGTCCTGCCCGATCGGGTGGAACGTCTTGGAGAGGTTGGTCTTCAGCGGATCGGCGAAGGGCAGGAATTCGGCAAAGACGGCGCCGAAGGTGATCAGCGCGATCCAGAAAACGGCCAGCCAAAATACGAAGCCGAGGCGAATCCACAGCGGCCGTTGGGCATCGCCGGCCTGCGCCTTTTTGCGGCGCAGGATCCGGCCATTCGCGGTGGTCGCCGTGCTCATCCGCGGCCTCCCCGGTCACCGACGCTGACCCGCGGATCAAGGATGGCGTAGAAGACATCGACGGCGAGATTGATGCAGACATAGGCGACGGCGATGAACGTCACGGCGCCCTGCACCACGAGGGCATCCCGCCCGTCGATGGCCTCGAGAATCAGCTTGCCCATGCCGGGCAAGGCGAAAATCTGCTCGATGATGACGGCGCCCGAAATCAAAAATCCGAGCTGGAGTCCCAACACCGTCACCAGGGTGAAGGATGAGGGCCGCATGGCGTGACGGAAGAGGATATAGCGCGTCGACATGCCCTTGGCCCGGGCGAGCGCGATATAGTCCTCCTGCAAAGTGGCGATCATATCGACCCGCAGCACCCGGATCAGGACCGGCGCTTCGAGGATTCCGATGACCAGAGAGGGCAGAATATAAAACCGGAGATTGGCGCCCAGGTCCTCATCGATAGGAACCCAGCCCGCCGAGGGCAGGAGTTGCCAGGTGACCGAAAAGAAGAACACCAGAATAATGGCGAGCACGAACGGCGGGGCCGCTACGATGGCGAAGGTGACCGCGCTCACTCCCCGGTCAAAGGCCTTGTCCGCATGCAACGCGGAATAAATGCCCACCGGCAAGGCGATGGAGAGCGCAATTATCTGGGCGAAGATGAGCAACTCCAGGCTCACCGGCAGCCGCTCCAGCAGCAACTCGGTGACCGGGATGGACATGACGTACGATTGGCCGAAGTCGCCCTGAACGACGTCACCCAGCCAAGAGAAATAGCGGACGATGATGGGTTTATCGAGCCCCAGCTCCTTGCGGATCGCCTGACGGGCTTCCTCCATGCTGGCCGGGTTGTCGGTGGCGTCCACGCCGCCGAGAATGGCGTCCGCCGCATCGCCCGGCAGGACGTTCAACAGGGCGAAACTGGCGAACGTCACCAGAAAGAACACCGGAATCATCCGGAGCAGACGATTGCGGAAATATCTCACCTAAGACGGCCTTTGGTGGTAGCGGGGCCCGGGCAACGCCCGGGCCCCGAAAGCGCTACTTGTCCAACCAGACCCGATAGTATTTGGGCCAGATGTTGATGGGTCGCGGCAGGCCCTTCACATAGGGCCACATGGCAACCGTCACATCACCCTGTTCCCAGCCGAGCCAGCGAATCTGGTCGGCCAGCACCTTCTGGAGGCTGCAGCTCGCCTTGTAGCGGGCATCCTTGCCGCGCGCCGCCTTCATGGCGTCGACGGCCTTGTCGACCTCGGGGTCTTTGACCTTGTAGATGTTGGCCCGCGACTTGGAGTGGAAGTTCATGGCCACCAGGCTCGGATCGGCATTGGCGCCAAAGTTGTTCCACCACACGTCGAACTTGCCCGACTGGACGGCGCGCGCCCACTGAGGACCGCGGGGCCCGGGCTTCACGTCCACTTCAACCCCGACTTCCTTCCAGTACGCCTGGAACGTCTCGGCAACGCGGATCAGGTCGCGCAGGCCGACGATGTTCAGGGTGAACTTCACCGGCTTGCCGTAGTCGGCGAGCAGCGCCTTGGCCTTTTCCGGGTTGTACTCCGGCCAAGCGGTGTCCGGGCAGTGCCAGGGGTGTCCACGGCCATACATGTCGATGGGCGGGTCCTTTGGTATCTTGGTGATGACCCCGGTCAACGGCTTGCGGTCCAGCGCATGGACGAGCGCCTTGCGCACACGAGCATCGTTGAAGGGCGGCTTCTGGTTGTTCCAGCCGACACCGAGCCCGGCGAAGAAGTTGGGGCCGTTGGAGGTCTTCAGCCGCTTGTCCTGCTGGGCGTCGTCCTTGAGCCACGGCGGCACCCAGACGAGGTCCATCTGGCCGGACTGCAGCGCCTGGAAGCGGCTGATCTGCTGGTTGATGATGGTGAACCGAATTTCATCAACGTGCTGATTGCCCTTGTCCCAATAATGGGGGTTCTTCACCAGAACGATGGAACTCCCCCGGCGCCATTGCTTGATCACGTAGGGGCCGACGCCGACGGTGGTGGTGTTGAGCTCGGGCTTGTCCTTGTTGGCCTCGAGCCACGACTTGGGCCGCACCCACCACAGGAGATCGGGCTTGGCCATGATGGTTTCCCAACCCGGGCTCGCCTCGGAGAAGATAAAGTCGATGGTGTATTTGCCGGGGGCCTCGACACGGTCGAGACGCGGACCCAGCGTGCCCCGGAAACGGCCGCCGAATCTGCTGCCCAGCAGCCGGTCGAAGTGGGCCTTGTAGTCCTGGGCCGTCATCTCCTCGCCGTTGGAGAACTTGACCCCCTGGCGCAGGGTGACCCGCCAGCGCTTGAAGTCGTCCGACGGCTCGGCCTTGAGCCCAAGCCGCGGCACGATCTTGAACGTTTCCGGGTCCACGTCGAACAGGTGCTCGTGGATCGCCTCCATGACGAAGGCCCGCTGGCGTCCGGTGACCGGCACCTTCAAGCTGTCGAACCCGCCGATGTCGGCAAGAATGGCTATTCTCAACTTACCGCCCTTCTTGGGCGTTTGGGCATCTGCCTCCCAAGCGCCAAAGGCGACGAGCGCCGTCGCCATGGCCGCGGTGGTTACCGCGTTTCGCAATCGTCTAAATCCCATGGAAGCCTCCTATCCTTGAACAAATTGGCTGGTGATTATGAGCGTTGTCGTGTAGCGCCGTTGACCGGCGCCGTTTTGTGTTTCGTCTCTGCTTTTCATCCCGATCCCCCGGATCGCCCGATTACGGCCTATTGAAGCCCGGTTCCAATCTGAGCATCTGACGGCCGTAGGCGGTCATATTTATATCCCAATTCAGGAAAATCTGCTGCGCGCCGGCGTGAACGTCCCGGAACTTGCGCTGCAGATCGTTCGACAGGAACAGCCCGTTGGCCCCGGCGGCATAGAACAGCCGGTCGACGGCCCGGACCGCCAAGGCCGAGACGAAGGACATATCCCGGCGGTTTCGCTGGACGATGTCCGGATGCAGCGTCTCCCTCTCGCTCAACATGTCCATGGACTCGCGAAGGTTCTGCAACGTCACTGTCTTGGCCGCGTGATGCTCGGCCGCGGATTCCGCGATCCGCAGCTGCAAGCTCTGAAATTCGCCGATCTTGGCGCCGAAGCGGCTGGAACGCTCCTTCATCTCCTCGACAAAATCGTTGATGAACCCTTGCGCGACCCCGACGCACACCGAGGACAGGCTGTAGGGCGTGGTGGTCAATGGCGGCAGCTTATAGGTCGGGTGGTCGGAAACATCGGCCTTGCGGCGCACGCCGCCCGCGCCGTGACCAACCAGTCGGCGCTCGGCGGGGATGAACACGTCCTTGAACTCGACGCTCTTGCTGCCCGAGCCGGACAGCCCCATCACCTCCCAGCTGTCTTCGAGTATTTTGCCTTCGGACCGCGGGACCAGGGCCCTGACCCGCTCGCCGGTTTCGGGGTCTCTCCCGCCGCCCATCCACCAATCGACGTAATCGCAGCCGCTAGAATAGTTGATCCGGGCATTGTAGAGATAACCGCCGTCGACCGGCTTCATAACACCCTTGGGATCATTGCCGGTGGACAACAGGGCGTTTGGGTTCTCTCCCCAAATTATATCCAGGGTCTCCTTGGCGCTATTGGCGATGGTGACATTGTGCTCGGCCAGCACCGCGAGGTTCCAGGCAGAGGAGCCGCAGGCGGCGGCAACATCCATGATCGCCTCGCAGACGACATCGTAGCCGAGCTCGTAGCCGCCATAGGCCTTGGGCTTGCCGATAAGGAACAGGCCGTTGGCGTGAAAGTCCTCGATGGTCTCGGGCGGCGCCCTCTTGATCCGCTCGCACTCCTCCGCCCGTTCGCGCAATCGAGGCAGCAGCGCCTGAACGCGGGCCAGTACCTCGGCCGCGTCCGGTGTTTCCCGATCAAAGGCCCGATTAAAGGCTTGGGCGTGAATATCCATGCGTTTTTGATCACCTTCATCATCCGGCCCTCTCGGAATCAGCCTCGAAAAAAAGAGTGCCGCCGTACCCAAAGCGGATACGGCGGCAAGGTGTCGCCTTAGGTTAAACCACGAACAAACTCGCGCGGCGGACGTACCGCGCTGGGTGTTGAAATCTCTTGGAGTGCCTGAATATCGGCCAATTCTTTTCCGCTCCCCAAACCGGATCGCCCGTCCGAACTCATGCCCGGTTTTTGCAGCAATCGAAGCCAGGGAAATCATAGCTCCCCGCGCCATGCCGTGAAGATACGATGTCTGCCGGGGGTATACCTGGTTGGCATATATTCCCGGACGGTATATACTGGGCGGAACGAAGGTGAGTGGGGAAGCCGGGGATGTTCAATCACCCCATGTCTCATTTGCAACTGAAGCAGTTGCGCCAGCTGGTCGCGGTGGCCGAGAACGGCAGCATTCGCGCCGCCGCCAAACAGCTGTCCATCGCCCAGCCGGCGCTCAGCCGATCCATTCGAGCGATCGAGGACGACCTGCAGGTAAAGCTGATGGAACGGGGGCCCCGGGGCATCGTGCTGACCAAGTACGGTGAAACCCTCTGCAGCTACGCCAAGATCATTGACGCCAACCTCCGGTTTGCCGCCGAGGAGTTCGATGACATCCGAGGCGCACGGAGCGGCACGGTGCGGATGGGGATCGGCCCGCATGAGGGCTTTACCATCGCACACCGTGCCATCGACAAGATGTTCGAGCGCCGCCCAAATCTCGATGTGACGTTGATCGACGGCGACTTCGAGGCCCTGGCGGACAGACTACTCGCCGGCGAGATAGACTTTATCCTCGGGCCCGCGCCCCTCGAAGGTGTAACGCCGGGCCTGACCAGGGAAATTCTGGCCAATATCCGCCCCGTCGTGGCCGTTCGAAGCCAGCATCCTCTGGCCAAGAAGAAATCCATCGACATCAAGCAGTTGGTCGATGTGGATTGGATCCTGCCGGCGGAAGGAACCAATGCCCGAACCCGGCTCAACAACACCTTTTGGCGCCATGGCCTGGTGCCGCCCGACGGCCCCATCAGCGCCTATCCGTCGATGACCGCCGTGGCCTTGGTCAAGCAGCGGGATCTGGTCGCCATCCTGCCCCGCCAGTTGATCGACGAAGACCGCAAGGCCGGCTTGATCAAGGTACTGCCGGTCGCCAGCGAGGATTTTCTCCTGCCCGTGCGGCTAACAACCCGGGAGTTCGGCAAACTGTCGCCCGCCTGCCGGGAAATGATCGCGGAAATCAAAAAGATCTGTGAAGAAATCGGCGACCAGCTTTAGCCGGTGCTACCTCCGGGGGCTGAGCGGCTCCAACCCGAGCTGGATCCGGCCGTAGTCCGTGAGATTAATGTCCCAATTGAGGGCCAATTGCGCAGCACCGGCATGGGCGTCACGGAAGCAACGCTGCAAATCGTTGCTCTCGAACAGGGCCGCCGCGCCGGCGGCATAGAACAGCCGGTTCACCGCGTTCAGCGCCAGCCGGCAGGCGAACGCCATATCCCGCTTATTGCGGTTCATCAATTGAGGTCCAAGCTCGTCATGGACTTCGAGCCACGCCTGAGACTCCCGGAGGTCATGCAGGATGACCCGCTTGGCTGCCTCCGCTTCCGCCGAAGATTCGGCGAGCCGCAGCTGCAGGCTCTAGCGCGACAATCAAGATGGCAGTCCAGCGACAATCAGGATGGCAGTCTCGTTGAGGGGGTGCTTCCGGCTGGCGCCAACGTAAGGAGGGCGTAGCCCGACTGGAGTTGGCGGCAGCCGGAACGACGATTTTTCTCCCCCTCCCGGGCCTTGTTTGGTGTTTGCGGCTGGCCGGGTAATAGCCTTGCGATCATTCTCGAGCAGAGGAGAGCAAGTTGCCCGGTCACCACGTAACGGACAACCAAATGAGGTCTTTCATGAAACACAGGAAATCCCACTCGACGGAAGCGGCCGCCGCGAAGGCCGGCTTCAGCGCCCGCAGCGGCTACCGGATCAACCGGGACCCGACGCTCCCCTCTCAGAAGAAGGCCCCGCGGGGGCGCCGCCGCCCGGATCCGCTGGCCGGGATATTCGATGAGGAGGTCGTGCCGATGCTGGAGGGCGATTCGGGCATTCGCGCGGTCGGCGTGTTCGAGGAGCTGATGCGGCGTCACCCCGATCTGGACCCGGGGGTGCGCCGCACCCTGGAACGGCGGATCCGCGACTGGCGGGCCCGCCACGGCCCGGACCGGGAGGTGATCTTCCGGCAGACGCACACGCCCGGCCGGCTCGGCCTGTCGGACTTCACCCGCATGAACGCTTCCGGCGTCACCGTCGGCGGCCGGCCGCTGGATCACATGCTGTACCACTTCCGGCTTCCCTGGTCGGGGTTCCGGCATGCCGACGTGGTTCTCGGCGGCGAGAGCTTCACGGCCCTGGCCGCGGGACTGCAGGCCGCCCTCTGGTCCCTGGGAGGCGCGCCGGGTGAGCATCGCACCGACAGCCTGTCGGCGGGGTTCCGGAACCGTTGCAAGGACGATGCCGAGGACATGACCGAGCGCTATCGCCTGCTCTGCCGGCACTACGGGATGGCCCCGTCCCGCAACAACCGGGGCGTGGCGCACGAGAACGGCGCGATTGAAAGCCCGCACGGCCACCTCAAGCGCGAGATCGCCGACGCGCTGGCGCTCCGCGGGTCGGCGGACTTCGCCGATGTCGCGGCCTATCGCGCCTTCATCGCGGAGATCGTCGGACGCGGCAATGCGCGCCGGTCCGGACGAATCAAGGCCGAATGCGACACGCTTCAGAACCTGCCGCCGATGCGCACCACGGATTACGAGGAAACCAGCGTCGACGTCACCTCGTCCAGCGGCTTCATCCTGAGGGGGGTGTTCTACACCGTGCCCTCGCGGCTGATCGGCCACCGGCTCGGGGTCCGGCTCTACGACGGCCGCCTGGAGCTCTATGTCGGCTCCGTCCATCACCTGACCCTGCCGCGCAAGCACAAGGGCGCATCGACCAAGGCCGTGCACGTGGTCAACTACCGCCACGTCATCCACTCCCTGAAGGCCAAGCCGATGGCGCTCATGAACCTGACCTACCGCGACGAACTGTTCCCGCGCGAGGCCTACCGCCGCTGCTTCGAGGCGGCATTGTCCAAGCTGGGCGAACGCGCTGCCTGCAGATTGACGGTGAGGCTCCTGGCGCTGGCCCATGAGGAAAACTGCGAGGCGGCGCTGGCGGCCGAGATCGGCGGCTGTCTCGCCGCCGGGAAGCTGCCGGACCTCGACAGCCTCAAGGCCCGGTTCGCGCCGGAGCCCGGCGCGATGCCCGAGGTTCACGTCATCCGCGCGCCGCTTGCCGGCTATGGCGACCTGCTCAGCATGGGAGGCGCGTCATGACACGGACAGACGATGATGCGGTCATGGTCGACGGGGTCAAGCTTGGCCTGATGCTCTCGGAACTGCGCCTGCCGACGATGCGGGAGTTCTGGGAACCCTTCGCCGAGCGTTCCGACGCCGAAGGCTGGCCCGCGGCCCGGTTCCTCTCCGTCCTCGTCGAGCACGAACTGGCGGAGCGCGGCAGGCGGCGGATCCAGCGCCATCTGGGCGAGGCGCGGCTGTTGCCCGGCAAGAGCCTCGCCAACTTCGACTTCAGCGCGGTGCCGACGATCTCGAAGGCCCAGGTCATGGCGCTCGCCGCCGGCGACGCATGGCTCGACCAGGGCGCCTGCTGCCTGATCTTCGGCCCGCCCGGGACGGGGAAGTCCCACATCGCCTCGGCGATCGGGCTGGCGCTGGTGGAGAACGGCTACCGGGTGCTGTTCTCCAGGACCACCGACCTGGTGCAGCGCCTCCAGGTGGCGCGACGTGAACTGACGCTGGAAAACCTGATGGCGCGGCTCGACCGGTTCCACCTCGTGATCCTCGACGACTTCGCCTACGTCCAAAAGGACCAGGCCGAAACAAGCGTGCTGTTCGAACTCATCTCGGCCAGGTACGAGCGCCGCTCGCTCCTGATCACCGCAAACCAGCCGTTCTCCGAATGGAACCGCATCTTCCCGGACGAGACCACCGCCGTCGCCGCCGTCGACCGCCTGGTGCACCGCGCCACGATCCTGGAAATGAATGTCGAGAGCTACCGGCGGCGCGAAGCACTCAATGCCAAACCGCGCAAGCGGGGCCGGCCCGCCAAGAAGGCCACGGAAAAAAACACGCCCACCGGCTGAACCGACATCACCGCGCCAACCCCGCGGCCCGCGGCGCTTCACGCTCGCGGGCCGCGGCTGGTCCCGCGACAGACAAATCCGCCAAAAGCAGAACCGGCGGAAAAACTCTTGCAATTGGTCCGACGTCCCGAAAAACTTCACATCGCCGCGACGTCAATACTGACATCCTGATTGACGCGCACCTGCCATCCAGATTGTCGCTCTACATGCAGGCTCTGAAAATCGGCGATCTTGTCCCCGAAGCGGGAAGATCTTTCGCTCATCCAGCCGGTGAACCGATCGATGACGCCAAACGCCACGCCGACCGGCACCGAGGCGAGATCAAACGGAAATGCCGACCATTGGGGGAGCCGCCAAAGCCCGCCCTGATCGAAACGTCCGCCGGGGCCGAACGGGTAGGTCCGGTACGCCGGCACAAAGGCGTTCCTGACCACCACATCCTTGCTGCCGGTTCCGGCGAGCCCGGCGACATGCCAGTTGTCATCGATCTCCCGGTCCTCGGCCCGATACATGATCTGCCGGCGGGCCCGCATCGATCCCGTAATGTGCCAAGCGGCATGATCGCAGCCGCTGGAGAAGTTGAACCGGCCGTTGAGCCGGAACCCGCCGTCGGTTTCCTCGAGCACCCTTTCAGGGCTGTTGCCGGAGGAAATCAGGACATCCGGGCCATCCCCCCAGACTTCGTCCTGTGCTTCGGCCGGATAATGCCCGACCCGATGAGCGTGCTCGCCGTAAACCGCATAGCACCACGCCGTCGAGGCGCAGCCGCGGGCCAGTTCCATCGCCGCCTCGCAAAAGACGTCCCAGCCCAACTCGTAGCCGCCATACTCGCGGGGCATACAGACCCGGATAAGGCCCGATTCGCGGAGCGCGGCTGCGTTCTCGTCGGGAAGGCGGCGGAGCCGCTCGGTCTCCGCGGCGCGGGACCGGAACTCCGTTGCCAGCGCGCGCGCCGTCGCAACGACGTCGGCGGCGGTTGCCTTCGCCGGCGCGCCCGGATCATCCATCGGCGCTACCACCGTACAGGCGCGGGATCCAGCCCCAGGGCCATCTTGCCGTAAGTGGTGCCGTTGACATCGAAGTTGAGGGCGATCTGTTTGGAGCCGGCATTGACGTCGCGAAACGACCGCTGGATGTCGTTGTCGAGGAACAGCCCGTTGGCGCCGGCGGCGTAGAAAATGCGCTCCATGGCCTTGGATGCCAGCATGGGCGCATAGGCCATATCCCGCTTGTTGCGGGCCAGCATACGGAAGTCCGGCTCTTCGTTGTCCTCGAAGTACTCCATGGTCTCGCGGAGATCGTTCAGGATCATCAGCCGGGCGGCGTGCAACTCGGCCGCCGACTCCGCAATCCGCAATTGCAGGCTCTGGAACTCGGCGATCTTGGCGCCGAATCGGCTGGAGCGTTCCTTCATTTCCTCCGTAAAACGCTCCACCGCCCCCTCGGCGACGCCGACGACGACGGAAGCCAGGCAAAAGGGGTTGACCGACCATTGGGGCAGCCGGAACAGCGCCGCATCGTCGAAGCGGGGCCCCCGTTCTCCGATGGGAATGGTCCGGTGGTCCGGAATAAAAACCTTCTCCAGTTTGATGTCCTTGCTGCCGGTGCCCGCCAATCCCATGACGTGCCAATTGTCGACGATTTCGCAGCCGGCCTGCGGCACCAGGATCTTCAGCGGCTGGCCGTCGACCGGCATCCCGGTCAGGTGCCAGTCCGCGTGATCGCAACCGCTGGAATAATTGAACTGCCCGGTGATCAGCCAGCCGCCGCCGGTCCGCTCCATTTTGCAATTGGGGCTGTTGCCCGAGGCCACCTGGACGTCCGGGTCATCGTTCCAGACATCGTGCTGAGCCTGCATGGGGTAGGTGCAAACGGTGTGTGCATGCTCGCCGAGCACCGCGTAGACCCAGGCGCTGGAGCCGCACCCCTTGGCGAGTTCCATGGAGATCTCGCAGAACACGTCCCAGCCCATTTCGTAGCCGCCGAAGTCCTTGGCTTTCACGACGTTGAGGATTCCGGCCTTCATGAAGTCCTCGAAGGTTTCGTCCGGCATACGCCGCTGCGTCTCGCACTCGTCTGCGCGCTCGCGCAAGGCCGGTACGAGCTCTTTCGCCCGCTCGACCAGCGTCACCGGCGAAGGTATCTCATGCCCGGCGTCGGCTCCCGTTCCCATATCGTCCATGGGCCGTTCCCCCGTCAATTTCGCCGGAGAGTATCAAGAGCGGCCCGTGCGGGGAAATACTCAACCCGCCGAGGCCATATCATTCCGGTATAGGCTTCGGCCCCGCCTGCGGCGGCGGGTTTCGCCCGCAGCGGCTTATGGCCTAGGCGCCGGACAGCCGCCCGAGAGCTTCGGCGATCTTGTCCTTTTTGAGGGCGGCATCGGCGCGGCGCTCGTTTTGCTCCTCGATCACTTCAGGCGGCGCCTTGGCCAGGAATCCCTCGTTGGCGAGCTTCTTGTCGAACTTGCCGATCTCGTCGTCGAGCTTGGCAATCTCGCGCCGCAGCCGCGCCTTCTCGGCCCCGATGTCGATAACGTCGGCGAGCGGCAGAACCAGCGTCGTCTCATCGAGAATGATCTGGACGGAACCGGGCTGGACATCGGCGTCCGAGAAGCTGATCGCGGACAAACGCGCGAGACGGGTCAGCAGCGCCGCATGGGTAGCGACGCAACCCTTGGCCAAATCATCGCCGCCCCGGATCACCAGAGGGATTTCGGCCTTCGGCGGCACATTCATTTCCGCGCGGACCGACCGGATCTGGGTAATGGCGCCGACCACCCAGTCCATATCCGCATCGGCGTCCGCATCGGTCAGGCCGTCATATCGGGGCCACGAACGCTCGATAAGCATGGACGGGCGGCCGTCGCCGAGCCGGTCCCAAAGCTCCTCGGTGATGAACGGCATGAAGGGATGCAGGATATGGAGCAACTGATCCAGGGCCCAAGCCGCGGTCTTGCGGGTTTCCGCCGCCGCTTCGCCCCCTTCCTGCAGGACCGGCTTGGCAAACTCCAGATACCAGTCGCAAAAGGTTCCCCATGTGAACGAATAGATGGCGCCCGCCGCCTCATTGAATTTGTACTCGTCGAGGCCGCGGGTGACGTCTTCGGCGGCCTGGGCCACCTTGCCGACGATCCACCGGTTGACGGTTTGGGTGCATGAGGCGGGATCGAAGCCGGGATCGGGCCGGCACTCGTAGTGCTCGCAGAACCGGGCGGCATTCCAGAGTTTGGTGGCGAAGTTGCGGTAGCCCTCGACCCGTTCGGCGGACAGCTTGATGTCGCGGCCCTGGGCGGCGAAGGCGGCCAGCGTCATGCGCATGGCGTCGGCGCCATACTCGCCGATCAGGTCCAGGGGATCGATGACGTTGCCCTTGGACTTGGACATCTTCTGGCCCTTTTCGTCACGGACCAGGGCGTGAATGTAGACCGTGTGGAACGGCACCTCCTCCATGAAGTGGACGCCCATCATCATCATCCGGGCAACCCAGAAGAAGATGATGTCGAAGCCGGTCACCAGGACATCGGTCGGGTAATACTTCTCGAGTTCGGGCGCCTCGTCGGGCCAGCCCAGCGTCGAGAACGGCCACAAGGCGGAGGAGAACCAGGTATCCAGGACGTCCTCGTCCCGGGTGAGTTCGGCCGGCTTGCCGTAATGTGCTTCGGCGGCGGCCAGCGCCTCCTCTTCGGACAGCTCGACGAATATCTCGCCGTCGGGCCCGTACCACGCCGGAATCTGATGCCCCCACCACAGCTGGCGGGAAACGCACCAGGGCTGAATGTTCTCGAGCCATGAGAAATAGGTGTTCTCCCAATGCCGGGGCACGAACTTGGTGCGCCCGGACCGCACCGCTTCCATGGCCGGCCCGGCAAGCGTCGCCGCATCCACGAACCACTGATCGGTGAGCCACGGTTCGACCACCGCGCCCGAACGGTCGCCATAGGGCACGGCCATGTCGTTGTCCTCGATCTTCTCGACGAGGCCGAGACTCTCCATCTCGGCGACGACCTTGTCCCGCGCATCGAAGCGGTCCATCCCCTGATAGGCGGCGGGCGCGTTTTCATTCAGCCGCGCTTCCATATCGAAGATGTTGATCATCGGCAGGTCGTTGCGCTTGCCGACCTCGAAGTCGTTGAAGTCATGTGCGGGCGTGATCTTCACCGCGCCGGAACCCTTCTCGGGATCGGAATATTCGTCCGCGACGATAGGGATCGGCCGGTCGGCGATGGGCAGAATGACGTTCTTGCCGACGAGGTCCGTATAGCGCCCGTCATCCGGGTGCACCGCCACCGCCGTATCGCCGAGCATGGTTTCGGGCCGGGTGGTCGCCACGGTCAGGTGGCCGCCGCCGTCCTCCAGCGGATACTTGAAGTACCAGAGCTTGCCGACGGTTTCCCGCTGTTCCACTTCCAGGTCGGAGATGGCGGTGTGGAACTTCGGGTCCCAATTGACCAAACGCTTGTCGCGGTAAACCAGCCCCTGCTTGTAGAGATCGACGAAAACCTTGAGCACGGCCCGGGACAGGCCCTCGTCCATGGTGAACCGCTCGCGGGACCAGTCGCAGGACGAGCCGAGCCGCTTGAGCTGATTGAGGATCAGACCGCCGGACTGTTCCTTCCATCCCCATACGCGCTTGAGGAATTCTTCGCGGCCCAGCTCCCGGCGGTGGGTCCCGGACTCTTCCAGCTGACGCTCGACCACCATCTGGGTTGCGATCCCCGCGTGATCGGTTCCGGGCTGCCAGAGCGCGTCGCGGCCCAGCATCCGGTGGTGGCGGATGAGAATGTCCTGAAGGGTATTGTTGAGGGCGTGGCCCATGTGAAGGCTGCCGGTAACGTTCGGCGGCGGAATGACGATGGTGTATGGATCGCCGTCCGGCACCCGGCCGGCCGCAAACGCACCCGCCTCTTCCCATTGGGCGTAGCGTTTGTCCTCGACTTCCTTCGGATTGTAGGCCTTTTCCAGCATCTGCCGCGCGTGTCTCAAGCGTCGAAGACGAGGGGTATGCATCACCCTATCGGGTGATGCAATACCTTAGAAAGTGCGGGGTTCGGCTAGTTGTCGAGCGGTTCGGCTCGGTTGACCTTTTGCTCGATTTCCTCATTCGCCAGCCGCTCGATCACATAGGGCAGGTTCTGATCCAGCCACTCGCGGAGCAGTGGGCGAAGGATCTCGCGGATCAGCCCTTCGAGGGTGATGTCCCGGCCGCCGATAGGGATGTCGCGCTGGCTGAGCAGCACCCTCGCCAGTTCCTGCAGGGCATCGGCGGATGCCCGCGCCGCCGGGCCGGAAACCGCCGGATCACTGGCGATCATCTCCGGCGTCAGATCGAGCACGTCCTCCAGGCCCGGTTCCGGGGGAGGCGCAGGCTCGGGCTCGGGCTCCATTTCCGTGACCGGTTCGGGTTCCGGTTCGGGCTCTGGTTCCGGCTCGGGTTCGGGCTCGGACTCCGGTGCGAATTCCGCCTCCTCTGCCGCCGCTTCGGCCCCCTCTTCCTGTTCGTCTTCGGACAAATCCCGCCTTATGGAGGCGAGGATGTCCTCCATCGAAGGTTCCTGCTGTTGATCGTTTTCGTCGGCCATCCCTCGACCATCAAGTTGCTGGGTTCAGATTCGCCGGCCATTCCGTCCGAAGACGTCCTGATTTTTCCAAGCCCTTCCGGGCCGGCCCGGTTTGGTGTCGTTTCACGCCTATTTCGCGCCTTCCTTGGGGGAGAACTCCACTTCGGTGCCGCCCGTCGAACTGCCGCCAAACCGCTTGTCCCTGACTTCGTTGTAGTGCTTCAGCGGATCGTAGATGTCGACCGGCAGTTTGAGATCGGCTGCGGTCAGCGACCCGATGGCTTCCAGCAGCGAGTAGGAAGCAACCACCTGATCCCGCTGGGCGCGGACGAGGCTGACCCGTGAATCAAGCAGTTCCTGCTCGGCATCCAGAACATCGAGCACCGTCCGTGACCCGACCTGGGCCTCGCGCTGCACACCTTCGAGGGCTACTTCGTTGGCCTGAATCTGCGATTGGAAGGCCTGGATCCGTGCCTTGGCGGTCGCCAAAGTCTCCCATGCATCGCGGAGCGAGCCGGTGATGTCCCGGCGGGCACCCTCCAGGTCCAACCGTCTCTGGCCGGCATCCTGCTTGGCCTCGCGAAGCCGCGAATATACGTCCCCCCCCTGATAAATGGGCACCGAGAGGTTCAGCTGGATTTGACCGGTATCTTGGCGGTTGTCGTCCTCCGATGCCTCGAAACGGCGCCGCGCGGAGCCGATCAGGTTCAGGGTCGGCAGCAGTTCACCGGTGACGCGGCGAACGTTTTCCCGCGCCGATATTTCATTGAACCGGGCGGCCACGATATCGGGATGGTTCTTCAGCGCGACACCGCTGGACTCGTCCAGGCTCGCGGGCAGACCGGAAAGCGCGGGCGGCGGCGTCAACTTGCCGGGCGCCTCGCCAACCACATTGACGTAACTTGCCCGGGAGATTTCCAAATTGCCCTCGGCCTGGATGCGGTCAGCCGTCGCGCCTGCGAGCCGCGCCTCCGCCTGACTCACATCGGTCCGGGTAATCTCGCCAACCCGGAAACGGTCCTGGGTCGCCTCCAATTGGCGGCGCAGCACCTGCTCGTTGTTGATGTTGAGATCGAGCACCGCCTGGTCGCGCACCACCGCCATGAAGGCGGTGACGGCGCGGAGCAGCGTATTCTGCTCGGTGGCGATCAACCGGGCGCGCCCGGCCTGCACATTGCTCTCGGCCTGGCGAACCTGGGCCTCGGTGCGGTAGCCGCGAAACAACGGCTGGGTCACGCTGAGCGATGCGCCGCGCGGGGTGCGGGTTTTCTCCTGTTCCCCCCTGCGGTTGCTAAAATCGGTGTGTTGACGCGAAATGTCGGTACTCAGGGTCACATCCGGGCGCCAGTTGGCCAGCGCCCGAGGCACGCCCTCGTCAATGGCGCGCAGTTCCGCGCGGGCCGCGAGCAGTTCCGGATTATTGGCATAGGCTGCCGAGAGGGCCTGCTCCAAGGTCTGGGCCCCGGCCGCTGATCCGAACGTCAATAGTGTGACCGCGAGAACGCCGGCGGCGGCGGCTTTCATGAACGGCGGCTTCTTGATGTCTGTTGGCATTAGCCTTCCTCTCCGGTCCGACATGCTCAACGTCCCGAGAGCCGCCAAACCATGCTGCGACTCCCGAACTGTAATATATTCTAACCTATTGTTGCACCTCATAGTGCGTCTCCCGCCGCGGCATAGCGCATTACCCGGCTACAATTGGAACGTCGGCACCGGCTCGAAGCCCGGCAACAGCGGCGTCCCCGCATCAAAAATCTCTCGCTCGACAACCGAGGCGCCATGACGGGTGACCAGCACGCCATGGCCCAAACCGGTCGACTTGGCGACCACGGCCACCAGCCGGCCGCCGTCCGCCAGCTGGTCCGTCAGGGGCCGGGGCACCTCGGAAACGGCGCCGCCGAAAAGGATCGCGTCGTAGGGCGCCTGTTTCGGGTAGCCGTCCGTCAACGGCGCTTTGATGACCGCCGCATTGTCGATTTCAAGGGATGCCAATGTCTCGCTCGCCTGGTTCACAAGCTCCGCCGTGGCTTCGATCGCCACCACGGTACCGGCGAGGCGCGCCAGGACGGCCGCCGAATAACCCGAACCGCAGCCGATGACGAGCGCCAAATCCTCGGCTTGAATTTCCGCCGCCTGAAGCAGACGGGCCAAGACCATCGGCTCCATCAAATAGCGGCCGCTGCCGACCGCCAGCGCTTCGTCCACATAGGCGACGCCCGCGAGCCGCTCCGGCACGAAGGCCTCACGCGGCATTTCGGACATGGCCTCGATGATCAGCGGATCGGTCACCTCGTTGGGCCGGATCTGGCTTTCGACCATATTGAGACGGGCGGCTTCGAAGTCCATTCCAAGTCCTCTTTCCGGCCGAAACGCCGGCGTGGGTCGGCGGCGAACCGGATCACTGGTCTTCAACGCATCACCCCCGGGAATTCCGTCGCAAGCGCGGACAGGGGTGACGGCTCGCAGGGGAAGACAAGTGGGCTTTCCCGGCGGTTCAAGTCAAGTGAATTTTGGCCGAAAACCAGCGCCGCCGCGCTGGAATTGGCCTCTCCCGCCGCTTGACCGGGTGCGGGTCAGCGTCTAAGTTCGGCCCCCTTCCGCGCCGCCGAGGCAGCATCTTCCGGAACGCTCCAATGCAGACCGAACGGCGCGATTTTCGTCGGCGCGGAATTCGAGAGGCGGCGCGGTGGCGGAGTGGCTACGCAGCGGCCTGCAAAGCCGTGTACACCGGTTCGATTCCGGTCCGCGCCTCCAACTACCGCACCCGTCGTGTCCGATGGGTCCCTGGTCCGGTGTAGCTCAGCGGTAGAGCAAGCGGCTGTTAACCGCTAGGTCGGGGGTTCGAATCCCTCCGCCGGAGCCAATAAGAGTAAGGGGTTAGGCCGATAGGACCTAGCCCCTTCACTTTTGAAGTCACCGATAAGTCACCACTAATATCGTGTTTCGCGAGTATTTGATTTAAGGGTGAGCATAGAACGACCTTGAAGTGCCACCCCTCCGCCATAAGTCCGCTAATGGCTAGATGCGGACGTCTGACGGTAGCCTGTTAAAGGTCGGCTTCTAGACAATAGCCGAAATGGCTTCATGCGCCGGCGACCGTAGTCGATTCTAGCAGGCTTCTTCGGCCGGGTTCTTGAAGGCGAAGGCCTGCTCGATGGCCGGACGCGCAAACATACGGTCATACCAGTCGACCAGGTGCGGCTTGGCAGCAACACGGTCGTCAAAACCATTGACCTTGAAGCGCTCGACAAAAGGCAAAACCGCCATATCAGCCAGGGAAAATGTCTCGCCGACGAGCCAGGGGTGTTGGCCCAGTGCCTCGTTCATCAGTGAAAGCTGATCATCCACGCGCTCGACCGCAAAGGCGACGGTATCGTCGCTGATACCTGCTTCAGCATGATGAATTTCATCGTGGCGCCGTTGAACGTCAGGCTGATTGTGGACTTTCTCGAGCAACTGCTCCCGGCCATGAGCTCCCTCATACTCCGTCCAGCGCTGGGCGTGCGCACGGTTATGGGAAATCAAGTGCATGTTGCGGTGCAGGACGTGTTCGGATTTGTCCAACCAAACCCGCATCTGGGCTCGTTCCCAGGTATCTTCAGGACGTAGGGCTGGACCGTCATAACTCTCATCGATGTATTCCATGATGGCATTTGATTCGATGACGATCCGGCCATCATGGTCCAGGGCGGGGACCACGCCATTTGGGTGGAGTTTTACGTACCACGGCTCCCAGTTCTCGAATTCGTGCAGATCGATGTGGTGGCTCTGCCACTCGACCCCCTTTTCATGGAGAGTCATGCGAGCCTTACGGGAGCAGGTGGAGCCCCAGTAATGATAAAGCGTGGTGGACATTGCGCGAGGCCTTGAGTTGTCTGGGAGAACAGCTGTGCCGGTTATTCAGTAAATGGCCGGATTGTAGGTATATTACCTCCTCTAGGTCCTGTTGACATTTATCGCATCCAAATGAGCGCCCCGACGAGGCACAGCATGGCCATGTAGGCGGTGACGGTCTTTTCGTAGCGTGTGGCGATGCGGCGGAAGTGCTTGATCTTGTTGATGAAACATTCGACGACGTGCCTTTCCTTGTAGAGTTCGGGGTCGTACGGCACGGCTTGTGCCCGCGACGGGTTGGAGGGGATCACCGCCACCATCCCGGCGCTGTCGAGGCGGGCGCGGAAGCGGTTCGCGTCGTAGGCGGTGTCGGCGATCAGGGTCTCGCCCGGCAGCCCGGCGATCAGCCCCTCGGCCTGGGTGACGTCGCCCACCTGGCCGCCGGTGAGGATGAACCGCAAGGGATTGCCCAGGCCATCGACGGTGATGTGGATTTTGCTCGTCAGGCCGCCGCGCGAGCGGCCGATGGCCTGAGCCTGAGCCCCCCTTTTGCGCCGGCGGCATGTTGATGCGCCCGCACGATGGTCGAATCCACGATCAGGTATTCGAAGTCGGGATCCTCCGCCAAGGCATTGAAAAGACTCTCCCAAACCCCCGCCTTGGCCCACCGCGAAAAGCGCACGTAGACGCTGTTCCAGTTGCCGAAGGCGTCCGGCAGATCGCGCCACGGCGAACCCGCCCGGGCGATCCACAGCACGGCGTCCACAAACAGGCGGTTGTCCCGACCCGTGGAGCCGCGATCCGCCTCTTTGCCCGGAACCAAACCCTTGATCCGGTCCCATTGCATATCCGTCAGTTCCCGTCGAAGCATGACACGCTCCCGCCAGTTGAAACGGTCTTGCTTGAATCACGCCAACCATGAATAGTCCGTTAATTGTCAACAGGACCTAGCGTCGAGTGCCGATTCTTATTCAGGTGCGTACTTCCAGTCCCGCAAGCGCCGTGTAGAACAAGGTAGGCAAGCCTTCCTGGTAAATTGTCTGCTTCGGGTCAGAAGGCGACGTGACATCAACAAGTGTCGGGATACCAAGCGACCGCATCGGACCAGTCCGGATTCGTGATGACGACTCTGGCGGACTTCCCCGGTTCGGCGATCTCGAAGGAACCGTCGCCGTAGACGCCTGTCGGCGCTTGTAGGATGCGCGGCCGCGCAGAAGAAATCGCCCGAGACATCGGCTCACTATTGCATCGGGGCCCGGCGGAAACGGCCGGGCCCCATTTTTTTGCCGGCGCCCTTGAGAAGCTGAACAAATTCAAGGCTGACAAACCGTTCTCCAGTGACTATTTGATCGGCGGTCCGCAACTTCAATACGGCGCGCCAACGAAATGACCGATAATGCGAAACGGCCGGGCGTCATCGAGCGTCTAGGTATCTTCGCCGCCGGGCCCAACGCCCAGCGGTTCATCACCGTCTTGATCGTGCTCAACGCCATCACCCTCGGCCTGGAAACCGATGCGGACATCATGGCGCAATGGGGCCGCGAGCTTCAGTTCTTCGACAATGCGGTACTCGCGGTCTTTTGCGCCGAACTGTTGGCCAAACTCGCTCACCAGCGGCTGAGCTTTTTCAAGGACGGCTGGAACGTCTTCGATTTCATCGTTGTCGGCATTGCGATGGCCCCCGCGACCGGACAGTTCTCGGTCCTGCGGGCGCTCCGCATATTCCGGGCCATGCGTCTCCTGTCCGTGGTGCCATCAATGCGCCGGGTCACCCAGGCGTTGTTCGCCGCCATTCCCGGCATCATATCCGTCGGCTCGATGATTTTGCTGATCTTCTATGTCGGCGCCGTATTGGCGACCAACTTCTTCGGTGCCGACTTCGATGCGTGGTTCGGCAGCGTCGGGCGATCCATGTTCACGCTCTTCCAGATCATGACCCTCGAAAGCTGGTCCATGGGGATCGTGCGGCCGGTAATGAAGCAATTCCCCTTGGCCTGGGCGTTCTTCGTGCCGTTCATCCTGGTGACCAGCTTCGCGGTAGTGAACCTGTTCATCGGCATCATCGTCGATGCCATGCAGAAACAGGCGCAGACGGAGGCCCAGGAGATGCATGAGGAGACTCACGAAATCATGCGGGAATCGGAAGCCATCCATGCAGAACTCCGCGCGCTGCGCGAAGACATCAAGGCGTTAACGGCGGCGCGGAAAGAGGATTGAACCGGCGAGGAGCGCAAAGCCTGCAAAAACGGACCGCCGACACGGTCCCCGGCAGTATCGCGTCAGCGATGCCGATTGCGCTGCCGGTAGAGCCAGCGGGTCAGCGCCCGCTGCGTGCCGGGGATATCCAATATCACCAGGAACAGGCCGAGGGGGAACATCCAGAAGCCCAGGATGGGGAGAAACCCGAATACGCCGCCGGCCATCAAGCCGATGCCAGCGACGGTCCTCAGGCCGGGCCGCAGCCGGCGGCGGCCGATATAGTGTGCGTGCCGCAGCATGCGGACGAGAAACCCGTCCCATTTGGCAAAAAAGCCGTTCGGTCTCTGCCGGGCAGCCGCGGCCGTGGAATTCGGCCGCCTGTCGGTGGTCACGCCTCAGGTGCTCCCCTCAGGCGCCCCCCTCAGGCGCCCCCAAGGCCGGCAATTTCGTCCTCGGTCGGAAAGCGGCCCAACTCCCTCTTGGAGAAAACCAGACGGCCGTCGATGGAAATCTCAAAGACGCCGCCGCCGCCGGGGACCAATTCGACATCGGCCTCGAACCGCTGCTTCAGGTAGTCGCTCACACGGAGCGCCCGGGGTTCGTAGTTTCATTGAACGCAATATTCTATGGCGACTTTCATGCCGGAATTTTCCTCTGATCGCTTTGGAACGCTAGCCTATACGCCTATCTGTTCCGGCTCGATCAATTTGCAAGCCATTATCCGTGCTCGATGTACTCCCGGAGCATCGAGCTTTCGGATTCAAGCTCGTCCAGGCGGAACTTGACCACGTCCCCGATACTGATGACGCCGCTGAGCTTTCCGTCATCCATGACGGGAAGATGGCGAATCCGGTGCGATGTCATGTCGCGCATGAGATGGTCTATTTCATCGCCGGGCGAGC
The DNA here is from genome assembly GCA_965207535.1 of Rhodospirillales bacterium. Classification (GTDB taxonomy): domain Bacteria; phylum Pseudomonadota; class Alphaproteobacteria; order Rhodospirillales; family UBA2165; genus JAJDXO01. The sequence continues at coordinate 139,885 of CBDBMR010000001.1, read as the reverse complement.
AGGTGACCACCGACTTGGTCATCAGTTCCTCGACCTTCTGACCCATCAGGCCGACACCGACCGAAGACAGGCCCCGGACAATGTCCCGCTCGGACAGGATACCGGCCAGTTCACCGTCGCTAGAGACCACCAAAACGGCGCCGATTCTCTCTTGTGCGAGCACCTTGGCGGCGTCGGAAACGCTGAGCTCGGGCTCGATGGTAATCATGCGATCGCCCTTGTCCTTCAAGATCGCCGATACATGCATTTGTGTCTCCCCCGTCAGCCAGACTGTCAAAACAAGTGTAGGACAGCTTACCGTGAGATTCTAGCGACTGAAGTTGTCAAAATTCCTGAATTCAGTCGAGTTCGAATTCCATCAATTCGCGAACCACGAACGCATGCTCCCACTCGTTGCGGGCGTCTTCGGCCAAACGGTCCATGAAGTCGTCGTCGTGGTCCGGTTCATGGTGGAAGATGCCGAGCCGCTTCACGTTCGCCTCCTTGCACAACGCGACGCCCTCGTTCCAGGTGGAATGGCCCCATCCGACGTGCGAGGGGAATTCCTCCTCGGTGTAGGTGGAATCGTACATCACCAGATCGGCGCCATCGATGAGGCCGAGGACGTTTTCGTCGTGCTCGCCGGGTACGTGCTCGGTGTCCGTAATCAGGCAGAAGGACTTGCCTTCATATTCGATCCGGTACCCGGTCGCCTCGTTGGGGTGATTGAGCGGCGCCGTCCTGATCGTGACATCCGATTCGCTGCCCACCGTGAAGCTGTCGCCGGCCGCGAAATCGTCGAAGCTCAAGTTCGCCTGCATGGCCTCCAGGGGAACCGGAAACATGGGATTGTCCATCTGCGCCTGGAAGACGCTCTTGACACCCCCACGGTCGAAGAGGTGCCCGGCCTTGATGTCGAACGTCCGCGACGGATCGAACGCCGGTGCGAAAAATGGAAATCCGTTGATGTGGTCCCAATGGGTGTGGGTGAGAAATATGTGGCAGTCCTTGAGTTCCGACTGGAGCAGCTCTTGTCCGAGGGGGCGAATACCGGTCCCGCAATCCAAAAGAATTTTGGTGCCGCCCGCATCGATTTCGAGGCTGGTGGTATTGCCGCCGTAGCGCATATGGGTCGGATGAGGGCAGGCAATACTGCCCCGGCAGCCCCAGACCTTGACACGCAGGCTCATCCGGACAGGCCCCCCGCCGCTACCGGCAAAGACAACGGAGATGATCCGCGAACGGCCACCGATCCTTCCTGATGCCCAAAAACGAGCGCCATGTCTCAGCCTCCAAGCCCGACCGGCGAACCAATGCCGAGGCCGAACCGCTCCGCTGCACTGCCCCGGTTTACGGCGATTTCCACGAGGCCATTCGAATTCTCGTACCAGAACGGCTCGCCGGGCGGAACTCGGGAATACGTTTCGGCATGACCTACGTATCGCTTTTCGACCGTCAATTCAATTTCGCCATCAATCGTGCTTGCCCTTATTCCGGTAATCGCGTTTCCAAAGTTGTCGATATAGATGATTTCCGACAGGTCGTCCGGCCAATCCGGCCGGCGCGCCCAATCCGGCGGCCGTTGTTCCATTTCCACGCTCTCGCCCGCGGCCAGGGAACCCGCGACCGGCGCAAACAGGTCGCGGCCATGAAATGTCTTGGAAAGCCGGTCGGGGCGCCAGGTTATTTCGTGCGCCACCGGATCAGGCGTCCGGCGCTGGATGAGCTCGAACAGGCCATTGGCCGGCCCCACGAACCACTTGCCACCGGCCGACACCGCCGCGGGCGGACGGTCGCCGCCGACCCCGGGGTCAACCACGGCCAGAAAGATCGAACCGGCCGGAAACACGGCCGAATAGGCCGCGAGCAAATAGGCCGCGGCCTTGGGATTTTGCCGAGGTGCATCGTCCAGCCAGTCGATCACCGGCACCGACGGCACCCGGTCGGCCAGATACGCCAGCATCTGACCGGTATAGAGGCCCGACGGACCGAAGTCTGTGAACAGGATCACCAACCGGTAATTTCCACAAAAACCCTATTGTTACCGGTCTAGCGTCTTTCGGTGCCGCAAAAAACCACATTTTGACGTTGATTCACGCCGCCGTGCCTCGGTTGAACGGAGTGCGTGACGATTTCGAAACAATATCGTAATATCCGCGCGCTTATGGCCACCCGGCGCGGCACCCGATCGACCTCGCCGCACGTTCCGCCAGTTCCCGCGCCTGATAGCGAGCCGACCGGAAATGGTCACGCCGGGCGGGGAGCGTTAGCCCAAATGGCTAGTGCTGGCTTGAACGACGCCCCACACCGCCGACGGGTTGGTGGGGACGCCGACATTCGGCGACCGGTGGCGCCAAGAGCAGGTTGGCAAATAATTGCCGCTATTGTTATCAACACGGTCCCTAGACCGGAAATGACGGGATTTTGGGCAAAAAGAGGGTGTGAATTTTGACGCGGTTCGGGCTACCAGAGAGGCAGGGACTTTACGACCCGGCGAATGAACACGATGCGTGCGGTATCGGTTTCGTGGCCGATATCAAGAATCGTAAGAGCCGCGATATCGTCTCCTGGGGCCTGGAAATCCTCGAAAACCTGACCCATCGCGGCGCCGCCGGCGCGGATCCGCTGATGGGCGACGGCGCCGGCATCCTGATTCAACTTCCGCACCGGTTCCTGGCGGCCGAATGCGCCGAACTCGGCATCACCCTGCCGGCCGAAGGCGACTACGGGGTCGGCATGGTCTACCTGCCGCAGGACGAAAAGGCCAGGGTGGCCTGCGAGGAGGCCATCGCGGAGGTTGTCGAGGGCGAGGGTCAGTCGGTTCTCGGCTGGCGCGATTTACCGACCGACAATAGCTGGTTGAGCGACAGCGTCCGCAAGATCGAGCCGTTTATCCGCCAGGTATTCATCGCCCGCGGCGACAACTGCGCCGACACGGATGCCTTCGAACGCAAGTTGTTCGTGATCCGCAAGCAGTGTCACAAGGTCATTCGAAATCAACAGCTGGCCGGCGAGGAGATTTACTACGTCCCGTCCATGTCGGCGCGGACCATCTGCTTCAAGGGCATGATGCTGGCCGGGCGGATCAAGAAGTATTTCACCGATTTGAGCGACGACCGCCTGGAATCGGCGCTCGCGCTGGTCCATCAGCGCTTTTCGACCAACACCTTCCCGTCCTGGCAACTCGCTCACCCGTTCCGCTATCTCTGTCATAACGGCGAGATCAATACGCTCCGCGGCAACATTAACTGGATGGCTGCCCGGCGGCACAATATGTCGTCCGATGTCCTGGGCGAAGATCTCGACAAATTGTGGCCGTTGATCGGCGATGGCGCATCCGATTCCGCGACCTTCGATAATGCTCTCGAGCTCCTTGTGGCCGGCGGTTACAGCCTGGCCCACGCCATGATGCTGATGATCCCGGAAGCCTGGGCCGACAATCCGTTGATGGATGGAGAACGCCGCGCCTTCTACGAGTATCATGCCGCGCTGATGGAGCCCTGGGACGGGCCCGCGGCGGTCGCCTTTACGGACGGCAAGCAGATCGGTGCGACACTGGATAGAAACGGCCTTCGGCCGGCCCGCTATGTGGTCACCGAGGACGACATCGTCGTCATGGGCTCCGAGGTTGGCGTCTTGCCCATCCCGGAGGAAAAGATCGTCAAGAAATGGCGGCTCCAGCCGGGCAAGATGTTCCTCATCGACCTGGAGGAAGGCCGGATCATCGATGACGGGGAACTGAAGGCCGATCTCGCCAAGGCAAAGCCCTATCAGACGTGGCTGAACCAGACACAGATCGTGCTTGAAGATCTGCCTTCGGACGTAGAGGCGATGGCGCCCGATCAGCAGACCCTTCTGGACCGTCAGCAGGCCTTTGGCTACACCCAGGAAGACGTCAAGTTCTTCCTCGCTCCCATGTCCATCAGCGGCCAGGACCCGGTTGGCTCCATGGGCAGGGACATTCCCCATGCGGTGCTCTCCGACCGCCCGAAGATGCTTTTCGACTACTTCAAGCAGAGCTTCGCCCAGGTGACCAACCCGCCGATCGACCCGATCCGCGAGGAATTGGTGATGTCGCTGGTTTCGCTTATTGGGCCCCGGCCCAACTTGCTGGACCTGGATACCGGCGGGAAGCACATGCGCCTTGAGGTGCGTCAGCCGATCCTGACGAACGTCGATCTGGAAAAAATCCGCCATATCGAAAGTCAGAGCGAATCCCCTTTCCGCTCCATTACCCTCGATATGTGTTTTCCGGCATCGGACGGCGTCGACGGGATGGCCAAGGCCATCGACGCGCTCTGCAAACGTGCCGCCGAAGTGGTGCTCGAAGGACACAATATACTTATCCTTTCCGACCGCTCGGTCGATGCCGAGAACGTCGCCATTCCGGCGCTGCTCGCCACCGGCGCGGTGCACCATCACCTGATCCGCGAAGGGCTGCGGACCGAATCGGGCCTGGTGATCGAAACCGGCGAGGCCCGCCAGGTTCACGATTTCTGCCTGCTCGCGGGATACGGCGCCGAGGCGGTCAATCCCTACCTGGCCTTTGATACCATCGCCGATGCAAAGGACGTTCTGCCTGACGATCTGAGCATCCCCGAGGCGCATACGCGCTACATCAAGGCGGTCGACAAGGGCATGCTGAAGGTGATGTCGAAGATGGGCATCTCCACTTACCAGTCCTACTGCGGGGCCCAGATTTTCGACGCGGTCGGCTTGGCCAGCGAGTTCGTCGACAAATATTTCGCCGGCACGGCGACCGCGATCGAGGGTGTCGGACTTGAACAGATCGCCGAAGAGACGCTTCGGCGTCACAAGCTCGCCTTTGGCGATGCGCCGATCTATCGCGATTCATTGGATGTCGGCGGTGAGTTCGCCTACCGCATCCGGGGCGAAGACCATATGTGGTCGCCGGAAACCATCTCGCTTCTCCAGCACTCGGCGCGGGCGAACGCCCGGGACAAGTATGACGAATATGCCCGGGTGATGAACGATCAGAGCCGCAAGCTCAAGAATCTGCGCGGACTGCTGGAGTTCAAGTTCGACGAAAGCCGGGCTGTCCCCCTGGAAGAGGTCGAACCGGCTTCGGAAATCGTCAAACGCTTCGTCACCGGCGCCATGTCGTTCGGATCGATCTCTTTCGAAGCGCACACCAACCTCGCCATCGCCATGAATCGTATCGGCGGCAAGTCCAACACGGGTGAAGGCGGCGAACAGCCGGAGCGCTTCGTCCAGATGGCCAACGGCGATTCCATGCGCTCGGCGATCAAGCAGGTGGCCTCGGGCCGGTTCGGCGTCACCACCGAGTATCTGCGGAATTCGGACGAAATTCAGATCAAGATGGCGCAAGGCGCCAAGCCCGGCGAGGGCGGCCAGCTTCCCGGGCACAAGGTCGACGAAACCATCGCCCAGGTACGGCACTCCACCCCCGGCGTCGGTCTGATTTCACCGCCGCCGCACCACGATATCTATTCCATCGAAGACCTCGCGCAACTCATCCACGATCTGAAAAACGTCAACCCGTCGGCGCGGATCAGCGTCAAATTGGTCTCCATCGTCGGCGTGGGCACCATTGCCGCCGGCGTCTCGAAGGCCCATGCGGATCACGTTTTGATTTCCGGCGCCGACGGCGGCACCGGCGCCAGCCCGATTACGTCAATTCTCCATGCTGGCGCGCCGTGGGAGATCGGCCTTGCCGAGACCCACCAGACGCTGGTGCTGAATAAGCTCCGCGGCCGAATTTGCGTCCAGGTGGACGGCGGCATGCGGACCGGACGCGACGTGGCCATCGGGGCGCTGCTCGGCGCCGACGAATACGGCATCGCGACCGCGGCCTTGGTGGCGTCCGGCTGCCTGATGATGCGCAAGTGCCATCTCAACACCTGCCCGGTCGGCATCGCGACGCAGGACCCCATACTGCGAAAACGGTTCAAGGGCCAACCGGAGCACGTGGTCAACTATCTGTTCCTGGTCGCCGAGGAAGTTCGCGGGATCATGGCCAAGCTCGGCCTCCGGACGATCAACGAAATGATCGGCCGGGTGGACCTGCTGGACAGCCTGGAGGCCGTCGAGCACTGGAAGGCCCAGGGCATCGATCTGAGCCGGCTGCTCTACAAGCCGGAAATGGGTCCCGACGTCGCGGTCTACAATTGCGAAGACCAGGATCACGGGCTCGACAAGGCGCTGGACAACGAACTCATCGCCCAGGCGCGTCCGGCTCTCGATGAACGGACGCCGGTCAAGATCGAGACCGATGTCCGGAACATCAACCGGACCGTCGGGGCCATGCTGTCGGGCGAGGTTGCCGAGCGCTACGGCCATGAAGGTCTCCCGGAAGATACGATTTTCATCAAGGGTAAGGGCTCGGCCGGACAGAGCTTCGGCGCATTCCTCTCAAAGGGCGTGACCGTCGAGCTCGAGGGCGACGCCAACGACTATACGGGCAAAGGGCTTTCCGGCGGACGGCTGATCATCTATCCGCCGAAGGAATCGCTCATCGTCGCGGAAGAAAACATGATCATCGGCAATGTGGCGCTTTATGGCGCCATTGCCGGCGAATGCTTCTTCCGGGGCGTTGCCGGCGAGCGCTTCTGTGTCCGGAATTCCGGCGCGACCGCGGTTGTCGAAGGGGTTGGCGACCATGGATGCGAATACATGACCGGCGGCGTGGTCGTGGTCATCGGCCAGACGGGCCGAAACTTTGCGGCCGGGATGAGCGGCGGCATCGCCTATGTGCTGGACGAGGCCGGTGACTTCGAACGCCGCTGCAATCTCGCCATGGTCGACCTGGAGCCGATCTCGGACGAAGACCGGATGCACGAAGATGTCGGCCACCAGCGAGGTGATCTCGAGACCCACGGACTGGTCGACATCATGCATGACATGACCGGCTACGACGCGTTGAGGCTCCACAAGCTGATCGAGCAGCATATGCACCTGACCGACAGCAACCGGGCCCGCGAAATAATCGAGAATTGGGACACCTACCTGCCGAAGTTCGTCAAAGTGATGCCGGTGGACTACCGCCGAGCGCTGCAGGAAATGCAGGATCGGGCCCGCAACGGCGATCGGGCCAATGTGGGCATGGCGGTCGGAGACTAGTCTTGGGCAAAGTCACCGGCTTCATGGATTACGCGCCCCGCGAACGCTCCTACGAGAAAGTCGAGGATCGTGTCGAGCACTACAGGGAATTCCTGATCCCGCTTCCCGACGCCGAATTGTCGCGGCAAGGCGCCCGATGCATGGATTGCGGCATCCCTTACTGCCACCAAGGATGCCCGGTCAACAACATCATTCCGGACTGGAACGATCTGGTCTATCGGCGGGAGTGGAAACGGGCGAGCGACGTCCTCCACTCGACGAACAACTTCCCCGAATTTACCGGCCGCATCTGCCCGGCGCCCTGCGAAGCCGCCTGTACCTTGAATATCATCGACGAGCCGGTGACCATCAAGACCATCGAGTGCGCAATCGTCGATCGCGCCTGGTCGGAAGGGTGGATCGAGCCGCAGCTTCCCTCCCACAAGACCGGCAAGACGGTCGCGGTCGTCGGATCGGGGCCTGCGGGCATGGCCTGTGCCCAGCAGCTGGCCCGGGCCGGCCACGACGTGACCCTGTTCGAGAAGAACCAGACCATCGGCGGTCTGCTGCGTTACGGTATCCCGGACTTCAAAATGGAGAAACATCTGATTGACCGCCGGGCCGACCAGATGGCGGCCGAAGGCGTCACGCTCGAGACCGGGGTCCATGTCGGCGTCGACACGCCCATCAAGGAGATTTTCGACCGGTTTGACGCGGTCGCCTTGGCAGGCGGCGCCGAGCAACCCCGTGATCTGCCGGTCCCGGGACGAGAACTCGACGGCATCCATTTCGCCATGGATTTCCTGACCCAACAGAACCGCCGGGTCGCCGAAGAGCCGTTCAGCACCAACAAGGAAATCTGGGCAACCGACAAGCACGTCATGGTCATCGGCGGCGGCGATACCGGCTCGGACTGCGTCGGCACATCGTTCCGCCACAAGGCGGCCAGCGTCACCCAGATTGAAATCATGCCGAAACCGCCGGAGCGGGAAAACAAGGAGCTAACCTGGCCCAATTGGCCGATGAAGCTCCGCACCTCAACCTCGCACGAGGAAGGGGCCAGCCGCGACTGGGCCCTGACCACCAAATCGTTCACGGGAGAGGACGGCAGGGTCACCGGCCTCGAAACCGTCCGGGTCGACTGGCAGCCGGACGACGATGGCCGGTTGCGGATGTCGGAGGTTTCCGGCTCGGAGGAAATCATCAAGGCGGACCTCGTGCTGTTGGCCATGGGCTTCGTCCACCCTGTCCACGAGGGAATGATCGAAGACCTGAAAGTCGATCTCGACGGCCGCGGCAATGTCTCCGCCGACACCGAGAGCTATCACACCTCCATCGAAGGCGTGTTTGCCGCCGGTGATATGCGGCGCGGCCAATCCCTGGTCGTGTGGGCAATCCGCGAAGGCCGGCAATGCGCCCGCGCCATCGACGAATATTTGATGGGCCATTCCGAACTTCCACGTTAAGCGCCGGGGTTTCGGAAACGATCGAGTGACTGGTGCGAGGTGGATTGAAGAACCAAGTTTCCAGACCGCTGCGGGAAGCGGCGAAAAGTAATCATAAAGAATTCATGGGAATGTTTTAGTAGAGCCGTTTTTGGGAACATCCCAAGAGAACGTAAATCCGAACCAATAGTCTCCCCGCAGACTTACCGGCGATCTGTCACAGTTTTGACACATTTCGCCGACCGGTTCCGTCCCTTTAAAATACTCGTATTTTCGTCAAATCCGGTTCGAATACTGTGCCTAGAGTTGGAAGTTTTGCACACCGGTTAAATTGCTGAAATATCAATAGAATTTGCGCAGCGCGGCAGGACGATTTTTGACCTGTTTAAATTTCATGTTTAATTTCAGTAATTTAAGGCGTTCTTCTCAAAAGGGCAGTCAAGTTTCAGGTTTTCCCGCCTGACCGGACCGCCGGCCCGCGCTCAATTATCGACAGGGTTATCCACAGCGCCGGAGACCGGTGCGCCGGCCCATTGCACCGGCGCCAAATTTGCCCACTAAGTGACGGATATTCATCAACTTTTTGTCCGCCTTGACGGCTCGCGGCCGATTTGATGCAATCCGCCGCCCCTAGAGCCGATCATGGTTTGTCGGAATCGCTTTGCGATGCCGACAATCCATGTGAATCGGCTCTACACTATATGATATAGATCGGATTCACATGTTTTGACGAAACCGCGCCGTGGTTCCGTCAAAACATGACCCGATCTAGCCCGAGACGTTACGGCAGTCGCAAATGAGCAGTTCCGGCACAACCATCCAGATTCAAGCCGACGACGGGGGCGCTTTCGATGCCTACCTGGCGCCGACGCCCGCGGCACCCGGCCCGGCCCTGGTATTGGTTCAAGAGATTTTCGGGATTACCGGCTGGATCAGGGAGACCGCGGACATGTTCGCCGCCGAAGGCTATGTGGTCGCGGCGCCCGACATGTTCTGGCGGCTGGAACCCAGCTTCGTTGCCGATCACGACGCGCCCGAGCAGCGCCAACAGGGCCTCGCCTACCGGGGTGAGATCGATCACGGCAAGGGCGTTTCGGATATCGGCGCGGTGCTCCGTCATCTATGCGGGCTGCCGGCCTGCAACGGCAGGAAGGCGGTTACCGGCTTCTGCCTCGGCGGCACGTTCGCCTACCTCTCCTCGACCCGGCTGGAGATCGACAGGGCGGTTTCCTATTACGGTACCCAGATTCACGAGTTTCTCGGTGAGGGCAAGAACATCGGCTGCCCCTTGATGATGCATATGGGCGAACACGATGACGCATTTCCGGTCGAAGATCGGAACCGGATTCATGCCGCGCTCATCGGCATCCCGCATGTCAGCATCTACATGTACGATGCCGGACACGCTTTCTGTAACACCCATCGGCCGTCTCACTACGTTGCCGAAGAAGCCCGGAAGGCCCACCAACGAACACTTACGTTCTTCGGCTCGTTGAAGTAGCCGCCACGCTGAGCGAGGAAATTTCATGCCTGGATCCCCCTCCGGCCCGCTATCGGGATTGCGCGTCTTCGATTTGACGCGGATTCTTGCCGGCCCCACCTGTACGCAAATTCTGGGCGACCTCGGCGCCGACATCATCAAGATCGAGCGCCCCGGCACCGGGGACGATACCCGGAAATGGGGGCCGCCGTTCATCCGGGACGGCGACGGCAACGAGACGAAGGAAGCGGCCTACTTCCAGGCCGCCAACCGCAACAAGCGGTCCGTCACCCTGGATCTGACCAGCAGCGCCGGTCAGGAAATCGCCCGCTCGCTGATCGCAAAATCGGATGTGCTGGTGGAGAACTTCAAGAAGGGTGCGCTCGACAAATACGGACTTGGGTACCGCCAGCTCAGGAACGACTTCCCGGGCCTCATCTACTGCTCGGTCACCGGCTTCGGCCATACCGGGCCGGACGCCGACAAGCCCGGCTACGACTTCCTTGTCCAGGGACGGGGCGGTCTGATGAGCATCACCGGCACCGCCGAGGGAGAACCGCTCAGGGTCGGTGTCCCGATCTCCGACGTGATGACCGGCATGTGGTCGGCGGTCTCGGTCTGCGCGGCGCTCCGCCACCGCGAGGTCACCGGCGAGGGCCAGCATATCGATGTCAGCCTGCTGGATGCGACCGTCGCCACTTTGACAAATCAGGGCCTCAACTATCTGGCCAGCCGCGAAGTGCCTGACAGGATCGGCAACTCGCACCCCAATATCGTGCCCTATCAGGTCTTCGAGACCGCCGACGGCAATATCGTCATCGCCGTCGGAAACGACCAGCAGTGGCAGCGCTTCTGCGAGTTTGCCGGAATTACGGAGCTCGCGGCGGACGAACGATATGCCACGAACGAAGTACGGGTCCGCAATCGGGAGGAACTGGTGCCAAAGCTCGCCGGCGTATTCAAGGCGCAAACCTCGGCCTACTGGCTGGAGGGCCTCGATTCCATCAACATCAGCTGCGGCCCGATCAACCGCCTGGACGAGGTTTTCGAGGATCCGCAGGTCCGGGCCCGCGGCATGGAAATCGAAATGCCTCACCCCGGCGCCGGGTCGGCGCCCGTCCACTTGATCGGCAGTCCGATCAATATGTCGGAAAGTCCGGTCGATTACCGGCATGCACCGCCGCTGCTGGGACAGCACACGGACGAAATCCTCGAAGAACTCCTGGATATGGACGAGGCCGAGCGGGCCCGCCTCCGCGACGAGGCCGTAATTTAGCCCGCCCCTAGCTCTTGCTCTCTTCGTCGAGCACGTCCTTCACCCGGCGGCTCATATAGCGGTACTTGAACGCCGGAATCCGATAGACCCAGGGCGAGACCCGGGCGTTGATCCCGGCGGCTTCCTTCTCCGCCTTGGCCTTCATCTCGGGCGACGCATCGTCGGCGGCCCGCGCCTTATACCGCGCCCAGAAAAAGGTATCCTCGGTTTCGAACGATTCGGCGTCGATGATCAGGCCGTCGTTGGTCCGGTACTCGGTCTTGACCAGCTTGTCCGCCGGGAATTCCACGTCTCCCGCCTTCTTGATGTCCTCGAGCTCCAGGTTTTCCAGGGCATCGGCGATATTGTCGACGTCGGACGGGAACTTGACCTTGGCGTTGGGGTCCAGCTCGACGATGCGGAACTTGCTGCCGGCCGGCGTAATCCGCTCAACCTCCATCACGTCGCCATCGGCGTGCCGGATCGTGGCGCCGGCAATACGCTTCGGGTCCACATTCATGAACTCGGGGCTCACCCAATCCTTGACCGCCGCCGGCACGGTGAGGCGGCCGCTCGCCAGCCAGGCGCGTTCCTCGCCCGGCTTGCGCACATAGACGCCGATCCCGGTTCCACCGGCCACATCCTGGGTTTCACGGCCGACAATGACGTCGGCGACCGTATTGCCGCCGCCGGTCTTCAGGGTCACCAGACGCGACCGTGCGTCCTCCTCGGTAATGTCCTCCACCGCGAGGCGGCTGTAGCGCTCCTTGACCTTGGTCTTGGGCTCGCCCAGGCGCAGCTCGGAAAGGCCGACCAGCATATTGCGCACCACTTCGGGATCGGCGAGGTAATTGTCGCGATCGGTGATCGCCCAGTTGTCCCCGTCCCGTTTGACGGAGAGCGTGAGATTCTTGCCCTTGTAGTTTACCTCGGTGATCTCGTTGACCTGGGCGGCCAGCCCGGGGAACAGGCGCTCGTCCGTCCTGGACGAACCGGCGTCGCCGTAGCGGGAGACGATGGAGAACGACGCCGCGACGACAATCACCGCCGTGATCAGCGTAAATCCAACGAACGATTTGGGGCTCATGGTCGTTTCCTACACATCCAGTTCAGACAACGTGAGGCTTAGGCCGCGCTCGCCTGCTTGTAGCGGCGCCGGCGGATCACCGCCAGCACGACCGCCACCAAAGCGATAATGATCGGCATCACCCAGATGTTGATGATCTTCAGCCGGGTATCCAGCGCCTCGATGTCGCTGCGCAGCGCATGCTGCACGTCGCGAAGCTGCTTCCGGACATCGAGCATCTCGGCGCGGAAATTGTCGAAAGAGCGCTGCTGTTCGGCGGTGAGGATGATCTTGTTGTCCTGGCTCTCATCCACCTTGAGACCGCTGAGTTTTTCCTCCAGGTCCTTGAGTTTGGTGGTGAGCTGCCGTTCGGTCTGGCGGTACCGGTCCTCTGCCTGGTTCTGCAGCTCGACGATCTTGAAGAAAGGACGGTTGGAGAGACCCCGGCTGCGCAACCCGATCAGCGCTTCGCTGCCGCTCAAATTCTCCGCCGCGTTGACCAGGAAGTCGGCGTTATTGGAGACCGGCACGGACAGTCGCTGGCCAAAGAACTCCTGCTCGCGAAGCCAGAAGCGGGTGGTCAGCAGATCGGAGTCGGCGAACACCACCAGATTGATGTCCCCCTCGGATTCCGCCACGTGCGGACCCGGGCCCTTCTCCTCTTCTTCCTTCTTGGCCTCTTCGCCCTCCTTCTCCTCGGGCTTGGGCCGCCCATCGGGGAAGGCGCTCTTGACTTTGCCGCGATATCGGGCGGCATAGGTGTAAACGTTGTTGTCGGGCTTGAAATCGCGAAGGATCGCCGCCGGATCGGGCTCACCCTGGAGCTTGTCGACGCTCACCTTGGCGCTGATCGGCGTGCTTTGGATCAATGGCGTCATCTGCAGCCCGGAGCCCTCGGCAACACCAAGCGCACCGGGGCTCGCCACCGACATGGCGGTCAGCTGGCCGGTGACGATGTCGTCCGCGGCGATATGGCGCTGATCGAGCAACTGCCAGGATACGTAGTCGGAGATGACGTCCCTGCCCTGAACCTGGGCGCTCACCCGCACCGCGGTCGCCCGGTCGCCGACGAAGTTGTCGGGGTCGTACTCGATGCCCCAGGCCTTGAACAGCTTTTCAAGATCCGACGTGCCGGCGCCCGGCGGCAACCGCGGCGACATGCGGGCGGTTTCGTTGTGGGGATCGACGAACACCACGGCCTTGCCGCCCCGCATGATGAACTGGTCGATGGCGTAGAGCGTTTTTTCCTCGGTGATCTTCGGATGGATCAGCAGCAGGACGTCGATGTCGTCATCGATCCTGGAGACATCGCTGGCGACCGATTTGACCTGGAAGAACTGATTGATCTGATTGAGCAGCGGCCACGGCTTATATTGAAGCATCGGATCCGCTTCGATCAGCAGCGAGGTCAGAAGGCCGACGGTCTTCTTTTTCGGCGCCGCCAGATCGAAAGCCATCCGGGTCAGGTCATATTCCAGGAACCGTTCACGGGAGGGATCGAAGAACGGCACCATCTCCCGGTCATCGGTCGAATTGGTGGCGACCAGGCCGAAATAACCGCGCTCGCCCGTCTGATCCAATGGAATGCCCTGCAGGCCGAACCGGACCGCGTCGTCTTCCTCGACCGAGAACGGCTCGGGATTGATGATCTCGAGATCGATGTCGCCCCCCGCGGCCTTGGCGTAGTTTTCCAGCAGCTCCCTCACCCGGGTCGCGTAAATGCCGTGCTGCGGGCTGATCTCGGCCAGTTTGCGCGAGAAGTAGAACCGCACCTTGATCGGTTCGTCGATCTGATCGAGCACCTCGCGGGTGCCGTCCGACAGGGTAAACAGTTTGTTCTGAGTCAAATCGAGCCGGGAATCGGTCACCTCGGTGCTGACCAGAATGTTGAGGAAAAACAGGAACACCACCGCCACGGCAAGGCTGGCGACGGTCATTTTCTTTCGATCCATATTCATCAGGAATTGCATGACCGGTCTCACGAACCTCGGGTTAAGTCAACGATGGCCGCGTTGACGTAAAGGAAGACGCCAATCACCGAGCCGAAGAACACCACATCCCGGAGATCGATGACGCCCCGGATGATGTCATTGAAGTGGGTCAGGAAGCTCATCGACTTGATGGCTTCGGTGACGAACAACGGCGCCCAGCCCTGGAAGAACGACTGCACCAGCTCGACGCCGCTCATCAGGAAGAGGAACGACACCACCGCCGCGACGATGAAGGCAATGACCTGATTCTTGGTCGCCGCCGAAACACAGGAGCCGATGGCCAGATAGCCGCCGGCCATGATCAGGCTGCCGATATAGGCGGCGAGGATCACCCCGTTGTCCGGTTCGCCCAGCCAGTTGACGGTAATCCACAGCGGAAAGGTCAGGATCAGGGCGATGGCGATGAACGCCCAGGCGGCCATGAACTTGCCGATGACCGCCGCCCAGGTGGGAATCGGCAACGTCAACAGCAATTCGTTGGTGCCGGTTTTCCGTTCCTCGGCCCACAGCCGCATGGCGACGGCCGGGATCAGGAATAGATAGAGCCAGGGATGGAAACTAAAGAAGGATTGCAGATCCGCCTGGCCGCGCTCGAAAAACGCACCCATGAAGAATGTCAGCGCGCCGCTCAGGCCCAAAAATATGACGATGAAAACGTAGGCCAGCGGCGTCGAGAAATATGCCGCAAGCTCGCGCTTCGTGATTACCCAAACACTGTGCATTTTTTTCTCCCGGACCCGCTTATTCGGACAGCGTCAGCTGGCGGAAAACGTCGTCCAAGTGGCCGCGCTCCACATAGAGCTCATCCACCTCCGCGCCGCGATCACGGACAAGTCCGCCGACCTGTTCGACTATGGACGCGCCGTTCTTGGGAATGACCAACAGGGTGGGAGCGCCGTTTGGCTGTTCGACCCGCTCAACATCCGGCAAGCCGGCAAGCGCGTCGCGGATGGCCGTACCATCGGCATTCGAGAGACGCACCGCAACCGCGTTATGATGCGGCGCCTTGCTTTGAAGTTCATCCGGTGTGCCGTCGAACACGATCTTGCCGCGCGCGATGATGGTTGCGCGGGAACAAACCGCCGTCACCTCTTCCAGAATGTGGGTGGAGATGACGATTGCCTTCTCCGCCGCCATCTCCTGAATGAGTTCGCGCACCTGATGCTTCTGGTTCGGATCGAGACCATCGGTCGGCTCATCGAGGATCAGCACATCCGGGTCGTGCAAAATGGCCTGCGCCAGGCCGACACGGCGCTTATAGCCCTTGGAGAGCGTGTCGATGGGCTGATTGACCACACTTTCGAGGGCCAGACGCCTTACCGCGTGGTCGACCCGATCCGTCTTGTCGGCGCCCGTGAACCCGCGGGCATCGGCAATAAAGCCAAGGAAGTTTCGGGTCGCCATGTCGCCGTAGAGCGGCGCGCCTTCGGGCAGGTACCCGACCCGCCGACGGGCCTCCAGGGGCTGGGTGGCCACATCAAATCCGCATACGCCGGCGGCGCCGGATGTGATGGGCAGGTACCCGGTGACCATACGCATGGTGGTCGACTTGCCGGCGCCGTTGGGCCCCAAAAATCCCAGCACCTCGCCCTTGGAAACGTTCAAGGAAATATTGTCGACCGCGGTAAAGGGACCAAACCGCTTGGTCAGGTTCTCCAACGCAATCATCGGAGCTTGTTCAGACATCTCTTTTGCCACCTCCCAAACGGCGTCAATCTAACCAGTGTCCCGCACACGTTCCGACAATTTCGCGTGAACGGCGGGCGTGCTGCCCCAAACCTGCACCAGCAATATCCGGGTCGTTCACCATTCTCTTCGACGATCCAATTGGATCGGGGCACACTCCCGGCCCGAGGATCAGTCGTTCGAATTGGTCTCGATTCACGGACGCCGGCACAAAAAACCGGCGCCCTCTTGCTGAGAGCGCCAGTCATTTAGGTCAATGATTTCAGGGCGTCAAGTGGTGTGTCCGACTTTATGGTGTGTCCGACTTTTTTCCTAGGCGGCGCGGGCGGACTGGATGACCGCCTTCTGAACCTTCTCGAACGCCCGCACTTCCAGCTGCCGGACACGTTCGCGGCTGATGCCGTATTCCTCGCCCAGTTGCTCAAGCGTCACCGGGTCATCCGTGAGCCGGCGCTCGACGAATATGTGCCGCTCCCGCTCGGGCAATTCGGCAAGAGCGGCCTGCAGCATTTCGTTGCGGATACCAGCCTCTTCGCGCTCAGCGACAATGGCTTCGGGCGACGGGCTTTCGTCAACCAGGGTATCCATGAACTCGACGCTGTCGCCGTCCTCGGAAACCGGCGCATTGAGGGAATAGTCCCGGGCCGACATGCGGCGGTTCATGTTGAGTATATCGTCGGCGGAGAGGCCGAACTGCTTGGCCAGGGCTTCCGCCTGCTCGGGATCAAGCTCTCCCGCATCAAGGATCTGAAGACGGGCCTTCGCCTTGCGCAAGCTGAAAAACAGCTTTTTCTGAGCCGCCATGGTGCCCAATTTGACCAATGACCATGAGCGCAGGACATGTTCGGTGACCGATGCCTTGATCCACCACATGGCGTAGGTCGACAGCCGGAAACCCCGTTCCGGTTCGAACTTCTTCACCGCCTTCATCAGGCCGATATTGCCTTCGGAAATAAGGTCCGAAACCGGCAATCCGTAGCCGCGATACTGCATGGCGATCTTGGCGACCAGGCGAAGGTGGCTGGTCACAAGCTGATGCGCCGCCTCGACTTCGCCGTGCTCGCGAAACCGCTCGGCGAGCATGTATTCCTCATCGGCCGTCAGCAACGGAAACTTCTTGATTTCATTGAGGTACCGGGCAAGTCCGGGTCCCTCGGATACAACCGGTAAAGTAATTGCCCTCATTGTCGTTATCCTTTCCCGCGTCACGTTCCGCGGAGTTTAATCCGCCGGTGGTGGTGGCTTCTGTCACCGAGTTCACACTCGGCGACAAAATGTCGTTCCCCGTTTTCTCGGGAAACCGGTGCCTATTCGGGACTGAGGTGACAAATTCGTCTCATGGGTCACATCCTCCATACGAAGCAACATGCCGTTTGGCCCACATTTCTTGTCAGGCCCCCGACGGCAAAGGGTCCCAAAAGCGGCAACCCCAGCCGTTCGATGGTCGTAATGCTATAGAATAACCGGTCAAAAATCAAGCAAAATCGGATTCCTTGCCTGAACTCCAAATAAACTTATCGTGACAATTCAGCCGCTTACGACGGTTTTTTTAATGGTTCGGCTCTGGAGGCCGATCAACCGCCGCCGAGGAGCCAGGCCGCCACGGCTATCACCACGATGGCCCCGACCACCCAGACGGCCGGCGAAACCCCGGCTTTCGGCTGTCCGGCCGGGGCGGAATCGGGTTCGGGAGCCGCCGCTGCTGCCTCGTCGGGCGCGGCGGGCGCCTCGGCCGCTTCTGCCGCTTCTGCCCCGCCACCGACAATGTCGCTGAATTTGGAGAAGAAATCATCGGCGGTCTTCTTGGCGACGCCGAGGACCAGCCGGCTGCCGACGCTCGCCAACTTTCCCCCTACCTCCGCATTGGCTTCGTAGGTCAGGACCGTCTCGTTGCCCTCGCCCGAAAGCTTGACCTGGGCGCCGCCCTTGGCGAATCCCGCGACTCCGCCCTGGCCCTCGCCGGAGATGGTATAGCCGTTGGGCGGGTCGATATCCGAGAGATTGACCTTGCCGTTGAAGGTGGCCTTTACCGGCCCGACCTTCGCCGTCACCTTCGCCTGGAACTCGGTATCCGACGCCTTTTCGAGGCTATGGCAGCCGTCGATGCACTGCTTGAGAACCTCCGGGTCGTTGAGCGCCTCCCATACCTTCTCGCGTGGCGCCGGGATGGTGTATTCACCGCTCATATCCATGATCGTGTTCCCCTTCGAATTCCCTATCGTGTCCCGGCGGCATTCGCCGCCTTCGCGCGGGCGCCCTTATAGTCAAGACGCCCCGATACTACGAGCCAATTCGGTACGCTGACCGAAATTCGGACAGGTGCGTCCGCAAATTCTACTCCGCAGCCTTCCGCCCGGCCACGGTTTCCGCGTAGATGTCGAGGGTTTGCTGCAAGGTTCTCGATTTATCCAACGTTTCGCGAGTTTCCACCCCCAATGGCGATGAATCGAGCAGCCGAAAGACATCCGCGGCCCCCTTGTGCAGATTGGGCGTGATGCCGGCGGCGCCGAAGGTTTCGGAAATCTGATCCATTTCCCCGGACCAGCGGCCGGCATCGCAAGCGTAGAACGGCACCCGGGCGTTCATCATTTCCCAATCGGCCTTCTGGCTTTTCGAAAACTCCGCCTGCAATTCCTCGCCGACACCCAGCAATTCGCCGGCGAGCAGTGCCGCGGTGTGGAGCGTCATCTTGCCCTTGGTCATTCCCGCGTAGCACATCTTGATGGCGGCGGCCCGGGTGATCTCCGATCCCATGTCGATGACGGAAACGGCGTCGCCGTCCATGAACGCGATTTCGTTTACCGACGCCCCGCCGGCATAGAACCTCGTCTTGGGGCCGCGGCCGGGCGGCGGACCGATAATCCCCACCTTCACGAAATCCGCACCGGCGCCGCTCATGGCCTCGGCCATCGCGAGCGTCGTCGCCGGCGAAACGGCGTTGCAGTCCACGAACAGCGGCCGGGCGCCCGTTGCCGACATCGCCGCCGCCGCATCGGCCGCAAACCCGAGGGCGTTTTCGGGCGGCATGATGGAGAGCACGATCGAAGCCTCTTGAACAAGGCTTCCGAGATTGCCGGCATCCTCCATATTCGATCGCCCGGCACGTTCCTTGGTGAGTTCGCTCCGGCCGGTCAATACGGTCAGCACCCGATGCCCCTGGCCGTTGAGCACCCCGCCGACAACATGTCCCATGTCACCGGGGCTGATTACCCCGATCGTCCGTGTATCCATTAATGATTCCCCCTCCTGGGTGGCCCGACGTCGCCTGAGGTTCGGGCTCCGAAAGAAATTTTCGATGAATGGCGCCAGTGTACCAACCAGTATACCAATTCGAACGCCGGGCCCAATCCCGGCACCGACATTTCCTTGTTGACGCATCCATGGCAATTCTGTATTTAACTAATTCATTAATTAATGAGTTGGTTAAATACAAATGTCCGAGCCCCTCGATGCCACCTTTCAGGCCCTCGCCGATCCGACGCGGCGGGCCATACTCGCCCGGCTGGCGACCGGAGATGCCTCGGTCGGCGAACTTGCCGAACCGTTCCATATCTCCATGCCGGCGATCTCCCGGCATCTGAAGGTGCTCGAGAGCGCCGAACTCATCACCCGTCACAAGGACGCCCAATGGCGTCGCTGCCGCCTCCGGCCCGAGAAGCTGAAACTGGCGGCTGACTGGATCGCCGAATACCGGAAGTTCTGGGACGACCAGTTCGACGCCCTCGCCCACTACCTGCAGAACGTCCAGAAAACCGAGGAGGAAAAGGATGACCGCCGCCCAGGCAAGAGGCCCGGAAATGACGAATGATGCCGACACCGTCCTGCGCATGGAGCGCACCTTCGATGCACCCGTCGATCTCGTCTTTCGGGCATTCACGGAGCCCGAACAGATCGTCCGATGGTGGGGCCCGGAGGGGTTTCACATTCCCGAATCCGAATTCACCGTCGAGGTCGGCGGCGGATTTCGGACCTGTATGCGCGGTCCCGAAAGCGACCATTGGGTCCAGGGCAAATACACCGAGTTGATTGCCAATGAACGTCTCGCCTTCACCTGGGCGTGGGAGGCCGACGGCGAACCCGGCCCCGCCACCCGGGTCACCATCGATTTCGAAGCCAGAGGCGGCCAAACGGTGATTCAACTGGTCCATGAAGGTTTTGCCGAGATCGAGGGCCGTGACGCCCACGGTGACGGCTGGGCCAGTTCGTTCAATTGTCTCGACCAGGTGCTCGCCGGACTCAAAGCCGATTAGGAGGATTAACCGGCGGTCCTTCGAATGACGGAGGGCCGCCTTACTATCGCGCCGCCGCCTTGAGCGCCGACATGCGGGAATAGGCCGCGAGATATTCGAGGCTGGTGGCAACCTCGACCAGAACCGGCCCATCGACGGCCATCGCCTTTTCGATCACCGGCGCCACGTCGTCTTCGGTTTCGATCTTGAACGCCGTCAGGCCGAAAGCCGCGCCCAGGGCGGCGAAATCCGGATTGGGCAAATCGGTCGCGATGGTCCGGCCCGGGTAGTCCTTCTCCTGATAGAGCCGGATGGTGCCCAGGCTGCCGTTGTTGGAGACGAAGATGCGGATCGGCAGATTGCGCTCGACGGCCACCGACATCTCGTTGCCCGTCATCTGAAATCCCCCGTCACCGACCAGGCAGGCGATTTGCCGGTCCGGATGGCGAAGACCGGCCGCCACCGCCGCGGGCACCCCGAACCCCATGGCCCCGGCGACGGCGCCCAGGAAGGTGTGGGTGGGCTTGAACGGAAACAACCGGTGCAGCCAGGTCGAAAAATTGCCCGCGTCGTTGGCGATGACGGCGTCGTCATCCAGCGCGCCGGCCAGCCCCTTGATGACGTTTCCGAACACCACCCCGTCGTCAGCGCGGGGGAAATCCCACGCCATCCGGCTCGCCGCCAGATCATGAGCCCGCGCGATCCAGGCCGATCGCCCATCGGGCGCCGGCTTGGCGTTCATCTTCGCCAAGGCCTCCAGGACCGCCGTTCCATCGGCGTTGACTTCCAGGTCGGTTTCATAAACCCGCCCGAGCTGCGCCGCATCCGGGTGGACATGGATCAGCGGCTGGTCGGGTTTGGGCGCCTTGGGAACGGCGTAGCCCTGCGTGGTGACGTCTCCCAGCCGGGAGCCGATTGCCACGACAAGGTCCGCCTCGTTCAACGTCCGCTCGAAATCGGCCGGCATGTTGAAAGCCATGTGCGCGGCGAAATTCGGGTGGGTGTTGTCGAACAGGTCCTGATGGCGCCACCCGACGGCGACGGGGATTTGCCACGCCTCGCTGACCGCCCGCAGGGCGTCCCGCCCGCCGCGCTGGTCGATCTGGCCGCCGGCGATCAGCAGCGGGCGCTCGGCGGCGGCGAGCCGCTCGGCGATCCCGGCGATTTGCCCATCGGTGGGCGCAGGCAGATGGTTGTCCGCGGGCGCCGCCGCCGGCGCGCCTATGTCATCGAGCAGCATGTCCTCGGGCAGCGAAACGACCACCGGACCGGGCGTCCCGCCTTCGGCGATTTGGAACGCTTTCGCCGCCTCCCCGGGGAGCCGTTCGGCATCCGTCACCTCGACCACATGCTTGGCCATGCCGCCGAAGAAGCGCTGGTAGTCGACTTCCTGGAACGCCATACGGCCGAGGTCCGCGCGGGCCACCTGCCCGATGAACAGAACCAGGGGGACCGCATCCTGCTCCGCGACGTGAACGCCGATGGAGGCATTGGTCGCGCCGGGCCCCCGGCTGACCATGGCGACCCCGGCCCGTCCGGTCATCTTGCCGTCCGCGACGCCCATCAGGGTCGCGCCCGACTCGTGGCGGGTGGTCACGACGTCGATATGGGGGGCGTCGTACATGGCATCGATAACCGCGAGATAGCTCTCGCCGGGAACGCAGAAGACCCGGTCGATCCCGTGCAATCCCAACGTCTCGACCAATATGTCGGCGGCGCGCGCCATGTGCTGCTCCCCTGTTGCTCCCTTATTGCTCCCTGGCCCGAAATTCAACGCCTCAGGTGATATCCGCCTCCACGCGGGTCTGCAAGACGCCAGCCGCCACGGGACACCAGAGGCCATCACGGGTAAGACCTGCAATTCCCGCCGATCTCTCCCGGCAATCCCTGGCGCCGACGCCGGCCGGCCTTGCCTTTGAGCGGGGCGGACTGTCTTATGGCGATGGGCGGTCGAGCGCCCGAAACCCCTGGAGCGCCCATGTCCGATACCGGCCCGACGGTTGCGCCTGCCGGGACCCGGCAATCCTACCTGCTCGGGGCCGGCTTCACGCTGGCCGCGGTCTTTTTGTTTACCGCCTCCCACGGCATCGTCCGCCTGCTCAGCGGAGGTCTGCATCCAACCGAAATCGCCTTCTTCTCGAACGTCTTCTCGTTCCTGTTCTACGTTCCCTGGCTGATCCGGAACGGGATCGGCGCCATGAAGACGCCCAAGTTCCACATCCACTTCGTCCGCTCCTTCTTCAACGCGGCGGCGCTGATGTCCTGGTACACCGCGCTGTTCCTGACCCCGCTCGGAGACGCCGTCGCCCTGGCGCAGACGGGTCCGCTCTTCCTGACCCTGGCGGCGATCCTGTTCCTGGGCGAGCAGGTGGGGCCCCGGCGATGGGTGGCGCTGGGTATCGGGGCCATCGGCGCGCTGGTCATTATCCGGCCGGGCTTCGAAGAATTCTCGCTCGGGTTTATCTTCGTGCTTGCCGGCGCGTGCTTCAGCGCCGGCACCAAGATCTTCGCCAAGATTCTCACACGGTACGACAGCCCGGCGGCTTGCGGCGCGTATGTGGCGCTGTTGCAGATTCCGATCACCTTCGCCTTCGCCATCTGGTTCTGGCAGCAGCCGACGTTGGAACAAATACTGTGGCTCGCCGCCATCGGCCTTCTGGTCGGCGCCGCTCATCTGGTGATGGTGCAGGCGTTCAGATACTCGGACGTCAGCGCCGTCGAACCGCTTTACTACACCCGCCTGGTCTGGGCGGCGGCCATCGGCTATTTCTTTTTCGCCGAGTTCCCCGATCTGTGGACCTGGGTCGGCGGCGCGATCATCGTCGGCGCCACCACCTATGTCGCGCGCCGCGAATCCGCGGACCGAACGATCAAGAGGCGCACGCCTGCCGACAGCCCGGCGCCCGGGCCCTAGGTCCTGTTGACAATTAACGGACTATTCATGGTTGGCGTGATTCAAGCAAGACCGTTTCAACTGGCGGGAGCGTGTCATGCTTCGACGGGAACTGACGGATATGCAATGGGACCGGATCAAGGGTTTGGTTCCGGGCAAAGAGGCGGATCGCGGCTCCACGGGTCGGGACAACCGCCTGTTTGTGGACGCCGTGCTGTGGATCGCCCGGGCGGGTTCGCCGTGGCGCGATCTGCCGGACGCCTTCGGCAACTGGAACAGCGTCTACGTGCGCTTTTCGCGGTGGGCCAAGGCGGGGGTTTGGGAGAGTCTTTTCAATGCCTTGGCGGAGGATCCCGACTTCGAATACCTGATCGTGGATTCGACCATCGTGCGGGCGCATCAACATGCCGCCGGCGCAAAAGGGGGGCTCAGGCTCAGGCCATCGGCCGCTCGCGCGGCGGCCTGACGAGCAAAATCCACATCGCCGTCGATGGCCTGGGCAATCCCTTGCGGTTCATCCTCACCGGCGGCCAGGTGGGCGACGTCACCCAGGCCGAGGGGCTGATCGCCGGGCTGCCGGGCGAGACCCTGATCGCCGACACCGCCTACGACGCGAACCGCTTCCGCGCCCGCCTCGACAGCGCCGGGATGGTGGCGGTGATCCCCTCCAACCCGTCGCGGGCACAAGCCGTGCCGTACGACCCCGAACTCTACAAGGAAAGGCACGTCGTCGAATGTTTCATCAACAAGATCAAGCACTTCCGCCGCATCGCCACACGCTACGAAAAGACCGTCACCGCCTACATGGCCATGCTGTGCCTCGTCGGGGCGCTCATTTGGATGCGATAAATGTCAACAGGACCTAGCGCGGCATACCACCGCCCCAAATAGGGCTGGCCACTTGGTGCGGCGGAACGCTACTGTTTATCCAAGACAAAAGCCAAGACCTACGGGGAGCGCAAATTTCTGATGGCGAACGGCATC
Organism: Rhodospirillales bacterium; assembly: GCA_965207535.1. Taxonomy (GTDB): domain Bacteria; phylum Pseudomonadota; class Alphaproteobacteria; order Rhodospirillales; family UBA2165; genus JAJDXO01. Next base: position 115,797 of record CBDBMR010000001.1, on the reverse strand, counting down.
GAAAAGGCCAACGGACACCGGCCAAGCGGACTGCTGCACCTGCTCGATCCTTCGCTGCGCCTTGCGCCGCACCCCGACCAATCCGACCTTCCCTTCGATCTCGACCAGGCGCTGTCGTCCGTCTTCCGGCTGACCTCGGAAGTTCCCGAGGAGGCCTTCTCGGCGCGGACGCTGGGGATCGAGCGGCAGGGCAATGCGATTGTCATCGGCGACGGCGGGCTGATGCTGACCATCGGCTATCTGGTGGTCGATGCCGACGAGATCATCCTTCATGGCCGCGGCGGCCGGACCCTGGAAGCGGAGCTCCTGGGCTACAACCACGAGAGCGGCTTCGCGGTGATCCGGTCGCTCGAGGCGCCCGGAGTGCCCCCCTTGCCGCAGGGCAGTTCAAAGACGCTTCGCGAAGGCGATCCGGCGATCATTGCGCCCTACGGCGGCGCCGACCACGCAATCTCGGGCGCCGTCGTCTCAAGGCGCGAATTTGCCGGGTCCTGGGAGTACATGCTGGACCACGCCATCTTTACCGCGCCGATTCATCCAAACTGGTCCGGGGCGGCGTTGATCGACGGGTCCGGCCAGCTGGTCGGCGTCGGCTCGTTGTGGGTGAACGACGCGGAGCCCGGGAGCAAGGACAGTCCCGGCAACATGTTCGTTCCGATCGATCTTCTCGAACCGATCCTCGATGATCTGATCAGCAAGGGGTTCGCCGATGTCGAGCCGCGGCCCTGGCTGGGCATGTACACATCCGAGGCCATGCGCCGGTTGTTCGTGTCCGGGGTCATCCCCGAGGGCCCGGCCGATATTGCCGGCGTCGAGGCCGGCGATCTCGTCGCCGGAGTTGCCGATCAGCCGGTGACCCGGCTGAGCGAAATGTACCGGATGATATGGGGGCTGGGCGGCGCCGGCACGGAGGTTCTGCTGAATCTGCGCCGCAACGGCGAAGACATGGATGTCACGATTACCTCGGACAGCCGCTATCGCTTCATGCAACAGCGGCGTCCGCACTGATCAACCGGCAAAATCGAGCTCCGCCAGCGTCCCCCACACCGCGGTTCCCGCGAATGCCAGCAATATCGCCGTGACCCCGGCCAGCGCCCCCCAGGCGAGCCGCGATTGAGCGGGCTCAACCGCGAAAAGGCGGGTCAATCGCATACGGGCGAACGGCAGCAGCAATGCGATGGCAAGGGGAAAGGCCATGAGGCTGGCGCCGCGAATGACCCTGGCCTTCATGAGGACGATGCTCTCATCAGGAGACAACAGAGACGGCGCCATGGCCATGAACACGAAAACGCCGAGGAACCCGGCGGCGGCGGCAACGATCAACAGGATTTCGACGATCAGCGCAAATCGTCGGATCACCGCCGGACCATGTGCGATTGACGGGTTCATTGGGGCCTGACAATAGGGGATAGAGGTCTATTCTAGTAGCGGATTCGACACCGAGTTCCCGACTTGCCCCAACTCACCATCCCCGTTACCGCCTGGTTGTTCAGCGCCATCGCCGTGATCACGATCATCGGCGCCTTCGCCGGCGGACATGTCCTCCCCTCGCTCGCGGCGCTTTGCATCGTTCTCTATCTTGCTCTCGAGTTCCGCCGCATCCCGAGGCCTCAGCAGATTTCAGGCCTGGTGCTCGCGGGCCTGGGTGTCGCGGCGTTGGCGGCGGCCGGGGATTGGCAGTCCGGACTATTGGAGGGCATCAGCCGGTCACGCGTCTTCCTGGTTCTGTTCTTTGCGGTGACCTGGATGCATTTGCCGGTTTCCCGGAGCCCGGCCCTTCGAGCGACGCGGGCAACCATCGTCTCGCAGCCCCCCGGACGCCGCTTCGCCTTTTTGACCGGCGGCGTTCACCTGTTGGCGTCGGTCCTGAATTTGGCCGGCCTCGGATTGCTCACCACCATCGTCGAAAAGCCCGGCACCGATCCGGCGCTCCGCAAGCGGCTGAGCCTGGCCCTCATGCAGGGATTCACCAGCGCGTCGTGCTGGTCGCCGTTCTACATCGGAACCATCGTGGTCCTCGTCGCCCTCCCCGCGCTCACTTGGGGGGACCTCGCGCCCTGGGGCGCCGGATTGGCCGTTGTGCTGATGATCGGTTCGTGGGGCCTGGCGCGATTTTCGGCGAACCGCTCCGGCACGCGGGCCGAAGCACCCGGCGCCATTCCGCTCGAGGCGGGTCAGGGCCTGCGCACCATCGCCCTGCTGGCGTCGCTGATTGGAATGGTGATGGTTCTCGTGGAGATCCTCGACGTCCCCATACCGGTGATCCTCGGCATCGTCGCGCCACCCTTCGCGCTGATCTGGTACGCCTCCCATGAATCCGCCGTTCACCCGTTCAGGGAACTCGCGTTGAGGGTGGCGACGGCGCTGCCCGGCCTACGGAACGAAACCCTCCTCTTCGTCGCCGCCAACATTTTCGGGATCGGCGTCGGCGCGCTGATTCCGGCCGCCGCGACCGCCGAATTCGTCGCCTCGGCCATCCCCTTCCCCGATCTCAGGATCGTCGCCTTGATTCTCGTCTTCGTCGCCGCCAGCGCGGCCGGCCTGCACGCTGTCATCGTGGTGGTCTCGCTGAGCGCCATCCTTCCACCGTCGGCGCTCGGGCTGCCGGACCTGATCGTCGGGCTCACCTATATGGGATGCTGGGGCATGAGCACGATGATTTCGCCATTCTCGGGGACCACGCTGTTCATGTCGCGGGCCACGGGCGTACCGTCCCATGTCATCGGCTGGCGCTGGTCACCGCCGCTGGTTGGCGTCAGCAGCTTGCTTATCGCGGCGACGGTGATTGGATTGCGGCACCTCCTGTATTGACGCGCCGTACATGACCCGGACTTGACCCTCACCGGCCGGGCACTAATCTCATCACGACAAACCGCAAGAGCCGATCTAGGCGGAGAGGTAAAGGTGGCGAAAAAGCCGGCTGTTACAATTGACTGCCATGCGCACATCGTGGTGCCGGAGGTCTTCGAAATCACCTCGAAGCACGGTCTTCACGCGCGCATCGGGCTGAAGGGCCGGACCAGCCTGGGGGCGGCCAGGGAGTCCCGACGCACCATGACGCGCATGGTCGGCACCAAGGAACGGCTCCGGGACATGGATCGCATGGGCGTCGACATGCAGGTGATCTCTCCCAGCATCGTGCATCAATCCACCTATTGGGCGCCGGGGGCGCGGGCGCACAAAATCGACCGGATGACCAACGATGCGACCGCGGAGATGGTCGCCAAACACCCTGACCGGCTGATCGGTATCGGTCTGGTACCCCTCCACGATCCCAAGCGGGCGGTCCAGGAGATGACCCGCTGCGTTACCGAGCTCGGGCTCCGGGGGGTCGAGATTTCCACCATCGTCAACGACCTGGAAATCGGCGATCCGAAGTTCCTCCCGTTCTGGAAGGCGGCGGAGAGATTGGACTGCCCGGTCTTCATCCATCCGGCCGGCAACTCCAATCCGCGGCTTCGCAAGTTCGGCCTGGCGTTCACTTTGGGGCAGCCCTACGAAGAGGCGTTGGCCATGTCGTCCCTGGTCTATGAAGGGATCATGGACAAGTTCCCGAAACTGAAAGTCCTCATCGTCCATGGCGGCGGCTTCCTGCCCTACTACGCCGGACGCCAGGATTCGGCTTCCCGGACCGGACGGGACGGCGCCGGGCTGAAAGGCGAATTCTCCAGCTATATCCGGAAATTCTATTTCGACACGGTGCTGTTCAACCCGGACATGCTGACGTTTCTCGCCGCCAAGGCGCCGGCAAGCCACATCCTCATGGGCACCGACTACCCCTTCGGCGAGACGGACCCGGTCGGCTTCATCAGGCGCAATCGGAAGATTCCGGCGGCGGCGCGGGACGGCCTGCTGGGAAAAAACGCGGCGCGGCTGTTCAAGATCCCCGTGTGATGTCCGCCAAGCCGAAAATCCTCATCGCCGGCGCCGGCATGGGCGGGCTGACCGCCGGCGCCGCCCTGCTTCAGGCGGGCTACGACGTCGAAATATACGAGCAGGCCCCCAAGCTCGGCGAGATCGGCGCCGGATTTCAGGTGAGCGCCAACGCCACCCGCGTCCTTCACGCCCTCGGCCTCGGCGACGGCCTCGAGCGGATCGCCGCCATTCCCGAAGGCAAAGTCATCCGTGTCTGGAGCACCGGCGATACCTGGCCGCTGTTCGACTTCGACCAAGCCTTCGTCGAGCGCTACGGCTATCCCTACTACACATTCCACCGGGCCGATCTGCACGAAATATTGGTCGACGCCGTCCGCCGCGAAAAGCCGGATGCGATATATCTCGGCCATGCCTGTACCGGGTTCGAACAGGATGGCGGCGGCGTCACCTTGAAATTCGACAACGGAAACGAAGCGCGCGGCGACGCCCTCATCGGCGCCGACGGCGTACACTCGGCCATCCGCGCCGCATTGGGTCACCAGGATAATCCCGTATTTACCGGCTCCATGGCGTGGCGCGGCGTCCTGCCCGCCGATGATCTGCCGGAGGACCGGTTTCCATCGGTCGGCACCAATTGGGTGGGTCCCGGCGGGCACTGCATCACCTACCACCTCCGCCGGGGCGAAATATTCAACTTCGTCGGCGTCCGTGAAAAGGACTGGCAGGTGGAGTCCTGGACGGCGCGCGGCTCCAGGGAAGAGTTCCTCGCCGATTTCGACGGCTGGCACGAGGACATCCACTATCTGATCGAACGGGTCGCGGAACCCTTCAAGTGGGCGCTTATGGTTCGCGAGCCGCTGGAGAGCTGGACCAGCGGCCGGGTGACGCTGCTGGGCGATGCCTGTCATGCCATGGTGCCGATGCTGGCTCAGGGCGCCTGCGCAGCCATCGAGGACGGCTACGTGCTCATGCGGGCGTTCGAGGCGGCCGGCGGCGCGGTCGAGGAGGCGCTCGGGCGCTATGAAGGCGCCCGCCACGAACGCACGTCCAGGATGGTGCTGGGCTCGGCCGACAACGCCCGCCGGTTTCACGACCACACCCTCGCCGATCCCTCGGACGCCAAGGACTATGTGGACCGTGAATGGCAGCCCGAGAGGATATTCGAGCGCTACGACTGGCTGTTCGCCTACGACGCGACGACGGTGCCGGTATGAGACGAACCGGGGCGTAATTTGGCTGTCAAATCGCCGCGTTCGGGATAGGGTTCCGGTGCGGCCGGAGATTATTCGGGAGAATCTATTTTGAAGCTTGTCGGATATGCCGTCTGCGGCATCGTCGCCGTTGTGGTTGTCACGGTTATCGTGGCGTTGTTCCATTCGGGCGACGTCATCAAGGCGGCCGTCGAGGAGATGGGGCCGAAACTGACCAAGGCCGAGGTCAAGCTGGACAAGGCCGATCTCTCCATCGCTTCCGGCGAGGCCGCACTTTCCGGCCTGTTGATCGGCAACCCTTCGGGATTTACCACGCCCCACGCCTTCAAGATCGACAACATCGCGGTCAAGCTCGATACGTCGACCGTGGGCAAGGATATCATCGTCGTTAATGAAATCCTGATCGACGCCCCGGATGTGATCGCCGAGATCAGGACGCTCAACGTCAACCCGCTGAAAATCGGCGAGAGCGTCAAGAAATCGCTGAATTCCTCGAACTTGATCGCCATCCGGAACAACGTCAACGCATTCGTCAGGGAACGAGGCGGCGGTTCCTCCGGGGATAGCGGCAGGGAAGGCCCGAAACTGATCATCGAGAAGTTCCGCATGAACAACGTGAAGGTCCGCGCCGTCGCCCACGAAGGGATGAAGCTGGATTTGGCCGTCAAACCGTTCTCCATCGCCCTCGACGGCATCGGCGAGAGCGAGGGCGGACTGGAGCCCGAGAAAATCGCCGCCAGGCTGATCCCGGAAATTCAGGACAAGGTCATCGACGGCATGCTGCCCGCCCTCATGGGCAACGTGACCAACATGCTGAAGGACGCCGGCAAACTGGCCACCGGCGCGGTGAAGGGCGTTGTGGAAGGCGCCGGCTCGGCCGCCGGCGGGGCCGCGGACGCGGTCAAAAGCGTCACCGAAGGCGTCGGGGGCGCCGTCAAGGGCCTCTTGGGCAAATAGGCGTGTGCCCGGCATGACCGAATTCGTTCTCGACGAACGTCTCGCCCGGCGGACGGTCGCGGCCGATTGGGCATTGTCGACGGTGCTGTTCGTGGACGACGCCCGGTTCCCCTGGGTGATCCTCGTGCCCCAGGTCCCAAACGTCACCGAAATCCACGAACTCTCCGCCGGGGATCAGGCGGCGTTGATCGGCGAAGTCGCGCGGGCTTCCCGCGCGCTGAAGGCGGCATTCCATCCGGAAAAGATCAACGTGGCGGCCCTCGGCCACCATGTGCCCCAGCTTCACGTCCATGTCCTGGGCCGCAACAGGTCCGATCCCTTGTGGCCGGACCCGGTTTGGGGTCCGGGCGAGCGGGAGCCGCACAATCCCGTCCCCTACGGCGATCCGGGGTTCGGGGAGGCGCTGGAAAAACTGCGCGCCGCCCTCGATGGGGCGTGAATTTGAGAAGCAGCGCCGTTTCGCGCTAAACTCAATCTTATGCGGCGTTGGATCATCGCGACTGCGTTGGCGGTTTTCCTCGGCGGCCCGACCGAGGCGGCTGCGGAACCTCAGTGCTCGTGCCGGTACGAGGGCCGGGACGTGCCGGTCGGCGGGCAGGTGTGCTTGAAAACGCCGCAAGGCATGCGGATCGCCACCTGCGGGTTCGAGCTCAACAATACGAGCTGGAAATTCTCCGGGCGGTCCTGCGGCCAGGTGGCCGGGCGCGCCTCGCCAATCGGTCAATCTCAATCAGCGGCGTTTCTCGACTCCCGCGAGGTCAATCTCCCGGCATCGAAATAACCTTCTCGTAGAGCGCCTGATCGGCTTCGTCCTTCGCCAAGGCTACGGTCGACAAGTCGGCCGACTGAAGGCCGGAGCCGGGTGATGGGGAATTTTCCTATCCCCCCCCCACCCTCGACGCCCGGCTATCGCCAGCCGTCTCGACCTCCCCCTCCAGGGGGGAGGTGACCCAACCCACAAATTCCCTCCCCGAAACCTTTCCCTCTCCCCTGGAGGGAGAGGGATGCGGAGGGTTGGCGAGGCGAACGCCGAGCCTAGCCGAAGCTGGGTGAGGGGGGAGTTTCTGCACACCCGCACCTTTTATGACCCCCTCACCCTAACCCTCTCCCCCTGGCCTACTCCGCCGAAGTAGCCTTCGGCTACGAAGGCTGGAAAGAAGGAGGAGAGGGGACAAGTGCGTCTTCGCCACCCCTTGCCGCGCCTCTCACCCGTGCTAAATGTATAGGCATCTGCCGCTCCCTCACCGGGGCGGCGTTTTGCGTCTGAGGGGGAGCTATGCGTTTTTGTACGACCTTTTTGGTGCGTTACCTTCCGAACGGGTGACAATAAATGTCTATTAATGTCCATTAATGACTATTACGGCGAAAAGTGCCAAATTGGAAAATAATTATAAATCATGGTTTTTCAACACCTTGCCGATATGCGCCAGACGCATGGCTCGGGCCCGATCCGGCGCTTGCTACCGCCCCTCCCATGGGCTATCCCCCGCGCCATGGATTTGCGGAACTTCGCCATCATCGCCCACGTCGACCACGGCAAGACCACGCTGGTGGACGGCCTGCTGCGCCAGACCGGCGCCGTCCGCGACAACCAGCAGGTGGCGGAGCGCGCCCTGGACTCCGGCGATCTCGAGCGCGAGCGGGGCATCACCATTCTCGCCAAGTGCACATCGGTGGAATATTGCGGCACCCGGTTCAACATCGTCGACACGCCGGGCCATGCCGATTTCGGCGGCGAGGTGGAGCGCATTCTCTCGATGGTCGACGGCGTCCTGCTCCTCGTCGATGCGGCCGAGGGCCCCATGCCCCAGACCAAGTTCGTCACCGGCAAGGCGCTCAATCTGGGCCTTCGCCCCATCGTCGTGATCAACAAGGTGGACCGCCAGGACCAGCGGGCGGACAAGGTTCTGGACGAGGTTTTCGACCTGTTCGCCGGGCTGGACGCGGACCAGGACCAGCTGGATTTTCCGGTGATGTACGCCTCGGCCAAGGAAGGCTGGGCCGCCGGCGAACCGGACGGCCCGCGGGACGGCCTGACGCCGTTGTTCGAGCTGATCCGCGGCCATGTGCCGCCGCCGAACGCCGAGCCGGACGGGCATTTCGCCATGCTCGCCACCACCCTCGAAGCGGATCCCTATCTGGGCCGGGTGCTGACCGGCAAGATCGCTTCGGGCCGGGCCGCCACCAACATGACCGTCAAGGCGCTGAGCCGGACCGGCGACGTGTTGGAGGAAACCCGGCTGACCAAACTGCTGGCGTTCCGGGGCCTCGAGCGCGTGCCGGTGGAAAGCGCCGGGGCGGGAGACATCGTGGCGCTCGCCGGATTTCAAAAAGCGACCGTCGCCGACACGCTCTGCGCGGCCGAGGTCGAAGACGCCCTCGAAGCGCAGCCCATCGATCCGCCGACATTGGCCATGACGTTCGCCATCAACGATTCACCCCTTGCCGGCACCGAGGGCGGCAAGGTCACCTCGCGGGTCATCCGGGATCGGCTCAGGGCCGAGGCCGAGGGCAACGTCGCGATCCGGGTGACCCGGACCGGGGACGCGAACGCGTTCGACGTCGCGGGCCGGGGCGAATTGCAGCTCGCCGTCCTGATCGAGACCATGCGCCGGGAAGGGTTCGAGCTGTCTATCTCGCGGCCCCGGGTGGTCTACCGGGAAGACGAAAACGGCGACCGCATGGAACCGGTCGAGGAGGTGACCATCGACGTGGATGAGGAGTTCTCCGGCCCGGTGGTCGAGAAGCTGGGCAAGCGCAAGGCCGAGCTTCAGGAGATGAAGACCGGCGAGCGGGGCAAGCAGCGCCTCGTGTTCATTGCGCCCTCCCGGGCGCTGATCGGCTACCACGGAGAGTTCATGACCGATACGCGGGGCACCGGCGTCCTAAATCGGGTGTTTTCCGGCTACGCCCGCTACAAGGGCGCCATCGATGCGCGGCGCAACGGCGTGCTGATCTCCCTGGAAAACGGAAAGGCGGTGGCCTACGCGCTGTGGAACCTGGAGGAGCGGGGGCCCATGTTCATCGGCGCCGGCGAGAAAGTCTATGGCGGCATGATCATAGGCGAACACAATCGGGGCGGCGATCTCGAAGTGAACCCGTTGAAGGCCAAACAGCTCACCAACATCCGCGCCGCCGGCAAGGACGACGCGGTCGACCTTACCAAGCCCATCGAGATGACCCTCGACAAGGCCATCGCCTACATCGGCAACGACGAGCTGGTCGAAGTGACGCCCGAAAGCGTCCGGCTCCGCAAACGCCATCTCGACCCCCACGAACGCAAGCGGCGCTCGAAGAAGGCCGAGGTGGCATGATGGAGGCGCGGGTCAAATGGGTGGAGCAGCGGACGTTCCTGGGCGAGAGCGGCTCCGGCCACTCCGTGGTGATGGATGGCGCGCCGGACGCCGGCGGGCGCGACCTCGGCGTCCGGCCCATGGAGATGCTGCTGCTCGGCATGGGCGGCTGCACGGCATTCGACGTGGTCGACATTCTCCGGAAGGGCCGGGAGCCGGTGGAAGACGTGGTGATCGAACTTTCCGGAGAACGATCCGAGGAGATCCCCAAGGTGTTCACCAGGATCGACGTCAAATACATCATCACCGGCAAGGGGCTGAACCCGGACAAGGTCGAGCGGGCGGTCCGTCTCTCGGCCGAAAAATATTGCTCGGCGACCATCATGATGGGCGCCACCGCCGAGATCACCCACACCATCGAGATCGTCGAGGCCGGGTAGCGCTCCGATGGCCATGCCCCGGCGCAAGTCCGGGGTATCCAGGGGCCAATGATGATCGTCGACACTGGGCCCGGGGATCAACGGGCGCCCGCAGATGGGACAGGGGACATTCCTTTCGCCCTCGCTGCTCACTGTGCGGCCTGACTTTCGGCTTCCTGAGCCCGGCGATAGGCTTCTTGTGCCTCCTCGGTGCGACTCAAGATTGCCAGAACGTCTCCCCGCAATTTGTGAATCTTGGCGGCATCCTCCAAGAGGTTTAGCCGTAAAGCCATATCGAAATCGAAGAGCGCGTCCTCGGCGCGATCGAGCGCTAGAAGGACCTCCCCCCGGGCAAGCCAGACATCTCTGTAGGTAGGATCATTTTTCAGGACCAGATTGAACTCCCGGAGCGCCCTCCTACGATGACCCAGGGAATCGAAAGCCGCACCCCGGACATATCTGGCGCCCACATATCTTGGATCGCCTTGCGGAACCCGGGCCGCGGCGGCAAGCGCCTCCTCGAATCTGCGCAGAGCCATCAGGGCCGTCGCTCGTACAAACGAAATTGATCCGACGAGTTCTCTATCCCCCAAACTGAGAGCCTTGTCGGAATCCGCAAGAGCCATTTCCCATTCGTTCAGAGACAGATAGTTCATCCCGCGCGCCGCATGGGTCGCCGCTATGTTCGGATCAATGCCGATGGCTGCCGTCAAATCGTTGATGGCCCCCTGATAATCACCGCTCTTCCCGCGTATCTCCGCCCGCGTCACATGGGCGTCGTGCCGTTCTCCGGGAGTGGCTCCACTCTCGATGACCGCCGTCGCGTCGGCGGAAATCTCCGCTCGGGTTCGATCGTCATCCAGCCATATTTTGACCGCGACGACGCCAGCTATGAAGCTGAGCATCAGGATGAACAGCCCAGCTCCAATGAGGGCGCAGCCCCATGGCCCGATCTGAAATCCGGGCTTTTTCTCCGGTGCTTCGGTGCCTGCGCCGTTATCCGCCACTCTTGATCTTTTCGTGGTCGCGGATCACTTCGGCGATGATGAATTCGAGAAATTTCTCCGAGAAGTCGGGATCCAGATTGGCCGCCCTGGCGAGATCGCGGAGCCGCGCGATTTGCTCCGCCTCGCGCTCCTTGTCGGCGGCGGGGTAGTCCCGCTCGGCCTTCAACTCGCCCACTTTCTTGGTGACCTTGAACCGCTCGGACAGCAGATAAATCAGCGCCGCATCGATGTTGTCGATGCTGTCCCGGAATTCCTGAAGTTGGGGATCGTTGGTTTCGGCCATGTCGCGGTCCAGTCTGGTCAATTGCGCCGACATCATAGGGAGGACACGCCCGTTCGTCACGGGTAGCCGTTTGCTGGGCCCGGCTTTGACGCTATACCGGTGGCATGGCCGAGAAAGACAATCCCGGGGTCATCCTGCCGCCGGCGCTGATTTGGGCGCTGTTCGTTGCGGCGGGCGTCGGACTGAACCTCACCTGGCCCTTGCCCTTCCTGCCGCCGGCCTGGCACAACCCCCTCTTCTGGACATTGATCGCGATCGCCGCCGCACTTGGGTTTTGGGGGAGAATCTCCTTCCGCCGGCACGGCACCGCCATCCTGCCCTCCAGGCCCTCCACCACGATCGTGGAAACCGGCCCCTACCGATTTACCCGGAATCCCATGTACGTGGGGCTGACCATCGCCATCCTGGCGATCGCCGCCCGGTTCGACAATTTGTGGCTTGTCATCCTGCTTGCCGCCTGGTTTCCGGTGATGCATTACGGCGTTATCGCCCGCGAGGAGCGCTACCTGGAAGCCAAGTTCGGCAAGGACTACATCGGATACAAGGCCCGGGTCCGCCGCTGGATTTAGTTCCGTCTCCTTGGTCACCTCAATTCACCGCTGGCAATACGGCGCTGATGTGATATCACCCGCGCCCCATCCTGAGGATATCGGTCATGGAGCAGACGGCGGCGCGGCCGGAAGGGCTGGACGCCCCGCCCCGCAGCTTGCGGGCGCGGGTTCGCGAGCTGGTGCGCCTGGCCCTGCCGCAGATCGCGTCGCGATCCGGTATGCTGGTCATGGCGGTGGTCGATACGGCCATGGTCGGCCGGTTCGCCGCCAACGAGCTGGCCTACCAGTCCCTCGGCGTCGCGGTGACCATTCCCCTGTTCGTGACGGCCCTCGGACTTCTCCTCGGCACCCTGGTGACGGCCGCCAGGACCCTCGGCAGCGGGCGGATCGACAGGCTTGGCGCGGTGTGGCGCCGGGCGACGGTCTATGCGGTGGTGCTCGGCACCGTCTGTATGGTCATCGCGTTCGCCGGCGAGTGGGTGCTGGTGGTCACCGGCCAATCGGAGGACCTGGTGCGGGGCGGCGGCGAAGTGGTCCGCGTCCTGGCCCTGGGCCTGCCGTTCATGATGATCTATCTGGCAAGCGCCTACTTCCTCGAAGGGCTGAAGCGGCCGGTCGCGCCGATGGTGTTCATGATCATCGCCAACCTGTTCAACGTGCTGTTCAACTGGATGTGGGTCTATGGAAATCTCGGGTTCGATGCCATGGGCGCCGTCGGGTCGGCCTGGGCGACGACCGGCATCCGCATCCTGCTGGCCGCCGTCACCGTCGCCTATGTGTGGAACCTGCATGACCGGGAGGCGCTCGGCATCCGCAAGAAGGCGGGGGGCGGCTGGCGGGATTGGGCCCTCCAGCGCCGCATCGGCTATTCGGCCGGCGGCAGCCATCTCATCGAATCCACCGCCTTTGCCGCCCAGTCCTTCATCGCCGGGCTATTGGGGGCGTTGGCGCTCGCCGCCTACTCCATCGCCTTCCAGGTGTTGGGGCTGATCTTCATGACCGCCATCGGCATCGGTTCGGCGAGCGCGGTAATGGTCGGACACGCCTGGGGACGAGGCGACACCGCCGAGATGTCCCGGGCCGGTTGGACGGGTCTCGGGCTCAACACCATCGCCATGGGCTTCTTCGGCGTGCTGGTGCTCGCGTTCTCGCCCTATTTGGCGCAAGGGTTCGCCAAGGACCCGGCGTTGATCGAACTGGCCACGCCGCTGATCGCCTTCATCCCGTTACTGCTGATCTTCGATGGCGGCCAGGCGGTTCTCGGTCACGTTCTCCGAGGCCGGGGCGAAACCTGGTTTCCGGTGGCCGCCCACACGGTCTCCTACGGCGTGATCCTGCTGCCGCTCGCCATCGTCATGGCGCTGCCCATGGGCCGCGGCGTCATGGGAATCCTGGAAGCGCTCCTCATCGCATCGGTGTTTTCGCTCTGCGTCCTCGCGTGGCGGTTTTATTGGCTCACCAAGCGGGATCAACGCTGAATTACCGCGGAATGGTCAGCCCGACGCGCAGTCGACGCAGAGCGGCACGGCGGGATCGCTGGCCAGGCGCTTCTTTTCGATGTCCTCGCCGCAGGAAACGCAGTAGCCGTATTCGCCCTCGTCGATGCGTTTGAGAGCGGCGTCGATGCGCTGGATTTCGATCTCCCGCCGACGCTCCTGTTCGAGGGCCATCTCGTGCACCTGCAGTGCGTCCATCCGGGACAACCGACCCTGAGTCTGCTGATCCAACTCGACGGGCTTGCGGTCGTCCACGGTAATTTTTTCCAGATGCTCGATTTCGGCCCGGGCATCCAGAAGCTGCTTTTTGACCTTTTTCAGGTCCGCTGCTTTGAGTGCGGGCATAACGGTTCAATGCTAGCACAGGTTCCCGCCATCTTGCCAAATCGCGACACGCCAATGACAGGAATTGCCAATCACATGGCCGCAAAGATAGGGTATAACCTATTGTAAAATAAATACTTTGAGAGAATGATCATGACGGCGGGCGCGGACAACCAGGGGACCCCCCAGAGGACTCCCCAAAGGACCCCCAAGACCGGCAACCCGCTCGAAGTCTTCCTGATCTTTTTGCGTCTCGGCCTGACGTCGTTCGGCGGACCGGTGGCTCATCTCGGCTATTTCCGCACCGAATTCGTCGAGCGGCAAAAGTGGCTCAGCGACGCGGCCTACGCCGATCTGGTGGCGCTGTGCCAGTTCCTCCCCGGCCCCGCCTCCAGCCAGGTGGGGATCGGTATCGGCCTGTCACGGGCCGGGCTCCCCGGCAGCCTCGCCGCCTGGCTCGGCTTCACCACCCCCTCCGCGCTTGCCATGGCGGCCATTGGATTGGGCGCGGTGGCGTTCCAGGACAATCTCACCCAGGACATCCTGAAGATGCTGATGCTGGTGGCGGTCGCCGTGGTCGCCAACGCGGTATGGGGCATGGCCCGCATGCTGTGCACCGACGGCACCCGGGCGGCCATCGCCGTCGCCGCCACGGTGGTGCTGCTCATCGTCCCCTCCACATCCATCCAATTGGCCGTCATCGCAGGCGGCGCGGTGCTGGGGCTCGTCCTGATCGAGGCACAGGAATCCGAGGAAGAGGATGCCTTCGAGATTCCGGTGGGACGCGGGATTGCCGTCTTCTGCCTGATCGCGTTCTTCGTGCTGCTCGCCGGCCTGCCGGTGGCGGCAATCCGGTTCCCGGACCAGGCGCTGATCCTGTTCGACAGCTTCTACCGCTCGGGCTCGCTGGTGTTCGGCGGCGGCCACGTGGTCCTGCCGTTGCTGCAGGAAGAAGTGGTGCCGCCCGGATGGGTCAGCCCGGACGCGTTCCTCGCGGGCTACGGCGCGGCACAGGCCATGCCGGGCCCGTTGTTCACCTTTGCCTCGTTCCTGGGCGCGGTGAGCCAGGTACCGCCGACGGCCTGGACCGGCGCGCTGATCGCCACCCTCGCCATATTCGTTCCGTCGTTCCTGCTGGTGATCGGGGCGCTGCCGTTCTGGGACGGCCTGCGCCGGGTCGGAAGCGTCCGCCGGGCCCTCGCCGGGGTGAACGCCGCAGTGGTCGGGCTGCTGCTCGCCGCGCTTTACGATCCGGTCATCACCAGCGCGGTTACGAATAACGCCGATGTCGCGGCGGCGCTGGTGTTGTTCTTGCTCATCGCCGTCTGGAAGGTACCGCCGTGGCTGGTGGTGGTCGGCGCGGCGGTCTACGGCGCCGGGCTCGGATTTCTGCTCTAGGTCCTGTTGACAATTAACGGACTATTCATGGTTGGCGTGATTCAAGCAAGACCGTTTCAACTGGCGGGAGCGTGTCATGTAAGGTCATTTCGCAAAGCGAATTGACCGACTTCGACGGGAACTGACGGATATGCAATGGGACCGGATCAAGGGTTTGGTTCCGGGCAAAGAGGCGGATCGCGGCTCCACGGGTCGGGACAACCGCCTGTTTGTGGACGCCGTGCTGTGGATCGCCCGGGCGGGTTCGCCGTGGCGCGATCTGCCGGACGCCTTCGGCAACTGGAACAGCGTCTACGTGCGCTTTTCGCGGTGGGCCAAGGCGGGGGTTTGGGAGAGTCTTTTCAATGCCTTGGCGGAGGATCCCGACTTCGAATACCTGATCGTGGATTCGACCATCGTGCGGGCGCATCAACATGCCGCCGGCGCAAAAGGGGGGCTCAGGCTCAGGCCATCGGCCGCTCGCGCGGCGGCCTGACGAGCAAAATCCACATCGCCGTCGATGGCCTGGGCAATCCCTTGCGGTTCATCCTCACCGGCGGCCAGGTGGGCGACGTCACCCAGGCCGAGGGGCTGATCGCCGGGCTGCCGGGCGAGACCCTGATCGCCGACACCGCCTACGACGCGAACCGCTTCCGCGCCCGCCTCGACAGCGCCGGGATGGTGGCGGTGATCCCCTCCAACCCGTCGCGGGCACAAGCCGTGCCGTACGACCCCGAACTCTACAAGGAAAGGCACGTCGTCGAATGTTTCATCAACAAGATCAAGCACTTCCGCCGCATCGCCACACGCTACGAAAAGACCGTCACCGCCTACATGGCCATGCTGTGCCTCGTCGGGGCGCTCATTTGGATGCGATAAATGTCAACAGGACCTAGCCCGGATTTCTCACCGGGATCACGGCGCCGGATCGGCGTCGATCAGCACGAAGGCGATCCGGCACGGCTCGTCGTAGCGATTGGCCCACGCGTGGTTGGTGCCCCGCTGAACCACCACGTCACCCGCCTGCACGGTCATGTCGTCATCGTCCAACAGCAGATCAACCTTTCCCGACATGATCACCGCATAGTCGATGCTGTCGGTCTTGTGCATAGCGGGATGGCGCGCATCGGCCGGCGTCGTGGCGCCCTTGCTGGCCAGAAGTTCCGTCTCGGCACCAATGTCCGCATCGGGGCCGCTCTCCGGCGGGAACTCGACGATGCGAAACACCGAGCCGCCGCCGGGCGGCGGGATCGGCATTTTTACTCCCGCCGTCTCCCGATCGCCGGAATTGTCCGCCGGCGTCCGGTCCGTGGCCCAAAGTTCGGCGAGCCGGATTCCACCTTTTTCGGCCGTATTGACCGGCGGCGCGCCATCGGAAATGGCGATTGCCCGTCCTTCCGAATTGTGGCCGGTGACGATCCGGCGAATGTCCATCGTCATGTCTCATCCCCCCTGTTCTTTGCATAGAGTTGATTGAGTTCCGGGTGCGGAATGGCGCCGTCGAGGAAGCCGAAGGTCCCCTCGTCCTTGAGTTCGGTCAGCACCCGGCGCAGGTAACCGAAAGCCCCGCGGGTGAGGCCGCCCGCGACCGATATGCGGGCGACGCCGAGTGCCGCCAAACCGGCCACATCGAGACCGCCCGCACCGGCCGGCACGTTCAACGGCCCGTCGATGGCCTTGGCGAGCTCACCGATAGCGTCCGCATCCATCACCCCAATCACATAGGCGCAGTCCGCCCCGGCGGCGAGATAGGCGTTGGCGCGCTCGACGGCGATGTCGAATTTCTCGCCGGGCTCCCGGATATTGCCGAAATAGATATCGGTCCGCGCGTTGATCACCATGGGAATTCCGGTCTCGTCGGCGGCCGCCCGGGCGGCGGCGATCCGGTCCACCGCCAGGCTCTTGGCCAGAATTTCACCCGAATGCCCGATGCCGTCCTCCAGATTGAGCCCGACCACGCCAGCTTCGGCGGTCAGCTTCACGGTGTCGGCAACGGTCTCGGGCGCCTCGCCGTAGCCGGTTTCCATATCCGCGGTCACCGGGATATGGACCGCCGAGGCGCAGGCCGCGACGGCGTTCAGCATGTCGTCGCGGGAAATCACTTCCCCGTCCGGCAGACCGTGGGCCCAGGCGACCCCGGCGCTGGTGGTGGCGATGGCTTCGAACCCGGCCTCGGCCGCCAGCACCGACGTCCCCGCATCCCAGATGTTGGGCAACACCAGCGGCGCATCGCCGCCGTGCCGGGCCCGCAACGCTTCGGCCTTGGATACCTGATCCCCCATATGGTCCTCCTTGGATTGCACGTGAGCTTAGCCCGGGAATCGCGTTCCGGGCGAATCGTGCTATAGGCGGCGTATGAAGGAAACAGAGCTTTATCCGCCCATCAAGGCGTTTCTCGAGGCCCAGGGCTATGAGGTCAAGGCCGAGGTCGGCGATTGCGACGTGCTGGCGGTACGAGGCGGCGAAGAGCCGGTGGTGGTCGAACTCAAGACCGGATTCACCCTGCCGCTGGTGTTCCAGGGTATCCGCCGCCAGACCGTCTCGGAGACCGTCTATCTCGCCGTTCCCGCCCAAACCGGCAAGGGCAGGCCGGTCTGGCGGGGGCGCTATCGGGACATCACGAAGCTCTGCCGGATGCTGGGGCTCGGGTTGTTGACCGTAGCGTTCAAGAAGTCCGGCGCCGCGGTCGAAGTGCACCTGGATCCCGCCCCCTATGCCCCAAGGAAATTCAAGCCCCGTCAATCCCGGCTGCTGAAGGAACATGCGCGGCGCGCCGGCGATCCCAATTCGGGCGGCAGCACCCGCACGCCTATCGTCACCGCCTACCGGCAGGATGCGTTGAGATGCGCCCGGTACCTCTTGGATCACGGCCCGTCGAAGGCCTACGTCATCCATCAGGGAACCGGCATCGCGCGGGCCCGGCGCATCCTCTACAGCGACCATTACGGCTGGTTCGAGCGGGTGGAACGAGGGATATACCGGCTGACGCCCGCGGGCGAGCAGGCCCTCGAACAGTTCGCCGGACAATTTGCCGAAGCCGCCGAATAATCGGTTTTGACCATTGGGGCGCGCCCGCCTAAGAAGACGGCAGCCCAGCCACATTACGAACACCTAAGGGAATATCGATGGCCAACCTGATCAATCTCGTCACCATGTCCTACGATGAGGACATCCTCGATGAAGCGCTGCGCCTGCTGATGATCAATGCGCGGGCGGCGCGCGAAGAGGAAGGCTGTTTGCAGTTCGACGTGGTCCGACAGCAGGGCACCGAGACCGAGTTCATTCTGTACGAGGTCTACAAGGACGAGGCGGCCCTCGACACTCATAAGACCTACGATCACTTCAAGAACTATTTCGAATTCATCATGAGCCTGGGCGACAAGGTCCGGCGGAAGGCTGTACTCTACGATCCGTACGAGGGGTAATCCCCACACCGGAAATTATCGGGAGGACAAAATGGCAGGAAACTTCGTGACTCTGGACCGGCCGTCCATCAAGGGGGTCGCCAGCCCGCCCCATTTCTCGAATGTGGTGGTCAGCGAAGGCGGCAAGCTGGCCCATCTCTCCGGCGCCATGGCCACCGATGCCGGAAAACTCGTTGGCGAGGGGGACCTGGCAGCCCAGATGAAGCAGACATTCGCGAATTTGAATAGGGTGCTTGCGGGCGTCGGGGCGGGTCCGGGAGACGTGGTCCGCCAGCGGATTTTCGTCGTCGATCTCGAGCCGGCGCACCGGGACATTGTGGTCGCGGCCATGAACGAGTTTTACGGAGAGGGCGGCAAGCCCTCGAGCACTTTGATCGGCTGTCAGGGCCTGATCATTCCAGGCGCGTTGGTGGAAATCGACCTCACCGCCGCCATCGACGGGTAATCCTCAAATCAGCTCGTGCTTCTTGAGCCGGTTGCGGAGCTGGTGATAGCCGAGCCCCAGGTGCTCGGCGGTCTCCTTCTGACTGTGCCGGTTGGCGGCCAGCGCCTCGGCCAGCAGCCGCTTCTCGAACGCGTCCACGGCTTCGCGGATATCGATGGGAGTCACGGCATCCACATCATGACGAGGTTCGAATGGCAACTCGGTCCCACTCGACATCAAGGCTTCCGGCTCCGGTCTCGGGCGGAAGGGCGAGGCAAAGGGGTCGAGGACCACGTCGGCGATCGGCCGCTCCTCGTCGCCGTGCCGGTAGACCGAACGTTCGACCACGTTCTTGAGCTCGCGGACATTTCCCGGCCAGTCATAGCTTTCCAGGACATTCAGCGCATCCCGCGTGAACCCGGGATAGCCGGTCCACTCCATCTCGTGCGCCATGGTGCGGCCGAAATGAGCCACCAGCAGAGGCACGTCGCCCGGCCGGTTGCGGAGCTGCGGCACGGTCAGCACATCGAACGACAGCCGGTCGAGCAGATCGGGACGAAACCGGCCGGCCTCCGCCTCGCCGGGCAAATCACGGTTGGTCGCCCCGATGACCCGCACGTCGACGCCGAGGGTGTCGTTGCCCCCTACCCGCTCGAAGGTGCCGTATTCGATGACCCGGAGGATCTTCTCCTGGACGCTCAAAGGCGCGTTGCCGATTTCGTCGAGGAACAACGTGCCGCCGTCGGCGAGCTCGAAACGGCCGATGCGCCGCCGGCCGGCGCCGGTGAACGCACCCGCCTCGTGGCCGAACAATTCGGTCTCCAGCAGGGTCTCGGGCAGCGCCGCACAATTGAGCTCGACGAAACTTCCCTGCCAGCGCCTGGACAGGTGATGCAGCCGATTGGCGATCAACTCCTTGCCGGTGCCCCGCTCGCCGATCACCAGCACGGGCCGGTCCTGGGGCGCGGCCAGCGATACCTGTTCCAGCAAGGCCAGAAACGACGGCGCATCCCCGACCATCGCCGGTAAATTCGGAGCTAAAGCCATGGTCTTTTTTTATAATATATTTTAGTAATAATCACTAATTTATTAAAAAATATTTTAACTAACCTTTCTCGGGCCTCTCGCCGGATAATCCATTTTCATAATAAATATCAAAAGGTTATCCGGTCGTGACATGAGTTGGCACGGCATGTGCGATTGGAAAGGCGTTAGTCCCTGTTGAACCCCGCTCCCCGGACACCGAAAACGGTGCCGGGGAGCCCGAAAGGAGGAACCCGAAGTGGGCATTTTTTCGAGACTGTCGGACATCATTAACTCCAACCTGACCTCGATCCTGGACAAGGCCGAGGATCCGGAAAAGATGATCCGGCTGATGATCCATGAAATGGAAGACACCCTTGTCGAGGTTCGCTCCGATGCGGCGCGCATCATCGCCGACCGCAAGGAAGCCCAGCGGACCCTCGGCCGCCTGGAGGAGGCATGCGCCGAATGGCAGCGCAAGGCCGAACTGGCGATCACCAAGGACCGGGAAGACCTGGCGAAGGGCGCCTTGCTGGAGAAGGCCAAGCTCGAGGAAACCGCGAACCTGCTCGCCGAGGATGTCGGCGCGCTGAACGCCGCGCTCGAAAAGCATGAGGCGGACATCGTCAAGCTGGAAAGCAAGCTGCGCGAAGCCAAGGCCAAGCAGAAGAGCGTCCAGGCGCGCAACGACACCGCCCAGTCGCAGATCAAGGTGCGCAAGACGGTTAACGACCGGCGCATCGACGATGCCTTCGCCCGCTACGAAAAGATGGAACGGCGCATGGACGGCCTCGAGGGCGAGGTGGAAGCGTTCGATCTCGGCAAGGGCAAGACCCTGTCCGAGGAAATCGCCGACCTCGAAGCCGAGAGCGGCATCGAAGACGAGTTGGCGGCGCTGAAGGCCCGCATGAGCGGGCGCAAGACCGAAACGCCGAAAGAACGGGAGGACGGCTGACGCCGTCCTGCCCGCCCCGAACCCGTAGGAGAGAGAGTACTTGGATATGGGCGGATTTTTCCTAGTCCCCATCGCCGTCGTCTTCATGGTCATAGTCCTACCCATCTGGATCATTGCCCATTACGCGACCCGCTGGCGGACCAGCAAGACCATGACGTCGGGCGACCAACAGCTGCTGACGGAGCTGTGGGAGAGCCTCGGCAAGATGGAAGACCGCGTGAGAAACCTGGAGCGCATCCTCGATGAGGAAGCGCCCGAATGGAGGAGCCGGATATGAGCGGCGAAAACCACGACAACGGCCACAGCCGGCATCACGGCGCCCGAAACGGCCAACGCCGCCGGGGGGCCCGCGCGAATATCGACTGGCAGCAGTTCAGCCCCACCCGGTTCTATCGCGATCCGAAGAACGGCGTGATCCGCGGCGTTTGCGCCGGCATCGCCGACTACTTCGGCATCTCGGTGGTCCCGGTCCGGATCGCCGTGGTCATCGCTTTTTTCCTGTTTTCGGTGCCGGTGGCGCTCGCCTACCTGATCCTCGGCTTCGTCCTCAACCCGAAACCGGAGGGACTCTACCGGTCGGAGGACGAAGAGCGGTTCTGGCGGCGGACCCGGGTCGATCCCCATCGCACGGTCTCCGAGTTTCAGCAGAAATTCCGCTCGGTGGAGAAACGCATTCGCGACGCGGAAGCCTATGTCACCTCGTCCGAGTTCAAACTGAACCGGGACTTCAAGAACCTGTAGGCGGATAATTTCCGCGCCCCCCTGGACCTCCCGAACCTCCCTGCCCTATGCTCGGCCCGACAAGCGCCCTAATGGGCGACCAAAGAAATAGCCAGTCGGCAGGGAGGACATTTCATGATCAACGTCACCGACATCGCCTATGGGCGACTGAGCGCCCCGGACCTCGATCTGATGGAAGCGTTCCTGACCGACTTCGGCATGGTCCGGGCCGAGCGCACCAAGACGGCATTGTTCATGCGGGGCACCGATGGGGAACACCACCTTCATGTCACCGAATTGGACGATCCCGGCTTTATCGGCATCGCATTCCATGCCGCGTCGGAAGAAGACCTGCACACGCTCGCCGAAGCCGAGGGAGCGACGCCGGTGGAAGACCTGGATGAGCCGGGCGGCGGCAAAAGGGTCCGCCTCACCGATCCGGACGGCCGCCAGATAGAGGTGATCTGGGGCCAGGAGATGCTGGAGCCGCTCCCGGTGCGGGACGTGGTGATCAATACGGGAAAGGAGCGCTTGAACCGGGCCGGCGACCTGCAGCGCATCCCCAGCCGGCCGGCGCATGTGAAACGCAGCGCCCATGCGGTGGTCACCACCGCCCAGGTGAAGGCCTCCAACGACTGGTACCAGGCGCATCTCGGCCTCAAGACCACCGACGAGATCTGGATGGAAACGGAAGACAACATCTTCGCCGTCTTCAATCACATCGACGCGCCCGCCGACAGCTATGTGGACCACCACGTGTTCCTCAACGTCCAGGCGGAGAAGGCCGGGTTCAATCACCTGTCCTTCGAGGTCGCCGACTTCGATGACGTTCAGGTCGGCCATTACTATCTCAAGGAAAAAGGCAAGTATAAGCATGCCTGGGGCATCGGCAGGCACACCCTCGGCAGCCAGATTTTCGACTACTGGCGCGACCCGTGGGGCCGCATTCACGAGCACTGGACCGACAGCGACATGGTCAACAACGACCACCCGGCGGGATTCCACGCGCCCGAGGCGGGCCTGGCCAATCAGTGGGGCCCGGAATTTCCGATGGAATTCCTCGACGATCCGGAGAAGCACGCTATCGTTTAAATTCTGGGCGTGAAATCCGGGGCGCGATTTCCAGTGCCTGAGGTTTAGGTTTTCCGCCCGGCGGCACGCGCCGGGATCAGTAAATCTTTCACCCGATGGGCATCTTGTTGCCGACCAACAGCCGGGCGACGTTCGTCGTGCGGCCGTCCGGCACTTTCCAGGAGACTTGGTTGCCCGAGATCGCGGGCTTGAAGCACATCTCGGTTTGGGCGCCCTCCCGGTCCTTGAGGCACACCTCCCCGGCGCCGCTCACCTTGAAGTCGCCGTCGGTGAAGGTGCAGGGCACGTAGCGGTCGAAATTGCCGAAACGGCCGAAATAGATGGTCGTTTCGAGCCCGGTGATCCCGTCGGTGTAGATGATCGAATTGTTGGTCAGCAGCTTCTCGATCGAACGCCGGTCGCCGGGCCCGTCGGCCATTGCGGACCCGACGCCGACGACAAGGACAATCGCAGCCGACACCGCAATTCCAACCAATTTTCGGACCATGTGCGCCCCTCCTGACGAGAGCTTAACCTGCGTGGATTCGGATGAAAACAGACTTCAAGGAGCCAAGCCTCAAGGAATGGGGCCTCGGCGGCGAATACGCCGCGGCGACGAAGCGGGGCCAGCGGTAGGCCGCCTCACATCCCCTTAGACTTCGCCTCCCGGCGGCGTTCGTGGAGGATGTATTCCGTATAGCCGTTGGGCTGTTCGCGGCCCTTGAAGATCAGATCGCACGCAGCCTGATAGCCGACCGAGCCATCGAAATTCCCGGACATGGGCCGGTACGCCGGATCGCCCTCGTTCTGGCGGTCGACGACGGCGGCCATCTTCTCCAGCGACGCCCGGACCTGATCCTCGGTGCACACGCCGTGATGCAGCCAGTTGGCGAGATGCTGCGACGAAATCCTGAGGGTCGCCCGGTCTTCCATCAGGCCCACATCCTTGATGTCCGGCACCTTGGAACAGCCGACGCCCTGCTCGACCCAGCGAATGACGTAGCCGAGGATGCTCTGGCAGTTGTTGTCGAGTTCCTCCTGCACCTCTTCATCGGACAGGTTCCGCCCGCCGAGCAGCGGCACGGTCAGGATGTCGTCGAGGCCGGCCCGGCCCCGGCCCGCCAGTTCGTCCTGCCGGGCGGCGACGCCGACCTTATGGTAGTGAATGGCGTGCAGGGTGGCAGCCGTCGGGGACGGGACCCAGGCCGTGTTGGCGCCGGCCGCCGGATGGCCGATCTTGGCGTCCATCATGGCCGCCATCTCGTCCGGCATGGCCCACATGCCCTTGCCGATCTGGGCCGAGCCCTTGAAACCGGTCTCGAGACCGATGTCCACGTTCCAGTCCTCGTAGGCCGCGATCCACGGCTCGCCCCGGATGTCGTTCTTCTTGAGGAACGGCCCGGCCTCCATGGAGGTGTGGATTTCGTCACCCGTGCGGTCGAGGAAGCCGGTGTTGATGAACACCACCCGGTCCCTGGCCTCGCGGATGCACTCCTTGAGGTTGATGGTGGTGCGCCGCTCCTCGTCCATGATGCCCACCTTCATGGTGTTGGCATCGAGTCCGAGGGCCTGCTCGACCCGTCCAAACAGCTCACAGGTGAAGGCGACCTCTTCGGGCCCGTGCATCTTCGGCTTCACGATATAGAGCGAGCCGGTGCGGCTGTTCCGCACGCTGCCGGTCCGCTTGACGTCGTGAATGCCGATCAGGCCGGTGACCATGGCGTCGACGATGCCCTCCGGCACTTCTTCGCCGCCGGCGGTCACGGCGTCCGTGTACATGTGGTGACCGACGTTCCGGAACAGCAGCAGCGAGCGGCCCGGCAACGTAAGCTCGCCGCCATCGGCCCCGGTGTAGGTGCGGTCCGGCTCCAGCCGCCGGGTCACGGCCTTGCCGCCCTTGTCGAAAGTGTCTTCCAGATCGCCCTGGATCAGGCCCAGCAGGTTGCCGTAGGCCAACGCCTTGTCCTCGGCATCCACGGCGGAAATGGAATCTTCCAAATCCTGGATGGTGGTGATGGCGGCTTCGAGCACCACGTCCCTGGTGCCCGCCGGGTGATCCTTGCCGATGGCGTTGTCCCGGTCGATCAGTACCTCGATATGCAGTCCGTTGTTCCTGAGCAGCACGGCGCCGGGATTTGCCGCGTCGCCCCGGTAGCCGGCGAACTGCGAAGGATCCTCGAGCGGGGACCCGCCGACGCTGAGCGCGCCATCGGCGACTTCGTAGCCGGACGCCGTCAGGTGGCTGCCGCTCTCCAGCGGCACGGCTTCGTCGAGGAAGGCGCCGGCATGGGCGATGACCTTCCCGCCGCGCACCGGATTGTAGCCGGAACCTCTCTCCGCGCCGCCGTCTTCGGGTATGACGTCGGTGCCGTAAAGGGCGTCATAGAGGCTGCCCCAGCGCGCGTTCGCGGCGTTCAAGGCATAGCGGGCGATGGTCACCGGAACCACGAGCTGCGGGCCGGCCACTTCGGCGATTTCCGGGTCGACGTTGGAGGTCGCGATCTCGAAGTCGCCGCCTTCCGGCAGCAGATAGCCGATTTCCTTCAGGAAGGCGGTGTATTCGTCCGCATCGATGTCCCGGCCCTTGCGCGCCTGATGCCAATCGTCGATCGCCGACTGGATTTCGTCCCGCTTGTCCAACAACGCCCGGTTTTTGGGCGCCAGATCGGCCAACAGAGTTTCCAGGCTCGACCAGAAATCGACCGGATCGATGCCGGTGCCGGGCGCGATCCGCGTTTCCACCAGGTCATGCAAGACTTGGGCGATGCCGAGCCCGCCCTTCTCTACTCTGTCGCTCATTTTCGGCCTCTAAGGTGTGGAAAATTCATCCGGTTCCCGGCACCGCTCTTATCCGGTCTTTGGAAAATCGGCGGCGTCGCGGGCGCGGCATCTAAGCATTTCGCCTGGGCCAAGAAAAGGCCGGGCTTGCCACGGCGGATGCCGCCCTATAGCCCTAAACCCCGATAAGTCAGGGGGCAGAAAACACGTGGACGATTTCAACTTCATCGCCCTCGTTTTGGTGGTGTTCCTTATCGCCGGCAGCGTGAAGGGAGTGGTCGGGCTCGGCCTTCCCACGGTGTCGTTGGCCATCCTCGCCACCTTCGTCGGCGTCAAGGAAGCCATCGTTCTGATGCTGGTGCCGTCGTTTGTCGCCAATGTCTGGCAGGCGCTGGTGGGCGGCGAACTGGTCAATATCCTCAAGCGCACGTGGACCCTGCTGGTCGCCGCAGCGGCGGCAACCTTCGTCGGTGCCGACATCCTGGCCGATGCCGACGCCGTGGTGCTGCGCACCATGCTGGGCGTGCTTCTGGTGATCTATGCCGTCTACAGCCTGACGGCGCCTCAAATCCCCGAGCCGGGCCGCCACGAAGGGTGGTTGTCGCCGGTGATGGGCGCTTTCTCCGGCCTGTCCACCGGCCTGACCGGCACATTCGTCATTCCGGGTGTACTTTATCTTCAGGCGCTCCGCCTGCCGCGGGACACACTGATCCAGGCCATGGGCTTGGCCTTCACCCTGGCAACCGTATCGCTGGCCGTGGCACTGGGCGTTCAGGGCCTGGTGCCCGCGAACCTGGGGTTGATTTCGGCCGCGGGAGTCATCCCCGCGCTCCTCGGCATGGTGATCGGTCAATGGATCCGCCGGCGCATCCCCGAGGAAACCTTCCGCCGGGTGTTTTTCGCCGCCTTGGGCCTGTTGGGCGTGTTCCTCGCCGCTCGCGCGTGGTTCTAGTCCCGGTAGCCCGGCGCCGCTCTTCCGGGGTTTCCGTCCGTCGGCGGCTTCGCGGCCGCGGCATATAAGCATTTCGCCCGGATCGGAAAAGGCCGGGGGTGCGCTACCTGACCGTGTCGGCCAGCCAGCCGGCGATGAGTTCGAGGACCGCGGGGGAGATCGTCTCCGAAATTGCCGCGTACTCCCGGGGGTCGCCGGTCTCCGAGGTTTGGAACAGATGGTTGGCGCGGGACACGACCTCCACCCGCGCCAAGGGGTTGGCTCTTAGTGCCGCGCGCGCGGCAGCCCCATTCGGCTCCGCCAGGACCTGCCGGTCGGTTTCGCCAAACAAGGCGAGCACCGGCAGACGGAGCTGCGAGAGCGTCGGGCGGGGATCAAATGTCAGGAAATGACGCACCCACCCGGAAGAAAAAAATGCGGTCTGCGCTTCCGCCCACGGCGGGCTCTCGCCCTCGCGCGCCCTGATATCCTCGACGGCGTCCGTTAGGGCGGTTTGATCGAAGGGATCCGCCGTCGCCAAGGCAATCAGCCGAGCGAGGTATCCGTCATTGCGCTCAATGTGAGCGGCGTCCTTCCCCATTAACGCCAATTGTGCGCCGACCTGTTGGCGTAAAACCTGATCGCCGGGGAGGGCAGTGCCCGCGAGCATTACGAGGAACGCCAGATCGTCTTGCCGGGCGGCAACGATCGCTCCAATCGTCCCCCCTTCGCTGTGACCCAATATGCCGACACGGCCTCGATCGACGTCCGGGCGGCCGAGTAAAAAGTCAACGCCTGCGCGGGCATCGGCGGCGAAATCCACTGTCGTTCCGCGATGCTCTCCCGTGGATTGCCCAACTCCCCGATCGTCGTAGCGGAGCACGAGATAGCCCCGGTCCGATAGAAATTCCGCAATCACCTTGAACGGCTTGTGCCCGAATATGGTTTCGTCCCGGTCCTGCGGTCCCGAACCCGTGACCAGAAGAACCGCTGGAAACGGCCCCTCGCGATCGGGCTTGGTCAAGGTGCCGGCCAAAACGAGATTGGCGTCGTCATTCCTGATGAAAACTTCCTCTGACACCCCACTGGCCCTCACGGATTGAGACTGAAACAACAGTTGAACGGCGAAAACCGCCAAAAAAAGTGCGCTAAGTTTCATGGGAAAACGTCTGAATTCCGCGGCACGAACTTTCCAGGTTCCCGGAAATCCTACTCCCGGTAGCCCGGCGCCACTTCGTCCAACAGCCTGAGCATCGCCGGCCAATCGTCCTGGCCGCGGCCCTTCTGGTGGGCCGCTTCCTGCTTCGCGGTCTTGCGGGTGATCTCGTCGGACGGCGCCACCAATTCGGCGCCCGACGCCATCACCCGTAGCTGAATTTCACAGGCGTCGATCAAGTGGTACATGGTGATGTAGGCGTGGCGGGGCGTTTCTCCGACGGTGGTCGCGCCGTGGCTACGCATCAACAGCGCCCGTTTGTCGCCCAATGCGGCGATGATGCGGTCCCGCTCATCGGCGTCCTCGGTGATGCCGTTATATTCGTGATACCCGACCTGACCCTGAAGGAAGGCCGACTGCTGGCTCAACGGTATCAGTCCGTCCTTCATCACCGAGACGGCAATACAGACGTTGGGATGAATATGCAGCACCGCTCCGACATCGGGTCGCGCCCGCTGGATCGCCGAATGCAGCACATAGCCCGGCCGGTTCACGCCGGCGCTTTCGTCGAGTTCGCCCGTCATGCCGACTTTGATCAGGTTGGATGCCGTCACCTCGCGCCACAACAGCGGATGCGCCTTGATGAGAAAGTTGCCGGGCTCGCCAGGCACCCGCATGGAAGCGTGGTTGTAGATGCCGGAGTTCCAGCCGTTGATCTCGACCAGCCGGTAAAGAGCGGCCAGATTGACTCTCGCCTCCCACTCTTCTTCCGAGACCTTGTCCCGCAACGATGATACGTCGCGCAGTTGAACGACATTGCCCGCTCGGCCGCCGGTCATTTGTTGCCCCCCGGATGGCATTGCGTTCCGATAAACATACACCCAGGAAGCGGGCGGCGTGAAGTCCGGACGGCGCCCGGTGGCGCGCGCACCGGCTTTCCGCTATAGCTTGAGACACAGGATACCACCCGGGAGGACATTTCATGGACACGGTTTACCACGGTCTGACGGCGGACGAGCTTGCCCGGCAGTTGGACGTCGAAACAACCGTCGAGAGCGTCGATGCCTACCGAGAGGAAAACCTGCGGATGAGCGAGGAGGCGCGCGCCTTGTTTCCCGCCGCCCGCCTGGACGTGGCCTATGGCGGCGATCCGGAACAGAAGCTGGATATCTTCGCGCCGCCGGCGCCCGACAATCAGCCGGTGATGATCTACATTCACGGCGGCGGCTGGCGCGGCGGCTCCAAGGATACCGCCTCGTTCGCGGCAAAGGCGATGTGCGGCCGGGGGGTCATCTGGGTTCCCATCGATTACGGCCTCGCCCCCGATTACCGGATCGAAGCCATCGTCGGCCATGTCCGTTCGGCCGTTGCCTGGGTCTACAATGAAATCGCCTTGTATGGCGGCGATCCCGGGCGGATCTACGTTTCGGGCAACTCGGCGGGCGGCCATTTGACCGGCGCCACCCTGATGCCGGGCTGGCACGGGGCCTACGGCGTACCCGCCGACGTCGTCAAGGGCGCCTGCGCCATGTCGGGCATATTCGACCTGGATTCCCTGCTGCTCGCCTCACACGGATACAACAATGAGCTTCAACTGACGGCCGAGAGCGCCCGCGCCAATTCGCCCCAATACCATCTGCCGACGGAGGCGGGCCCGCTTATCGTCGCCGTCGGCGCGCCGGAACCGGACGAGTTCCGCCGCCAATCTGCGGCCTACGCCGCCACTTGGATGGAAATGGGCCTCGACGGCAAACATATGGAAATCCCGGACGCCAACCACTTCATGATGGGCCGGGAGTTGGGCAACCCAGAGGGCGATCTGTTCAACGACGTGATGGAAATGATCGGCGTCTAGGGATTGCCGGGCATTTCATGCTCGAGAAACCCGCCATCCGGCCCGGGTCACGTTTGAGATTTCGCAATTCCCCCGCGGCGGGCCGCCCGCCTCAGAACGAATATCTGAGCGACAGGCGTACGCCGTGGCCCCGGAGTCTCGCCCGCGTCGGGGCCAGATCGAGCGGCCGCGGCGCCCGGCTGCCGTCGTGCCAGACCACGCGGCCGGGACCCCGCGCCGTGCGGACCTCGCCAAGGTCGCTGTAGCGCCACGCCAGGTCGAGGGTCACGCGGTCGTCCAGCGCCATCGCGATTCCCGCCGTCGCCATCCATGCCGGCCCCGTCCTGCTCCCGCCCGGCACGACGGTGGTCGTGGTCGGGAAGATCATCGTGGTCTCGCCTATCCGGGAATGCGCCGCGCCGATCCCGGCGCCGAGGAACGGCGCGAACGGGCCGGGCTTCAGCACCCCGAGCGCAGCTAGGTCGACGAAACCGGCCAGCATGGCCGACACCGACGACAGCCTCGCCGATACGTCCTGCCGCCGGTCCGGCGCGAGGAAATTGGCGCGGCCGTCGAATGTGTATCGCGGCCGGGAGTCGACCAGCGCCTCGAAGCGGAACCCCCCGGTCAAATAGCCGAGCCCGAGTTCGATCGCGGGCACCGTCCCGAACCCTCCCGCCGACCGGTAGGGCGCCCCGTCGCGGCCGCTCCCGCAGCCGTAGAGCGCAGCCGGAGCCGTGCTGGAGCAATCCTTGTCGGTGAACGCCGCCTCCCCCGGCCGGTCAAGGCCGATGCCGGCCCGAAGGTAATAGTCGCCGGCAGCGGCGGCACCGGACGCCATCCATAGCGCGAGCGCGACCAAAGACGCGGACCGGAACCCGGGCAGCCGCCCGGTAACGGCGATGACCGGTCCGTTGCGGCGCACCTAGAGATTCACCCCTGCCTGACCGGCCACACTGCCGACATCGATGATGGTGCCCGACATCTGTTCGGCTTCGTCCGACAGCAGAAACGCCACCGCGTTGGCGACATCCCGCGGAGAGGTCTGACGGCCGGAAACCGTTTCGGGCGGCGGCGGATCGCCGCTGGCCGACATCTCCTCGACCATGCCCGACGCGGTCTGCGGTCCCGGCACCACCACGTTGACCCGGATGCCGTCGGCGCGGTGATCGTGGGCCAGCGCGGCGGACAAGGCGAAGACCCCGCCCTTGCTCGCCGAATAGGCAAGGATGCCGGGCTTCCCGTAGCCGGCCCCGGACCCCACATTGATGATCGATCCGCCGCCGGCCTCTTTCATCAGCGGGATCACCGCCTTGCAGGTGAGGAACTGTCCCTTGAGGTTGACCGCGACGGTCCGCTCGAAGGTCTCTTCATCGGTGTCCAGGATGGTGCCCACGGGCCGGATCGCCGCGTTGTTGACGAGCCCGTGGACCCGGCCGTGAGCCGAGGCCGCGGCCTTCACCGCCGCCGCAACCTGGGCGGCATCGCTGACGTCCGTCTCGATGATCTCGGCAATCAGGTTTTCGGCTTCGAGCGCGCCGCGGGTTCCGGCGATCCCGCCTTCGGCGGCGCTCCCGACCTGCCGGGCGTCGAGCCCCAGCCCCACCACCGGCCAGCCCCGGCGGGCGAGATCGAGGACGATGCCCCGGCCGATCCCGTAGGTGGCGCCGGTAACGATGACGGCGCCCGGCCTGCCGCCGCCGGCCACTAGAAGAACACCGTCAGGTTCTTGGCGAGCAGCACGTTTTGATCGAGGAAGATGCGGCGTTCGGCAATCCTGAAACCGCCCGGCGCCCGCTTCAGCCGGTCGTGGCGCTTGCCGACGAACGTATCGGTCTCGGTCTCGTTGCGGCTGCGATAGAGGAGGAACCGGCATCTGGCGGCGATCCCGCCGCCATCCTCTTCCACCTGCAGGTTGGAGATCAGGTGGCTGGTGCGGGAGACGGGTTCTTCCGCCCAGTGCAGTCCGGTCATGATCTGCTTCACCCGCTGCTCGAGTTCGAACTTGCCCTCGTCGAACCAGTTCAAATCCCTGCCCGCCTCGGTCAGTTCCCCTTCCCACTCGCCGAAGGCCTTGTTGCGGGTAAGGGGCATCCAGTAGTGGATGTCCTCGTCCAGGAGATCGAGCCAGGCCTCGAATTGCCGCGCATCGAGCAGTTCCGCCTCCATGGCGTAGAACCGTTCGACGGCGTGGCGCAGCAGGAGTTGCTCCAATTCCGGCGTGTCCCGATGGCTATCCATTATTCCGCCGCCTCGGCATTCTTTCCGGCGCCCTGCGCACTGGGCTTCCGGGCGCCGTGCGTACTGGGCGGGGTATCCATATGGCGGGCCCAGCAATCGAAGAACGCCCGCTGGTTCTGTTCGGACACGTCTTCGGTGGCGTAAACGTCGCCGCCCAGCCATTCGGCCGGCCAGCCCCGCTTCTCGTGACCCTGCCCCATGCCGTAGTGATAGTCGAAGCGCCGCGCGATGGTGCCGCGGGCGCCCTCATGGGCGTAGCCCCAGTTTTCCATGTCGTCCTGCTCGGTGAGCCCGGACGGCCCCTGATAGCGGATGACGTAGTGGCGGAGCACGTTTTTGACCTCGTCCGGCGCGTCCTTGGGCACCAGGAAGATGCGCCAGGCCTCCGTCTCGTGCGGCCCAACCGGGTTCCAGGTGCCCATGGACTGGACCCCGTTGGAATAGGAGACGTTGGGGAAGATGGTCCCGCCATGACCGAAGAAGCGGGCCTTCTCGCCCAGAAGTTCCTGGCGCTTGGCGTAGCACTCCCGGAAGTAATCCTCGACCACCGGCATTTCCTGGTAGGTGGGCATGTACTCGTAATCGTCCTTGAAGTATTCGCCCCGCGCGGTGTGGCCGATGCCGGGGAAACAGATGTTGAGCCTGTGGAGTTCCCGGGCCCGGGTTACGGCGTCATAGGTGTGCCGGCCCTCGACGCCGGCCGGCGAGAGGATCACCGCGTCGACCGAGGCATGCGACGGGTTGTGGTAATAGTCGCCGCCGAAATTCTCCGCCGCGAACTTCCAGTTACAGGGCATCCGCCATTTGAAGGTGCCGCCGAATGCCTCCCATTCGCCGAAGCCGCCGTCGAACATCCGGCAGTAATCATCGAAATAGAAGCGGAAGTCCCCGAGATAGTCTTCGAACCCGGGCGTTTCCTCGTCCCAGCAGGCGAACACATAGCCGTGGTACTCGGCCACCCTGGCTTCGATCAGGCCCCATTCGGCGGTGTCGAGCTCGTTATGGTAGCCGCTTTCCAGTTTCGGAACGGCGATCAGGCCGCCTTCGTCCGAGTACACCCAGGCGTGATAGGGGCAGGAGAACTTGCGGCTGTTTCCCTGGTCATACCGGCACACCCGCATGCCCCGGTGACGGCAGGTGTTGAGGAAGACGTGAAGCTTGCCGTTGCGGTCCCGGTTGAAGATGACCGACTCCTCGCCCATGCGGCCGAGGACGAAATCGCCCGGCTCCGGGACCTGGCTCGCGTGTCCGACGAACAGCCAGCAGCGGGCGAACAAGCGCTCGAGTTCATCCTCGTAGACGGACCGGCTGGAAAAAACCTCACGGCTGATCCGCCCCTCCGAGGTGCGTACCAGTCCACCGAGATATTTCCGATCTCCGCCCGCCATGGAGCCAAATCCCGCCTGTTTGGCCGAACTATAGCCATCGCCAGGCGGCACGGGCAATCCTCCGACCAACCGAGACCGGTCAACGGTCAGGGCCGCGAAGACCATTCCATTTCCCGATTCCGGTTTGCTAAACTGACGCCAGGAGGAATTCAGATGATCGAGTTACGCGATCTCAGCTACCTACGCATGGGTACCCGGGACCTGGATGGGGCCGAGACCTACGCCAAGGAGATACTCGGCTTCCAGCCGATCCGGCGGGACAATGGCCAGCTTTATCTCCGCACCAGCTACCGGGACCATTCGGTCTGCTATTTCGAGGGCGATCCGCGCGACCATGCCGTCGGCATCGAGCTCAAGGACTGGTACGGCCTCGAGGACGCGATGGCCTACCTGAACGGCCAGGGCATCGCCTGCACCCGGGGCACGGCGGAAGAGATCGCCGACCGGCACGTCATGGACATGGCCTGGTTCGAGGATCCGACCGGCAACCGGATCGAACTGGTGACGCGGCCCGAGGATGCCAACCGGCGCTATTTTCCGACCCGGGATGCCGGCGTGGTTGGCCTCGGCCATATTGGTCTCAACTCCACCGATCCGCCCCGGGACGAGAAGTTCTGGGTCACCCATTTCAACATCAAGGTCAGCGACTGGATCGGCACCTCGCCGCTGCTGCGAATGAAGAACGTTCACCATCAGATCGCGCTGTTCCCGACCGATCATCCGGGCATTCAGCACATCAACCATCAGGTGGAGAGCATCGACGATGTCATGCGGTCCTGGTACTTCCTTCAAGAGCGCCAGGTGAGGATCGTCTTCGGCCCCGGCCGCCACATCACGTCGGGCGGGTATTTTCTCTACTTCGAGGGTCATGACGGCATGGTGTTCGAGTATTCGAACTCGGACCGCAACATCATCGACGACGATGCGGCCTACCGGCCGCGGCAGTTTCCGTTCGCCGATGCGTCGTTGTGCGGCTGGGGCGCGGTGCCCGATATCGCCGAGTTCCAAAGCTGAGCCCCAATCTGAACCAGGATACGCAAGTCCTCGTCCGTATGGCGGCCCGGGCGCTGGCCCGCGCCGGCCTCGTACACGCCTATGGCCATTGCAGCGCGCGGATCGATGCCGACAACTTCCTGGTCTGCGCCCCCAATCCCATGGGTCTGATCAAACCCGGCGAAGACGGCAGCGTGGTGCCGGTCGAGGGTCCGTTGCCCGAGGGCGTGCTGGGCGAGGTCCGCATCCATCAGCAGATCTACCGGCGCCGGCCGGATGTCGGCGGCGTGGTCCGCTCCATGCCGATGAACGTCATGGCCCTGTCCGCGATGGCGAAAACGCCGAAGGCGCGGCACGGCTTCGGTTCCTATTTCGCGCCCGAACCACCGCTCTGGGACGATCCCCTGCTTATCCGCTCGGACGAGCAGGCGGCAGCGCTCGCGGATTTGTTCGGCGGCGGACGCGCGCTGATCATGCGCGGCAACGGCTGCGTCACGGCGGGCGGGACGCTCCAAGAAGCGGTGGTTTTCACCTGGTACCTGGAGGACGCCGCCCGGGTGGAACTGGAGGTGCTGAAATGCGGCGAGGCGGATACCGCGCCCGCGATGACCCCGGAGCAGGTCGAGACCCGCGCCGTCGGCACGGGCCGGATTTATGAACGGATGTGGGAGCACCTCACCGACGGCGACCCGGAAGCCGCCGCCGGCGAGGCCTAACACCCCCCTTTCGAAACTCTCGACGCCCCTTGAACGCTATTTGGAGCGCTATTTGCGCGTCATCAGTTCCTTGAAGTAGGCGACGATCTTGGGATCGACGGTGTCCACGGAATTGACGATCTTGACGCCCTCTTCAACGCTGACGGATTGCGGCGGCAACCCGATGCTCTTCAGCATCTTCGGCGCCAGTTCCGGGTCCCTCCACGCCTTGGCGAAACCCTCGCGCAACGGATTGTTGGCGGCGTCCGGCGTGCCGCGCGGCGAGAACGACGCGTAGATCATGTTGCCGGTCACCTTCTGCATCCACTTGTGGGCTTCCCAGGCGACGCCGGACGGTTCCTTGCCCTTCACCTGCTTGTAGTACTCGTAGATGTTGGGCATGTCCTTGATGAACGGTGACTTCTTGATCGTCCCGTCGGCACCGACCGCCGGATAGTAGAACAGCGGAATGACCTCTCCGGCCTTCACCACCGAGGGTTCCACCCGGTTGCGGTAGAAGTTGATGCCGGTCGTGGTCAGGTTGGTCTCGCCCTTGCGAACCGAGGCATAGGCCTTGGGCGGGTTGAGGCCGGGCACATAGATGTAATTTTCGACGCCCAGCATCTCCAGGCTGGTGCGGATCGACAGATCAAGCACGCTGGTCGGACGGTTGCCGGCCAGGACGATGTTCTTGGCCGTCAACAGGTCGTCCCGGGTCTTGATGTTGTCGGGGCCGCCCGTCTTGATGTAGCTCATCCGGGGTATCGGCTGACCCGTGATGAAGTTCATCTTCGAGTAGTCGGCCCGGAGACCTTTGGAGCCGGTCACCCGCCCCACCGGATTCCAGGCGCTGTAGATGATGGTCATCCCGTCTGGACGGGTTTTTTCCCAAAGCAGGTTCCAGGGCTTCTGGCCGCCGGCGCCCGGCATGTTCTTGACGACGATTTCCGGATTGCCCGCAATGTGTTTGTTGAGGAACGGCGCCAGCAGTCTCAGGCTGGTGTCCGCCCCGCCGCCGGCCCGCGAGCCGGTCAGGATGGTAAGGGTCTTGCCTGCGTAGTATTCGGCGGCGGTCACGGAGGTGACCGGCACGGTAAGCGCCGCCGCGGAAACCCCTGCACAAAGGCCCGCGAGCACGGCTAATCGCGATTTCACCATAGTTTCC
The DNA here is from genome assembly GCA_965207535.1 of Rhodospirillales bacterium. Lineage (GTDB taxonomy): Bacteria > Pseudomonadota > Alphaproteobacteria > Rhodospirillales > UBA2165 > JAJDXO01. The sequence continues at coordinate 80,204 of CBDBMR010000001.1, read as the reverse complement.
TCCCCTAATGGCGATCCAAATTTTTAAAAAAGGATCATGCTCAGGAATTTAGCGTAAACCCGATCGGGGAGCGGGCGCAAGGGAGCTTAGCCACCGCGAACCGTATCCACCATTTGGCCGCAATCGGGGGGCAGCGCCCCGCCCCACCAGGCGACATGCCCGTCGGGCCTGACGAGAACCAGGGGCTGCTCGTAAAGCGCCGCGATATCGTCGTTTTCTATATCCCGCACGGACAACGGCACGCCCCGGTCCGCGGCGGCGGATTCCAGTTCGGCGGTCCCGGCGCCGTCAAATCGCAGCAGCGTGAAGCCGCGTCCGAACAGGTCGAGGGTGGAGGTTTCCTCGTCCAGCCACCCGTGGGGCGCCCGATGACCGGGCCGAGCCGTCGGAGTGTAGTTCATCACCTCGAAGGGCGGTTCGGGCGTGCCGTCGGGCAGGATGACCGGCGAGCCTTCGTAGCGATAGCCGAGGGGCACGCCCTCCATCACGTATTCCCGGTCGAAACGCTCCGCGTAGATGGTCTCGCCGATGCGTTTTCGGAGGTCTTGGCCTTCCGGCGCGGTCACGTCCTCGGCGCCCTTGGGCAGCTTCGAGAATTGGGTGAAGTTGCGGGCGGCTTCATTGACGATGGTCCAGGCAACGGGCCGGCGCTCGGTATCGTAACTGGCGACCAACGCGTCACCGCCCCAGCCTTCGAGACGCGCGGCGATCTTCCACGCCGCGTCCACCGCCTCTTGAATGCCCGTATTCATCCCGAAGCCGCCGGTGGGCGACATCTGGTGGACCGCGTCGCCGGCCAACAGGATGCGGCCTTCCTGAAACCGCTCGGCGACGGCCCGGCGGCGCTCCCAGGGCAGCACCGAATAAATCTCGTGTTCGATCTCCTTGCCGACCGCGCGGCAGAGCTCCCGGCTCATTTCCTCGAACGACGGCACCTCGCCGCCGGGCACCCGCATGAGCGAGAACCGCCAGAGGTCCTTGCCGTTGATGGAGACGATATCCGCCCAGACGCCTTCGCCGTCGATCATCCATTGCATGACGCAGCGGCCGTGCCTGAACAGCGCCTCGTGATCCTCGGACCGGAAGAAGGCGTTGACGTTGTAGTTCATAGACATGTCGCCTTCGAGGCCGATGCCCAGTTGGTCCCGCACCCCGCTCTCGGCCCCGTCGCAGGCGATCATGTACCGGGCGCGGATGAACTTGGTTTCGCCGGTCCCGATATCGGTCACCCGGGCCGTCACGCCGCCGGCGTCCTGTGAGACCTCGTCGAGTTCATGGGAATAGAGGTTGGCCGCGCCGCCGAGCTCAATGGCGTGGTCGCGCAGGATGGGGTCGAAGTAGATCTGCGAGCAACGCTGGATAGCCTCCGGCGAATTGGTGCAGGGCTCGTCCTTGCGGGCCGGAAATTCGTAGTGGGCCAGTTGATGGCCCGACGACGCCGTCAGGAACCGGATATTTCGGGGAAAATCCTCCGGAACCGAGCTTTCCCGCACCTTCCGGGCGATGCCCCAGCGGCGGCAGTGCTCGACGGTCCGTACCCCCACCTGGTTCATTTTGGGATGTCTGACGTCGCCGTCCCGGCGCTCGATCAAGGCGCTCTCGATCCCCCGCCAGGCAAGCTCGATGGAGGCGGAGAGCCCCACCGGCCCGGCGCCGACGATGAGAACCGGGATGTCCAGGTCATGTTCGATCGGTATGCCCCCCGCGGATTGCCGCCGCTTGGCCGTTCCACTAGTCTCGGTTTCGGGGAGGATGCCATGCCCGTCAGGAACCTACAATATTACGCCCAGACCGTGCCGGATCTGGAGGTCGGCGCTAAATTCTTCAATGACTTCGGACTGGAAACCGCCGAGCGCGACGGCATGGTCGTCTGCCGCTGCGCCGGACGCGACCAGGACCAGGTGGTGCTCATCGAGGGCAAGCGGAAACGCCTCCACCATGTGAGCTTCGGCGCCCGGGAAGGCGACATGGACGAGCTCCGTTCCAGGCTGGAAGCGGCCGGGACCGAGTTCGCCGACGCGCCCGAACATTTCGACCGGGGCGGCATCTGGTTCCGGGACATGGACGGCATGCTCACCAACATCCAGGCGGCCGAGCCGGCGCCCTGGGACGAGGGCCTGGCGCCGGACTTCAATACGCCGACCCGGCATTCGCGCCTCGGCGAACGGACGGCGCTTATCGAGGATCCGCCTGTCCGGCCCCGGCGCCTGGGCCATGTGGTGCTGTTCGCCAAGGACGCGGCCGGAAAACAGAAGTTCTATGCCGACGTGATGGGTCTCGCGCTGGCCGACAGCGTCGCCGACTTCCTGCACTTCATGTATGCGCCGACGGGCAGCGACCACCACATCGTCGCCTTCGCCAAGTCGGGCGACTACGGCATCCAGCATGCGGGCTTCGAGGTGGGCTCCACCGACGAGGTGGGCATGGGCGGCCGCCAGATGGTGGACAAGGGCTATATCGCTTCATGGGGCCCGGGACGCCACGGGCCGGGCTCCAACGTGTTCTTCTATATGCGGGATCCGTGGAACGGCATCGTCGAATACTTCGCCGACATGGATTTCATCCCGGAAGGCGCCGACTGGAACGCCGAAAACTGGGCGTCCAAGGAATCGACGGTGGTCTGGGGAACCTCCGAGCCCAAGGACTTCCCGACCAACTTCGAAATTCTCGACGGCCCAGGGATGCACTAGCCGCTCTCCGGCGGCGACGGCAAGGAGAAGCTTCCCTATTCCGGCCGCTGGCTGGCCTCGACGATACGGGGCAGGGTCACGTGGCCGACAGGCGCGCCGTTCCGGCCGGTGACCGTCGCCTGGGCGAGGCCCGCCTTTGCCAGCGCTACCGAGGCGTCCTCGAGGACCGTCTCGGCGGGCAGCTCCATGCCTTTGTTCTCGCCTTCATAGCCGGTCATGATCGAGGCCAGGGTCACCACCCGCCCCCGGTTGATATGCTTCACGAAGTCGGCGACATAGCCGTCGGCCGGACGCATGATGATGTTCTGGGGCCCATCCTCCTGCGCGATCTCGCCGTCCTTGAGGATGGTGATCTTGTCCCCCAGCTTCAGAGCTTCGTCCAGATCGTGGGAAACGAACAGGATGGTCTTGTTGAGCTCGGCCTGGAGGTTGAGGAGGACATCCTGCATCTCGGCCCGGATCAACGGATCGAGGGCGGAAAACGCCTCGTCCATCAGGAGCACCTCGGCATCGGTCGCCAACGCCCGGGCGAGACCCACCCGCTGCTGCATGCCGCCTGAAAGCTGGGCCGGATAATGGTCCTCGTAGCCGGTGAGCCCGACCCGCTCGATCCAGTTCCCGGTCCGCCGCCGGCGCTGGTCCTTGCCGACGCCCTGGACGTTGAGCCCGTAGCCCACATTGTCGAAGACGGTGCGGTGGGGAAACAGGGCGAAGCGCTGGAACACCATGCTGACCGCGTGACGGCGAAACTCCATCAGCGCCTTGCCGTCCATCGCCGTCACGTCGTCGGGGCCGACCAGCACCCGGCCCTCGGTGGGGTCGATCAGCCGGTTGACGTGGCGCAGCAGCGTCGACTTCCCCGACCCGGACAGCCCCATGACCACGTGGATGGACCCGGGCGCCACATCCATGTCGATGGCCCGGAGGCCGATGACATGGCCGGACTCCTCGAGTAGCCGCTGCTTGTCGGCGCCGTCCCGGACGCGGGCCATCACCGCCGGCGGATTGGGGCCGAATACCTTGTAGAGCCCCTCGATCCGGATACCGACGTCGCTCATGAGCCGGCGATCTGGCGGTGCCTCTGCAAACGCCGGCCGTAATTCTGGGAAACCCGGTCGAAGACGATGGCGAGCGCGACCACGGCTGCGCCGTTGAACAGGCCCAGCGCGAAATACTGGTTGGTCACCGCCTGAAGCACCGGCTGCCCCAAGCCCTTCACCCCGATCATCGAGGCGATAACCACCATGGACAACGCCAGCATGATGGTCTGGTTGACGCCGGCCATGATGTTGGGGAGCGCCAGCGGCAACTGGACGCTGACCAGCCGCTGCCACGACCCCGCCCCGAAGGCGTCGGTGGCCTCCAGGATGTCCTTGTCCACCAGCCGGATGCCGAGATTGGTCAGCCGGATCACCGGCGGCAGGGCGTAGACCACGACCGCGATGACGCCCGGCACCTTGCCCAATCCCAGCAGCATGACCACCGGGATCAGGTAGACGAAGATGGGCATGGTCTGCATCACGTCGAGGATCGGCAGGATGGCCCCCTGGGTGCGGTCGGAGCGGGACATGGCGATGCCGATGGGCAGTCCGATGGCGACGGCGATCACCGTACAGACGCAGATGATGGCGAGCGTCCGCATGGTATCCTCCCACATGCCCAGGACGCCGATGACGGCAAACGCCGCGACCACGCCCACGACCATTCTGATGCTTCGGCTGGCGCCGAAGGCGATCGCGCCCAGCGCGATCAAGACCAGCCACCAGGGCGACGCCAGCAGGAGCCGCTCGAACCACACCAGGAAGGCCAGCAGCGGATCGAAGAAGTTCTCGATACTCTCGCCGAAGGTTCGGGAAAAACCGCGGTAGCCTTCGTCGAGGGAGCGGCGCATCGCCCGCAAGGTCTCTCGGTTCAGTTCGGGAAAAGTCAACAGCCATTCGGGCATGGTAAATCTCCGCGCGGTCGCGCGTCCCTACGGTTCAACCTTGGCGCCTGCGTGCGGAATTTACGACGTCGCCGCCTTCACCTTCGCGGCGGTCGCGGCCGGCACCCATTGCGTCCAAACGCTCTCGAAGTTCTCGATGAAGTATTCCGCGGTCTCCTCGGCATCGGCCTGCTCGTTGTCCTTCCAGGCCAACACCGCGTTAACCACCTTGTTCTTCCAGGAGAATTTCTTGACGAAGCTCATCGCCTCCGGCGCCGAATCGGCGAATTTGGAGGTCACCACGGTCAGCACCTTGGACGCCGGGTACATGTTCGGCTTGGGAGTCGCGCAATCCGGCTTGGCCATGCATGCCCAGCTGGCCGGATCGTGGGTCATGCCCTTGAGCCGGACCATCGGATACTTGCCGAGGATCGAGGTCGGCGCCCAGTAGTAGCCGAAGAACGGCTCCTTGCGTTCGTAGGCCTTGGCGATGGCCGCGGAGAGGCCTTCGCCGGATCCCGGATCGAACGACACGAAACCGGCCTTCTTGAGGCCGTAGGCCTCGAACAGGTTGCCGTTGATGATTTGGCAGGCCCAGCCCGACGGGCAGCTGTAGAACCGGCCCTTGCCGGGCTCCTCCTTGTCCGGGAACAGGTCCGGACGCTTCAGGACCGCCTGGAGCGTGGTGAGCTCGGGATGTTTCTTGAGGAAATAGTCCGGTATCCACCAGCCCTCTTCGCCGCCGTCCTTGAGGATTTCCCCGGCGATCTTGAGCCGGCCTTCCTTGACCGCCCGGCCAACGACCTCGCGGGCCGAATTGATCCAGATTTCAGGCGCAAGGTCCGGTTCGCCCTTCTCGGTCATGGAGGTGGTGGTCGGCACCGTGTCGCCGGGCACCAGCTCGACGTCACAGCCGTACCCCTTTTCCAATATGGTCTTGTACACGTGGGCGGCGACGGCGGCCGATTCCCAGTTCATCTCGGCGATGGTCACCTTGCCGCAGGCGGCATGACTTTGGGTTGGCGCCGCGAGCCAAGCCGTCAGCACGGCCGCCGCGATCGTCAATTTACGCATGGGAAACTCCCTGAATTCGGATTGTGTTTAAGCGGTGAGGCCTAAGCCTAGCGCGGACCCGGCTCAAATTGCAAATTGGCGGCGGATTCCGAGCCCCTTGGCGGACGTTGGGACCGCACGGGCCGCGACGAAGATCCCGACGCGCCACGCCGTCTGTACTACGTGGCCATGACGCGCGCGGTGTCTTGATTGCATCGCAATCAATGCGTAGATTGGGGCAAGTAGACCGGAGGACTTGACCGTGGCGAGCATCACGATCCGCAATCTCGACGACGACGTGAAGACGCGCCTGCGCGTGCGCGCTGCGCAACATCATCGCTCGATGGAGGAAGAGGCCCGCATCATCCTGCGCGATGCGGTTGGGCGCAAGCCGGACACCCGCAATCTTGCCGAAGCCATACGCGCCCGGATCGCACCGCTGGGCGGCGTGGATCTGGAGCTGCCGCCTCGCGAGCCTGGCCGCGAACCGCCGTCTTTCGACTGAGTCCCCGGCAATGTCCGTACTGCTGGATACGAACGTGGTGTCCGAACTGCTCCGCCCTTCGCCGAACCCGGCGGTGGAGAGTTGGGTTGCGGCGCGCCCGACGGCGGAACTGCATTTTTCGGCAGTTGGTGAGGCCGAGTTGCGCTACGGGGTCTTGATCTTGCCAACGGGCCGGCGCAGGGATGCGCTTGCGCTCGTCATCGAGGGTATCCTGCGCGAGGATTTCGAGGGTCGTATCCTGCCGTTCGACAGCGCCGCCGCGCGCGCCTATGCGGATATCGCAGCCACGCGCCGTTCCGCCGGACGCATCGTGGCGCCCGCAGACGGCCAGATCGCGGCCATCGCCCGTACCCACGGCATGGCGGTGGCAACGCGCAACGTCCGGCACTTCGAGGATACCGGTATCGAGGTCGTCGACCCCTGGGCGGCACAATGAACCGTGTGGCCGCGTTGGGCGATGGCGTGTCATTCCGGCCAGCCTGCGTTTCTCTCGATCTTGAAGTCGGCAAGGACGACCGCATTCATGCTTTCGGTGCGGTGCGCGGCGATACCGGCCGCAGCATGACGCATTCGGGCGGCGACTTGGCCGCCGCGCTGACGAAATTGGACGCCTTCGCCGACGGCGCCGAGTTCGTTCTGGGACACAACCTGATCGCCTTCGACCTGCCTCATCTCAAAGCGGCGAAGCCCAATCTGCGGCTGCTGCGGCTGCCGGCTATCGACACGCTGCGGCTCAGTCCGCTCGTGTTTCCCCGCAACCCCTACCACAGGCTCGTCAAGCACTATCAGGATGGAGGTCTCAAGCGCGGCCGGGTGAACGATCCCGAGCTCGATTCCGGTCTGGCGCTGAAGCTCTTCGGCGACGAGCGCGAGGCCCTCGCGAAGTCCGCACCCGACCTGCTCGCCGCGTGGCACTGGCTGTGTACTCCCGAACCCAAAGGGGTAGATCGTGCCCTGGACGGGTTCTTTTTCCAGCTTCGGCAGGCCGACCGGCCGGCGCAGCCGGAGGCCAGGGCGACAATTGGGCGGAGATTGGAGAATGCCGCCTGCGCAACCCAGGCACGCGGGGTCATTGCGGATGCGGCGACGTTCGGCTGGCCGCTGGCGTTTACGCTTCGTTACGGAACCGGGCCGGGACGACAAAGGCCCGTTACTCAGCGGCGGTAATATTGAGGTGGTACGGAGGAGGAAATCGGGAGTATTGTGGACAGGCTGTGACACCGCGCGACGCGAACATCTACATGCCCGAGCCGGCGGTGGCGGCCAGCCAGCCGCGCCGGGCGCTCCGGCTCGCGAGGCGCGTGCTGCTGGTGCTGCTGGTGCTGGCGGCGGCGGCCGCGGCCTTCGCCGCCATGATGGCGACGCGGACGGCAATCCTGCCCACGCCGCCGGAAGAGCGCCTCTGGGCGGTGGCGGCCGCTATCGCGGCGCCGGAAACGCTGCGTCCTCGCATTCCGCTGTTCGGCCAAGCGGTCGCCGGGAGGTCCGTGGACCTGCGTCCGCTCGTCGCCGGGCGCATCGCGGCGGTCGGGCCGAACTTTCGCGAAGGCGGATATGTGGAACAAGGCGCCCTGCTGATCGTCATAGACTCCTTCGACTTCGAAACCGCGCGGACGCTCAGGACCGCCGAGGTCGCCGAGGCCCGCGCGGGCCTGAGCGAGGTCGAGGCCGATCTCGCCAGCGTCCGCGACCAGTTGAGCGAGGACCGCCGCCAATTCGACCTGCTCGGCCGGGAGGTGGACCGGCGGAGGCAATTGCGCGGGCGCGGCGCCGTCTCGCAGAAGGCCGTCGATGACGCGGAGCTCGCGCTTAGCCGCCAGCGGCAAGCCGCGAGCCAGCGGCGGAACGCGGTCGCGCGCTTTACCGCCCGCGTGGAGCGCCAGCAGGCGGCGATCCGGCGGGCCGAGACGGCGCTTGTCCGCGCCGAACGCGACCTGGCTGAGACACGGCTTACCGCGCCTTTCGCCGGCTGGCTAGTCGATATCGGCGCCGAAGTCGGCAAGCAGGTCGGGACCGCCGAGCGCGTGGCCCGTCTCGTTGATGCCAGTCGGCTCGAAATCGGCCTGACGATTCCGAACGACCTCTTCGGCGAACTCGACGCCGGGGGCGGCGTGATCGGCCGTCGGCTGGAGGCAGTCTGGCGCACCGGCGGCACGGCCCGTAGCTTCCCTGCCCGGATCGCGCGTTTCCATGGTGAGATCGACGCCGCCAGTGGCGGCATTACCGCCTTCGCCAGCCTCGAAGCCCTGGCGCAGGACACGCGCCTGCGCGCCGGTGCCTTTGTCGAACTGTTCCTCGAAGGCCCGGAACTGGTGGACGCGGTGCGGCTGCCCAACGCCGCGGTGTTCGACGGCAACACCGTCTATCGCATCGGCGCGGACGACCGGCTGGAGGCTGTCGAGGTCCGGGTCCGGGCCAGCGAGGGCGAGAGCCTGCTGGTACAGGGGCCGCTTGAGGACGGCCAGCGAATAGTCGTGACGCGCTTCCCCGAAATCGCCCCCGGCGTCAGGGTCACGGTTCCATGATCGCGCTATTTGCGCGCCACCGGACGGCGTCGAATCTGCTGATGGCGGCGATGCTGGTGATCGGACTGCTGGCGCTTTCGCGGATGAACAAGCAGTTCTTTCCAGACTTCGGCATTGATATAGTTGTCGTCACGGTGGCTTGGCCCGGCGCCGGCGCGGAGGATGTGGACAATGCCATCGTCCAGGCGGTGGAGCCAGAGGTGCGCTTTCTCGACCGGGTCAAGGCGGTGGTCTCCAGCTCCCAGGAGGGCCGTGCAAGCATAAACGTCGAATTCGAGGCCGGGACCGACATGCAGGCGGCGCTGGCGGATGTAGAGGCTGCCATATCCCGCCTCACGACCCTACCGGAGGACAGCGAAACCCCACGGGTCCGACGCGTGGTGCGTTCTGAAAACCTGCTGCGCATCGTCCTTTCCGGGGATCTGCCGGAGCGCACGCTCAAGGCGTGGGCGGTCCAGATACGCGACGGGCTGATCCGCGCCGGGGTCGATAAGGTGGGCGCAACCGGCGTCCGCGACGAATGGATCCTGGTCGAGGTGGACCAGCGCGACCTGCTGGCGCTCGACCTACCGCTCTCGGAAATATCGAGCCGCATCGCGGGCGCCTCGCGCGACATACCGGGCGGCGACACCGGCGGGCGCTCGGTCTGGCGCGTCCGCTCGCTTGGCCTCGCCCGCACGGCGGAAGAGGTCTCCGCCATCGAGATCAGAGCCTTCCCGGACGGGCGACGACTGACGGTTGGCGAGATTGCGGAAGTGAGAGAAGCTTGGCAGGAGGACCAACCGCGGGTCTGGTTCGGCGGCCGGCCGGCGATTGAGCTCATCGTCATGCGGGCAGCGACGGCCGATGCGCTCGAAACCGCCGCCGCGGCGGCGCGGTTCCTGGACGAGTTCCTGCCGACCCTGCCGCCCGGCGTCATGGTCCACCGTTACGACGAGGCGGTGGAGCAGATCGACCAGCGCATCGACCTGCTGGTCCGCAACGGCCTGGGCGGTATGGCGATCGTGCTGGCCGTCCTGTTCGTCTTCCTGAACACACGCACGGCGCTCTGGGTGGCGGCCGGCATACCCGCCGCCTTGCTTGCCGCCATGGCGTTCGCCTGGGCGTTCGGGCATGCGATCAACATGGTCATCCTGTTCGGGGCCATCCTGGCGATCGGTCTCGTCGTGGATGACGCCATCGTGGTGGCCGAGCACGCCGAAACGCGCGCGCACCGGGGCGACGATCCCTTGCAGGCGGCCGTGCAGGGAGCTAGGCGCATGGTGGGCCCGGTGTTCAGCTCGAGCCTCACCACCATCGCCGCCTTCCTGCCGCTGATCCTGATCGGCGGCATTATGGGGCAGATCATCCGCGATATTCCGATCATCGTCGTGCTGGCGCTGGCGGCGAGCCTGGTGGAATGCTTCCTGGTGCTGCCGGGCCATCTCAGGCATTCGCTAGCGGCAACCGCGGACGCCGCGGATGGCTGGGCGTCGCGCTTTCGCCGCCGCTTCGACCGGGGCTTCCGGCGGTTTCGCGAGGGGCCGTTCCGGCGCATGGTCGCGCGCACGCTCGTCCATCGCTACCTGGTGCTGGCGCTAGCGGTCGGCCTGCTGATCGTCAGCATCGGCATCATGGCGAGCGGGCGCATCGGCTTTAACTTTTTCCCGTCGACCGAGCCGAGCAACGTTTTTGCGAATCTACGCATGGTCCCGGGCACGACGCGCGGAGAAACTCTGGACCGCCTGATGCAGATCGAGCGCGGCGCCCATGCCGCCGCGGAGGCCTTTGGCGATCCCGGCCTTGTGCATACCTCGCTGGTTGTCCAGGGCACTGAGCGCAACCAGGGCGCTCCAGGTTCTCTCCAGCGCGACGATACGGTGGGCGCGGTGGTCGTCCAGCTGATCGAACCCGACCAGCGCGACGTGCGTACGGACGCGTTCGTGCGGAGCTGGCGGGACCATGTCGGGCCGATTGTCGGGGCCGATACGCTGACCATTCGCGCCCCGACGGGCGGGCCGCCCGGCCGCGAGATCGATGTGCGCCTTTCCGGCGACGACCTCGACGGCCTCAAGGCGGCGGCAGGGCGCGTGAAGGACTTGCTTGCCTCCTATCCGGGCGTGAGCGCCATCGGCGACAATCTCGCCTATGGCAGCCGGGAGATGCAACTCCGTATAACGCCGGTGGGGCGGGCGATGGGTTTCGACGTCGCGCGGGCCGGGAGCCAGGTTCGCGGCGCGCTCGAGGGCGACACCGCGCTGCGCTTCGCCAGGGGCGAGGAAGAGGTGGAGGTCAGGGTCCGGCAGAAGGAAAACCCAGGCGGGCTCGGCGCGCTTTATTTGTTCGGGCCGAACGGGACCGAGGTGCCGCTCGGCGCCGTGGCGCGGATAACCCCCGACAACAGCTATGACATCATTCGCCGCGAACGAGGCCGGCGCGAGGTCTCGGTGACCGCGGAAGTGGACGAGACCGTCACCACCAACAATGCCGTGCTCGCCGCGCTCCGGCGCGACGGCGTGGCCGGAATCGCCGCGGAAGCAGGCCTCGAATGGCGCTTCGCCGGCAAGGCGGAGGAGCAGTCGGAGACCTTCGGCGATATGGGCGTCGGCGCGGCCATAGGACTGGCCAGCATGTTCCTGGTGCTGGCCTGGATCTTCGGCAGCTATACCCGGCCGCTGGCCGTGATGTCGGTGGTGCCGCTCGGATTCATCGGGGTCTCCCTCGGCCATTTCCTCACCGGCTTCGACCTCACCATATTGTCAATGATCGGCATGATCGGGCTCTCCGGCATCGTCATCAATGACTCGATCGTGCTCATCGTGGCCATTACGGACCACGAACAGGACGGCAAGCCGGTTCTAAAGGCCATAGAAGACGGGTCCTGCGACCGCCTGCGCGCGGTGACCCTGACCTCACTCACCACCATCGGCGGCCTGCTGCCGCTCTGCTTCGAAACCAGCCTGCAGGCGCAATTCCTAATCCCGGTGGCGCTCACCATCGTGGCGGGGCTCGCCGGGGCGACCTTGCTCATCTTGTTCGTCCTGCCGGCCATGCTCGCTATCGGGCACGATCTGCGGGGTTTGGCGGGAATAAGGCGCGCTCCCGATGGACGGATCGCAGAGGGCGGACGAGACGCCGAACGGGAGGCCATGATCCGATGAACCGGCCCCGTATCGCGCTGCCCGGCATCATGTTGGAAAGCAGCGCCTTCGCCCGCCTGGCATGAAGACCGCCTTGCTCGAGCAGATCGCGCGCCACGACCTCGGCGACATGCCGTTCAAGGACCGGCTCGCCCTGCTTGGGCGCGGCCTCACCGACCGCCGTCTTGCCCAAAAGCCTTTAGCGGTAGTACCATTGACGCTGAAATCGCGGAGAGGAAAACCGCTGACAACAGCGAAATCTCGTCGCTTCGCTCCGATCAATTGCAGAGATAACCATTGCCGATGGGCTCGACTTTCTTGAGTCAGCGGTGGAACCGGTTGGCGCTTGGCGGTGCGGAATTTTGTGCCTAGACGAGAATATCCCTGGAGCGCAGAGTCCGTTCGCTGAGCGGGCGCCCTACACGTCGCGATTGAATGTGAGTTCGCTGGGTGTCCGGTCCATCACTCACGCGGAGATGGTCATTGAACGACAAGAGAATTCGTAAGGTTGTCATTGCTGGCGGTGGTACCGCGGGGTGGATGACGGCGGCGGGGCTTGGAAAGTTGCTCGGCAAGACCCTGGACATCACCCTGATCGAGTCGGAGGAGATCGGTACAGTGGGCGTGGGGGAGGCGACAATACCCCCGCTGAAATGGATTCACCGTGTCCTGGCGATCAGGGAGCCGGAATTCGTACGCGCTGTTCAGGGCACGTTCAAATTGGGCATCGCCTTTGAGAACTGGCGAGATCTCGGGAAAAACTACTTCCACACCTTCGGCCATTCCGGACGAAGCAGCGGGATCGCCGACTTCCAGCATTTCTGGGTTAGGGGCAGGACTCTGGGCATTGCCAGTGAATTCGGAGAGTACTGCGAAGAGTGGGCGGCGGCGCAAAAGAGGCGGTTCGGACTGATGCTGAACTGCATTCTGGACTACGCCTATCACCTGGATGCGTCCCTCTATGCGAAGCTATTGCGTGGCATCGCCGAAAAGTACGGCGTTGTTCGGCGCGAGGGGCGTATCGAGCAGGTGATACAGGATCCGCAAAGCGGCTTCATTTCCGGCTTGCGCCTGCGGTCCGGGCACTTGATTGAAGGCGACCTGTTCATTGACTGCACTGGCTTTCGCGGGCTTCTGATCGAACAGACGCTCAATGCCGGCTACGACGATTGGGGGCGCTGGCTGCCTTGCGACAGCGCAATTGCCGTTCAGTCCGAATCAACCGAGCCGCCGCGCCCCTACACGCGCGCCATCGCCCGAGAGGCGGGATGGCAGTGGCGCATCCCTCTGCAGCATCGGGTCGGTAATGGCATCGTGTTCAGCAGCCGGCACTGGTCAGACGATGAGGCCGGGACCCGGTTACTTGAGAGCGTTCCCGGGCGCCTGCTCACAGAGCCCCGCGTCATTCGTTTCAGAACCGGACAGAGGCGCAGACATTGGCACAAGAACTGCGTGGCGGTAGGGCTAGCCTCCGGTTTCATCGAACCTCTGGAATCAACCAGCATTCACCTGATACAGCAAAGCGTCACTCGTCTGGTGCAGATGTTTCCGAACAACGGCATTCTGGATTCTAGTGTCGTCGAATTTAACAAACAGATGCTGCGCGAGGCCGACAATATCCGGGACTTCATCATCCTGCACTACCATGTCACGGAGCGTACGGATTCGCCGTTTTGGCGACAGTGCCGCATGATGGAAATTCCGGACTCTCTCAGGCATCGCATCGAACTGTTCAGACAGGGGGGACGGGTGTACAAGACGTCGGAAGAACTGTTCGGCGAGACCTCCTGGCTGCAGGTAATGATCGGTCAGGGGTTGGCGCCCGAACAGCATCATCCCGCCGTCAACGCGATGAGCGATGAAGAACTTGGCGACTTCCTCGACGGAATCCATCGCGAGGTCGGCAATCTGGTCGAACAGCTTCCGGATCACCAGTCTTTCATTGATGACTACTGCAAGGCGCCCGTTGAGTGACCATGCCCCTGTATCTGTCCGGAATATATCACCGTCTATCGGCGAGCGTCAGGACGTCGGCATTGGCTCGACACTGCTCATGACATTCAATACCAACGCACACCTTTGCTCAATGTCGTTGCAGGAATAGCTGTGCCATGTATCCTCTGTCTTGCTGAATACCAGTGCCCGGTTTCGCTTCCAGGGAACCTCAAAACGATCATCGCCTTCCTGGTTGGAATACAGGAATGTCCCAAAATTGTCTTCGGGACTGCAATAGATAACGGTCGACAGCAGTTTCTCGGGAATATCCGGGTGAATTGGGTAAATCAAGGACTTGGGAGTTGTCTGAAATCCCCAATCAATGTACTTGGCCTGATCCAACTTATGCGGAGCCAGTTCCTCCAGCATGCTCAATAACAATGTCGCGCATCGTGCATTGATCGGCCGCAATTCCTCCTCACTGCAGCGAGTGGTATTGTAGACACATCGCCCAGACAAACTGAACGCGCATTTGAGAACCAGAATCAGCCTCCTCGGATTGAAATTCCTGTCAATATCGCCAAATCCAACCTTGATGGTCTCAAATTCATCAGGTTCAAAAAAGTCATCGAGCACGATATACGGGTTGGTCCATGAGTAATCGAAAGAAATTTTTTCCATGGGGCACGTCATCCGGAGTCTGGGGGATGTGGGGCGCCAGCTCTTTCGCCGATTCTGGGACAACCATCGGCAACCGCCGCTAGATGACACTCCAGTCGACCGCCGGCTCCTGACGCCACGTCGATATCGTGCCGTCCAGCCGTGTGTTCGGCACTTCGGCCTGGAATCTGGCCTTTCTGCGCTCGCGATCCGGATCCTCGTCGGGCAGAATCGCCAGGACGCGAACCTCGAGCGACTCCCGCAGCGGCGCATCCTCCCGGGTGGTGGGATCCTGGAATGCGGTATGAAAGACCGTGCGCGAAGCGGCGTTTTCCCGACGCGAGTCGTATTGCTTGAAGATCAGCGCCTCGCTCGGCTTCATTCGCGGGAAGTAATACCAAGCCTGACCGGCATCGTGAACCAGGCGGCAATCGATCACGCGAGTTCGCGGTTCGGAGCGCCGCAGGCAATCGGCATAAACGATATCGTCCGAGGAAACCGTCGCGAGATCGCATAGCGCCAGCGGCCCCACTTCGATTTCACGATCAGGGTTTGTCCCGCGCCACACGTTGAACAGGGCGAAGTGCCGCCCCTCCGGCACATCGAGAAAATCCTCGATGAAGGGAGAATGGTCTGCGTGAACGACCACCCCGTAGAGACCCTGACGGGCGGGACCGATGACTTTCCCGGCGCGAAACCCGTGCTGCACAACCTTGGCGGACAGACATCCCGTGGCGGTCTTGACCAGTTCTTCGCAGTGTTTGAAATAGTGGCTGGTCACGTGCGAAGGATTACCGAAATCCAGATCAACGGGCGCCTCGACCAACTTAAAGCCTTCGCGTTCCATGCTCGGCGCCCGCGCGAGAGACCGCGCGTCATGGATACGCATCATCTTGCGGCACAGGGCGTCCCGGCCGCCATCCGGATCGAACGCTTCCCTGGCATTCAGCCGCGTAGACCGATACCGCGGGCTGACGAAGACGCTATGCGAGATCACGAAAGGCGCGTTCACGAGCGTCGGTAATCGTCCCCTCATGTGTCGATCCTTCAAGGCCTGTTCGACGTGGCGATCATGTCCAGACTATCGACCGTACCGACATGCATCAAGCGATGGTTCTCGTCTTGGCAACGCATTCTCACGTCTGGTTCCTCCTGATGTCGACCAAGATTTTCCCGCGCTTTGGCTAATCGTGCGGAACGCTGACAGACGCTAGACCCGTGACCGCGTTGCGGGCGGATATCGGCGTCAGGGGCCTCAAGAACAGATGCGCCTTGCCCGATAGCTTCGCCGACCTTGCGCATCGATGCTTCCGTTGTATATGGTTCGCCCGGCACAGGGAACTGGAAACAATGGCGACTCATACCGCGAAAAACTCAGGAGTTGCGCAGTCGTGGAAGGACGAGCAGCTTCGCTACTGGCGCGAAACGACCGACCACTATCTGAAGTTCGGCACCACCCTCCAGGCCGGGATCATTTGCGACGACGACTCGGAAGGTTGGTCCTATGAGGGCAGCAATCGGGTCATCCTGAAGCGGTCCGGTGTTCGCGACGGCCAGGTGGTGCTTGATGCCGGCTGCGGCGTTGGCGGCCCCGGCCTGTACGCGGCCCTGCATTTTCCAGATCTCGAAGTGCATGGAATAACCCTCTCGCCCTATCAGGCCGGGATTGCTCGAAAAATGATCGGCGAATCTCCGGCTGCCGGACGGGTCCACGTGCAGGCAGGGGACTACCACAAGCTTCCATTTCCTAACCGCAGGTTCGACTGCGCACTGTTTCTCGAGTCCGCCGGATATTCCTTTGAGCTTGAGGAACTCTTCAGCGAGGTGGCGAGAGTGCTGCGCGATGACGGGAGGATCTACATCAAGGATGTGTTTTGCAGGGCCGGAGAAATGACCGTGCAGGAATGGAAGCAGATCGCCGAGTTTCGCCAGATCTACGTCCACCATACACCAACCATGGAGGTTATGGCGGCGGCGCTCTCGGCAACCGGCTTTACCGTCACGTCGGTGCTGGATCTTTCGCCGATGGTCATTACCAAACCCAGGGAACCCGAATTCGGCCTTCCCCGCTTTCGGCCATTGCCGGGTTTGCCCATACATTGGGGCGAAATCGTCGCCATCAAGACAGCGACGTAGCCTAGCGGGGGCCAGGAGCCGATGGAGCGTTTCGGGGACGTATTGAACGGATTGCGCGACCAGATTCCTCTATCCCTGCTTGCCGGAGAAGGCTGGGGACGTCTGCTCGAACGGGTTGGAGACCTTCCCGCCGTCACGGCGTCCTCGTTGTGCGGCTTCGAGTTCAGACTGGACGAGTCGGCGCCGTGGGTAGACTTTTCGGCCCCGGTTTCCAGGGAGAAGGTTGCGCGCCACCACATTGTCAGGGGCGAAGCCGCGGAACCGATGTCGGCCGACGCCTGGCTCGCCGCGCACTTGAACAACTCATCCGCCACCGATCATTGGCTCGAGTCCGTATTGCTGGCCTATGACATCATCGGCACGCCTCCCGGGCGGCCGGAGCCCCCAGTGATCTACCTGCGGCTGCTGTCCGGCCGCGGCAAAGGGGGGATAGCCGCGGGCCCTGCGGCGATCGCGCACACCGTTGCCCAGGCATCCGCGCGCACTGGCAGTGCACTCGAGCACCGAGCGCTGGCGTGGGTGCTGGGCGCCTTGCCGGCGGGCGCCAAGCTTGCCTATATCGGAGCGACTCCGAACCGTGAGCCCAGATCGGTGCGGTTTCTTGTGGCGGATATAGGACCTCAAGAGGTCGGCCCCTTGCTCACGCGGATGGAATGGCCGGGGTCAATCACCGCCGTGGATTGCCTCCTGTCCGGCATGTCGGACTTATGCCGCAACTTTACGCTCCTCTTCGATGTCAATGAAGACGGCGCATTGCCGCGGCTCGGTTTCGAGATGCATGCGATATCAGAAGACATCACGAATTACCGCGCCCTGTTTGCCGCTTGGCTGATCAGTTCGAAACGTGACTGGAAACCGGTGATCCAGCGCTTGGTGGACCGGCGGTTATGCATCCCGGCCAAGGCTGAAGGTCTGCTTTCGTGGCCCAGGTTGCGGACGGTCTTCGGCGCGGATGGGGCGTTTGAACTCTACATGGGACTCAACCACATCAAATTATCGATCGAGGGAGACGGCGTAAGGGCCAAGGCCTACGGAGGCCTACGCCTGTTGCCGCTGGACCAGTTCGCGAAAAAGGCCTTCTTCGGCAGCTAACTCGTCATAGCTCCCCACCTGGGACACCTGGCCCGCCTGCAGCACATAGATCCGATTCGCCCTGCGTATGGTGGACAGCCGATGCGCGACGACCAAGCGGGTGCTTGTGGACTCCTCGATGGCCCGCATCGTTCGGGTCTGGCTTCGAGTGTCGAGCCAGCTTGTGGGTTCGTCAAGAAAAATGATGCGGGGGTTGCGGATCAACGCGGCGGCGATACGGATTCGCTGGCTCTGTCCGCCGGAGAACGTCGCAGAGTTCTCGTCCACCGGGGTGTGCAGGCCCATTGGCATGGCGCGGATATCTTCGTCGACTCCTGCAAGGCGGGCGGCGCGCCAGGCGTCCTCTTCGTTCAATTCAGTGTCGTGGCCGATGATATTGTCGAGAATGGTGCCGCTTTGCAGGAGCACATCCTGCAACACGACGCCGATTTGCCTTCGCACCGCGACGATATCGAATTGATCCAGATTCTGACCGTCGAAGTACACCGCTCCGGCGCTTGGCTTTTCCAGGCCAAGGGCGAGCCGGAACAAGGTGCTTTTGCCGGCGCCGGATTCACCAACTATGGCAACGAATTCGCCGGGTTTCGCGTGAATGCTGACGTCCCGCAAGGTTGTGGCATTCTCCGAATAGCCGAAACTGACCTTGTCGAGCAGGATTTCCCCGTGCAGCGTCTTGCGCGCGCCCCGCGCCGCGCTGACATCCGTCTCGGCAGCCAGAATTGGCCGCACCTGCTCACACGCCGGTTTGACGAAAGCAAGTGAACGGGCTGAATTGCCCAGCATGACAAGGGTCATGAACAAAAACATGGACGCGGTGTGAACCGTAAGGAAGTCGGCGGTGGCAAGGCCGTCCGCACCCTGGGCAACGACTGCGGAAAACAGTGCGGCGGTGCCGAGGAAAGGCACCGCGGCGGCCATGGCGACAATCCATTCGTTCAAGACGGCCTGCCGGATTTCCTCGTGCTTTTGCTCGCGATAGCGCCGAGCCCAGGCGGCAAAGGCCATGTCCTCGGCCCCGGTGGTCCGCAGCTTCGCGATCCCACTCAAAAACTGATGCAATTCGCCCAGAAGCTGACGTGATGAGCGCAAATAGTGACGCTGGTGTTCAACCAATCTGCCACAGTAGCCAGCGGTGACCGCGAGCACCACAAAGGTCAGGGCGGTCGCCGTCCAGCCCAGAACCGCATCGTACAGGAAAATCATGCCAAGGGCCGGCAGAGCGAACAGCGTCGACAATGCCGCATCGACCGTAACCCCGGCCACATTGTCCCTGACATCCTGAAAGACCATGGATCTCGCCACGAGTTCGCCAGTGTTGAAGCGGCGGAAAAACCTCAGCCGCATGCGTAGCAGACGGTCCTGGACAGCCGCGCCAATGCGCGCCGCAAGGCGCCCTTCGAGGCGCACCAGCGCCATGCCCCGCAGCACCCGGGCCAGGGCTGCCGTCAGCGCGATTCCGGTCAGAACCGCGGAGAACTGGAACACGACAATCGACTCACCGGCGGGAATTACATGGTCAACAAGCAGATTCACCGCGATTGCGGGCGCCAGGGCCAGCAATCCCGCACCAAGACCGAAGGCCGTGAGTCGGAGAATTTCGGCTGTCATCGGGGCCACTCCGACGCGAAGCAGAGCGCCCATCGAGGCGGGTCCATGGGTGGACAGCGCGGGATACAGCAAACAGGCGTCTCGAAGCTCCGCGCCTGATTTGGCATTGGCGGGCTCGGCCTCTCCGGTTTCAGGATCCATCACCCGATAACGCCCGAAAAGTCCGGGCAACAGCACCACCGGCTGATCATCGTGGCGGCGGAACGCCAGCATCGCACCGCTGTCGCCCAGCCACCAACGGTCTTCCACCGTCAGCCGCACGTCACGCCGGCGCAAGCCGGAGGCTTCGCAATAATCATCCAGCGACGCCGGGGTATCGCCGGATATGGCGGGCGTGAGAATCTCGAGGCCTTCACGCCCGCCGATGATCCGCAAGGCCTTGCCAAGCGCTGTATGGCCTTTGAACTGCGTGCGAAAGTCCAGCAGATCGGCTAGGCCTTTTCTGGCCAGCGACATTTCGCGGCGTCGCAGGTCGGCCTGGGCCACCTGCAGATTCGCGTCGTCCACCAGCAGCAGACGGCGATGAATTGATTCGGCCCCGAGAGCAAGGCGGTGGAACTCGGGCAAGCCCGCGTCAAGCAACACCTCGACACCAAGCTCCCGGGAAGACCGGCAGGCAACGCCACTGGTTGCATGCAGCTTGATCCAGCTGTCTCGCGTGACCGGCATCAGGCCCGATGATCCGGATCGGGAGTCAATCACATCGAGGAAGGTTGCATCAAGATGAGCAGCGGAAAGCCATACCACACCCCGTTCGGCCGCCGACACGCCGTGTGCCGCCTCGCCGCCGGGACCGAGCCGCACCTCGATGCGGGGAGGGCTTTCGACTTCGGTCGCCACCGCGTGCGCAAGGTCTTCGACCCACGCGTCGAGTTGTGCGATGACGGCGGGGGCGGCGGCGCCATTGGCTTCGCTCGCCCGGACGATCTCCTCAAGCACTCTCTCAAGAGGAAGACATCGCAAGCTTGTCGCCTGAACGCCCTTAGCGACGAGCAGCATCGAATGCCCGGAATCGGCCACACCAAATGCCAGCCGGCCCTTTTCCAGGCGCGTGATGTGCCGGTAAGGCGCTTCCATCCGGCCATCGGCAAGCTCCGTCGCCAGAATGTCGATCGCGCCCTCCTCGACGAACCAGACGAGGTCGGGATCGTTCAGCTGGATCGGGCGGTTGCCCGCCACGGCACGGTGTTCGCCCCTCGTTGCGAAGAGGGCGGTCAATGCGCCATCCGGGCGGTTCTTAGTCGCCATGTATCAACCTGCGATAGAAGCTGTCATCGGCATAAAGATCGTCGTGGGTCCCCTCCTCAACGATGCGGCCCTGGTCCATGACGACGATACGGTCGGCGTCGCGGATCGTGCTGAGGCGATGGGCGACGACCAGACAGGAGCAGCCCCGGCGGCGGATGCGATCGTCGATCCGCAGCTCGATAGCAGGGTCGAGCGAACTGGTCGCTTCATCAAGGATCAACAGCGACGGATTGCTGACCAGAGCCCGGGCGATCTCGAGCCGGGAGCGCTGGCCGCCGCTGAAATTGTGTCCGCGTTCTTCCACCATCGACCCGTATCCACCGGGCCGGCTGGTGATTTCCTCGTGGATTGCCGCATCTCTGGCGGCGGCTGTCATGTGACGTTCCGGGGTCGTCGCGTCCCACATTGTCAGATTGTCGCGTACGCTGGCGGCGAACAGCACTGGTTGCTGATTGACAATGGAAACCGAGCGGCAGAAGACTTCCCTGGGAATATCGGCCATTGAATACCCGTCAAACAGCACCTCGCCGGACCAGGGCTGGTGCAATCCGACCGCGAGCAGCGCCAGAGTGGATTTTCCCGAACCGCTGGCGCCCACCACCGCCACGCGTTGACCGGGTTCGATCGTCAAATTGAAATCTTCGACAATGGGCTTGCGGTTGCGCTGAAATCCGAAGGTGACAGCACGCAATTCCAGTCGGCCGACCAGCCGCAGACGACCGCCGAGCATCCGGACCCGGCTGGGCTCCGCGTCATGGTTCGCCAGAGCAGAGGCCTTCGGCGAGTTGAAAACATCATCCATTCTCGTCAGGTCCGCCTCCAGTGTCGCCAGCAGATCGGAAAACTGGCCAATGCTGGATACCGGGCGGAGAAAGTTGACGGCCAGCACATAGAATCCCATCAATGCGCCAATACTCATGTCCCCGGACATCACGCGCCAGGCACCAAGGCCGAACACAACTGCCGCTGCGAACAGCTGGAACAGTTGCGGCAGCGCGGACGCGACATGGCCAAGTTCCACGAACTTTTGCCTGGCGCCGAGTTCACGCGCCTGTCTGCCGCCCCAGCGCGAAAAGAAATCGTTCTCGCTGGCCGTCGCCTGCAAGGTCTCGATCATTCGCAAACCTGCCGCACTCATACCGGTGAAGAGTCCCTGCGCGTGTCGCAACTGATGGTTCCAGTCCCGGCGTAAGCGGCTCAGCACATGAATCGTAATCACGCAAACCACGCCAAGGCCAGCCACGGTCAGTCCCAGCAGAAAATCGAAGGCAAGCATTGCCACCAGGAACACCGCACTCATCGCCAGATCGACACCGAGTCGCACCAGTTGGCCGACCCCCGCGTTGGCAACCTGATCGATTTGCCGCATGCGCAGGGACAAGTCTCCGGCAAAACGCTGGGAAAAGAAACGCATGGGAAGCCGAAGCAGGTGATCGAAATAGCGGTCCGATTGCTCGGTGGACAGTCGCAGGACCAGATCGTTTAGGGCGCGCATCTGCAACAATGTAAAGAGGAAGACAAGTCCGCTCGCGGCCACCATGGCGGCAATCAGAATTCCACCTGCATCCGTCTGCTGCGCCAGCAGCACACGGTCGACGAACTGGGCAAGCAGAATCGGCAAGGCAAGTGAGGTCAGGGCAAGCAGCAAGCCGAAGAGCGTCGCGCGGCTCAGTAATGCGCGGTACCCGCGCAGCCAGGGCCACAATCGCCGCATGACGCCCGGACGCGCGCCGGAGGCGATGAATCCGGCATCCGGCTCCAGCAACAGACCAACGCCGGTGAAGTCGCGATCGAAGGTCTGGGCATCGACCACCCGATGTCCTTCAGCGGGGTCGTTCAGATAGTAGCACCCTCGCCCAACCCCCTCGAGCACGACAAAATGCTTGAATTCCCAGAACAGGATCATCGGCATCGGCAAACGGGTCAGTCCGCTGACCTGACTCGAGCAGCCGGTCGCCTTGAGACCGTACTTCCGGGCGGTGACCGCAAGATCCTCAAGCGTCGAGCCATCACGCCCAACGCCGCACTTTTCGCGCAGCTCCTCAAGCGGCGCCCAACACCCGAAATGCGCGAGTACGATGCCAAGACATGCAGCGCCGCAGTCGGTGGATTCCAACTGCATGACCACCGGCGTACGGCGGCGTCTTGAATTGCGCATTGGAGGTGTTGGATCGGTAGCTAAATCCGATTGGCGATCGTCTGTCATCGGACCGAAATGTCAGTTCAGCAAGAAGGCGACGGCAACCAGGACAAAAAAGACGGAAATTCCGAACGCCAGCAGGAAAACTCTTTCGTGCGGTGCGGTGACCCGCAACAAATCATCCAGCGCTTCGGATTGCGCGTGGCGCAACAAAGCTTCACGCCGAAACATTCTCGCGTCAGCCATGGCCAGACCCTGATCGCAACCGCACCATGGAAAGACTATCCGGCACCATCAACCCATTCACCAATCCACATCGGACAACGGCGGCCAACCGCCATCATTCCGCCCATGAACGTGTCGGACTTCAGACAACGACAACACCATGACCGGTGAAGCTGTCGTCGAGTTGGCCGACTGCGTTGTCTTGCCCCCATACGGGAATCTCCTTTTTCCCGGCATCACCGAAGGCGGGGAAATCCGCACACCGCCTCGCATGGCGGCGCTCGATAGCGCGGCCGCCCGAACCCGGCACCCCGAGACCATCAAGAAGATGCTCGGGGTGATCAAGGACGTAACGAACTCCCAACGTCTTAACCCACGGGGACCATCAGGCTCGCCCTGCCGGAAGCGACAGGCAGGGTCCCTAAGGGTGAGCAGGCCGCCATCAAGGAGCCTACTTCGACAGGCTCCTAGTAGGAATCATCGGTCGGAGCCCACCCTCCCGCAGCGCCCCGCAGTTCCTCGTCGGAAAGGCGGCTGCCGGCGGGCGGCAAGACCAAATGAAATTCGGTCGCGCTTTCTTCATGCACATTTATGGAAAATCCGTCCGGCACGGTCATGCCGGTGGCTTCCTTGATCGCGTCGCGCGGACTTTCAATCAACTGCTGACGAAATTCTTCATCCTCATCCGCCTTGACTCGAATCATGTCTTCCATTTCGGCAACGGTTTTCATCATTTACTCCTCTTAGATTATCCAAGAGCAACCCTCTCAAGGAAAAGATTACCCCCCTCCGCGGTAACGTCAAGAGTTGTGTGTTGTCTAATTCCGGCGTTCGGGTCAACTCCTCCGGGCTTGCCGCCGCCGGGTACAGGGTTGTCTACGAAGTCTTTGCCGGCGCTCTGGCTGGCTTGCTTCATGATGGTGCCCTTTGGCTTCGGCCTCCCAGGGTCAGAGGACGCATTGTTGGCGGCCTGAGCCGCCTTGCAACACATAAAACGGGATGGCCTCGGCCGACGTCCCGGCGGGGACGCGCCTTTCCGCTCGTGCGGAACTATGTTGTCTCCTCGTGCTCGTTACCGTCGTCTACGCAGTCCGTTCTCTCACTCATGCCGCCTGAATCTCTCGGGCCGGCCAGCGGAACGGCTCGCCAGTGATCAACATGCGATGGAGGATCACCGCAAGCTTGCGCGCCAGGGCCACGCAGGCCTTCTTGTGGCTGGTCCGCTTTTTGATCCGCCGCGCCCAGTCCTTGAGCGGATGGGCCCGGCGCACCACCACAAGCAGGCTGTTGGCGGCCTCGTACAATAAGCTGCGCAGCATCGCGTCGCCGTGCTTGGAGATGCACCCGCTGTAATCCATCTCGCCCGATTGCCAACGTCTGGAGGTCAGCCCGAGATAAGCGCCCAAGCTGCGCGATCGGGCGAAGCGCCCGGCGTCGCCGATGGTACTCACATAGGCCAGCGCCGTGAGCGGTCCGACTCCGGGCACGGTCATCAGCAGGCGGCAGGCCGGATCGTCCTTGACGCGCGCAGCGACCGCCTCATCCAGCTCCGCAATCGTGCTGTCCAGCGCCGTGAGCGAGGACAGCAACGGCGCAATCGCCGGGCGTAGCTCGGGACGGTCCTCGAGCTGCGCGCGCACTCCGCGGAGCAGCTTGCTCGTGCCCTTGGGAAAACGGATCCCCAACGAGGCAAGAAGACCCCGGATCGTGTTGTGAGTATCGCGGCGCTGGCGCACCAGGTGAGACCGAGCCTTGAGCAGAACCCGACTCTCCTGGGCCAACTCGCTCTTCACCGATACAGGGCGGCAGAAGCCGGTGCGCGCGATCTCCGCCAGAAGCTCGGCGTCCTTGGCATCGGTCTTGTTGTGTTGAAGACGCATCACCGCATGGGCCTGGCGGGCATCGATCACTTCCACCGCAATCCCCATCTCGTCCAGACTCCGTGCCAGCCAGCCCGACAGTGTCCCGGTCTCCAGAACAATCCGATCCGGACACAGACAATGCTCCTTCAACACCTCAAACAACGCCCGAGGGTCGGTCTCCGCCTTGCCTTGCGCCAAAATCTCTCCTGCACCGTCCTTCACGCAAAATGCTGTCTCTTCCTTCGAAACATCAAAGCCAACGTACTCACCCATGGTCACTCTCCTTGCTTAGCCTAACGGGGCGCGGCGCCCACGACCCCGCATCATAGGCCCAGGGGAGTGAACGCCGGAATTAGACAACACATAAATCCTTACGTTACCCGCCGGGATGCGGGCCTTGCGCCAGGCCGCGGGGGAGATTATCGTGGCCCTGGACGTCGAGGCGGTTCCTTACCTTGTGGTTGCTTCGGTGTTTCGGCAATCGGGGCGGTCCCACTGGCGTCGATGCCGTCCTTTTTGTCGGTGTGGCTTGTTGGCCACTTGGGTGTTTCATGGAGCCTGGGCCTCGCGCCCAGGCTCTTTCCATGTCCGCGGGACGGCGCGATAATGGGTCAAGCGCAACAAGCCGGACGCCAAGGTCATGGCGCCGCAAGGCGCCGATCCGAAGCGTGCGCCCCGGCACGACTGATCACAGGATGGGACCAGGACCGTGGACAATTCCCAATTGACCGAGGCCGACTGGGACCGGATCAACGCCGCCGCCGAAAAGCTCTCTGGCTATCTTGCAGAACGGCAGACCGACAACGACTCCGTGATTTTAACCTCGGAGACGGTCGCCACCATCGACAACGAGCGGCTAAACGCCTGGCACGAGCCCGGTCAGCGGCGCGAAGATGAACACGCCGTCTACTTCCGGAACGCTCGGCCGATCCGGAACCGGCCGCGTTACAACTTTGCCATCGTCGATTTCGGGACGGTCCGGGCGATCATCCAGATATGAGGGTCCTGACCGATTCCGGTTGCGTTCATGATCGCGGGCGAATAGACTTCCATCAACCGGGCCGCTCCGGTTACGGTCCTTTCCGGTGGAGAAGCGGCTTGGTTGATGGGGGATCGAACGCAACTTCGATCTTTTCTTCCTTCAGAAGCCGCCCGGGTTGTCCGACCCCGGGCGGCTTCATCTTGATTTAGGTTCCTGCCGACCGGCAGCGGGTTACATGGAGTCGCCCGCTGCCTTGCCCCGCCGCTGAAACCCCTCTCTCTTGCGGCGGGGCTTCTTTTCTCCAATTCCAACCGGCAACCCGTCGACTCTTCCGACCAGCCGCCGGTCTATCCGGCGCCTTCACCGTGTTCCTCATTGGAACCCGCGAGCCGCCGGCGGCCTTCATCGCCTTCGAGAAGCCCGACGGTGACCGGGTGGCGGCGGTGACCGGCCCCAACCCGCCGGCGGTGTCGCCGATATTGGCGCCGTGATTGAAGCCTGACGGTGTGGTTGCACTTGGCCGTGAGCGTGGCTAGGCTACGTCCATCAATCGGGCTGATCCCGGGTTGGATTTCAGCAAGTTCCCTGGATCGGCTTGGTTGTTGGGTAATTGAAGCAGCCTACATTCAATCTTCTCCCAAGAGGCCGCCCGGTCCATACCCCCGGGCGGCTTCACCTTTTGAGGTTTGGCCGGCCGGCAGCGGGTATCCCAAGGAGCTGTCCGTGGGCTGGCTCAAGGCGGGCATCGCCCTCGAGCGGATCGATCCGGGCCAGCCGCAGCAGAATGGGCGGCATGAGCGCATGCACAAGACCCTGAAGGCGGAGACCGCCAAGCCGCCGGCGGCGAGCAAGGAGGAACAGCAGCGCCGCTTCGACCGCTTCTGCGAGGACTTCAACGAATACCGCCCCCATGAGGCGCTCGGCCAGCAGCCGCCCGCGGCCTTCTACCATCCCTCGCCGAGGCCGTGGCCCGAACGGCCGGCCGAGCCCTGGTATGACCCTTGGCACGCCGTGCGCCGGGTGCGCATCGACGGCTCGATCAAGTGGGGCGACCACAATACCGGGACCGTTACCGGCCAGCAGATGCTCGCCGAGATCGGCATCGATCCCCGCACCGTCATCAGCGATGTACGAAGTGCCGCGTCGACGAGCCGAGGCGCGGCCCGCAGCCGGTGAAGCCGGCCAGGGCGAGCGAGACGAGCACCACGGCGAATAGTGCGCGCGAGGTGTCGGGGTTGCCGCGACACCGTGATCGGCAGGGCCCGATCCCACCTTGACCTCCATTCGGAGTCCTTTCTCGTCACACCCGAACCACAGGCAAGCCATAACAGATCGCCCTTGGCCTGGAAACAGAACTACAGCGCGGCGGCATTGAACGCTAGTCACGCTCAAGATCAGACAGCCGTGCTTCGATGTTCATCCGTGAGTGGAACACTTCGACCAACTCAAGGCTGTCATCAGTCTCACGCAAAATTAGATAGTGGTGGCCTTCGCGATAATAGCTGAGGTCCGGGACATCGCGCCGACCCTGAACCAGCTGAGAGCAGGACTTTGCTCTTGGCAGCCGATCTGATGCGAGGGCTTCAAGGCGAGCCACCAGCTGGCCCGTGTAGCGCTCCGCCTGATCATCACCATATTGCTCAATCGTCCATGTCAGTAGGTCTTCAAGGCTGTCGAGGGCGGCTGGCGCATAGATGATCCGCTTCACTGGGTATGCCGGTTCCGTGCCGCCTCCAGCACGCCGCCCAACACCTTGGCAGGGTCACCCGTCACCCCTTCACCCCGGTCCAGCTGGTCGAGGGCTGTAGTGATCCGGTGGCTGATATCATCAAGGCTGTGGCGGTCCTTGAGTGCCCGGAGACCTGCCCGCATGACTTCACTAGCATTGGCATAGTCGCCGGACGAAACCAAATCATCGACGAAAGCGCTGAGTTCCGGCGTCAAGGCGACGTTTTTTGAATGTGTAGACGGCATCGGCAGTCTCCAGTCTTGATCATCGCGGGCAGTATGACACAGGGTATCAAAGATTGACACCCTGTGTTTGTCTAGGTTGCAACCGTGGGAATTGTGCAATTAGCCAACTCAATGCAGAACGAATCGCCAGCTTTCTCAGTCAACGCCCCTACTCAGGTTCGTTCCGTCGCCGCGATCCCGTCAGCTTCCGGGTCCGGAGATCGCGATCACCAGATGCAGAATCTTCAGAACCGTCTTCCGTTTGTCGGCTGAAAATGACCGGAATAGCGTCAACACTTCCCGTTCGCTGGCATTCTGAAGCGGTCGCATCCCATCCTGAAGGCCCGAGCCCGGCCTCTCCGGGGCCCGCATGACCCGGTCAGTTGCTTCGGCAGGCAAGGATCGTGGCTTCTGTCCGTGCTTGCTTCCTTGCCTGCCCTGCCTTCCGTCAACCAGCCCGAGCCTGACGAGCGCACGCATGTTGGAAGGAGACGGGAACACCTCATCTCGTTCCCATCTCCCGTAGGTGTTTTCCGCAACCCCTATCATGGCTGCCATACTGCCATGCGTATCTCCTCTCGCCCTTCTGTTGCTCCGAAGTTCCGTGCCCAGCGAGTGAACAACCCTGTCCGTCATTGTGTTTGCTCCTTGAGACAATCAATCTCGCGGGCCGGCAACGGGCATATTTCTCACGAAGGATGCTTTTGAACACCTACAACGAACTGGCGGCATCGATGTTAGGCTCGAAAGCTGCTCCGCATTCGATTTTCTATTTCACTAACACTCTGAAAAAACTACATTAATTCGGAAAATCCTACACGAATCCAACATTTCGGGCAAAATGTAGGATTTGTGTTGTGGACCATCCGGCGTCCTTCGGGAATCTTCCTCAAGTTTGCATTACCCTGTGCGGCCACTGCTGCATCAGAACGGCAACGCCGTGCCCACAAGGAGGAAGAATGCAATGACCTTTGGTCCGGACCTGAAATCCGGCGCGCCTCCGGGAGGGCTGTCCCGAAAGCGCCCTGCTGATGCTCGATCCCAGCCGATGGGGCCGTTTCCAAAACCCCGACCAAGGCGCCCATCTCGAATTCGAATGCAGGAAGGCCGGCATCGAGGTGCACTACTGCGCCGAGGTGCCCGCCTATGGCGAGATCGATTTGTCCGCCGGCGCCATACCACCGACACCCCGGCAAGCGCCGATGTTTCCAACGTACTGGAATTCCTCGCCGCGAAACCATCCGGCGAAGCCATACCGCAAACGAGGCCCTGGTGACCGTTAAGCCAGCCCATAAACCGGATCCCAATCCCGAACCGGCGAAGCCTCGCCGCCGCGCCGTCGCCTATCTCCGGATGTCCACCGAGCATCAGGAGTATTCGACCCGCAACCAGGTCGCGGCCATCAAGCGCTATGCCGCCGAACATGACTTGGAGATCGTCGCCACCTATTCCGATGAGGCGAAAAGCGGCCTTCGGCTCGAGAACCGGCCCGGCATGCGGCAAATGCTGGACGACGCGCAGCGTGAGGAATCCGGCTTTGACACGATCCTGGTCTACGACATCACCCGCTGGGGGCGGTTTCAGAACCCGGACCAGAGCGCGTCCATCGAGTACGCCTGTCAAAAAGCCAAGGTCGAGGTTCACTATTGCATGGAGCAGTTCGTCAACGACGGCAGCCCCGTGTCCAACATCATCAAGGCCGTCAAGCGCTCCATGGCCGCCGAGCACAGCCGCGAACTCTCGAACAAGGTGTTCGCCGGCCAGTGCCGGCTTATCGAGCGCGGATTCCGCCAGGGCGGCATGGCGGGCTACGGGCTGCGCCGCATGCGCATCGACCAGAATGGCGAGCCGCAGGGCATTCTCGACACGGGTCAGCGCAAGAGCCTGCAGACCGACCGGGTGATCCTCGTGCCCGGACCGAAGAAGGAAGTCGAGACCGTGCGGTGGATGTACCGCGAGTTCATCGACGGAGGCAGGCTGGAAGGCGAGATCGCCCTGCTGCTCAACGAGAAGGGAACCGTGACGGATCTCGGCCGGCCGTGGACGCGCGGCACCGTCCACCAGGTTCTGACCAACGAGAAATACATCGGCAACAACGTCTTCAACCGGCATTCCTACAAGCTGAAGGAGACGCACAAGAACAACCCGCCCGAGGAATGGGTCCGGGCCGACGGCGCCTTCGAGGCGATCGTGGACCCGCGGCTGTATTTCACCGCCCAGGGTATGATCCGCGAGCGCAACCGCCGGTTTTCCGATGATGAGATGATCGACCGGCTCGAACGGCTCCTCAAGAAAAAGGGCTTCCTCTCCGGCATCGTCATCGACGAGGCCGACGGCATGCCGTCGAGCGGCTGTTACGCCTCGCGCTTCGGCAGCCTGACGCGCGCCTATTCGCTGGTCGGCTTCACCCCGGACCGGGACTGCGGCTATATCGAGATCAACCGGGCGCTCCGCCGAACTCACGCCCGGGAGGTCGCAAGGGCGATCGCCCAAATCGAGCAGCTCGGCGGCGCCGTATCCCAGGATTCGGCGACCGACCTGCTGACCGTGAACGGCGAGTTCACCGCCTCGATCGTCGTCGCCCGCTGCCGGCACACCAAAGCCGGCTCCCGGCGCTGGAAGGTCCGCCTCGACACCGGGCTCGTCCCCGACCTTACGGTCGCCCTCCGGATGGACGACGCCAACGAAGCCATCCTCGACTACTACCTCCTGCCGCTTGCGGTTCTCGACACGAATCGCCTCGGGCTCGCCGAGGAAAACGGCCTGATGCTGGATGCCTTCCGGTTCGACACCCTGGACCGCTTCTTCGCCATGGCGGAGCGGGCCCCGATTATGGAGATCGCGCCATGACCGACGCCAACCATTCCGACGCCATTGAGATTGAGACGATCCCGATCGAGCGCATCACCGTGCTCAATCCCCGGGTCCGGGACGCGAAGAAATTCGCCGAGATCGTCGACAGCATCCGGAAGGTGGGCCTCAAGCAGCCCATCAAGGTGAGCCGGACCCTGGGCGCCGACGGCGAAGCCGCTTACAACCTAGTCTGCGGACAGGGCCGGATGGAGGCCTTTCAAGCGCTCGAACAGACCGAGATTCCGGCCATCGTCACCGACCTGTCCGAAGAGGACAGCCTGGTCTCGAGCCTTGTCGAGAATATCGCCCGGAGCCAGCCTCTTCCGGGCGACTTGTTCCGGGCGATCGGCGACCTCGTCCGGCGCCGCTATTCCGACGCCAAGATCGCCGCCAAGATCGGTTATTCGGCTACCCATGTCCGGACAATCCGCCGGCTCCTGAAAGCCGGCGAGGAACGGCTGCTGATCGCGGTGGAAACCGGAAAGATTCCGCTGGCGGTCGCCGTCACCATCGCCGAGGCGGAAGACGACCGGGCACAGGATATTCTCGTCGAAGCCTACGAGAAGGGAGAACTGACCCTCAGCCAGATGCCGCGCGCAAAGAGTGCGATCGAGCATCGCCAGCGATACGGAAAAGCGCAAAAGCGTGACAGACGCGACTGGAAACCTGCCTCCAAATCGTACGATGCGCTCGCCCGCAAACTGAAGGAGGCGGTCAAGAACCACGGAGCGCTGATCGAGAGCGCCGATACCGCCTCGGAACATCTGCAAGTTCTCGTGCAGGGCCTTCGCATGCTTCTGTCCGAGGATCATTTCCGGACCCTGCTGCGGGCCGAGCAGGTGCAGACGCTGCCGGCGCCTCTGGCGCTCCTCGTCGAAGCCGGTGAGGAGACCTGACATGAACGGCAAGGTGACCATCGCGTTCGAGCCGGAGAGCGTGACCATACCGATAGCCGGCATCCTGCCGCTGAGGCTGGTCGAGAATACCGCCCGCAAACGAAAAAAATTTCGTCAGATCGACGCCTCCATCCGCGAAATCGGCATCGTGCAGCCGCCCATTGTGGCGCGCCGGTCCGGCGGAAAGCACAAGTATCTGCTTCTCGACGGCCACCTCAGAATTGAAATCCTGAAGGACCTCGGTATCGATGAAGTCACCTGTCTGGTCTCTCTCGACGACGAGGCCGTCACCTTCAATCGCCAGGTCAACCGCCTCTCGCCTCTCCAGGAGCACAAGATGATGCTGAAGGTCATCGAGCGGGGCGTTCCGGAGAAGCGTATCGCGCAGGCGCTGAACGTCAATGTCGCGACCATCCGCACCAAACGGGACCTTCTCAACGGCATCTGTCCCGAGGTTGCCACGCTCCTCAAGGACAAGCACTGCCCCATCAACACCTTCCAGGCGCTCAAGAAGGTCCAGTCCCTGCGACAGTACGAGATCGCAAAGACGATGGCCGCGGTCGGCGACTATTCGGTCGCTTACGCGAGGGCTCTCGTCTCGGCCAGTTCGCCGGATCAGCTGGTGAACCCCGGCAAGGCCAGGAAACACAGAAAAGTCTCCTCGGAAGAAATCGATCAGATCGAACGGGAACTCGCCAACCTTCAGGTCGACGTCGAACGCATCGAAGAGACCTTCGCGGCCGACCATCTGAATCTGGTCCTGGCCGCGTCGTATGTCCGGTCGTTGCTCCGCAACGCCCAGATAACGCGATACATGGAGACATATCACGGGAGCCTTCTCGAGGAGTTCCGGACGATCTGCGAGGCGACGGCGCCGGCAGCGGAGGCCGCCGAATAGCACGGGTTCGGCGCCCGGCGCCGGACAGCCGGCCAATCCGCCATGGCGGGGCGGGGCGATGGATCGGCCGGAATGGGGACCCGGACCCGATAAGCGCGGGGACCGCGGGAGACGCCGCACTGTGGGGCGGATCGAGCGCGGCGGTGGGGATGGCGGCGAACCCGTTCGGAGCCCACCAGGCCGGCCGTCATAAGGCCGGCTGCGAGGGCGGCCGATCCGCGGCCGCCCTCGACCTCGGGGGCGTAAGGATGCTGACGGCACCCGGCCACCTTGCCTTCAAACGGGCGGCCTGCGGCGGCAACAGGCCGGGCCGGCATCTTCCGGCGTGTCCCCGGGCCGCGTCAGTTTCGAGGCAGCGGCGCCCCGTACCGGGCGGTCTCCCAGACCGCTCGGCTCGCGGGATGGCGGTCCATCCAGTCACGGTAGCCCGCCAGCGCGCGCTCCCGGTCGAGCTTGCCGCCGACATAATCGCCGGTCTCGTCTATGACCCCGCACTCGAGTTCCGCCGCGCAGGCGTGCCACCACATGTCGACGTCGACGGCGAGCTTCTCCTCGCTGATGCCGTCATACGCCAGCCGCTTCGCGGTGATGGCCCGCGCGACCGCCTCGATGTTGTCGCTCCAGCTTGCCATGCCCGCAGGTTAGCCCCGCCCCGGCGGGCACTGCAAGCCGTTGCTCAGCTTCTATTCGGCCGCCTCACCCGAAGCCACTTCCGCCGCCGTGCGCGAGCGCCGTCGACGGTCACGCGCCCGCGACCAACCACCAAATTGTCATCCGGCCGATCCGACGCTGTTCAGCCAGCTAAAGTAAAGGAGGGCCTTGACCGGAGCGAAGACCGGACATCCGGAGGATGCTGGTCTTCGCCATTTTCCCGCTGATCCGGAGGCCGCCCATGACCGATACCGTTTCCGCCGACTACACGCTTCGCCCGAGCGAACTTGCCGACACCCTGGCCCTGCTCGTGGAAGCCCGCCAGCCCACGATCCTGTGGGGCGCTCCGGGCTGCGCCAAGAGCGCGCTTGCCCAACAGGTCGCGGACCAGGCGAGCCGCCAGTATCTCGACGTGCGGGCATTGCTGCTCGACCCCGTCGATTTGCGGGGCATCCCGTGGCGCGACGATAACGGCCGCACCCGCTGGGCGCCGCCGGCCTTCCTGCCCCCCGCCGGAGATCCCGGACGCTGGCTCGTCAACCTGGAGGAGCTGCCCTCCGCGGTGCCCATGGTGCAGGCCGCCCTCTACCAGCTGGTGCTCGACCGCAAGGTGGGCGAGTACGAACTGCCCGACGGCGCCTCGCTGATCGCCTGCGGCAACCGCGAGACCGACCGGGGCGTGGTCCACCGCATGCCGACGCCCCTGGCGTCGCGCTTCGTCCACCTCGAGATCCGGGTCGACGCGGAGGACTGGCTCGCCTGGGGCGCGGCCAACGGCATCGCGCCCGAGGTGCTGTTCTACATCCAGATGCGCCCGGACCTGCTGCACAGTTTCGATCCGCAGGCGAAGGAGAAGGCGTTCTGCTGTCCAAGAACCTGGGAGATGGTCTCCAATATCGTCAACCAGAAGGGCAATCCCGATCCCACGGTGGAGCGGGCCCTGTTCCGGGGCACGGTCGGCGAGGCAGCGGCGGTGGAGTTCTCGGCCTTCCTCAAGGTGTGGCGCGAACTGCCCCATCCCAAGGCGGTCCTCGACGATCCCGAGAATGCGATCGTGCCGGACAATGCCAGCGCGCTGATCGCCCTCTGCGGCTCGCTCTACCGCATGGCCGACGACATCACCCTCGAGTCCATCGTCACCTACGCCCGGCGCCTGCGCCCGGAGGTCGGAGAGTTCCTCGTCGGATCCTGCATTCGCCGCGATCCCGGCCTTCAGCGCTCGCCCGCCTTCATCCGCTGGGCCGCCGCCCGTACCCAGTAACAACCCCATCGGGAGAACAGCTCCATGAACCTCACCCACGACGCCATGCTGGTCGGCCTCAGGATTACCGCCTGGTCCGGCCGGCTCTACGACCGCAAGGCAAGTACGCACGTCGCCGTCCACCACGAGGCGAGCGTCAGCGCCGGGCGCTACAACAAGTGCCTGCTGCCGAGGGCCGCCTTCGCCGCATTGACCGCCACCATGAGCGCGGCGCGCGGCGCCCACTACGCCAACACGCTTCCCTGGGACGACCAGGGCAGCCGGCTGCTCACCGTCGCCAACTACGAGCGCTACACCGAGGCGATGGACGAGCTCAGGGAGCGCATGGTCCGCGAGCGCGCCCGCTTCATCGAGGACTACGACGACAATATCGACAAGGCTCGGCTCGATCTCGGCAAGCTGTTCCGCATCGAGGATTATCCCTCGAAGGAGGCGCTCCAGGGCAAGTTCGGCCTGCGCTACCGCATCATCCCGGTGCCGGACGCCGATCACTTCATGGCGAAACTCGCCTCCGACGACACCGACCGCGTGAAGCGCGACATCGAGAGCCAGATCGAGGAGCGCCTGCACGACGCGGTGGGCGACCTCTACCGGCGCCTGGGCGAAGCGGTGGAGCGGGTCTCCGAACGGCTCCGGGAGGACGACGAGGGCAAGCCCCTGGTGTTCCGGGACTCTATGATCGGCAATATCCGGGACCTAGTCGATGTGGTGCCCCGGCTCAACATCTTCGGCGACGAAACCCTGGCGCAGCTCTGCGGCCAGGTTAAGGACAGGATCGCCGGCGTCGAGCCGGACGCGCTCCGGCCGTCCAAGACCTTCGATCCCGCCGCCCGCGCCCGGGTCAAGCGCGACGCCGATGCGCTGGCCGACAAGTTCGCGGGGTATTTCGGGGAGGGGGATCACTGCGGGGCGGCCGAGCCCGCGCGGGAGGCCGCCTGATGGCCGCCCGCGTGCGCTCGGAATCCGCCCAGCGCATCAGCGGCTGCGTGACCGCCCTGCTGCGCGAGCAGCCGTTCTTCGGCAGCCTCGCCCTCCGCCTGCCGGTCCGCCCCGACGGGGCCCGAGAGACCCTGGCGAGCGACGGGCGGGAGATCCGCTATTCGCCGCAATGGATCGCGGAGACCGACGCCCACATCATCGAGACCGCCATCGCCCGGGTGGTGCTGGCCTGCGCGCTCAAGCATCACACCCGGCGGGGCGGGCGCGACCCGGAACGCTGGCAGCGCGCCTCCCAGCTGGTCACCCACGGCCTGCTGCGGGACGCCGGATTCACGCTCCCGCCCGACGCGGAAGCGTGGGACGGAATCAGCGTCGAGCAGGCCTACGACCGGCTGCCGGAGCCGGACGCGCCCGGCAATGACGGCAGTCCGCCGGCAGGCGGTTTCGGCGGTTCCGGCGATAACGCCGCGCCATCCGGCCCGGACAATTCGGACCATGGAGACGGTTCTCCCGACACCCCGGACGCAGGCGGCGGCGGGAACGACGATTCCTCCGGCGGCCGGGATCGGCCGGACGGCGGTTCCCCGGACCGGGGAAGTACCGGCGCGCCGCCGAGCTGCGATCCGTCCGGCACCGGCGAGGTGATGGACGCCCCCGCCGGCGGAGACGACGAGTCCGGTCCGCCCCCGGGCGGCGTCGCCGCCGAGGAACAGGACTGGGACGAGGCCTTGCACCAGGCGCTCAGTCTCGCCAAGGCCCAGGGCAAGGCGCCGGGCGGGATCGAGGAGACGGTCCGCGGCGCCCATGCCGGGGCGCTGGACTGGCGCTCGCTGCTCCGCCGCTTCATGACCGACGCGGCGAAGAGCGACTACTCCTGGAGCGTCCCCAACCGGCGCTTCATCGATTCCGGCCTCTATCTGCCGTCGATCCGCTCGGAGGGCATGGATGCAATTACCGTCATCGTCGACACCTCGGGCTCGGTCGATACCGAAGCGCTCACCGCCTTCTGGTCCGAGGTGCGCGAAGTCGCCGCCGAGATCCGGCCCGAGCGCGTCGTCGTCCTCCAGGTCGACGCCGCTGTGCAGGACGCCGCCGAATACGCCCCCGACGACCTGCCCGGCGAGATCACCGTCAAGGGCCGGGGCGGCACTGATTTCCGGCCGGGCTTCGAATGGCTCGACGAGCACGATATCCGGCCCGCCGTCTGCCTCTACTTCACCGACATGGAGTGCAACCGCTACCCCGACGCCGAGCCCCCCTACATGGTTCTGTGGTGCGATTGGCGTCCCGGGGCCGGACCTTCCGACACGCCCCCGCCCTGGGGCGAGCGCATCGCCATCGCCTGAACCCCTGTCCGCCAGCCCGCCCCGCACCCCGGACCGGCCGGGCGCGCCGCCCCTGCCCGCAACACCGACAGGAGACGGAGCGGGGCGGCGGTCCCGGTGAAGCGGTCGGGCCGGCGGGTGCCGTTCCCCGATACCGCTTTTTCCTTACCCACACACCATAGAGGGAGGTTCGCATGAACTTCATCGCCCCCGGGTCCCAACCCGTCATCCGGGAGATCCCGCTCTCCCAACTCGCGCCCGCGCTCGAGAACGTCCGCAAGACCCCGCCCGATGCCCAGGACGATGCCGCGCTCAAGGCATCGATCGCCGCACTCGGGCTGCTGGAGAACCTGATCGTCCGGCCGGACGAGCCGGATTCCGACGGAACCGAGCGCTTTGCCGTGGCCGCCGGCGGCCGCCGCCTCAAGGCCATGCAGGCGCTCGTCGAGGACGGCGTGCTGGACGCCCACCATCCGGTGCCCTGCCAGGTCCGGGCCGGGGATGCCGGGACCGCCGAACTCTCTCTGGCCGAGAACGTCATGCGCATCCCCATGCATCCGGCGGACCAGGTGACGGCCTTCGCCGAACTGGCCGCGGCCGGCCAGCCGGTTTCGGCGATCGCGGCGCGGTTCGGAGCGTCCGAGCGCATCGTCGAACAGCGGCTGCGCCTCGGCAACGCCGCGCCCGAGCTGCTGGACGCCTACCGGGCGGACGAGATCGACCTGGAAGTGCTGAAGGCGTTCGCCGTCACCGCCGACCGGGAGCGCCAGATGGCGGTCTGGGAACAGGTCTCCGGCCAGGAACACCGGCCGTCGGCCTGGCAGGTGAAGCGGCTCTTGACCGAGGAGCGGGTGCCCGGCACGTCCGCCATCGCCCGGTTCGTCGGCGTGGAATTTTACGAGGCCGCCGGCGGCCAGGTCTTGCGCGACCTGTTCGCCGACGAGCACGAGCACGGCGTCTGGTTCGAGGACCCGGTGCTGCTGGAGAAGCTCGCCATGGAGAAACTCCAGGCCGCCGCCGACGAACTGACGGCCCGCTGGAAGTGGGCCGTACCCATGGTCGAGGTTGCGTGGGACGACACCGCCTCCTACGGCCGCATCGAGCCCCAGCCGGGCGCGCCCACAGATGAGGAGAAGGCCGAGATCCGGAAGCTGGAGACCCGCTACCAAGAGATCAACGGCCTCGGCGAAGACGAATGGACCGATGACATTGTCCGGGAGGCCGAGACGATCGAGGCCCGCCTCGACGAGATCGAGGGCGCCGTCGAGGGCCGCGCCATGTGGCGCCGCGAGGATTTCTTGATGGCGGGGTGCATCGCCACCGTCGGCCGCGACGGCGCGCTCCACGTCATCTCCGGACTGGTCAAGCCCGAGGACATGCCGAAGCCGGATGAAACCGGCGACGGGGCAACGGGGGACGCCAACGGTCAGGGCGCGGACGCCACGAACAATGGCGTCCATGCCGCCGGCCCGGCCGTCTCCCAGCCCATGGCGGAGCCCAGGGACCGCGCGGCCGAGGCCCGCAAGGAAGCCGGCGTCGGCATCGGGCTCGCCGACGATCTGCGCGCCATCCGCACGGCGCTCGTCAAGGCGAAGCTCGCCGGGGACTTCGATGCCGCCTTCGACCTCGCGCTGTTCCAGATGGGCCGCGCCGTGTTCGCGACGGGCTATCACAGCGAAGCCCTCGACATCGTGGTCAGGGAGACCCCGGACCGTCCCATGACCCGGATGAACGACGCGGAGTTTACGGACTGGTCGCCGGGCGAGGCCATGCTCGAAGACCGCTCGCACCTGTCCTTCGACTGGATGGAGATCGAGGATGACGGCGAGTCCTTCGCGGCGCTCAGGGCATTGACCCGGGCCGAGAAGGAGGCGCTGTTCGCGGCCTGCGTCGCGCGCACGGTGAAGGGGCAGCTCGCCTTCGAACCCCAGGCCCGGCCCGAACTCGAAGCCACCGTGGCCCGTCTCGACATCGACTTCGCCGCCCATGTCCGCCCCACCGCCGGCATGCTGTGGTCGCGGATCAACAAAGCCCAAGTCCTCGACATCGCCCGCACCGTGTTCGGCCTCGCCTGGGCGTCGGCCCGGTCCAAGTACAAGAAGCCGGCCCTGGCGGATGCGATGGAGGCCGCCTTCGCCGCCGGCGACCCGCCCACCGGCGTCAGCGCCGCCATGCACGCCAGGGCGCTTGCCTGGGTCCCGCCCGGCTTCGCGGCGTTCGACACCGGTGGGGCGGCCGGCGACGCCGGGGACGATGCGGCGGGAGCCGCCAACACCGATCCGGCCCAGCCCGACGCGACCCCGGAACCCGTGGAACCGGCCGCCGGCTCTGGGATCGCACCGACGGAGACCGGTCCCGCCGGCAACGGCCATGGGACGAAACCCGATCCCGAACCGGAGCCATCCGACGGCGCGGCGGTTAATGACGGCAACGAAGCCGCCGAGACGGCCGGCCCCGGTCCCAACGCCGATCCAGGCGATGCCGGGGAGACCGATTCCGGCCCGGCCGCCGCAGGCGGGCCGGACGGCATGGAGGCGGCCGATCCCGTCGACGGGCGTGACGCCGATCCGGATCCGGAGGAGATCCCCGAGTTCCTCCAACGCGTCCAATAGGAGGACGCAAGCCTAACCCGAGCGCCCCGCCGGCCCACCACTGCCGGCGGGGCGTTTCATTTCCCAACACCATGGAGGTCCGCCCATGAACCGCACCATCCGGGCCCGCATCCACGAGAGCGCCGTCAAGCGAGTCACCCGAATCTACGCCGCAACCCTCGCCGACATCTTCACCGAGACCCTGCAGAACAGCCGGCGCGCCGGCGCCACGGGGGTACGGATTACGGTTGCCGCAACGGAGGGGCACGTTACCCCCTCCAACACCGCGGCCGGCGGGACCCCGCTCACCATCACCGTTTCCGACGACGGCGCGGGCATTGCCGATCCCGCGGTGCTGCTCAGTTTCGGCGAGAACGGCTGGAACGACGCGACGGCCCGGCGCGAGGACGCCGCCGGGTTCGGCTTCGCCAGCCTGGCGCGCCGCAACTGCGCCGTCTCGTCCAGGCTGCGCCCGCCGGACGGGGAGGTATTGCCCGGCTGGCGCGTCAAGCTGGAACCGGCGCATTTTCTAGGCGAGGCGGACGCCCATGTGCAGGCCGACGATAAGGCGCCCCATCCCCACGGGACGTCGATTTCGTTCGAAGCGGCGGAATCCGTCGACGCCATCCGCAAGGCGGCCGGAAACGCCGCCCGCCATTATCCGCTGCCGGTCGTGCTCGACGACCGAACGGACCCAAACTCCGCCGCCGAAGAGCTGCCGCGCCACGCCTTTCTCGACGGCGCCGTTCATGCCGAACCCTGGCGCGGTCTCGTCTTCGGCGTCTTCAAGGACCGCCGGAGCAGCTACAACAACCCCGATCTCAACCTCTTCGGCCTCACCCTGCCGGTGAGGCTTCCAAGCGTCGAGACCGTCCACGGCCCGGCATGGACCGTGCTGGCGGATGTCGACGACTGCCCGGACCTCGAACTGGTCCTGCCGGCCCGCAAGGAGGCGGTCGAGAACGCCTTCCTCGAGGAGATGCGGGAAGCTGCCCGGCTCGCAATCTACCGCGCCATGGCCGCCGATCCCTCGCCGCGTCCCGCCTTCGGAGACTGGACGCGGGCGCGCGGGGCCGACATCGGCATCACGCCTCCGCCGGCCCAACTCCTTCCCTGGCGGCCCGCCGCCGCCGACTGCAGCGACTGGCGCGAGCCGGGCAAACGGTTGGACGCCAATCGCAATGCCCTGGTCATGGACTTCGACCCGGAGCCGCCCGAGGCCCAGGCGTTGTGGCGGGCCGCCGAGCGGGCCGCCATCGCACCGCAGCTGTTCGAGGCCGACCGGAGGCTGGAAGGCTACGCTTGGTACGACGCGCTCGACCGGGTGAAGGAGGTAGCCGTCCGGGTCGCCGCCGGGGACGACTGGACGGCCCTCGGGGAATACCCGCTGCCCGAGGCATCGGGCACCGCCGCGGCGCTGCCGGACCGACCCGCCGGGATTCGCATCAGGTTCGCCGTCCGTCCAGCATCGGGGATCACGCGCACCTTCGATCTTCCCGCCGATCTGGTATTCGGCGGGGAGGCCTGGTCCTCGATCGAAGAGGCCATGCCGCTGGTCACGCAGGACAGCGCCCTCCGGCCCCACCAGCTCGCCCAGCTGCTCGCTGCAGCTTACTTCTCGCCCTCCGACGATGCCGATGCGGACAGCTGGGAGACCCAGCGCAACAACTTCGAAGAGGAGGCGCTCCACCTCGCGACCCGGCTGCTGCTGTCGGACGACGAAGCCTGTAGGGCCTCCATCGCCGAAGCGGTCCGGCGAGAACTCATGTGGCTGGCGCCCCGCGGCCGCGCGATCGACATCCGCATACGCCGGCCCGACGTGAGCGTCACCCTCGGCGCCGACAGGGAGGCCCCGTCGTAAGCCGGACCCGGACCTTCCGGGCCGGGTATGCGGCCTGGCAGGCGAACGCCCTATCCGCTCCGCCCGGAGGGAAGGCCGGCGTGTGTCCGGGCGAGGCGGGGCCGGGGCGCGGGAGCGGGAGCGTCCCGGTCCCGCTTATCCGGCATTCAGCAACAGGAGGTCGCTCATGAACCCTGCCGCAGCCCCCGATACCCCCGCTGCCGCGCCCCATTCGATCCGGCAGGCAGCAGGCCGCCGCCTCCAGGACCGCTTCCTGCGCGCCGGGCGCGAGGCCGTCGACGAGCGCGAGCTGCTGGAGCTGCTGTTGTCTGCGCGCCCATCGGTGGACGACGCCGAAGCGCTTGCCGCAAGCCTGCTCGATCTGTTCGGCTCGGCGCCCCGCGTCCTGGCGGCCCGCCCGGACCGGCTCCGCACCGTGCCCGGTCTGCCGGAAGACGCCATTGCCGCACTCAAGGCCGCCGAGGCCCTCGGCATCCGCATGGCAAGGGCGGAGATACCGGAAAAGGTCGGCCCGACCCTCGGCAGTTACGACAAGGTGATCGAGTACTGCCGCGCTCTCGCGGGCCGCCGCGAGGTCGAGGAGTTCCACATCTTGTATCTCAACTTATGTGCAGCACCGAAATATGTGAAGTCGGGTCGTCGACGCCGCTTTGCGGTTGGCAACCGACGACACCAACTTCACATAAGCATGCTCAGAGCCGTCGCATCCATTTGACCATGTCGAGTTGCGCCGGCGCCACATGACCGACTGTCGGTTCGGGCATGACGTCAGGAAAGACCTGAGCGAGTGCCTGACGCTTGATATCTATGTCGGCACGGGCGTACTCCATGGTTGGGATCAGCGTTGCGTGACCCAGCCACTGGCTGATGGTGGCGAAGTCAACGCCGGCTTTCAGCAGGTGGATGGCGGTGGTATGCCGCAACGAGTGCGGGTGGATGCGCTTGTCGCGCAACGTGGGCACGCTGTCCACGCAGGCGGTGACGCGCTTGTTCAACAGGTAGCGCACGCCGAAGCGCGTGAGCTTTTCGCCCCGCCGGTTGGTAAAGAGCGGGCTATCTGCATTACCCGACGAGGACCGCTTAATGAGCGCGCGCAACTGCACGGCGGTGCGAGCCCAAATCGGACAGCTGCGTGTCTTGCCGCCCTTGCCGCGCAGGCGAATCTAGCGCGACAATCAAGATGGCAGTCCAGCGACAATCAGGATGGCAGTCTCGTTGAGGGGGTGCTTCCGGCTGGCGCCAACGTAAGGAGGGCGTAGCCCGACTGGAGTTGGCGGCAGCCGGAACGACGATTTTTCTCCCCCTCCCGGGCCTTGTTTGGTGTTTGCGGCTGGCCGGGTAATAGCCTTGCGATCATTCTCGAGCAGAGGAGAGCAAGTTGCCCGGTCACCACGTAACGGACAACCAAATGAGGTCTTTCATGAAACACAGGAAATCCCACTCGACGGAAGCGGCCGCCGCGAAGGCCGGCTTCAGCGCCCGCAGCGGCTACCGGATCAACCGGGACCCGACGCTCCCCTCTCAGAAGAAGGCCCCGCGGGGGCGCCGCCGCCCGGATCCGCTGGCCGGGATATTCGATGAGGAGGTCGTGCCGATGCTGGAGGGCGATTCGGGCATTCGCGCGGTCGGCGTGTTCGAGGAGCTGATGCGGCGTCACCCCGATCTGGACCCGGGGGTGCGCCGCACCCTGGAACGGCGGATCCGCGACTGGCGGGCCCGCCACGGCCCGGACCGGGAGGTGATCTTCCGGCAGACGCACACGCCCGGCCGGCTCGGCCTGTCGGACTTCACCCGCATGAACGCTTCCGGCGTCACCGTCGGCGGCCGGCCGCTGGATCACATGCTGTACCACTTCCGGCTTCCCTGGTCGGGGTTCCGGCATGCCGACGTGGTTCTCGGCGGCGAGAGCTTCACGGCCCTGGCCGCGGGACTGCAGGCCGCCCTCTGGTCCCTGGGAGGCGCGCCGGGTGAGCATCGCACCGACAGCCTGTCGGCGGGGTTCCGGAACCGTTGCAAGGACGATGCCGAGGACATGACCGAGCGCTATCGCCTGCTCTGCCGGCACTACGGGATGGCCCCGTCCCGCAACAACCGGGGCGTGGCGCACGAGAACGGCGCGATTGAAAGCCCGCACGGCCACCTCAAGCGCGAGATCGCCGACGCGCTGGCGCTCCGCGGGTCGGCGGACTTCGCCGATGTCGCGGCCTATCGCGCCTTCATCGCGGAGATCGTCGGACGCGGCAATGCGCGCCGGTCCGGACGAATCAAGGCCGAATGCGACACGCTTCA
Organism: Rhodospirillales bacterium; assembly: GCA_965207535.1. GTDB lineage: Bacteria > Pseudomonadota > Alphaproteobacteria > Rhodospirillales > UBA2165 > JAJDXO01. The sequence continues at coordinate 36,983 of CBDBMR010000001.1, read as the reverse complement.
GAACCTGCCGCCGATGCGCACCACGGATTACGAGGAAACCAGCGTCGACGTCACCTCGTCCAGCGGCTTCATCCTGAGGGGGGTGTTCTACACCGTGCCCTCGCGGCTGATCGGCCACCGGCTCGGGGTCCGGCTCTACGACGGCCGCCTGGAGCTCTATGTCGGCTCCGTCCATCACCTGACCCTGCCGCGCAAGCACAAGGGCGCATCGACCAAGGCCGTGCACGTGGTCAACTACCGCCACGTCATCCACTCCCTGAAGGCCAAGCCGATGGCGCTCATGAACCTGACCTACCGCGACGAACTGTTCCCGCGCGAGGCCTACCGCCGCTGCTTCGAGGCGGCATTGTCCAAGCTGGGCGAACGCGCTGCCTGCAGATTGACGGTGAGGCTCCTGGCGCTGGCCCATGAGGAAAACTGCGAGGCGGCGCTGGCGGCCGAGATCGGCGGCTGTCTCGCCGCCGGGAAGCTGCCGGACCTCGACAGCCTCAAGGCCCGGTTCGCGCCGGAGCCCGGCGCGATGCCCGAGGTTCACGTCATCCGCGCGCCGCTTGCCGGCTATGGCGACCTGCTCAGCATGGGAGGCGCGTCATGACACGGACAGACGATGATGCGGTCATGGTCGACGGGGTCAAGCTTGGCCTGATGCTCTCGGAACTGCGCCTGCCGACGATGCGGGAGTTCTGGGAACCCTTCGCCGAGCGTTCCGACGCCGAAGGCTGGCCCGCGGCCCGGTTCCTCTCCGTCCTCGTCGAGCACGAACTGGCGGAGCGCGGCAGGCGGCGGATCCAGCGCCATCTGGGCGAGGCGCGGCTGTTGCCCGGCAAGAGCCTCGCCAACTTCGACTTCAGCGCGGTGCCGACGATCTCGAAGGCCCAGGTCATGGCGCTCGCCGCCGGCGACGCATGGCTCGACCAGGGCGCCTGCTGCCTGATCTTCGGCCCGCCCGGGACGGGGAAGTCCCACATCGCCTCGGCGATCGGGCTGGCGCTGGTGGAGAACGGCTACCGGGTGCTGTTCTCCAGGACCACCGACCTGGTGCAGCGCCTCCAGGTGGCGCGACGTGAACTGACGCTGGAAAACCTGATGGCGCGGCTCGACCGGTTCCACCTCGTGATCCTCGACGACTTCGCCTACGTCCAAAAGGACCAGGCCGAAACAAGCGTGCTGTTCGAACTCATCTCGGCCAGGTACGAGCGCCGCTCGCTCCTGATCACCGCAAACCAGCCGTTCTCCGAATGGAACCGCATCTTCCCGGACGAGACCACCGCCGTCGCCGCCGTCGACCGCCTGGTGCACCGCGCCACGATCCTGGAAATGAATGTCGAGAGCTACCGGCGGCGCGAAGCACTCAATGCCAAACCGCGCAAGCGGGGCCGGCCCGCCAAGAAGGCCACGGAAAAAAACACGCCCACCGGCTGAACCGACATCACCGCGCCAACCCCGCGGCCCGCGGCGCTTCACGCTCGCGGGCCGCGGCTGGTCCCGCGACAGACAAATCCGCCAAAAGCAGAACCGGCGGAAAAACTCTTGCAATTGGTCCGACGTCCCGAAAAACTTCACATCGCCGCGACGTCAATACTGACATCCTGATTGACGCGCACCTGCCATCCAGATTGTCGCTCTACAGGCGAACCTGATATGGCGGCTCGAGTCGAACGTCACCGACCGTTAGGTCGAGTACTTCCTGCACCCGCGCGCCAGTGTTGAACATCAGCGCGAACAACGCCTGGTCGCGGCGTTCGCTGAGCGATGCCCCGCTAGGTAGCTTGAGGAGCGCCTCGACTTCTGCCTCTTCGAGATACTCGACGGGAGCACGACGGGGGCCGCGCTTGAACGGGATAGCAAGGATGCGTTGCAGCTCGGTCATCCGCTCAGGGCACTCGCCGACGGCAAACCGTGCGAAGGTATGGAGTGCTGCGAGACGCGCATTGCGCGTGCTGATGCTGTTGTCACGCTCGGCTTCCAGGTAAGCCAGGAAATGGCCGACGCTGGCCGCGGTTAAATCGTCTAAATCGAGCGTTTCAACTCCTCGCTTACACTGCTCAGCGGCGAAGCGCAGATAGAGCACCAGTGCGTCGCGGTAACTGTGGATGGTGTGTGCGCTCATGCCACGGAGAGTCGGCAGGTACTCCTGGAAGAACCGCACGATGCAATGGCTCAGCGCGTTCGGACCTGGGTGCGTCATGCCCGTTCTCCTTCGATGAGGTGACCGAATCGACGCTCGAACTGGCTGCTTGCTGTGCGGGCAACCTCCGGGATCCAGTGCAGGTAGTACGCCGTGGAGGCGATCGATTGATGACCCATGTACATCGCAAGCCTGGGCAAGAACGACTGGACGTCGCCACCGTCGCGATACCAGCGCAGCAGGGCTTGCACGGCGAAAGAATGGCGGAAATCGTGGACCCGCGGTAAGCGGCCGTTCGCATCGCGGACGTTGGCCGCGATGCATAGCTTGCGCATGCTGTCGCCAATGGCGACGCCGCTGTACTCGTGGATGATGGTCGTGTTCTGATGACCGCCGATCAACGGTGCATCAGCAGATAGGTTCCACGGTGAGGCCAGCCGATCCTTGAAATAGCTTTGAAGCTCTTGCTGAGCATCCGTCGACAATGGCACCAACCGCGACTTGTAAAATTTGGTGTCGCGGATCAACGCCGTGCCGTTCTTGACATCGATGTCGCCAAGCCGAAGACGAAGCAACTCGCCTCGGCGAAGACCTGCGGTGTAGAGCAGCACGACGGCAAGGCGCAGCATGGCCGGTCGCAGTGGCGCCGAGCCGTGACGGCGCAACGACTTGGTTGCGTGCAGCAGTTCTGCGATCTGCGGCGGAGCGACGATCACCGGCGCTCGGACGGGTTGCCGCCGCGGGAACCGTGAGGCATCGGGCACGAAACAGTCCAACTCGGTGCGCTGACGGTACAGGCAGAACTTGCGCACAACACGTTGGTAGGTGCGGCGCACGTTGGCACACAGGTCCTTATCTGTGGCGCACCACTGCTCAAAGAGTGCCTGGTCAAGATCTGCAGCGTCCCGTTCAGCCAGAAAGAGACAAAGTCGGTTGATCGTCCTGGTATCGCGATCGAACCTACGGCCCATTGCCTTCATGTGCTCGATGTAACGATGCGCCCAGTGTTCGAAGACGGTGCTTGGGTTATTGACGCGCATGACCGTCTCCCGGTAGCGGCAGGGCCACATCGCGCAGCGAATCGATCTGCAGCCGAAGATATGCGCTGGTTGCCTCCAGGCTTCTGTGACCGAGGAGGTCGCCGATCACCTTGACGCCGACATTGCGATCCAACAAGCGCATCGCGAAGCCATGTCGGAGGCCGTAGGGTGATGCATCACTCAGCGGTAAACCGCTACGTGTTGCGTGGCGGCGGAACGCCCGGGCGATCGCACCATGAGTCAGCGCGCCGGCCGGGGCGATGGAACGCAGGAACAGTTCGGGTCGATCGGTATCCGGTCGGCCTTCGCGAAGGTAGCATTGCAACACCTTCCCAACGGGATCGGTCAACGGCAAAATCAAGATGGAGCGCGTCTTATTCTGCTCGACTCGGAGCGTGCGTGCTTGCCAGTCGATCGAGTTCAATGTCAGCACGGGGATCTCCCCCGTGCGCAATCCATAATGCGCCATGAGGTAGAAGATCGCGTGATCGCGAAGACCGATTGGCGTTGATCGATCAATTGACTCGAGTAGCTGTTCAACCAACGTCCACGGAATCGCTCGCGGCAGTAGCTCGTCGCGATAGCGACGTGGGATATCAAACGCTTCCAAGCCCGACGGCACCTCTCCGCGTTCAACGCAGAAGCGCAAGAACACACGCACATAGCCAGCAAGATCGATTATGGAGCGCCGGCGCAACCGCCGCGATTGGGCGACGAAGAAGCGCTCAATGTCCGCGGACGACAAGTTCGCCAGACAGTCGCTTGCTGGCAGCACCGCGTCGAGGAACAGCCTGGCGTACCACTCGTGATGCTTGACCGTAACGGGTGCCAGGCCACGCATCTCCACGAGATATTGAAGGAAGGCGCCGATCAACTCGGAGTGTGGCTCAGTGCTGGGGAGATCAATCCACTGACCACAGGACCGCAGAAAGCGGCCAAATGCCCAGCGTGCTGCTGAGAAGCCTCGCGGTCGCTTGGGATGCGTAACGATCTGTTCTAACTCGGCTTGCGAGAAACAACGATCGCGTGGAAGGGGTGCGAGCGGCTCAAGTGAATACCGCAATGCCGCCACGTGGTTGCGGACCACAGCATTGCGGTAGCCGGACGCCTTGAGCCAACCGGAAAAGTCGTCGAGCCACTCGGCGACAGGTGAGCCCGAGTACCAATAGTAGCGTTTGTGCGGATAGATATGCGTGCGCAAAGACATGCCGATCTCCTGATATGGCTGTGGGGACCGGCAATCGTACGCGCGCGAAGACATTCTTATGTGAAGAAACTTGCCCCATGTTCCCGGTAGAACGCAGCTTTGAACGCATTACCTCACATAAATATCGACTGCACATAAGTTGAGTTATGTAGATATCCACATAACTCAACCGGAAGAACCGGCTCCTGGACGACGAATGCCTCCACAAGGGCTCGGTCTCCGAGACCTCGGTCTATCCCCGGGAGATCTGCATCCGCTGCCTGGAGGTTCAGGCCACCGCGATCGTCGCCGTACACAATCATCCGTCGGGCGATCCCCAGCCGTCCGAGGCCGACATCGACATGACGAACCGCATCCGGGACGCGCTGAAGACCATCGAGGTGATGCTGCTCGACCACATCATCGTCACGCCGGCCGATTCGGTCAGCTTCAAGGAGCGCGGCCTGCTCTGACACGCCAGAGCGGCCGTCTTCCACTCTTTCCGCGAGGAACCCGACCATGTCCGAACCCGCCGACCCCACCCCATTCGATCCCGTCCTCTCCGTCTACACCCGCGCCCAAGCGATCGAGGACGGCTTTCTCGTCGACGTTTCCGACACCGCCCGCGAAGCGGGCTTCAGGATTCCCGTCGCCGTCTCCCGCACCGTCTGGGACAGACTCATCGCCCTGCCCGAGGGCTACCGCGGCTTCCAGGACGAGCGCGGACGCCTGTGGGACGTGCTCTGGATGGCGCGTTACTACGCGCTCAGCGCGTCCGGCAGCGACCGAGTGAAAATGAGCGTGCTGGTGCACGACATCCGAAAGGACCTGCGGGACAGCAACCGGCCGCCCCGCAGGCATTTCGCCATCGTGGCGATCGGCGCCGACGACGACGGTGGGCCGGCGATCACCATAATGTTTGCCGAGGACGACTAAGCGCACCGCCGCACCTCTCCGCCCACCCCACCCATTCAAGAGAGCAACGCTCATGCAGAAACTCAGCCCCGAGCACAAACCCGAAATCGCCCACGGGTCGCCAGTGCGGTGCGGGCACGGTTCCAGGCTCTTCCCCCGCCCGCCCGCCATGCGCTCCGCGCTGCCCTGCTCGACCTCCGCAAGGATGCGCTGCACCGCGCACAACTCCAGTGGCGGCGCCACAAGGCGCCCATGGCCTGCTATTGGAAGGTGGTCGGCGTCTATGCGGGCCATCTCGCCCGCGCCCTCCGCTGAGTCACTCCAGCCGATCGCGCTGACCTGAGCCCGGCGGTTCGGCGGCCCCGCCGTTTCATCCCCCGCCGCCGCGCCTCTCGCCGACCGGAGTCCGGCCAGCGGTCGCCGGGCAGGCCAGCGGGCCGGCCCGGGAGGTCCCGTCCAGCGCCGGTCGCCCGCAATTTCCTTCCAGACCGGAGACCGTCCATGCTTCACAGGATCACCGGCCGCGCCAAGAAGTGCGGCCCCGCCGCCATCTCCGCCATCGCTGGCGTGCCTACCCACGAGGCCGCCGCCGTCATCCGCCACCTTTCCGGCCGCTACGCCGTCAACGGCGTCTACATGGACGAGCTCGCCGCCGCCCTCGAAGAGTTCGGCTGGTCGCCGGACCACGTCGTCCGCCACCCGAGGCTCCGCGACCGCCCCTACGCCCACGACGAGGAGACCTGGGAGCGCCTTCTCTCGGACGTTCCCCGTGAGCTCCGAGCCGTCACCCTCGGAATTTTCCTGGACCCCGCGCCCGCCGGCGCCTGGGTCATCGCGACGAGCGATCACTTCGTCGCCTATGCGGACGGCTTCGTCGCGGACTCGGGCGCCTGGTTTTCCCGCAAGCCCGCCCCCTGGTCCCGCGCCAACCTGGACCACGGCCGCGCCGCCCTGCGCCGTGTCCGGGAGGCGGTCCGGTTCGTGCCGGTCTCCCTGCCCAAGCCCATACCAATAGGGAGCTGAGCCATGCCGAGGATCATCGAGACCACGGTCTACACCATCGACGAGCTCTCCGGCGCGGCGAAGGAGAACGCCCGCATCTGGTATCGCCAGACCGGCCTGCACGACGACTGGTGCGACTTCATCTACGAGGATTTCGAGACGGTCTGCGGGATTCTCGGCGTGACCCTCGCCACCAGCCCCGTCTGCCTCCATGGCGGCGGAACCCGCGACAAGCCGCGGATTTACTGGTCTGGATTCTCCAGTCAGGGCGATGGCGCTTCGTTCGAAGGCTCGTATGCCCACGCCAGGGGCGCCGCCAGGGCGATCCGCGCCCATGCGCCCACGGACTCGGAGCTGCACCGCATCGCGGACGCGTTGCAAGCGGTTCAACGGAAGAATTTCTGGCAGCTGACTGCCGGCATCCGGCAGCGCGGCCGCTATTGCCACGAATACACCATGGCCATCGAGGTCGAGCGGGACAGCCCGGCCTGCCAGCCGCCGACCGGCGATGCCGAGGACGCCGTCACCGAGGCCATGCGCGACCTCGCGCGCTGGCTCTACCGCCAGCTCCAATCGGAGTACGAGCACCAGACGTCGGACGAAACCGTCGACGAAATCGTGGCCGTAAATGCTTGGACCTTCACCGAGGACGGCAAACGGTTCGGCTGACACCCTTGGCCATTCCATCGGGCGCTACCCGTAGCAGCACGCCTGATTTCTCCTTCTCAATCCTGAATCTGCCACCCCGGCCGCCCTTGCGACCGGCTCCGCCGCCGCGCCCGGCGCCGGCGGGAGTCCGGCCAGCCGGCCGGGGGCAGTCCGCAGGGGCGGGTGCGGGAGGACTCGCGCCATCCCCCGACGCCACCCTTCCAGCACGGAGACCGCCCATGCTCGACGCAACGCAGGCGCCGGACGTCCTCGCGCGTCCGCCCCTTCCCGCCGTCCCCATCGACCCGTCCGCATCGCCGGCCCGCCCGGTGACGGGCGATGCCCTGTTCGCCGCCGCCCAAACCCTGCTGCCGGTGCTGGAGGCCGGCCGGCCCCTCGACGCCGCGACCCTTCGGGAGGCCATGACCGAGGCCTTCGGCGCGTCCGACGCCGAGGGCGCCTGGGTCTGGAAGGACGCCTACGAGGCCGCCGAGGCGGCGTGCGTGCTGTTCCTGCAGCGCCATGGCCGGGGCATGCGCCGCGCCTGCGGCGCCGGGCCGGACGGGCCCCGCCGCATGCTGGTCATGCTGGAGGCGATCGCGGCTCTGGAGCCCTCCCACACCAAGCGTTCCGAAGAACAGGTCAGGCTCCAGCAGTTCTCGACGCCGCTGCCGCTCGCCTACGCCGCGTTGCGGGCCGCCGCGATCCGGCCCGGCGACGTCGTGCTGGAGCCCTCGGCCGGCACCGGCATGCTGGCGGTGATGGCGGAATGCGCTCTCGGAGAGACCGTCGCCGGCAATCTGCATCTCAACGAGATCGCCCAGACAAGGGCGCGGCTTCTGACCCGGCTGTTCCCCCAGGCCGCGGTTACGGCTTTCAACGCCGAGTCCATCGCCGACCGGCTTCGGGACGTCCGCCCGACCGTCGTGCTGATGAACCCGCCCTTTTCGGCAACGCCCGGTGTCGACCGCGGCCGGCGCGACGCCGATCTCCGCCATGTCCGCTCCGCCGCCTCCATGCTGCCGCCCGGTGGAAGGCTGGTGACCATCACCTCGGCCCATTGCGTTCTGGGCGATGTCGTCGGCCGACTCGATCCCCCGGCCCGCTGCATCTTCACCTTGGGCCTAGACGGCCGCGCCTACGCAAGGCGCGGCACCGGGTTCGACACCCGCCTCACCGTGCTGGAGCGGGGCGAAGGACCCACCGTCGAACTGGACGGGACCGCCCGCGCCGCCAACGCCGCCGAGCTGCTCGACGCCGTCATCGCGCAGGTACCGAAACGCCAGCCCATCGCGCCGGCGCCGATCCCCGCCGGTCCTGCCCGCGACCTGTTCGGCAAGCCGGTCGCGCCCAAGCCCGCAGCGCGCCGCGGGTCCAAGCCCGCAACCACGCCCGAGACGCGCCAAACCCATGACTGGGGGCCAGTATCCGAACTCGCGGTCGAGACCGGCCCTGTCGAGACCTCCTCCGACACCGATTCCAGCGGCGGCGACACCGGCCCCTACGCGCCGTGGCGGCCGGGCGCCGTGCGGGTGCCGGGCGCGGTCGAGCATCCGACGCCCCTGGTCCAGTCCGCCGCCATGGCCGCCGTCCCCCATCCGGCGCCGGCGTACCGGCCCATGCTGCCGGAGAGCATCATCACCGACGACCTGCTGTCCGATGCCCAGCTCGAGAGCGTCGTCCTGGCGGGCGAAGCCCATTCGCGGCATCTGGCCGCGGAATACCGCGTCGGCTCCCAATGGGAGACCGTCCACCGCTGCAAGCCCGACGATGACGGGAACGAGGAAGAGATCGACACGTCCTTCGTCACCCAGGAAGGCGAGACCCTGTCGGATCCCGTGCGCTTCCGCCGGGGCTGGATGCTGGGCGACGGCACCGGCTGCGGCAAGGGACGCCAGGTCGCCGCCATCATCCTCGACAACCGCCTGCGCGGCAGGAAACGCGCCCTCTGGCTCTCACAGTCGGACAAGCTGCTGGAGGACGCGCGCCGCGACTGGACCGCATTGGGCGGACTGGAGAGCGACGTCTTCCACCTCGGCAACTTCCGCCAGGGGATGGAGATACCCCTCGATGCCGGCATCCTCTTCGCCACCTACGCCACGCTGCGCTCGCCGTCCCGCCAGGGGAAGCCCTCGCGGCTGGACCAGATCGTCGAGTGGCTCGCGGGCTCTCTGGACGAAGAGGACCGCCACGCCTTCGACGGCGTCATCGTCTTCGACGAGGCCCACGCCATGGCCAACGCGGCGGGATCGAAGAGCGAGCGCGGCGAGACCAAGCCCTCCCAGCAGGGCCGGGCGGGATTACGCCTACAGAACGCATTGCCCGATGCCCGCATCGCCTATGTGTCGGCCACCGGCGCCACCACGCTGCCCGGATTGGCCTATGCCGGCCGTCTGGGCTTGTGGGCCGCCGGCGAGACCCCGTTTGAGAGGCGGACAGAGTTCGTCTCCGCCATGGAGGCGGGCGGCGTCGCCGCGATGGAGGTGGTCGCGAGGGACCTCAAGGCCCTCGGCCTCTACCAGGCCAGGGCATTGGCCTATGACGGGATCGAGGTCGATATCCTCGAACACCCGTTGTCGCCGGAACAGCGGCGCATCTACGACGCCTATGCGGGCGCTTTCAAGGTGATCCACGCCAACATCGAGGAGGCATTGAAGGCCACCGGCATCGTTCAGGGCGAGGATACCCTCAACAGGAACGCCAAATCGGCTGCCCTCAGCGCCTTCGAGGGCACCAAGCAGCGCTTCTTCGGCCATCTCCTGACCGGCATGAAGTGCCCCTCGACCATCCGCGCCATCGAGGCCGACCTTGAAGCCGGGCGCTCGGCGGTCGTCCAGCTGGTCTCCACCGGCGAAGCCTTGATGGAACGCCGCATCGCCGATGTGCCGGCCTCCGAGTGGGACGACCTCAACATCGACCTCACGCCTCGGGACGCCATCCTCTCCTACCTGATGCACGCCTTCCCGGTGCAGTTGCAGGAACCGTTCACCGACGATGGCGGCAATCTCCTCAGCCGTCCGGCCAGGGACGCCGACGGCAATCCCGTCATCTGCAAGGAGGCCGAAGAGCGGCGCGATGCGCTGATCGAGAAGCTCGCCGCATTGCCGCCGGTGCCGACGGCGCTCGACCAGATCGTGCAGCACTTCGGGCACGAGGCGGTGGCCGAGGTCACGGGACGGTCGCGGCGCGTGCTCAGGATCACGGACGCCAAGGGCGAGCGCCTCGCGCTGCGCTCGCGGCCGGCGTCGGCCAATCTCGCCGAGACCGCTGCCTTCATGGACGGCGAGAAGCGCATCCTGGTGTTCTCCATGGCGGGCGGCACGGGCCGCAGCTACCACGCCGATCTTTCCTGCGGGAACACGGAGCGGCGCATCCACTATCTGCTGGAGCCCGGATGGCGCGCCGACCAGGCGATCCAGGGGCTGGGCCGGACCCACCGCACGCACCAAGCCTCCGCGCCGCTTTTCCGGCCCGTCACCACTGACGTGAAGGGCGAGCGGAGGTTCATCGCCACCATCGCCCGGCGGCTCGACAGCCTGGGCGCCATCACCCGGGGCCAGCGCGACAGCCAGACCGCCATGGGCGGCAGCGACGCCGCGCTGTTCCGCGAGAGCGACAACCTTGAGAGCGACTATGCCAAGGCGGCGCTCCGCCAGTTCTACGGCGCGCTCTGGCGCGGCAGCATCGAAGGCTGGACCGTCGAGCGCTTCCAGGAGTCGACCGGCCTCAAGATCGTGCATGAAGGCGGGCTCAAGGACGAGCTGCCGCCCATGCCGAGGTTCCTGAACCGCCTGCTGGCCTTGCCCATCGCCGAGCAGAACCAGCTCTTCGCCGATCTGGAGAGCCGCATCGCCAGCAACATCGAGGCAGCGATCGAGGCCGGCAGCTACGAGGTCGGCGTGGAGACGGTGACCGCCGACTCCCTCGCGATCGCCGGCCGGGAGACGCTCTACGAGCATTCGGGCGCCGGCGCGGCCACCGAGCTGGTCGATATCGTCCGCCGCGACAAGCTGGCGCCGCTCTCCGCGGACGCCGCGCTGGAGATGGGTGAACGCGATCCCGGATCGGACGGGAAGCCCCGCCTCGCGGTCAACGCCCGCTCGAAGCGCGCCGCCGTCATCCTGCCCGCGCCATCGCGCATGCTCGACGATGGCGGGGTGACGGAGCGGGTGCGGCTGTTGCGTCCCGCCGCCCGCGAGACCATGGCGCGGGCCGAGCTCGACGCCTCCAACTGGCGCCCCGCCGGCGAGGCCGCTTGGCACCAAGCCTGGGACGCCGAGATCGCCGGGCTGCCGTCGCACCGGGACTCGCGATTCTGGCTCGCCACCGGCCTCCTGCTGCCGGTCTGGGACCGCCTGCCGGCCGAGAACATGCGGGTCCGGCGGCTGACGTCCGATGACGGCATCGCCCTCATCGGGCGCGTGCTCGACGCCGAACAGGTGCGGGCCGTCCGCGCCGGCTTCGGCCTCGACGGCGGCCCCGCCATGACCGGCGCGGAGGCCTTCGAGGCGTTCATGGGGCGCGGCCACGCGCTCGTGCTCGCCAACGGCTGGCGGCTCGCGCGCCGCCGCCTCATGGGCGCCGACCGGATCGAGGTCGAGGGGCCCGCCGACACCGACATGGACGCGCTGAAGCGCATGGGATGCACGGTGGAGATCGTCTCGTTCCGCGCCCGGATATTTGTCCCCAATGCCGGTGCGATGGGGCGCATCCTCGAGCGCTGGCCCCTCGCCCCGCCCGAGCCCGCTTGATGGGCGGCGCTTTATTCATACGGCCGCCGCGGCCCATGGGTTTCCGTCACCGCCGCGGACCGCAACAGGACAAGGAGACAGAGCCATGACCAGCCAATCCCACACGCTTCCCGAAGATCCCGAGTTCGCCTTCTGCCCGGCCTACGACGTCGAGACCGGCGTGCAGCAGATTCGCATCGTCTTCGCCGGCATGAAGGGTTATGTGCCGACGGCGCTCGTCGCTCTCTCGCTCCATGATGCGGAGCTGTTGTGCGATCGCCTCAACGCCCGCCTCGGTCTCGACCGGGATGCCTGGTCCGCCCTCGTCGGGCGTTCCATGGCCGCTTCCCCGGACGAAGGCGGCGATAACGCCGCCCTGCATTGATCCGGGGCGCCGGCAATTCCGGGGTCCTGATTCACACCATGCGGGATCTGCCGCCTGCGGCGGTTATGAATGAGACCGCGGCGCCGACGGGACGGCCGCACCGCAGTAAAACAGAACTCTGCCTGCCGGGCCGTTTCCGGCGGCAGCGAGGTCGGGCGCATCCACGCCGCTCCGGTATTTTCGGTCACCGATACCTGTCGCGCAGGTTCAATTCCCGTGGAAAATCGGAACCGGCGCCTGTCATAGCTCGCCGGTTGGAAAGGCTTCCGGGTTGACCGTCTCGGGGCCTTCACCGCCGAATCGGGTGGCGAAGTATCCGATAACCAATCCCACAATGGCGCCTTCAGCGGCAAACCAAAACGGCGATTCAAGCACCCCGCCGGCGCCGAACATCGCGGTCATCACTGCCGCAAGGGAATCGTAGGCGAAAAACACCAGCACGAAATTCAGCCATGCCCCGACACAGGGGGCCATGAACCACCATGGCATCGATAGCGGCAACATGGGGTGGCGCACATAGACCCCATAGATTCCGATGATGGCCCCGAACGTTGTGTACCACAGCAGGATTCCCCACCGTAACAGACTGTAGTCCTCGACCGGCATCACGGTCAGATATATGAAGCCGATGAGGCCGACGAGCGCGCCGAGCCCCTTGCCTATGGCAATGCGCGTGTGCAGAGAGGGATTGCCGAACATTATAGTCTCCACCAGGTGTGGACCTGTCATTGCCGCCAAGATAGCCGCGAGCCTGTCGGAGCACCACGGTTTCGGCGGTTCCGTGGAAGCCCTCCGCGCTTGCGGCCCTCGCGCGCGACCACGTCCGGTGTTTGCCGGTCGCCACACCTGTCGACACAATGGAGCCCGACATGAAACCCATGCATCCAATCCGCGGCCGCGCGGCGGCAATTACGATCATGGCCCTTGCCGCCGCCTCGGCGGCGATCGCCATGAAGGTGTCGTCAAACCAGCCGGCGGCGGCCGACCCGCTGGCTGGGCTCTCTGTCGCTCCCGAATATCGTTGTACGCCGTACAGGCGCGGCGACTATCCCTATCCGCAAACTATAGAGGCGCGGATCGTGGCCGCCCAAGGCGGCCATGTTTACGGGCCCTATACCGGGCGGACCTTCCCGTCCACGCGCCACACCGACATCGAACATATCGTCTCCTTGTCCGAGGCCCATGACAGCGGGCTCTGCGCCGCCGATCCCGCTACGCGCCGGCGCTTCACGACCGATCTGCTTAACCTCACGCTCGCCGCTCCGGCGGTGAACCGTTGCGCGCGGGGGGCCAAATGCGGGCACGACGCGGCCGGCTGGCTGCCGCCGATGAACCGCTGCTGGTTCGCCGCCCGCGTCGTCGAGGTCAAACGCAAATACGGCCTCACCGTCGACCGCCGCGAGGCCGCCGCGCTCACAGGTGTTCTTGCCCGCTGCGATAGCACGGAGATGATCGGGCCCGCCGCCGGGACGCGTGGCGCGCCCGAACCGGTAGCCGGCCGGCCGGCACCATTGCGGCGGGCGCCGTCCGCCGCTATCGATGCGCTTCGGCGCTGGGACGACAATCGCAACGGCCGTATCACATGCGAGGAGGCAAGACGCCACGGCATCGCGCCGGTGCCTCGCGGCCATCCGGCTTATCCGTTCATGCACGATAGAGACCGCGACGGCATGGTCTGCGAATAATCCACCCGGTGCTGCCACCGGTCGACATAATTCAGACCGTGTAAGGCCGGGCGCGAACATCCGGTTTATAAACGGTGTTGCAGCGTTCGTGCATGACCAAGCCGACGGGCCGCGCTCCCACCGGCTTGGCGCTAGCCAGTGCGATTCCGGGACCGGGGCGGGCCCATCGCGGTTCCCGGGCCGGAACGCCGATACCCGGCCTCACGCGGGCGCAACCGGTGCATCCAAGGAACCGCGGACCTGATAATAGCGCGACATGGGTGAATGGATCCGCACCCGATCCAATTAGCCGAGGATCATGCCTCCGCGTCATCGCCGACGCCGGACATCCCGCCGCCGATACGTCCTGGCGCTTATGACACCCTCAGATAGGGGCGTCCACTTCATCGCGCCGACCCGTAGCCGGAAACCTTAAAGAGAAATGGGGCGGTCACTGACCGCCCCACCATGCGAATCGTCAGGCCGATCAATCGGCGACGGTCAGGTTCTCCGCGGCCATCTTTCCGTCCCGGCCGGAGACCAGATCGAATGAAACCTTCTGGCCTTCGTCGAGGCCGGACAGACCGGAGCGCTCGACGGCACTGATGTGCACGAACGCGTCCTTGGAGCCGTCCTCGGGCTCAATGAAACCGAAACCCTTGGCCGAGCTGAACCATTTAACGGTACCTGTAGCCATGATTAATTCCTTTCACAATAAATAGGTGGAACGCCGCCCAATGCGGTGTCCCTGAGTTAACGTCAACAATGTCGGGGAAGTAACCTGGCTATCCGCCGAAACGGGTAATCATGCATGCAACAACGACGTCGCAACGTGCCGCGAACATACATGCCGGCCGGCAATACGCAAGGATTTTGTCGTGCGCCGGTGAGCGTTCCCAAGATCGCGGCACCCTGAATTCATGTGGATATGAACGTTTCCGTCCGGGGCGTCCCACAGCCATCGTCATATCGTTTGCGGTTAATTCATCGGTTGCCGCCCGCGGCCGCGTCACATCGGCGGCGGTCGCAACGTCATGCGGGCCCGGGCAAACCGCCGCAGGTCCCATCGGCAATCGGCCGGCATCGGATCCGGTTCCGCTTCCGTGCGTGGAGTTAGTGAGAAGCAGGAAGAGGGCAGGACGCCGGGGGCGGAGGAAGGCCCTTCGCCCGGCTGCGTCCCAACCCCATCAACCGGAGAATTGCAATGTCCAATCGTACCTTCTCGACCATCGAACCCCGCGACGCCTCGTCCGATCCCGGCAGCCCCGATGGCATGGGCACGTTTTACCGCGCCGAGACATCGCGGCCCGACACGACCGCGCTGCTCACCGAAATCGGGATGCCGTCCCATGCGATCCGCGGCTTTATCGCCTCCCGGGCAACCACCGGGTCCGACGGCTAAGTAGAGGAGGAGGAGGGCTTGGAGGATGTGAGCGGACGGGGGTTCGGGAGAGTATCCCGGCCCCGGCCGTTCGGAACCCATCGTCATCAACCAGCTATGCAAGGAGTATCGTCATGGCTTTCGGACTCAACCGCGTGGAACTGATCGGCCGCCTCGGCGCCGACGTCACCGTCAACCACCTCACCTCGGGGGGCCGCGTGGCCAACCTGAGCATCGCGACCGACGAGTCGTACATCAACAAGCAGAGCGGCGAGAAGGTCGACAAGACCGAGTGGCACCGGGTCGTCACCTTCCAGGACGGGCTGATCGACATGTTCGAAAAGCACGCGATGAAGGGCCGGCTGGTCTACGTCGACGGCAAGCTCCAGACCCGCCGGTGGAAGAAGGACGGCGAGGAGGGCGACCGGTTCTCGACGGAGATCCTGCTGGTGCCGGGCGGCCGGGTGCAGTTCCTGGACAAGCCAAACGGCAACGGCCAGACGAAGCCCGACCCGGACGCGGCGGGGGATACCGGCGCCATGCCGGCCGGCGGCGCCCCCGCGCAGGCCGATGATCTGGACAGCGATATCCCGTTCTAGGGGGCCTTCCCCTCATCGTTCCTCCCAACTCGGGGGCCGGCGCTTCCGCGCCGGTCCCCTTTTTTGCCGTCCAACCGGAGCCGACCCGTCCGGACTTCGCGCCGCCGACCCATCGCCTGCCCCACATGCGATCCGGGGCGCCGGCCGGAGGGGAGGCCGGCCGGTATCGGGCGTCCCGCATGGCTCGAAGGATGTCCCGTATGCAGCACGATCCGTCTCCCGCCGCCGCTATCGCCGATGCGCTTGCCGCGCGCGCCGAGGAGGTCTGCCGGCGGTATCTCCCCAACGGCCGCCGGCAGGGCCGCTACTGGATCTGCGGCGACCTTGACGGCGCTCGCGGCCGCTCGCTCTTCGTCCGCCTCTCCGGGGCCGGCAAGTCGGGCAAGTGGACCGACGCCGCGACCGGCGAGCACGGCGACCTGCTCGACCTCATCCGTCATCGCACCAACGCGCCGACGCTGCGCGCGGCGCTTGACGAGGCGCGCTCGTTCCTCGCTTTGCCGGTTTCACCGGCAACGGCCTCGGACGAGCCCTACGACGCGACGGAGGCAGCGCGCCGCCTGTGGCGGCGCTGCCGCGCCGTCGGCGGCACCCATGCGGAGCGCTATCTCCGAGCGCGGGGACTGTCGCGCTGCCGCTTCGCGGCTCTGCGCTTCCATCCCGAGCTTCGCTATCGTGAAGGCTCGTCGGTGCGCCGCTTCCCGGCGCTGGTTGCCGCCGTCACCGGCGCCGACGGCGCGATTACCGGGGTGCAGCGCACCTGGCTCGATCCCCGCCGGCCCGCCAAGGCGGGCGTCGCCGATCCCCGCAAGGCGCTCGGCCGCATCCATGGCCTCGCGGTACGCTTCGGCGTTTCCTCCGACGACGCTCCGCTCGTCGTCGGGGAGGGCATCGAGACCGTGCTCTCGCTGGTAACGGCAGTTCCTGAGATCACGGCGGCCGCCGCGCTCTCCGCCGGCAGCCTCGGCGCGTTCGCGCCTCCGCCCGGCCTCGCACGGCTGGTGATCGCGCGGGACAACGACGAGGACGGCGCCCTCGCGGCCGAACGCCTCGCCCGGCGCTGCGCGCGGGCGGGCATCGCCGCCACGGTGATCCTGCCCGCCGGCAACGACTTCAACGACGACTTGGTCGATTTCGGCGCCGCGGCGCTCCGCGCCCGCTTCGCGCCTCTGTTCCGTCCGGCGGCCTCCGCCCCTGGCCCTCGGGCCGGCACAGGCGGTCCCCGGCCCGGTGGAGGAAGAGGGAAGCGGAGGGTCGGGCAAGCCGACCTGAAGAGAGGAGGGAGAAGATCATGACCACCCGCTACGTCATCCGCACCGTCGACGAGGACTGGATCGACCTCGCCGACGAACCCGCACAGCTCGACGACCGCCACACCGCATGGGCCGAAGCCAAACGGCGCGTCGCCGCCAATCCCGATTTGAAGACCGTCGTCCTCAATCGCGATACCGGCGCCCTCCTCTGGCAGAGCGATCCGGATATCCCGCCGAGCTACCAGGTCGTCACCGCCAACAGGACCTTCGTCTACGCCATCGACGATATCGACTTCCCTGTCGCGGTGCTGTCGGAGCACAAGGAGAAGGACGACGCGTGGACCGCCTTCCACAATGCGCTTGCCGCTTCCACCGAGGACCTCGTCTTCATCTTCGATGTCTCCGGGTCCCAGCAGCGCGTCGTCGCCAACTCGGATGACTTCGATCATCTCAAGCCCGCCTGGGACGTGGCATGATGCCGGGTCGGTCATGCAAGCGGACAGGAGGGTTGGGCGATGCCTTCGGCCCGGGCTCTCCGCTCATATCTCCGCTCGCTCTTGGGCAGTCGCTCCGCTTTGTGCCCGAGCTCCCTCCGAAACCGCTGCGATCCCTATCGCCTTCGGTCGCTGGCGCTCCCTGCGCGCTCCGCTTGCAAGGCCGGCCGCCGGAACCGGGGATCGTTTCCGAGGCCGTGCCGCACAGCAGCGCCGAAGGTGGCGTGCAGGTGGAGAGAATAGCCTGCCTGCGTGCTGTCCAATTGTGATCCACGTGCTCGCTACAGCAACCCCTCCGGGGTCCTCCGGGCGAAGGCGCCCTCCAGCCTGGCCGGGAAGCTCTAGGGGCGGACCGTGAAAGCCGCCGACCGTGAAGATCGAAGGCGATCTTCCGCACCAAGATCGGCGGCTTTCCGCACCACTCCGCCCCAAGAGCATCCAAGGCCAGGTGCTTCCTCTGCGCGCGCGGCTCCCAACAGGACATCACTTCGGGGCGCAACGCTCCGATCACTGCAACCCGATCATCAAGGAGATCGTCATGACCTTCCATATCGACACCACCGAGCAATCCGTTACCGCGACCGTCTGCGACAACGCCGCCCTCTACGGCGCCACCCCCGAGCGGGACGAGTTCGACAGCCGCGAGGTCTGGGACGCCGACGAGGCCACCGGCGCGGTCGAGGAAGCCTTCCGCATCCTGGCCCAGGGCGCCTGCCCGGACGGGTTACAACTCGCCGACGAGCGCGAGAGCCTGCTGTGGGGCTTCGTCAACATGCTCGACGCCCAGACCCAGCGCCTCGACCGCGCCGCCGACAAGCTCGGCCCCGACCTCCGCGACCTCCAGCGCGAGCAGGACGGCACCGAGATCAAGTCGTTCGAGCTCGAGCTGCTGACGGACCGTGTCCGCAACCTCGGCGACCGCCGCGACGCCTTCGAGACCATGCGCGATGCGGCCGCCGAACAGTACCGCGCCGTCACCGGCAACACCTGGCGGCCCCGGCGGGGATCGCATACCAGTCAGACCGGCCAGCTCACCTCGGCGGCCATCGACGCCCGCGACTACCAGCGCGCCCGCAAGGACCGCAAGACCCAAGCCCATCTGCCCCAGGGCACCCTCGTCGCCGTCGCCGGCGGCAAGGACATCGCCGACCCGGCGGCGGTGATCGCCCGCCTCGACAAGGCCCGCGAGAAGTACGCCGACATGGTGCTGGTGCATGGCGGCGGCCCCGGCGTCGAGAAGATCGCGGCCAGCTGGGCGGAGCGCAACGGCATCGACCAGGTCGTCTGCAAGCCTGACTGGGACCGCCACGGACGCGCCGCCCCGTTCCGCCGCAACGACGAACTGCTCAACCTCCTGCCGAAGGGCGTCATCGCGTTCCCCGGCTCCGGCATCACCGAGAACCTCGTCGACAAGGCCCGCACCCTCGGCATCCCGGTGCAGCGCTGCGCCGCGTAGCCTGCGCCGCCGCAAGGGCCGGTTCCCGCTTCGGCGAGGGATCGGCCCTTTTCTTATGCCGTCCACCCGGAGACGCCCATCGCGGCGGGGCGCTTCGCGCCACCGCCGCCGGCGCTTGCGCGCCGCGATGAACTGCCTCTCCCTGCACGTTAGAACGGCCCGCCGCCCGGTTCCGGCACCGCCGCTTTCGCGGCGCTTGCCGCCGCCTTCCTCGTCGGCAGTTCCCCCTTCTCCAGGAACGTCTTCAAGCTGCGCTCTCCGATCTCTATACCGCGCGCCCTCAGCACCTCGTGCATCTGGGCAACCGTCACGCCCTTCGCCTGTTGTTCCAGAAGACGGTCGCGCAAACGGTCCAAAACCTCCTTCAAACTGAGTTTTGGAGGCGCCAGCCTCGCCAGATCCGAGTCTATCGCCTTGAAGTCGATATCGCCTTTGTTGAACAGCCGGGCAGCCATCGCACAATCCTCCTCTTCGTTTCGTTGTCCGGGATGGACCGCCATGGCGACCCCGGGGCCCCACCGTGCCGCCGGCACCGGTTGCCTCCCGCGAAATCGCTTCAAATCCCCATTTTTCAGGCGGTCCGCCTGATATCCCCCAGCATATGTTCCCTGTTTGTTCTTGTCAACGGACGTATTTGCGGTTAGTTTCCTTCTCACACCTCTGCACTGAAAGTGCTTGGGGGGTTTCAACGGCCCGGGGCACCGCGTGGTCCATGGCGGGACCACCGGCCTCCCGGTTATGCAGGAGCCGGGTATCGAAACACCGGATCGCCTTCGAGCGGGGTGATATCGGTCAATTCGGAACGAAATGACCTTTACCGGTAATCCAGGGATTAATGGTGAACGGGATCATGAACCTTTGCCGGACCATCATCGCCGCCGCCCGTGGCTCTACACGCGCCGGCGGACGGGCCTCCGGAATGGGCAGTCGCTGCGCTTTGTGCCCAGTATGGTAGCGACCCTGGCCCAGGCGGCGTCGGCGGCCTATTACCTGGAGAGCCAGCGCTCGTTCCGCCATCCCAACGAGTACTACCTCGCGGGCGAGGAGCCGGACGGGGTATGGTTCAACCCCAACGGCCTGTTGGGTCTTGCCGACGGCGGCAGGGTCGACAGCGCGGACTTCCACCGGTTGTATAGCGGCTTCGCTCCGGACAGCGGAGCCAGGCTGACGAGGAACGCCGGAAGCGAGCATCGTTCCGCCGGCCTCGACATGACCTTCAGCGCCGACAAGAGCGTGTCCGCGCTCTGGGCCGTCGCCGGTCCGGAGCTGCGTTCGATGATCGAACGGGCGCACAACGACGCGGCGCGGGTTGCCCTGGAAGAGACGGTGCTGCGCTATTGCGCCTGGACCCGTATCCGCAACGCCGCCGGAGAGATCGAGGTGCTGCCCGCCGATATCGCCGCGGCCCTGTTCCAGCACGGCACGAGCCGGGACAACGACCCGCAGCTTCATACCCACTGCGTGATCTTCAACGCCGCCCGGACCCGTAAGGACGGTAAATGGCGGGCCATGCACCAGCACCCGGTCTATGGCTGGATGAAGGCGGCGGGCGCCGTCTACCGCAATGCGCTCGCCTGGAACCTGCGCCGGCGCCTCGGCATCGCCATGGAGCATTATGGCCGGGACGGGGAGTTCACGCGCATCGCGGGGCTGCCCGACGAACTCACCGGGCACTGGTCGAAGCGCCGCAAGGCGATTATCGGGGCGGCCCGGGAGATGGGCTTCACGGTCGAAGGAAACGCGGCCCGGGCGGCGGCGGCGAACAAGATCACGCGATCCGGCAAGTCTCCGGACAACGACGCGGAAGTCCGCCACCGGCGCTGGCGGGGTGAGGCGGCGCGCTTCGTCGAGCGCGAGGCGCTGATCGCTTCGCTGTCGGGCAGGGCGGAAGACATCACGCAGGCGCAACTCCGCGAGCTTACGGGCGTGCTGGAGGGCCTGCCGGAACGCCTGACCCGGGAGGAGGCGGTATTCCGTCTGCCCGATATCGTCGAGGCGGTCGGAAACGCCAGCGCCGGGCTGCTCGGCCGCGACGCGTTGGCGGCGGCCATCGAGCGGGTGGCGCGCCATGGGGACGTGGTTCGCCTGACCCGCCCGCCGCGCTCCGCCGAGGGCAAGGCCGGCATGGCGCATACACGGCTCTATTCCACCGGGCGCAACCTCGAGATGGAGCAGGACGTCCGGGACATGGCGGCGAGGCTGGATGCCGATACCGGCCGCGGGCTGCCCGTCCAGGCGATCGAAGCCAAGGTATCGGGGCTCCTGGACCAGGGCTACCCGCTGAGCGGGGAGCAGATCGCGGCAATCCGGTTCGTGGCCGGCTCGGCCGGGCGGGCGGCCATCATCGAGGGCGCGGCAGGCTCGGGCAAGACCACCACGCTCAGGCCCATTGCCGATCTCTACCGTGAACAGGGGAAGACCATCATCGCCACCGCTGTCGCCTGGCGCACCGCGGTGGCGCTCGGCAACGACGTCGATGCGCGGCCCTTCTGCGTCGACAAGCTGCTCAGGATGGCGGCGCGGGAACAGATCGCGATCGGCGAAGACACGGTGATTATCGTCGACGAGGCGGGGATGCTGTCGACCCGCCAGGCGCATCATGTTCTGCAACTCTCCGAACGCCATGGGGCGAAGATCGTGTTCGCGGGCGATACCGCGCAGCAGCAGCCGGTGGAGGCGGGCCCGGGGCTGCGGCTGATCAGGGACGCCGTGGGCAGCGTCAGGGTGGACCGCATCCGCCGCCAGAAGGCGGATGTCGAGGATATCCTGGTCCATGTACGGGGCGAGACGCTGGAAGCGGCCCGGCTTCGGGCCGGATCGATGGGAGAGGAGGAGGCGGGCCGCATTATCGCCGGTTACGAGGCGATGGAGGAGAAGCCGGTATTCACGCCGTGGCAGGTCGCGGCGTCGGAGGCGCTGAGGGACGGCGAGGCGGCTACGGCAATCGCGGCCTGGCATGCCAGGGGGCGCTTCCATATGGGATACGACGAGGAGAAGACGCTGAGCACCCTGGTCGACGACTGGGACCGTTACGGCAAACGGAACCCGGATAAATCCAGCGTGGTGCTGGCGCGCACGCGGGCCGAGGCGGCCGCGCTGTCCCATCTGATGAGGGAGCGCCGGTTCCCGGCTTCGGGGACCGATGAAGAAGCCAGGAGGAAGCGGGCGATAATCCATGTAAGCCGGGGGACCGAGGACGATCGGGCATTGTCGCCGCTGGAGATCGCCGTCGGCGACCGGCTGCGCATCGGCGCCACCCACTGGGAGAAGCAGCTGTTCAACGGCACCGTGGTCAAGGTGGAGGACATCAGGGTCCGAAGGGGCGGGGTTGCGAGCAACCTGGAGGGGGCCGGGCCGGAAGGGTATGGCCGGGGGGCCGGCGAGCCCTCCGTGCTGATCTCGGCGCGCACGGAGGACGGGCGCCGGGTGAAGTTCCGGCATGACGAGATCCGCGACTGGTACGGCAACATACGCCTCGATCACGGCTATGCGCTGACCATTGCATCGGCCCAGGGGCTGACCGTGGACCGGGCCTTCCTGCTGGCCGACGCGAGGCCGGCCCGGGAGACCATCTATCCGGCGGCCACCCGGCACCGGGACAGGCTCGACATCTACGTCAACCGGGCGCCTCTGGCCCTCGACATCGCCGACAGCCGGGCCGACAACGACCGGGAAGTGCCGGTCACCGATTCCGAGATACGGGCCTATCTGGCCGAACGCTGGTCGCGCTCCCGGCCCAAGGAGGCGGCGCTGGACCATATGGCGGATGGCGTATGGGAGGGCCGGCGGGCGGAAACATGGGAGGACCGGCGGGCGGAGGCGCCGGAGGACGGGCACCACACGGCCGGGGCCAGGGGACAGCGATGGCGCCGGGGAACGGGGAAGGCGCGGGCGGCGGTGAACGGCAACGCAATGGCCCGCATCGCGCGGGATATCCGGTGCACCGCCCGTCGCTGGCGCCATGGCCAGGCGGTGGCGGCCTTCGCCGACGGACACCGCGAGGTCCTGGCGGCCTACGGCGAGCTGCGTGAGCGGACCCGCGCCGAGGGCGACGCCGCGGCTCTGGGTACCGCCTTCCGCGATACCCTCAACCGTCATGGCGCGCTGCTGAAACAGGCCGAGGCCTTCCGCGCCCGCCCAGCGGAGTTCGCCTCCCTGCTGGCGGAAAACGGCGGCATCGGGCCCAAGGACCTCGACGCCTTCGAGGCGCTCCATGCCCGGGCAAGCCGCCACCGCCGCGCCGCCACCATGCGGCATGTGCATCGGGTCAAGCGGGAGGCGGAGCAAGAGGGTCTTGAGCAAGGAGTGCGGCCACATCATGAAGCCGTGCCGGCGCCGGAGAATGGCGCTGTTGCGCCCGGAGCCCGGGAACAGGGGACCGGGCAATCCGCCCCGGCGGAAACACCTGAAGAGCGCGAGCGGCGGGCACGGGAAGAGGCCCTCGAGTTCTCCCGGCTGCGGGCCGCCGTGTACGGCGCGCGCACCGACGAGGAAGCGCGGACCGCGCGGGAGGAACTCGACGCCTATGTCCGCCGCGAGACCGAAAAGCATCGCGCCGGGGACGACCGCCGAGTCACGGAGGCCCGGAAACAGGGGGCCGGGCAGGCCGCCGCGCCGGAAACGCCCGAACAACGCGAGCGGCAGGCGCAGGAGGAGGCTCTCGAGTTCTCCCGGCTGCGGGCGGCCGTGTACGGCGCGCGCACCGACGAGGAAGCGCGGATCGCGCGGGAGGAACTCGACGCTTATGTCCGCCGCGAGACCGAAAAGCACGGAACGCCTGAGGAAAAGGAGAGCGAAATCCGCAACCGGTCCAGGGGCCTCGGCAGGAGTTTGTAGCCGGCGTTGGTTGGAACTCCTCGAGCCAGGCCAGACACGTGGCGATGTGGGACCTGTGCCTGTCGGTTACGCGCAATTTGGGAGCATGTGCGAATATAGATTTGCGCCTATGCTTGATATTTGCGCCTATATTCCCTATCTTGCGCCTAACTCCCAACGCGCAATCTGGAGTGCGGACGTGGCGAGACGCATTGATGAAGAGAGCCTCCGGACGATCGAGGCGGTGGTAGGACAGCAGCCCGAAGGGATGAGTGCACCGGAGATCGCGGCCCAACTGGACACCGCGCTGCCGCTCCGAACCCTGCAGTACCGCTTGAGAGCCCTGGTCGATGACAAGCGCCTGATTAGGGACGGGTCCGGTCGTTGGACTCGGTACCGCTTGGCTGAACCTGTAGCGGTATCAGTCGGGGTAGTGTCGCTCGGAAACCTCAGCGCCCGTGCGCGACTCACGGTAATGATCCCGCTGTCCCAAGAAGCTGAAGAAATCCGGGACTACGTGAGGCAGCCTGAGGCAGCACGAAAGCCGATGGGATATGACCGGACCTTTCTCGATTGCTATCGCCCCAATGAGAGCTTCTACCTGTCGGGAATGGAGCGGGTGGAGCTGCTTGAGTTCGGCACGACCGAAGTCGTCGAGCAACCCGCCGGCACCTACGCGAAGGGGGTGTTGCACCGGTTACTCATCGACCTGTCCTGGAATTCGAGCCGCCTCGAGGGCAACACCTACTCCCTGCTCGATACCACGCGCTTGATCGAGCTGGGTGAGGAGGCGGAAGGCAAGGACCAGCTGGAAGCACAGATGATCCTGAACCACAAGGACGCCATCGAGATTCTAGTGGATAGTGCCGAGGATATCGGCTTCAACCGCCATACCATTCTCAATCTGCACGCCGCGCTGGCGGACAACCTTCTTGACGACCCCGCGGCGCCCGGACGGCTCCGGCGTATGGGCGTGGGTATCCAGGGCTCGGTCTTTCATCCCCTGGAGGTGCCGCAACTCATAGAGGAATGCTTCGAGCAGATTCTGACCAAAGCCTCTCTGATCGAAGATCCGTTCGAGCAGGCTTTCTTTGCGATGGTGCAGCTTCCGTATCTGCAGCCCTTCGACGATGTGAACAAGCGGGTATCCAGGCTTGCGGCGAACATTCCGCTGATCAGGGCAAACCTTTCGCCTCTGTCCTTCGAGGAAGTGCCGCGGGAGCTCTACACAGAAGCGATCCTCGGCGTATATGAACTGAAGCGCATTGAACTGCTACGCGACCTCTTCATCTGGGCTTACAGGCGATCCGCGGCGCGTTATGCTGCAGTGCGCATGTCGCTCGGAGAGCCCGACCCTTTCAGATTGATGCACCGGACGGCGATACGTGATCTCGTCGGAGACGTCCTTCGACAAGGGATGGACAAGAGAGCGGCAAACACCCACATCGGCGCGTGGGCGGTGGAGCATATCGAAGATGCGGAGCGTGAGCGCTTTCGCGAAGTCGTCGAACGTGAACTGCTGAGCATTCACGAGGGCAACTTCTCCCGCTACCGCATCAGGCCTTCCGAATTTGCAGCTTGGAAGTCGAATTGGAATAGATAGGTGCAGTTCGATTTGCGAATTACGTGTGGCTTATGCCCCAGGTTTGCTTGAGGTAGTAGACTTCGCTGCCGGGTTCCGCGGCCGTCGCGAAGTCGATTGAACCTGTTCCGTTCGCGTTGAGTGTTTTCTGCGCCTACTCGATACCCGCAACACCGGACTCGCCGCCTCGCTTGCAAGCGATCAACGCGTATAGCGCTTCGGCACGGCGGATGAAGGGTTTCCAGTCCTCCGGATTGGTGTTTCCGATCTGTTGTGCATAGGTCCTGCACAGCCAAGCATCAAGGGCGTAGTACCGCATGCGAACCTCCTGCCGAAGGGCGTCATCGCGTTCCCCGGCAGCGGCATCACCGAGAACCTCGTCGACAAGGCGCGCACCCTCGGCATTTCAGATGGTTAGACAGGCATTGAGGGGGCGGCTCGAGGCGGACCGCCTTGTGTTCGTCGACGGGACCTGGATCATGACCAATATGGCCCCACTGCCGGATTGGGCGCAGAAAGGCAACGCCTAAGGGTTTCACGCCCTATGTCTTCAATGGCCCGATCAGTGCCCGCTGCTTCAAGGCCTGGGTCGAACAACTCCTCGTCCCGGAACTTCAGTCCCCTGTTTCGCTCTTGGCGACCTTCAATGAATCACCTGGGCCGGGTGGACCTCAACTCAAATGGCAGCTTCACTCTCGGTCCGCGTCCGGTTGTTTCCGGCATAGGCCATTTCCGCACCTTGCTTGCGCAACACGAACGGGTTGGGATCGGCGAGGTTACGGCTGTCCGGCCGGAGCCAATACCGGGCGTGATGGATGTGAAGCGCATCGCGCGGCACGTCCTTGGACGCGGCGATCACATATTGCCGGTCGGGTCCAAGGGTCATCAGCTCGTCCGGGGTTATCAGGCGCTCGCGCACCAGGGCGCGGGAGTCTCCGGCCTGCCACTGGGTGTTGGCGGTGACGATGCGGCTCTCGGCGATCGTGCCGGACCGGCTTTCCGTCCTGGCCTCGAAGGTGGCGGTGCCGATGGCCTTGGAGAGTTCCTCGGCGCCCTCGGCATCGGTGCGGGGGAAGCCCAAAATCTGGACCAACTCCGCCAAATGGATGAGCGTCTTGCGGTGCTCCTTGCCCCAGGTTGAATCGAGGGCCGAGATCGACTGGGCGAAGCACCAGAAGTGGACGCCCTTGCCGGCGGCCATGGTGTAGCCGTCCATGACCGGCTTGAGATAGCCCAGGCGGGGCATCTCGTCAATGACGATCAGCAGGTCGCGCTTGAGGGGTTTTATACCGGCGACGGCGTTGGGGATGGCGACCCAGAGTCGCAGCCAGCCCTTGACGTGCTCTATGGTCTCCTCGGGGGCAACCACGAACAGGTCGGTGTTGCCTTCGGCAAGCTCGAGGGGATCAAAGCTCGATTTTTGGGTGTGTTCCAACAGTTCGGGATAATTGAGAAAAGAGAACTGGTTGGCGATCGTGGTGAAGTTGGAACCGCCTTCTTCCTTGCCGACCTGGGCTTGGCGCTCAACCGCGATATGGGCAAGTCCCCCGGCGAAGCGCCTGGTCTTCCTGACCTGCGTCGCGAATACCTCCCTTTCCTGTGGCGTCATCGACAGCATCTCATGGAGGGTTGCGAGGGTGCGCCGTTCGGGCGGCTCCCTGAACCGGACCCAGGCCATGTAGCCGGCGATAACGGCACGGGCGGATTCGTAGAAGTGCCGGCTGTTCTGGTGCGCGCCCGGTCGCGGCGGCGTGAGTAGGGCGTCCAGCAGGACATTGATGTCGCGCACGGCAAGGCTGTCGCTCCCTCGAATGAAGTCTATCGGGTTGTATGTCGCGCCGGCCGCATCTGGCGGATGGATTTCGGGGAACTGCTCCCTGAGCCCATTGACCACGCCGAAGGGGTCGATCAGCAGCGCGCGGCGGCCCAGTTCGCGTCGCCGCCAGGCGGCGATACACCAGAGCTCGCCGCGCGGGTCTATGGTGACGGTCGATCCCTGGAACCCCCGGTGGCCGGGCGACAGCAGGTTGAGGGCGATGGTTGCGCCCTTGCCGGCGCGGGGCGGCGCCACCGTGATGGCGGAGCCTTCCAGGGACCAGCCGATCAGCTTGGCCTTGCGGCCGGCGCCCCACTGGCCGAGCAGAATGCCCTGGCGTTTGGCGAGACGGCGCAGGAAATGCCTGCCGAGCAGCCGCGCGCGGCCGTAGAGATCGGACTCGGCGCGCCGCCGCCGGCGGCCGGACTGGAGATATTTGAAGCTGTCGATGATGACTTCGAACCACAACACGAAAGACACCAGGAAGCCCGTTAACGACACGGGGATCAGCGCCAGCGCATAGCCGTTCAATTTCCCGAGGTAGTTCAGTAAACCCCCGGGAGAGGCCGAACCGAGCACGGGCCGGACAATCTCCATCCAGATCGTGGCGCCGCAGATCATCATTGCCGCTCCGTAGAGCCCGAAGCGGAACCAGGATGCCTTCTCCTTGCGGTCGCTGCACATGAAGGCGGCCAGGGCGAGCGCCAGCACGCCGCCGAGCACGGCGATGCGGAGTTCGGCGGGGCGGACCTCCGCCGACAGAAAGACGGACCAGCCGGCGCCGCCGGCAAGCAGCAGGATGGAAAAGCAAATCGGCAGGAAACGCATGGGTTCGATTTCCTTGGGTCTGGCGTGCGTTGCGGTAAAGCTCAGCGGCTGCCGGCAATCCCGCCGCCGCGCCGTGCTCCGGCGCCGATCCGCAAGCCGCCTATCCGCGAGAAGGCGCCGGTCACGGCGCCGCCGACCCGGTCGCCCCCTTCGTCACCGCCGCCGCCGCGCCCGCCGATCCAGTCGAGGACGGCCGAGGGCAAAATGTCGATCAGCTTGAACGCGGCGTTCATCAGCCCGTAGGCGATCATCACGTAAAGGGTGAGCATGGCGAGGAAGCCGACGGGGCCGAGGCCGCCCGAAGCGCCGGCGTCGCGCATTTGGGGGAGCCAGACCTCGTTGAACAGGCCGAGTCCCGCCAGGAACACGAAGTACCCGGCGATCAGTCCGAACAGCATCAACGGCGGGCGCAGAACAAGGCCGGGCAGGAACAACCAGCCCAGGCGCGTTGCCTGGGTGGCGAGCCGGTTGCCGTCGCCGCGGGTCACATGGGCCGCGGCAAACACGGTGATGGCGAGCACCGCCACGGCGACATTTATGACCCAGCCGAGGATGGCGAACAGGAAACGGATGAAGGGCAGCGCCGGCAGCAGGTAGGCAAGCACCGCGCCGGCGATCAGCAGGATGCCGAGCACCGCGGAAACGAGGCCGTCGGTGACCTGCCAGACGGATTCAAACATATCGAGGCCTTTTCCGATGAAAGGCACCGATTCGAGCAGCCCCGATCCGGCGGCCGCGCCCATCAGCGCCGTCATGGCGGCAAGGGCCGCGTTCATCAGGCCATGGCCGAGAGCCGCGAGATCGGCGATCGGATTGCCGCTGTCGGTGACGATCACGCTGTCGAGATCGATGAACTCCAGCAACCCCGCCGCCATGCCGCCATCTCCGCCCGGCGCGGGCAAAGCGGCGGCGCCCCCGGCGGCGGCGGTGAACAGCAGGGGCTGATAGCCGCGGGACTGGATCAGCGCCGTTGTCAGTCCCTTGACGGCGGCATCGGCGGCGGGCGCCCATTTTCCCAGGCTGGGCGGCGGCAGGCCGACAGCGGGGATATTGTGGGCTGCGGCCTGGAAGAGGCCGGTGCGGTGGGCGATGGTGTTGAAGAAGCTCGCGGCCGACATCCAGCTTGCTTCCTTCGCATCCTCGGCCACCACACGGGCAAGGGCCGCCTGTTCCTCCGACGCGGCCTGGGCAAGGGCGGTATCGAGCACGCCCGCATAGCGGCCGGCCAAGCCGCTTCTCTCCAGCAGCCTATCGAGATCGGGCAAGGGCCGGCCGTAGACCGGCGATCCCGTCACGTAATGGGCGGCGAGACCGGCGGCGATGACGCGAAGGTCGGGCAGCAGCGCCGCCAACGCGTTGCGGTGCCCCGCCGCGGCGAGGCCGGGCGCGCCCTCGGCCCCAAGCCCGGCGAAGCGGATCGCGCCGCAGAGATCGCCCGGCATGCCGCGCCCGGCGCCGTCGTAGTGGAGGATCGAGCCCTCGATGCGCCGGACCCGGGTGGTCCCGGGGGACTTGCGGTCCAGGCGTTCCTCGCGAAGTTCAATATAAGGCGCATCGCCGGCGCGGGCGGCGCTTTCGTTGGCGGCGAAGCGGCAGGTCTCGAGGATAAGGGCCCGGGCGATGGCGGCGCGCCAGACGGCCTCGCGCGGCCTGGGCGCGATGGGCTTGCCCTCGGCGAGCGCTTCCTCGGAGAACGGTTTCCAGACCGCGTTGGCGAAATCGCCGCCGAGATGGGCAAGGCCGATCACCGCGTGCTGGGCGCCGTTCATGCCGCCCGGCAGCGGCGCCATCAGGGCAATGGCGGCGACGATGCGCACGATTTCCCAGGCGCCGAAGCCGAAGCGGCCTTCGCGGGCGGTATCGAGAGTGCCGGCCGCCGTGTGCCAGACGAGCAGGAACCCGGCGAGCGCCAACACGCCGGCATTAAAGACGAACAGCATGTCGCCCAGCACGGCATGGCGCCCCTTGCCGATATCGCCGAGAAAAGCGAGTACGTCCCGCGTCGCGCGGTCGGTATCGGCGAACAGGCCCCGGTCGATCGTCTGCGCGGTTGCCGGGTCGGACAACAACAGGCCGCCGAGGCCCGCCAGACCCGCGCCGATCAATCCGGAACCGGCGAGCAGCGCGGCAATGGATGGAGAGGAAGGGGAGCGCCTCTTTCGCGACAGCCGCCTGTTTGGCTTCAGCGGACTTCGCGCCGGATGATCGTTTCCGTGGTCATCCTCCGCCTTCGCCCAAGCGACGCCCGTCCCTAAAAGCCGCAATGCCCCCATCCGGCGGACCAGCTCGGCCGAAGACCGCGCCGCGTCCGTGAGAGAGCGTGTAATCTCGGGGGCAAACAGGAGGCGGAGCGCGCCCACGGCTCAGTTGGCGCCCGCAGCCGGATTGACGAGACCGGGCAGATGGCGCATCCGTTCGGCGGCCAGCGCCATCCCGGTGGCGTCGATGGCGCCCCGCCGTTCGTCGAGACGATAGCGGCGCCAATCGAGCATCAGGGATACCGCTTGCAGGGTGACCATCTCGCGCAGCAGGTTTTCCGTGCCCATCGCCTGGAGGTCGACGAACCATGCGGGGTTCTCGAAGCGGCGGCTGGCGAGCAGTTCCAGCAGTTCGTAGCGGCTGACAGGCGTCCCGGCATCGCGCCCCGCCGCGGCTCGGGCGGCCCAGGACCCGAGTGCCGCACCCGGTGCGCGGAGCGCGCGGGCGTGAGCGAAGTAGTCGCCCGCCAATGCGGCACGGGCATCGGCCGAGCGCGCCAGCAGGACGCGGCGGCGCTCCTGATCGGTCTCGGCCGAGGCCAGCGCCGGCGGGTCGTGCACCACGGGCGCGATGAGATTGCGCGACAACTCGACCGCGGTTCGCAATTCCGCCTCGCTCGCGAAGGTGCGGCGGTCGAACAGATTGGCGGCCTGAAGATCGGCGGCGTGCAGCGCGTCCTCGCCGCGGCAGGGCGATGGATCCTCACCGGCGCGTGCGGCGTTGCAGTAGAGATCGGTAACGGTCCGGAAACGGGCCGCATTGCCGGCGGCGGCGCCGGCATCGGGAACCGCGGCGCGGTCGCCCGCGATGCGCCCCGTCTCGGCGCCCGCCGCTCGCGCATAGGCGCTTTCCGCCGCTTGCCTCGCCGCTTGGAGCCCAGAGAGCCCGGTGATCGCGGCGCAACCGCTGTCCGTGGGCCGCCGCGCCCGCATGGCCCTGGTTTCTTCGACCTCGCGGGCGATCTGCGCCTGAAGACCGGTCTGGGCATCGAGCGCCCCGGTGACCGCCTTGGCGCTTTGCGCCGCGTAGCCCGAGAGCTGACCCGTCTGCAGGCGCAGCGCCTCGGCGATGTTTGCTTCCATGACGTCTATTTCGCGGGTAAGCCCCACCAGCACGCGGCTCGCCTCGGCCCGGTCGTTGTCGGTCGGATCGCACGGCGAATGGGCTTCCGCGGGCAGCACGGCCAGCACCCCCGCCAGCACCCCCGCCGCCACCGGTCCGATAGCGGCGGCCGGAAGGATCATCCGGTGTAATATTCGGCAACATTCGGTGATCTTCATTGCCCGCCTCCGACAACGCCGCGAAAGCGCTCGGCTTTGACCCCGCTGTCGCGCAGGATGTTGCCGTAACGCCCGTCGATATCGAGCCCCGGCAGCCGGGGAAGCCGCGAGGTATAGACCGTGGCGTCGAGCGCGCGCCCGACATAATCGCGGTACGCATTGCGCGCGATCTCACAGACCCGGCGTTGCGCAAGACCGAGGATTTCCTCGAGTGCGCGGCCCGGGTCGAACAGGACATTAAAGGCCCTGTAGTTGAACAGGTCCTCCAGGCAGGAGAAGTCGAGGATCGAATCCGGATGGCGAATTCCCTGATCGGGATTGCGGATGACCACCAGTTCCTGCTCGACGCCCCGCCGGGCGCTCGCCGCCAGCGCCTGGCGGATGCCCGGATCGCAGCCCATATCCGCCGCACCCGCGGCGGGCGGCGGTGTTTGGGCCGCGGCCGGCGGCATCCCGAGGCCGGCCACGAGTACAACGGCCGCGAGCGGCAGCGCCGCGCGCCTATTCATTGCCGCCTCCGTTCCCGGAGGCGTCGGCGGTCCCGGCGGCGTCGCCATCTGCCGCAGGATCTTCGTCCGGACGCGGCGACAGCAGGTTCAGCGTCCCTTGCGGGCCGGCAACGACAATCTCCGTCACACGGTGTGTTACGCCTTCCTTGTCCCGGTATTCACGGCCGGCGATGCGGCCTTCGACCAGAAGCGCGGCGCCCTTGCGGACCAGCTTCGCCGCCGCCTCGGCGGCGGGGCCGAACGCGACGATCCTGTGCCACTCGGTGGCTTCGGACAGTTCGCCGTCCTTGCGCCACTTCTCAGTGGTCGCCAGGGTGAACTTGGCGACCATGCCGCCGTTCCGCGTCGTGCGGGTTTCAGGATCGCGTCCCGCATGCCCCAATAATGTTACCCGGTTCATGTTCATCATCGCTTGTTCCTCCTTTTGGTTGATTCATACGTTTGCTTCGGTTCGATCGATTTCGGCCTCCCGGACGAGTTCGTCGGCGATGCGGTCGAGCACGTCTTCCTCGGTGCCTTGAGCATTCCCCGCCGCGAGACGGCCAAGCCCGGCATCGATTGCCGTGCGCGCGGAACCCGTGGGAAAGGCCCGCGCCAGGACACGCCGCGCCCGGGCCGGCGCCAACCGGGCCTGGAGACGGCGGCGCAGCGCCACGTCGGCGGGGCTGGTGGTCAGCGCCCACAATTCCGCCGGTCCCGGCGTATTGACGATCAATTGCTCGAAACGCCCGCGCGCATCGCCGGCGATGAGCAGGGCCGGGGCGCCGTCCTTGCCGGGTCCCGGCAGCCGGTAGCGGATGGCGTCCTTCAGGGTCTCGCTCAGCGCGAAAATCCCGGACAGCGTCTCGATCTCCTGGGTCTTGCCGCCTGCGCCGAGGATCCAGTAGCGGTTGGCAAGCTCGGTCATGGCCCCCCCGAAATCCTCCAGACGCTGCGAGGCCAGCGCGATGCGCACCCTGAGCTTGCGCGCCTCGCGCACGTCGCGCTCGACCTGGGCGCGCACGGCGGGCGCGCCGGCGGTGCGGTGGAACTCATCGAAGGCGAGCCGCTTGGGCGCCTCGCGGATATCGCGCAGGCGGGCCGCGTGCCAGGCCCGGTAGGGCTTGGGGATATCGGCGAGCGCCTCCTCGCCGATCCACCAGTGGCGGGTCAACGCGTGACGGGCAAGCAGGTAGAAGGCGGCGGTCTGCCGGGCGGCCTCGGGCGAGCCGTGGGGCGCCACCTCGGCGAGATCCATGGCCGCGATACGCACATGCCCGATATCGAAGGCCGTGGGCGCGAACATGATCGGCCAGTCGCCCGAAAGCGCTGTCAGGATGCGGATGAAGGCCTGGGTCACCGTCTCGCCGCCGATGCCATGGGCGGTATCGCCGACCAGCCCCTGTACGGCCGGCTCGCGCACGGCGGCCAACAGATCACCCAGGACCGGCACGGCGTAGAGTTGGGCCCGCGCCGCGGCATCGTGAGCGCCCGCCTCGAACAACAGATCGACGATCTCCCACCACAGCGGCGCCTCCGGCGGGACGATCCCGGCGGCGGCCAGCGCCTTGTCGACCAATCCGTCGCGCCCCTCGGTATAGGCGTGCGGCTCGGCGCCGGCGATCTTGTCCGAACGCAGCCGGTAGACCGCCGTAATGGCCGGACCGATCAACTCGCGCATGCCGTCGGGGACGCCTTCTGCGCCGGCGGGCGTCATCATCAGGCCCAATAGATTGACCAGAAAGGCGCGCTCGGCCGGAAGGGGCGCGCGGCACCCGAGTTGAGTGTCGCAGGGGTTGATCGCGTGGTCGCGGGTCATGCGAAGGGCAAACCAGCCGGCCTCATGGCGGCGTTCCGGCGGCAGGGCTTCACGGATCAGCGAGATCAGCCCGGCCGATGATGGGCCGATATCGATGGTCGCCGAGAGCGGCAACCGGGCCTGGCCGTCCTGCAGACTGAAGGCGAGGCCGAGACTGTTCATCAGCACCGATTTGCCGCGCCCGGGCACGCCGTAGATCAGCTCGAATCCGTAGTCCTCCCGTCCTCCCAGGCGAACGGCAACGGTTTGCCGTCGGCCGCCCGGAACAGGTGCCCGGCCGTGTCTTTCGACAAGGGCGCGGGCCGTCCAACCGGCAGCAGGCGGAGCGCTTCGGTAAGGGGCGCCAGGGCGGGCTCGGCGGTGGCACCGCAGCAAAAGCCGGGCACCGAGGCGGCGACGCTTTCCAGGGGATCGCCGACGAGCGGCGTGAACACGGTCTCCCCCCAGCCTTCGGCGAGTTGTTGCAGGCGGCTCATGCGCCGGCCGAGCGCGTCCGCGCCGTCTTCCGGCGCGACCCAGGTAAGCAAGCCGAGACGCAGCCGGACGATGGCGTGGGCATCGGCGCCGAGCGCGGTCATCTCCCGCATGGCGTTGCGCACCAGCAGGCTATCGTCGGACGAGAACGCCAGGAAGGCCGCCGCGACGCTTGTCATGGCGGCATCCAGGCCGGTCAATCCGCCGCCCTCGATCAACAAGGAAAACCGGCAGGGCAATCCGGCATGTGAGAGGCGCTCCATCAGTTCGGAGAAAGGGCGCGCCCGGCGCGGCCCGAGCGCCATGTCGAGCGCTCCGTAGAGCCGTTCCCCGATGCGGATGCCTCCGCCGCTCCGTTCGGGGTCCCGGATGAGCAATTGCGGCCCGAGAGGCGGCGGGAACGCGCCCGCTTCGGGCGGCGCGGTCAGGCGCGGGGGCGCGTCGTTGGCCGCCGTCACCGGGCGCCAATCCCGGGCGGTCGTATCGGCGCCATTCAGCAGCCAGCGCAGTGTGGCGGACGCGGCATCGGCGCCGAGTGTTTCCGCCACGATCCCGGCCTCGGCAAGGAGGGCCGCGAGGGTATCGAGATACGCCTCGTGCCGGGATGCCAGCCCCTCGGGGGCGAGATACGGGCATTGGCTCTCGGCTGCGTCGGGCAGCCAATGGCGCAGCCGCTCGGCAAGCCGCTTGCGGCCGCGTTTCAACTGGTCCGGGGCCAACGCCGAGGGACGGGTCCAGGCAGCCGCCAGAAAGCTCTCGGCGGCCATCAACGGCGCCAGCCGGCGGCCTCGCTCGGCGATCACGTCGCCCAGCGCCAGCCCGAGCCGCTCGCATTGACGCAGGGTTCGCTCTCCCGCCGACGCGACCAGCCGGTCCGCCTCGTCCGGCGCGCGTTCGAACATTACGTGCAAGGCGTGGCCCGGTCCGGTGAATATCCCGTTGAGGCGCCGCGCGCCAAGTTCGACGAAACCGTCGAGTTCCCGGGGGCCCATCATCGAGCGCGCGCCGTCGAGCTGGAACAGGGAGACCAGCGAGCCGTCCCTGCAGGCCATCGCGCCTGTCCCGCCGGGCAGCGAAAATGCCGCGGCCGGCAGCATAAAACTCTCCAGCGGTTTCCGGCGGACCGCCCAACTCAGCCGCTGCACGTCCTCGATAGCGCCGGATAGTGAGAATGGCATGGTTCGCGCCTTCCTAGAGCCTGGGCTTGATTACGGTGTGGCTGCCGCCGCTCAGGCCCAGAGTGTCGCCCAGCGCGTTGATCACGGCGGGCGCCGCGATCAGTGCGACGCCGATCAGGATGGCGATCAGGCCGCTGCCGATGGTGGTCTGCTGGGGGTGATCCACATGGCGTTTCAGCTTGAGAAGCCCGAACCCGACAATGGCGGCGCCGATGATGTAAAAGGTGATCGCCAGCAGGGTTGGCACCGCCTCCAGATCGTCCGCCGCCTCCCTCGCCATGTCGCCGAGCGAGACCGCAAATGCCGGTCCCGCCGCCGCCCATGACATGGCGGAGAGCGCGCCGCCAAACAGGCGCGCGGTCCGTTCGAAAAGAGGGCGCCTTGCGGGTTTTTCGGGGGTCATCGGATTTCCTTTCAGTGGATGTTCAGGACGGCGATGCCGAGGCTGGTCTGGACCGCCTCGATCACCGCGACGATGTGCCAGGCGGCTATGCCGCCCACCATATGGGCGAAGGCCTTGGGCGCGCCCGCGCCGGGCTTTCCGTCGGCGGCGGCGCGCAACACGAAGGCGCCCCGGATGAAGGCGAACAGTCCGACAAGGCCGACAAGCGTGAAGACGGCCGCCAGCAGCGCGTCGTAATCGGCGCCGCGGGCGCCATAGCCGAGGCTCGCCGCGGACGACGGCGTCCCGGCCCCAAACAGGCTTTCACCCGACGCCGAGAGCCACGACGGCAATGCCGCCATGAGAATGCAGATCAGGAAGCTCAGCGCCGTGCCGCCGCCCGACGGCGCGTGAAACTTGTCCTCCGAGGTTTTCAGCAGCCGCAGGGCGCCCTGCGCGAATGCGGCCAGCGCCAGAACGTAGCAAACCGCCGAGACGAGCAGCAGCAGGCCCGGCTCGAGATCGCGAACCAGCGAAATCATTGCCTGTCCCAGGTCTTTTTGCTCAGCCACCGCCGGTCCTCCCGTTCCGCGGGTTCACGTCCGGGACGGCGCCGCTTGGTTGCGGCCCGCTCTCCGGCGTTGATCCCGGCGGGCGGGCGAACAGGACGATGAGTTCGGTGTCGCGGGGGATGCGTATCGTGGGACGCTTGGGCGCGGTCTCCAGAAGGATGTTGCCTGCGGAGCGCGCCGCCGTCCCGAGGCCCGTATGGGCCGCGTCGCGGGCCGAGCTCTCCCGCCGCTCATAGCGCACATCGCCGCTGCCGACGCTGATGCTCTCGGCGGGACGGCCCATCGCGGTCAGGAAGCCCTCCGCGAAACTCACCGCGGCGGGCAGCAGCACACGCCGGAAGAAATGGCTGTCGACCTCGCCGGCAATGCCGTAACAGGCGCAATCGAGACCGACCGCCCAGCCGTCGGCGGCCACGCGCCGCCCTCGGTATTCCAGGCTGGTGAGGCGCAGCACCATGCGCTCGTCCACCAGCGTGAAGGCGCCCGCCGCAACCGCGCCGCTAAGCGGCGGCTCCAGAAGTTCAAGGAGTACAGGTCCGGGATAGTCGGAATTGACGGCATAAAGCGTGCGCGCGTAGAATCCGGAGCCCGAGGCCGGGAGGGGGAAGG